>CANSUS010000005.1 GCA_947650155.1 uncultured Lachnospiraceae bacterium
TGATAAATATATGAATTCCTATGTTGCTGTTAGAGCAATAAAAAAGTGAAATCCCAGTTTGTAGAATAAAAACATAAACAAGAGGTTGTTAGAAAAAACTGTCTAACAACCTCTATCACAATTATCTTTTGAGAACTTGTAAACCGTTTGCTTCGCAAATTTTTTCTTTCAGAAAAAACGAGCGGTTGACAAGTTGGTTACACTTTTGGTTACACTCAATTAGCTGATGTGCGGAAAGCTCCTTTCTATGAGGGTTTGCGGTGTGGGGAAATTCCTTCAAGTCCCATCTCCCGCAGTAGAGCCTTGTAGATATGATTTCTACAAGGTTTTTTTACTTACACTGGTTTGATAAATTTCCAATATAAGTTGAAAATTTTATATTTTCTGTTAAATAGGAAATGAGCGGGCGGAGGCTTGGTAATGAGTAAAGTGATTTTTCTGGATATAGACGGTGTGCTCAACTCTGATTTTTGGGAAGAAAATCATCAAAAAGAGATTAGTGACGGAACATTGATTGATCAGGAAAAAATTAAGCTGCTGGCGCAATTAGTTGAAATAACAAATGCTGAAATAGTGCTTCACTCGGGATGGCGTTTTTGGTTTGAAGATGATTGCACTCCGTCTCGTCCAGAGGCTGAGAAGCTTATTGATCTGCTTGCGGGCGCAGGGATGAAAATAGCAGGAATGACTCCTGACCTGACAACAGAAGAAATAAGAAGAACTAAAAAATTTAGTCTTGTGAAAGCAGATGAAATTATGTTATGGTTAAAAACACATCCTGATGTAAAAAGCTGGGTAGTTCTTGACGATCTGACTTTACATAATGAAATGGTCGTCAGGCATCAGGTGAAACCGGATCAGAAAACAGGATTGACTTTAGAAGATATTATGAAAGCAAAAAGAATTCTTGATGAGGGGATTTGAGTGTCCGCAAAAGCGGACAGATGGGAGCGAATATGAAACACTGTGGAACACAAAGAATAGTAACCGAAAGACTGGTTTTAAGAAAGTTTATCTATGAAGATGCGGATGCAATGTTCAGAAACTGGGCGTCGGATGATGAGGTGACCCGGTTTTTAACATGGCCCACACATCCCAATACGGATGTCTCTAAATTTGTAATAAAAGACTGGATCGATTCTTATTCTGATGAAAAATATTATCAGTGGGCGATTGTTGTAAAAGAAAACGGTGATGAACCGATTGGCTGTATCAGCGCAGTTCGTGTGAATGAGGATATTTCTATGGTTCATATCGGATATTGTATTGGAAGAGCCTGGTGGCATCAGGGGATTACTTCAGAGGCGATGAAAGCGGTTATGGATTTTTTCTTTGAAAAGGTTTCAGTCAATCGTATTGAAGCAAGATTTGATCCGAGAAATTCCAATTCCGGCAAAGTGATGGAAAAATGCGGAATGAAGTATGAGGGAACCATGCGAAGCGCGGATCGCAATAATCAGGGAATATGCGACGCCTGTTGTTATGCACTGTTAAAGTCAGAGCGGTAGATACAGGCAGTGAATCAAAAGAAAAAAATCAGTCCGGTTATTTAATAGTGATTGACCGCCTGTCTCAGCATAAAGTATAATATTGTTTGACCGGATAAAAACGAAATATGAACAGGGAAGAGAGGGAAATGTTTTGAGACAATTTTTTGGTATGAGCCAAAGTGGAGATTTAAAAGAAGCGGTTCAAGGACTGAATAATCCCCAGCTGATTATGCTGCTGTCTAACAGTGATCAGTTTGAAGCACATGTAAAAAAGTTGGAGGAGCTATATCCTAAAGTTCCAAGTATTGGGTGCATAGGAATGAGTTATGATACAAGCGTAGTGGAAAAGGGGGTTGGCGTCATAGCGTTTTATGACGGAATCAGCGCTGCTGCAAATGTATTGGAAGAGGTATCTACTATGCCGGTCAAATATATTGAACGGCTGGAACAGGATGTACATAAAATAAATCCGTCCAGAGAGAATACGGTATGTATTGATTTCTGCGCTGGAAATGATGCCTGTGTGCTGACTACGATCTATAGCGTATTAAAGAATGGAAACATCCCATTAGTCGGCGGGACAGGTGATGCAGGAAAAGTTTCTGCAAACGGAAAAGTCTATCAGGATGCGGTGGCTTATGCATTAGTAAAAAGTGAACATGGCAGGGTTAAGGCTTATAAAGAAAATATATACCATCAGATGGGAAATTACCGGTTTATCGCTTCCAAGACGGATAAAGCAAACTACCTGATGGGGCAGTTAAACGGAATGCCTGCGAAACAGGTTTATCAGGATATTCTTGGTATCTCAGAAAGAGAAATACAGACACAGACATTTAAAAATCCTTTTGGCAAGATCAATGGGGATGAGACTTGCATTATATCGATCAAGGAAGTAAGTGGGAACGCACTGACATGTTTTCGGCAGGTAAACGATTCCGATGTATTGATTATGCTGGAATTAGGAGATTACAGGCAGATGGTAAAAGATACAATTCGGATGATAAAAAGTGATTTTTCTAAGATCTCTGCAGTATTTTCCGTAAACTGTCTGTTCCGGTATCTGCTCTTTAGCGAAAACAATTATATGGAAGAGTATTTGCAGGAAATGAGTGCACTTGGCAGTCATACAGGACTGGTCGGATATGGAGAACATTATTATAATCAATTTGTCAATCAGTCTATGACTTGCGTTGTATTTGAATAAGGGAGGATAGAAGATGAAGTGGAAGAAAAAATCCCAAAAAAAAACCAAGAGCCTGTATCCGGTACTGTATGTTACAGAAAGCCTGAAAGATTATCAACAGGCGCTTGTACAAAGCGAAGTCTCATCACTGTATGAACTTAGCATGGTGAGCCAGTCTTTTGGAAATGTATTAAAAGAGTCGGAAAATTTCAGAGAAACTTTAGAGGGATTTGAACAGACTTTTTCCAGTATCAATACCGTATCCGGTCAGTTTGAATCGGTAAAGGACGATATTTCCCAGTCTGTTGTTCAGGCACAGACAGAAGTGGAAGAATTGAAAAAAAGTTCCGCCTTGGTAGAAACCTATTTTGATGAAATGAAGAGTACCTTTGAAGCGTTTGAATTGTCTTTAAAAGAGATCAAAGGATGTATGAATAAGATCGTCTCTATTGCAGATCAGACCAATATTCTGTCATTAAATGCGTCTATTGAAGCAGCAAGGGCAGGAGAACAGGGAAAAGGTTTTGCGGTAGTAGCCGAGGAAGTCAAAAGTCTTGCCGAGGAGATTAAAAATCTTGTTGCAGCAGTCGATGTAAGCATCGGAGATGTGGAGCAGGGAGCGGATAAACTCAGTACCAGTATTCAGACTTCCCATCAGGCATTGGAACAGAGCCTGTCCAAAGTAGATGATACCTATGAAGTGTTTGATAATATTACGCAGGCGGCAGAAGGCGCAACGACAGTGCAGTCAGAAATTTATCAGGTCATTGACCGGTCCAGGACGGAATTACAGACATTGAACAGTTTTTTTGAAGTGATGAAAAAGCGGTATCAGGAAGTAATACAGCACATTAACCGTGCAAGTAAAATGGGAACAACAAAAAGCGCCATGTTTGAGGATGTGGATAATATGCTGTCCCAGATTCCGCCTATTATAAAAGAATTAGATTAAAAGTGCAGTCTCCTGCGTACCGCATCCCGAAATCTCCGCCTTGACAGAATCGTAATCAGGGCAATTTCGATAATGACACATACTGTCAGTACAATGGCGGACCAGGAGAGTGCAGGTTTATTTCCTGTAAAGCGGTCGATCAGAAGTTCAATGCTCACGCAGAGAATGGCGACACCGCCAAAAAGATAGACTGCACTGGGTAAAAAAGTATGAGAAACTTTGCGCCCCAGCAAGGTAATGATTTCAGCAATGCACAGTATGATGACAACAATCGGCAGTGCAAGGGAAAAGAACCAGCGGTCCGAATGGGTGACATAGGTGATCATATACAGATAGACTGCGATAGAAGCGCCGTCCGCAAGCAGCGAGACATAGATGGGCAGTTTTGTGTATACGATAGCCGGAAAGGCGGCAACCCAGATAATGATGCAGATGCCGATCACAAGTAAAGACCACATATTCTGATTGAAAACAAGAAAATTTAAAAGACCACAGGTCAGTGCGGTTGCGCCGCATACGACGGATAAAAGAATCGCCCAGTCTTTTCTTTTAACAACCTCAACCTGTCCCATTTCTTCGGGATAGGGGGAGGCTTTTTTTACATAGGGAAGTTCGTTTGGATTGATAACAGGGGTATTGCAAAGCGGACAGGATACTAAAGAAGATTCTAGCTCCACTCCACAGTTTACACAATAAGACATAAGATCAGTCCTCCATTTCACGATTACTTTCAATTTTTACATGAATACCATCCTGTACAAGCTTTTTGAAAAAGTATCGTTCCACATCGCTTTCTTTAATACTGCTTGCAAAGTTTATGGTAAGAATATCTTCAAAACTGATAATGGCACAATTGGTTCTGGATGAAAACGGCTGTCCCATATAAATATCAAAGCGTTCAATAAAAGGCTTCATATCTTCAGGGACTTTCAGCGCTCCCATATTGGTGAGGCCTGCGGAAGAATTTTTGTCCTGTACTTTTGTATAGAAAAGGCGGACGACAAAATCTTTGATAAAAAGGGGAATCACGCGGATTACCGGATTTTGCTGGGTGGCGGCGTTCGTGGTGATGTCTCCCCGCAGGAATTTTTCATTGATATAGTAGCGCATATAGAAATGCACCTGTGTGATGATCTCCTCAAAAGTATATTCTCCCAGGCGAGGGTCGATGGAAGGATACACCATAGTAATAAAATTCCGCAGCGTTTTGGAGGGGAAGAATCTTCGCAGGTTTACCGGCATCGCTATCTTGACGGGACGCAGCTTTTTATGCCAGTCGTGCTGCTGTTTCTGCATCAGCGCATAGAGCAGGCATGCGTTCAGGTATTCTGTGATAGTAGCGTCATAGGAGGAAGCGACTTTGGCAATCTCTTTTACGGATAATATGCCGTCTATAATATTGAGCGTATAAAAGGGCTCCTTCGTGCCTCTGACACGGTATGTTTTTTCACCCGGACGGGGCGGACGGACCTGCGCATTGGCATAACGGATATAAGCGTCTTCCAATTCTTCCGGATCGGGCGTTTCGTCCACATCCAGCACAAAACCGCCACAGGAAATTTTATGTCCCAAAAGCCGCAGATAAACGGCTGTGATTGTCTGCAGCACGCACATACCGCCGGTACCGTCTCCGAGCGAGTGATGCGCCTCAAGGGCAATGCGGCAGTGATGATAATAGATACGGATCAGATAACGGTTATTTGCTTTAAAAGGCATGGGCATACAGGGATTTTTAATGTCCGGCTGGACAAAAGGCCCCGGCCTTACATTGGGTTCCAGATAGCGCCAGAACAATCCTTTTCTGATTGCTGCTTTATAAGTAGGAAATCTTTTTAAGGCAGTATCCACAGCCTGCTGTAAGATTTCCGGCTGTATTTCTTCTTTTAATATAACGGAAAGTCTGTATACGGAAGAAAAATCTTTTCTTTGTAAAGTCGGATATACAATGGCGGAAAGATCCAGCTTGTACCATTCTCTCCGCTCTGCACGGTTGTTTTTTTGTGAAGCCATAAATACTCCTAGGTCATATGATTTTGTAAAGATTGTGAAAAATCTCCGGTCTTTTTGTTTTTATAGCATGCTTCTATTTGCAAAACACTATACCGGTATTATAATCTTAATAAAACAGGAAAACAAGAAATATTGGATTTTTATCCGGATTTTGTTATACTATGGGATGCAGACAAGAAATCATTGAAATTGTCACAGGTCGGAAAAGGAGGAAATTATGGATATTACGAAAGAAATACTTTATGCAGGAGTAAATGATACAGAGATAGACTTATTTGAAGGGCAGTATGCAGTACCGGACGGCGTATCTTACAATTCATATGTGATTCAGGATGAAAAGACTGCGGTCATCGATACGGTAGATAAGCGTAAAGCGGAAGAATGGCTTGCCAATTTGGACCGGATTCTCGGAAATGAAAAACCGCATTTTCTGGTAGTTTCCCATCTGGAACCGGATCATGCAGGCAGTATTCAGGCGTTTTTGAAAAAATATCCTGATACGATCCTGCTTGGAAATGCGAAAACATTTATATTTTTAGGGCAGTTTTTCCCCTTGCTTTCAGAGGATATAAAGAAGCAGACGGTAACGGAAGGGGAAGCGGTATGTCTTGGAAAACATGTGCTGCAGTTTTTCTTTGCTCCAATGGTACACTGGCCGGAGGTTATGGTTACTTATGAACAGACGGAGAAAGTGCTTTTCAGCGCGGACGGTTTCGGAAAATTCGGTACGTCGGACCTAAACGGCGGATGCACTATGGAGGAATGGACGGGAGAAGCAAGACGTTATTATATGAATATTGCAGGCAAATATGGAGCGTCCGTACAGGCGCTGTTAAAAAAAGCGGGCGGACTGAAAATCGATGTGATCGCGCCTCTCCACGGACCGGTGTTACGGGAAAATTTAGAATATTATCTGGAAAAATATGATACATGGAGCAGTTATCGTCCCGAAGAGACGGGCGTGTTAATCGCCTGTGCCTCCATTCATGGAAATACGGCGGAAGCGGCAGAAAAACTGGCGGAAATACTGCGTAAAAAGGGGATGGATAAGGTAAAGCTTATGGATCTTTCCAGAGACGATATGTCGGAAGCGGTGGCAGCAGCATTTTATTATGATAAAATGGTGCTCGCCTGCGCAACCTATGACGGAGGATTGTTTCCATGCATGGAAGATTTCCTGCTGCACTTGAAGAGTAAGGCATATCAGAAGAGGACAGCGGCGCTGATTGAAAACGGTACTTGGGCGCCGATGGCAGGAAAATGCATGAAAAAACTGTTAGAGGAGATGAAAGAGATCACTGTTCTGGAAAAGACGGTCACAATCAAATCGGCAGTAAACGAAGAAACGTTAGAACAGTTGGAAAGTCTGGCGTCTGAACTTATTTAAACGGTACATACTGCTAAAGCAGGCAGATGGGAGTAAATATGGCAAATTTGGAAAAAAGAAATCAGAATTTAATGCAGCTTATTAAGAGAGTACATGGAATATTGGAAAATGAGGACATTGAAAAACACAGACAGTCCCAGGATCATGTGGGCGCCATCTTTGGCGGAGGAAAGGATATTCTGATCAAAGAGGCGGATATTAATGGGATTCACGGAGAGTGGGTGAGCGTGAACCGTGCCCATATGAAAAAATATATTATCCTGCATTGTCATGGAGGAGGGTATTCAACAGGAAGCGCCCAGTATGCAAGGACGCTGACCGGAAAACTGGCGGCCTCCACTTCTATGGACGTTTTGAGCTTTGATTACAGGCTGGCGCCGGAACATCCTTATCCGGCGGCATGCGAAGATGCGATGCAGGTCTGGGATTACCTGATGCTTTTGGGATACGGAGCAAGAGACATTATCATATCAGGTGATTCGGCAGGCGGTAATCTTGCGCTGTCGTTAGTTCTGAAATTAAAAGAAGAAAGAAGGCTCCTTCCAAGGGGGCTGGTGCTGATGTCTCCCTGGACAGACCTGACTTCGTCTGGAGAATCTTTCCGGACGAAAGCGGAGGTAGATCCGGTATTGAATGAAGCTTACATTGGCAAAATGATTCAGAATTATGCAGAAGGACAGGATACAAAGGCCCCGTACATTTCGCCGTTGTTTGGAGATTTTACGGGATTTCCGCCTACTTATATACAGGTTGGAGAAAACGAGATTTTACAGAGCGACTCGCTGCTTTTACATGAAAAAATGGTACAGGCCAACGTGGCTGTTAAAATGGACGTGTTTGAGAGAATGTGGCATGTGTTCCAAATGTCGCCTTTTAAGACTGCTTATGAAGCGATGGATAAAAATGCGGAATTTATTTATGATATATGCCGTTAAGGAAGTGGGGAAAAATAGCAGATGAAATATATATATCAGATAGGAATCATCGGAGGGATCAGCTTTATTTCGGAAGTTCTTTATGTGCTGCTGCCGCTTCCGGTGCCGGCGAGCGTATACGGACTTATGATTTTGCTGGCGCTGCTTCTTACCGGGGTGGTAAAGTTAAAGCAGGTGGAAGAGACGGCGGACTGGCTTTTGAAAATTATGCCGCTTCTGTTTATCGGACCAAGCGTGGGGCTGATTACGGCGGCGGACGCAGTGAAAGGTCAGGTAATACCGCTGGTGGTTATGTGCGCGCTGTCCACAGTGGGAGTAATGATTGTCACTTCTCTTACGGCACAGGCGATGATACGCAGAAAGAAAGAAGGCAGGAAAAATGGTAAATGAGGTTTTGAAAGATTCCGTTTTTTTCGGAGTGACGGTCAGTATACTGGCATACTACATCGGAGAGAAACTGCGCGAAAGATACAGACTTCCTGTCTTGAATCCTTTACTGATTGCAACGATTCTTGTGATAGGGCTTCTTCTTGTTTTTCATATTGATTATGAGACTTATGAACAGGGAGCGGATTTTATTACGTTTCTGCTGACGCCTGCAACGATCTGTCTTGCGGTGCCGCTTTACCGGCAGATTGAGGTTTTAAAAAAGAACGTGGCGGCGATTGTGGTCAGCATCTTAAGCGGCTGTATTGCTCATGTACTGATTCTGCTTGGCATTGCAGCAGTGTTTCATGTGGATCAAGTTTTGCTCATCTCTTTTCTGCCTAAAAGCGTAACGACGCCGATCGCCATCGGCATATGCGGGGAAATGGGAGGAATACAGTCGGTTACCGTAGTAGGCGTTGTAGCGGCAGGAATTTTAGGTTCTATTGCAGGTCCGTTTATTTTTCGTCTGTGCCGAATCACGGAGCCGGTCGCGCAGGGGCTTGGGTTTGGAACGCCCTCTCATGCCATAGGAACTTCCAAAGCGTTGGAAACAGGAGAAATACAGGGAGCTATGAGTTCTTTGGCGATCGTTGTAACGGGAATCCTTACAGTAATCATTGTGCCGATTGTAGTGCATTTTCTATGAAAAAAATTTTTTTAAAAATTTTGAAAAAAATAAAGGAATTTTGAAAACCACCCAGAATAATAAAATAGAGTGGTTTTTTTGATTGGATGGAAACGATTATGACGATTCGAGAAAATTTAGAGCAATGGGAAAAGGAATACTTAAGCCCGTATGCGGCGCTCAGCATGAATTCTAAAGGGCGGATGAAGGAAGAAGAACAATGCGATATACGGCCTGTTTTTCAAAGGGACAGGGATCGGATACTGCATTCCAAGTCTTTTCGGAGATTAAAAGATAAGACGCAGGTGTTTTTGACGCCGGAAGGCGATCATTATCGTACCAGACTGACGCATACTCTGGAAGTATCCCAGAATGCAAGAACGATTGCAAAGGCGCTGCGTTTAAACGAGGATCTGGCAGAAGCAATTGCACTCGGTCATGATCTTGGGCATACGCCTTTCGGGCATGCCGGAGAGAGGGCGTTAAACCGCATCTGTCCGTTTGGTTTTTCACACAGCAGGCAGAGCGTCAGAACGGTGGATGTACTGGAGAAAGGCGGGCATGGATTAAACCTGACAGAAGAAGTAAGGGATGGCATATTGAATCATCAGACAAAAGGAATGCCCAAAACGCTGGAAGGAAGAGTGGTCCGCTTTTCGGATAAGATTGCCTATATTCATCATGATATGGATGATGCAATCAGGGGCGGTATTTTAAAAGAAACGGATGTGCCGAAAGAGATCAGTGATGTGATCGGGAAAACCTGTGGAGAGCGGCTGGATCATTTTATTCATGATATTGTTACCGCAAGTAAGGACAAAGATGATATTATTATGTCCGAACCGGTTTTAGAAGCAATGCATAAGCTGCGGGAATTTATGTTTGTCCGGGTATATCAGAATAAAGAGGCCAAAAGTGAAGAGGGAAAGGCGGAAACGCTGGTGGAAACGCTGTATAAATATTACTATCAGAGAGTCCATCTTTTACCCGGAGAATATTTGTATTTGATGGAAGAAAAAGGAGAGCCGAAAGAGCAGCTGATCTGCGATTATATAGGAGCAATGACAGACCGGTTTGCCATTGCAAAATACGAGGAGATTTATATTCCAAAGTCATGGCATGGTTAAACCGCTGTTTGGGATCAGAAACTGAGGATTATGTGCGCGTCATAGCGCGCAGATGGGAGAGGCTATGTATTATCCTGATGAACTGGTGGAAGAAGTCAGGGCAAAAAGCGATATTGTAGATGTGATTTCCGGTTATGTGCGTATTCAGAAAAAGGGCAGCAGTTACTTTGGCCTGTGCCCTTTTCATAACGAAAAATCACCTTCCTTTTCAGTATCGCCGGGAAAACAGATGTATTACTGCTTTGGCTGCGGCGCCGGGGGAAACGTATTTACTTTTATTATGAATTACGAAAACTTTACGTTTCCGGAGGCGGTTAAGCTGTTAGCCGAGCGCGCCGGCGTGAATCTGCCGGAAATTGAATATTCCGAAGAAATAAAGAAAAAAGAAAATAAAAGGGCAAAACTTTTAGAGGTAAATAAAGAAGCGGCGAAATACTTTTATTATCAGCTGAGGAGCGACAAAGGGGCTATTGGCTACCGCTATCTTTCGGGAAGACAGCTGAGCGATGAGACAATCAGACAGTTTGGACTGGGGTTTGCCAATAAAACGAGCGATGATCTGACCAGATATTTGAAGAACAAAGGATATTCTGACGAGATTTTAAAAGAAGCGGGGCTTGCAAGTTTTGAAGAACGTTTTGGGATGCATGATAAATTCTGGAACCGTGTCATGTTTCCCATACAGGATATCAATCACAGGGTGATCGGTTTTGGAGGCAGGGTGATGGGAGAAGGAACGCCAAAGTACTTAAACTCTCCTGAAACGCCGATTTTTGATAAAAGCAGGAACCTGTACGGATTGAACTTTGCACGGACAGCGCGGAAAAATAATATTATTTTATGCGAAGGCTACATGGATGTGATTGCCATGCATCAGGCGGGATTTCATCAGGCGGCAGCTTCTCTCGGCACTGCATTTACGCCGGGACAGGCAAACCTTTTACGGCGTTATACGGAGGAAGTACTGCTTGCCTATGACAGTGACGGGGCCGGAGTAAAAGCGGCGCTTCGTGCAATTACGATCTTAAAGGAGACCGGACTTTCAGGAAAGGTCATCAATCTGGAACCTTACAAAGACCCTGACGAGTTTATTAAAAATCTCGGAAAAGAAGCGTTTCAGGACAGGATCGATCATGCGGAAAACAGTTTTTTCTTTGAAATCCGTATTTTGGAGAGAGAGTTTCATATGGAAGATCCTGAATCCAAAACGAAATTTCACAGGGAGATTGCAAAGAGGCTGTGCAGCTTTACAGAAGAAGTGGAAAGAGAGAACTATATCAGTGCGATTGCGCAAAAGTATCATATCGGGTTTGAAAACTTAAGAAAGCTGGTGATTTCCTATGCGGCGCAGACCGGGCTTGTCAAACCGGTAGAACGGCCCAAATCCGGTATTCAAAAGAAAAGTACGCCGGAGGATAATGCGAAAAGGGTACAAAGACTGTTAATTACCTGGATTACGGACGAGCCGTCATTGTACAAAAAGATAGAAAAATACATATCAGCTCAGGATTTTACAGAAGAACTTTACCGTAACGTTGCGGACAAGCTGTTTCAAAGCTTACGGGACGGGACTTATAATCCGGCGTCGATCATCAGCAGCTTTGAAGAGGAAGAGACGCAGAGAGAGGCGGCCGCCCTCTTCAATACAAAGCTGGAGGCAATAGAAACAAAGCAGGACAGAGAAAAAGCGTTTCATGATATTCTTTATGCAGTGAAAAAGAACAGTTATGATTATTTCAGCGCCGGAATGGGAACGGATGCGGCAGCGTTAAATAAGGTGATCGAAGGGAAAAAAGAGTTGGAAGAACTTAGCAAAACGCATATTTCTATAGACTAAAGCCAATAATATTTATTACTAATGGAAGGATGGACCAGACAATGGACGAAAACACACAAGCAAAGTTTGAAGAGAAAGTAAAAGAATTACTGAATCTTGCAAAAAAGAAAAAAAATGTGCTCGAATATCAGGAGATCAGCGATTTCTTTACGGACATGCCGTTGGAGGAGGAGCAGTTTGAAAAGATTTTAGAGGCATTGGAGTCAAATAATGTAGACGTACTCCGTATTACCGAAGACGACGATGTAGATGATGAAGAAATTATTCTGACCGAAGAGGACGAGGTGGATGTTGAGCACATTGATCTGTCAGTACCTGACGGCGTCAGCATCGAAGACCCGGTCCGTATGTATTTAAAGGAGATCGGAAAAGTCCCGCTGCTTTCCGCGGAGGAAGAAATCGAACTGGCGAAGCGGATGGAAATGGGAGATGAGGAGGCGAAAAAGCGGCTCGCAGAGGCCAATCTGCGTCTTGTAGTCAGCATTGCCAAAAGATATGTGGGGCGTGGGATGCTTTTTCTGGATCTGATCCAGGAAGGAAACCTGGGTCTTATTAAAGCTGTGGAAAAATTTGATTATCGCAAAGGATATAAATTTTCAACTTATGCTACATGGTGGATTCGTCAGGCAATTACAAGAGCGATTGCGGATCAGGCGAGAACGATCCGTATTCCGGTTCATATGGTGGAGACAATTAATAAACTGATCCGTGTGAGCAGACAGCTTTTGCAGGAACTTGGGAGAGAACCCACGCCGGAGGAAATTGCGGAAGAAATGAATATGCCGGTAGAACGTGTCCGTGAAATTTTGAAGATTTCGCAGGAACCGGTGTCTCTGGAAACGCCGATCGGCGAAGAAGAAGACAGTCATCTCGGGGATTTTATTCAGGATGACAACGTACCTGTTCCGGCGGATGCGGCAGCATTTACACTGTTAAAAGAACAGCTTGTTGAAGTACTTGGCACATTGACGGAAAGAGAGCAGAAAGTGCTGCGTCTAAGATTTGGTCTGGACGACGGCAGGGCAAGGACTCTGGAAGAAGTAGGCAAGGAATTTAATGTAACCCGTGAACGTATCCGTCAGATCGAAGCGAAAGCGCTCCGTAAACTGCGCCATCCAAGCAGAAGCCGCAAATTAAAAGATTATCTGGATTGAACCTGAATGGATAGGAGAAAAGAAAAAGACAATGGAATTATCAAAGCGGCTGGGGGCAGTAGCGGCGATGGTTACATCCGGGCATGTTGTATGTGATGTGGGGTGTGACCACGGCTATGTATCTATTTTTCTGATTAAAACTGGAAAATGCAGGAAAGTTTATGCCCTGGATGTGAGAAAAGGCCCTCTGGAACGTGCCAGACAGCATGTAGAAGCATATGCATGTGCAGATTACATACAATTAATACTTTCGGACGGCTTAAAGGAAATGCCGTCAGGCGCAGCCGATACGCTGATCTGCGCCGGCATGGGCGGCAGACTGGTGATAAAAATTCTGTCTGAGAGCATGGAAAAGGTTCGGGGAATGAAAGAGCTGATTTTACAGCCACAGTCCGAGATTGGAAGTGTGAGGGCATTTATCCGCCGGGAAGGATTTTTGCTTGCAGGGGAAGATATGGTGGAAGAAGATGGAAAATATTATCCGATTATGAAGATCGTAGTTCCGCCTGCGGAAAATCGAGAAAGACAGCAGAAAGAGGCAGTACAAAAACCGGATAAAAAAGCGGATATGACTGAAACGGAGGAGCGGCAGGCTGTTTTGGATCAATACGGCCCCATCCTGCTTTCGGCAAAACATCCCGTATTAAAAGAATATCTTCTCAGAGAAAAGGCGTTGACAGAGGAGATTACAAGAAAACTGACAGAGTTTGGCGGGCACAAAAAACAGACGAAAAAGAGGGAATTGGAATTAGAAGAGAAGAAAAAGCGGTTGGAGACAGCGCTTGCTTATTTTCAGTAATCAGCTGATCCGGGGAGGATGCAAAAGAAAAGGGGGAAGGAAGATGCGATGCAGTGATATTATTGAAAAACTGGAACAGATTGCGCCGGTAAAATATGCGGAAGAGTGGGATAATGTGGGGTTTCTTGCGGGAAGGCGTGAAAAGAAAATAAAGACCGTATTTATTGCATTGGATGCGACGGACGAGATCATTGAAGAGGCTGTTGAAGTGGGCGCCGATATGATACTGACACATCATCCGCTGATTTTTAAACCGGTAACGAGGATAAATAACGATGATTTTATCGGAAGAAGACTGGTAAGACTGTTACAGAACGATATATGCTATTACGCCATGCATACGAATTTTGATGTGGTTGCAATGGCGCAGGCGGCGGCGGATGAAATGGGACTTACGGATACAAAAGTATTGTCAGTGACGTTTGACGATGGAAACAGAAAAGAAGGGATCGGCCGGTATGGGAAATGGAAAAGGATACAGTCTCTGTCGGAGTGCGCGTCCTATGTAAAGGAAGTGTTCCGGTTAAAATCCGTAAACGTTTACGGCGATCTGGAAACGCCTATTGGGACAATCGCGATATGCCCGGGTTCCGGGAAAAGTACGATGAAAGATGTTGTGGCGGCAGGCGCGGATGTGCTGATCACCGGAGATGTGGATCACCATATGGGAATCGATCTTGCAGCCCAGGGGGTCTGTGTTATAGACGCGGGACATTATGGATTGGAAAAAATTTTTGCGCCTTATATGAAAGATTTTCTGAAAAAAGAGATTCCTTCCATACAAATACAAACGGCAGAAGAAAAAAATCCGTTTTATACGATTTAACGGCGGATACAGTATGTTTCCGGGCGTATAACGGGGTGATCTGTCATAGACTGATATAGCACAGGGATGCGGCCGGGAACGGACGTATCTGAAAAGAACGATAGAGAAGAGAGGAAAGGGTTATGATTACGGTAAAAATCGACGGGGAAGATAAAAAATATCAGGAAGGGATATTACTTGAAACAATTGCGGAGGAATATCAGGAAAAATATGATCATTTAATTGCCCTGACTATTGTCAATGGAAAAATTAAGGAATTATCCAAGAAGCTGACTGCCGACTGCGAATTAAAGTTTATCACTTTGAAAGAGACAATCGGACACATGACGTATGTCAGGACGGCGCTTATGATTCTGGCAAAGGCGGTTGAAGATGTGGTCGGAAAGGAGAATCTCAAAAAGTTAAAAGTGGATTATTCCATCGGACACGGATATTATTGCAGTACAGAGGGAAATTTTACAGTAGACGGGACTTTGGCCTCTAATGTCAATAAGCGGATGCGTGAAATTGTAGAGGAAAGAATAGAGATCTTAAAGCGTCCCTACCATATAGACGAAGCAATGGAGCTTTTCCGGGTGCAGGGCATGATGGATAAGGAAAAATTATTTAAATATAGACGAAGTTCTTATATTAATGTATACTGTATGGACGGGTATTATGATTATTACTACGGGTATATGTTTCCCAATACTTCTTATGTGAAATATTTTGATGTGATGGCATATGAAGGCGGTCTGATGCTGTTGATCCCTGATAAAAAATATCCTGATAAAATTGCAGCCTTTGAACCAAGGGAGAAATTATTCGCAACACTGAAAGAATCCGACGAATGGGGTAAAAAATTAGGAATCGATACGGTAGGGGATTTGAACAACGAAATCTGCAAAGGGAATATCAACGAACTGATTTTGGTGCAGGAGGCGCTGCAGGAAAGAAAAATCGGCGAGATTGCAAAGGAGATTGCAGAACGAAAAGGGGTAAAATTTGTGATGATCGCAGGCCCTTCTTCTTCGGGGAAAACTACCTTTTCCCACAGACTTTCGGTGCAGTTAAAGACTTACGGACTTACGCCTCATCCGATCGGACTGGACGATTATTTTGTGAACAGAGAGCAGACGCCGAGAGATGAAAACGGGGATTATAATTTTGAGTGTCTGGAAGCCATCGACGTTGAAAAATTCAATCAGGATATGTGTGCGCTTCTGGAAGGGAAAACAGTAGAACTGCCAAGCTTCAATTTTAAGACGGGGACGAGGGAATATAAAGGAAATTACAAAACCTTAGGGCCGGATGACATTCTTGTGATTGAGGGGATACATGGACTGAATGATAAAATGTCCCACGCGCTTCCGAATGAGAGTAAATATAAAATTTATATCAGTGCCCTGACAAGTCTGAACGTCGACGAACATAACAGAATTTCGACTACGGACGGAAGACTGCTTAGAAGAATGGTAAGAGATGCAAGAACGAGGGGCTCGTCGGCACAGAGAACAATTTCCATGTGGCCTTCTGTAAGGAGAGGGGAAGAAGAAAATATTTTCCCGTTCCAGGAAAGCGCGGATGCAATGTTCAATTCTGTTTTGATCTATGAGCTGGCGGTTTTAAAGCAGTTTGCAGAACCATTGCTTTTCAGCATTGAAAAAGACGAACCGGAATATTTTGAAGCGAAAAGACTTTTAAAATTTTTGGGGTATTTTATCGGCGTCAGCAGTGAAAATCTGCCGCAAAATTCCATTTGCAGGGAATTTGTGGGAGGTTCCTGCTTCAACGTTTAAAACGTATAGAAGATAAAAATAAGAATAAACTAAGTAGGAAAGAAAATTAAGTAGAACAAATGATCGCGGCTGCGTAAGCAGCTGAGGAAAGTCCGGGCTTCACAGGGCAGGATGCCGGATAACGTCCGGTGGAGGCGACTCCAAGGCCAGTGCAACAGAAAGATACCGCCGGCGGCTTGTTTGGCCGTCCGGTAAGGGTGGAAAGGCAGTGTAAGAGACTACCGTTTCTTTGGTAACAAAGAGAGCCATGTAAACCCCATCCGAAGCAAGTCCAAAAAGAAAGCGTTAATGTCTGCCCGGCAGGCTTTCAGGTGGGACGCTGGAGGCTGCTGGCAACAGCAGTCCAAGATAGATGATCATTCGATTGTAATCTGTCAGAAACGGAAAGTTTTTGGCTTTCCGTTCATATATGGGTTACGATCCGACATAACCCGGCTTATCGTTCTGCTTAATAATCTGATTCATAAAAACTGCCGTTTCTGTCTTTGGTTTGGACAGGGCGGCTGTTTATATCTGGCGGCTTTATGGGAAAGGCGTGAGTAGAGATGGGAGTATGTGAAAAAGGAAACAATAAAAACAGACAAAAGATAAAATATGCTGCGGTTTGGCGTCAGCTGCTTTTTTTATTTTTCTGTATGACCGTTCCTTATATCAGAGCAGAGGCAGAGTCGGACTTTTCCGATTACGAGACGGAAAAACATCCGCTGATACAGGCGACGAATGTGGTAGAGGAATACGAGGCTCTTGTGAGGCTTGGATTTTTCAGCACCGGTGAATGGGAAAACCCGGCATGCGGTCAGGCAGGTATTACGAAGAATGAATATGAAACGGAGCAGGAGAGAGAACGTAAGACAGAGGCACAGCAGCTTTTGTCAAGATTGGCAAGTGAAACTGCTTATGAAAAGGCATGTGCTGCCATTGTACAGATCAATATGGGAACTTATTACGGAAGCGGTGTATTATGGGATATAAGGGAGGACCGCCTTGTGATCGTATCCAATACGCATTTACTCAAAGAGGTAGAAAGCGGAGAAGTGACTTTTCGGAGCGGAACAAAGGCAGCAGGAGCGGTTGTTGGACTTTCTGATACGAGGGATATTGGGTTTATGGAAGTTTTGCTTTCCGATCTTAACAGAGAAGACTGGATGCTGCTTCGGTTTGCCGATAAAAATTTGAAAAATTATGCTTCGCTGCACGCGGGAGATCCTCTGTTTGTTGTGGGTTCTGCTACTGGTGCAGGGCAGGATTATTATGAAGGTTCAATTGGAAATGTATCCTATTATTTTCCTGAATTTCAATCCGATATGCTTTACGGGTACTGCAAGGCCATGCCTGGAATGTCAGGCGGCGGAACTTTTGACGAAGCGGGACATTTCATCGGAATGCTTACGGCAGGAACGAAGCAGGATGAAATTGCAAGTCTTCCGGTAGAATTTGTAGTGGAAGAGTATCAGAAGATATATGAAATGATAAAGCAGAGATGAGGGAAAGTCAGCATGGTAAAAATTGTTTTGACCGGATTAAACGGTTATGGAGGGAATTATACAGATCCGCTTTTGAAAACGGACGGCAGCTATAAGCTGGCAGCTGTGGTCAGCCGGAATCCGGTTAAAAGTCCGCATTATGAACGGTTAAGGGAGATGCAGGTGCATTTTTATGATGTTTTGGAAACTTGTCTGGAAAGGGAAAACCCGGATATGGTAATCATTACAACACCGATGCATCTCCATTTTGAGGAAGTGATGTGCGCGTTAAGAAAGGGGATTTCTGTTTATTGTGAAAAACCGCTTGCTGTCAATACGACGCAGTGCAGGCAGATTTCAAAATTGGCAAAAGAAATGGGATGTCTGGCTGTAGTCGGATACCAGTGGTCGCATTCCAAGGCCGTTACCATGCTGAAAAAGGATATTCTGTCAGGAAGATATGGAAAATTGCAGAAAATAAAAACATTGGCGGTGTGGAGCCGTCCGAAAAGCTATTATGCGGGAAGTGATTGGAAAGGAAGACACTACGGTCAAGGAGGAAAATTGATACAGGAGTCTGTTGTCAGTAACGGGGCGTCCCATTTTCTTCATAATCTGTTGTTTTTATCCGGCGAAGCTTTGAATCAGGCGGCAGAACCGGTACATATTTATGGAGAAGCATACAGAGCGCATGAGATAGAAACTTTTGACACTGCATGTATCAAAATGGAGACAGACAGCGGTTGTGAACTGTTATATATGGCGACGCTCTCAGCCGGGACAAACCATACTCCGGAGTTTATCATGGAGTGTGAGACGGCTATCATTGTGTATCCTGCAGGAGAGAATAAAGAAATAGCGGCAAAGCAGAAAAATACGGGCGAACTGATTTACTATGGATGTCCCGATGAAGAGCGTTTTGAACATTTTAAAAAGGTGGTGGATGCGCTGTCAGACAGAGGAAAAGTGAACTGTGATGCCGACACGGTCCTGCCTGTTACAAAGGTCTGTGACTGGATAATGGAAAAGGGTAAGGTTATCGATTTCCCAAAAGAAAGAATTGTGGAAGATGGGGACAGGCTGTATGTGGAAGGTCTGGAAACATTTATGAGAGAATGTTATACGGAAGAGAAGATGTTTTCAGAGATGGGGAGAATTGACTCTGTGTAAATTTTGGAGTAGAATATTGGATGAATTGGATCAAACAGTAAATATAGAATAAAAAACAGCAGAATGAAGAAAGGAAGGGTTTTGAAATGACCAAAATTGATATCGTGTCCGGCTTTCTCGGAGCGGGAAAGACTACATTGATCAAAAAACTTTTAAAAGAGGTACTGGCAGGTACGAAAGTAGTATTGATTGAGAATGAATTTGGTGAAATAGGTGTGGACGGCGGCTTTTTAAAAGATGCGGGCATTGAGATAAAGGAAATGAACTCCGGCTGTATCTGCTGCTCCCTTGTCGGCGATTTCGGGGCGTCTTTACAGGAAGTACTGACAACTTATCAACCGGAGCGGATACTGATTGAGCCTTCGGGCGTCGGTAAACTGTCCGACGTGATGAAAGCAGTACAGGGGGTAAAAACGGAAGTAGAAGTGCAGCTTAACAGCGCGGTTGCCGTAGTGGATGCGTCAAAGTGTAAGATGTATATCAAAAACTTCGGAGAATTTTTTATCAATCAGATTGAACATGCCGGCACTGTTATTTTAAGCAGAACAGATAAAATGAGTGAAGAAAAAATAAAGCAGTGCGTGGAAATGATCAGAGAACACAATTCTAAAGCGTCTATTATCACAACACCCTGGGATCAATTGGATGGGAAAGATATTTTGGATACGATTGAGGGTGCGAAGGATTTGGAGGCCGAACTCATGAAGGAAGTGATGGAGCAGGAAGAGCATGCGCATCATCATCACCATGAACACGGGGAAAACTGCACCTGCGGCTGCCACGATCATGAGGAAGAAGGCCATGAGCATCATCACCACGATCATGAGGGAGAGGGCCACGACCATCATCACGAGGAAGAAGGGCACCACCATCATGATCATGAGGAAGGCCATGACCATCATCATGACCACGAAGAAGGACATGGACATCACGATCACGAAGAAGAAGGCCATCACCATCATCACGATGGAGAGTGCGGCTGCGGACATGACCACGGACATGAGGGGCATCATCATGCGGACGAAGTGTTTACAAGCTGGGGGATGGAAACACCGGCGTCTTACAGCAAATCGGATATAGAAAAGATTCTGGAAACGCTGGAAGATGAAAAAACTTACGGATTTGTACTCCGTGCAAAGGGCATGGTGCCTGCAGGCGACGGCACATGGGTATATTTTGATTATGTGCCCGGTGAAAGCAATGTAAGAGAAGGGAAACCGGAATATACAGGAAAATTCTGTGTGATCGGATCGAAACTGAATGAGGCGAATTTAGAACAATTATTTAAAAAGTAGTGGTTATCGGCCGCAGATGCGGCAGATTGTGAGGAAAGATGAAACCGGTATATATCATAAACGGATTTTTAGAAAGCGGAAAAACAGAATTTATTAACTTTACATTGGATCAGCCATACTTTCAGATTAAAGGAAAGACGCTGCTGCTCTTGTGTGAAGAGGGAGAAATTGAATATGACGATGCGCTGCTAAAGAAAAGCCGTACTGTTTTGGAATTGATTGAAAAGGAAGAAGATTTTAATACTGCAAATTTGATCGAACTGGAAAAAAAGTATAAGCCCGAACGTATTATTGTGGAATACAATGGTATGTGGAATTTTAAAAATATGAAACTTCCCTGGCATTGGAAGGTGGAACAGCAGATTACTACAATAGACGCGTCCACTTTTCCCATGTATTTTACAAATATGCGGTCGCTGCTTGCGGAGATGATAAGAAAATCGGAGATGATTATTTTTAACCGTTGTGACGGAGTAGAAGAGCTGAGCGTTTACAAAAGAAATGTAAAGGCCATTAATGCACAGGCGGATATTATTTTTGAAGACGCGAATGGAGAAATTAACGAAATTTTTGAAGATGATCTTCCTTATGACTTGAAGCAGGATAATCTGGAATTAGATAACTATGGTTATGGAATATGGTATCTGGATTCCCTTGACCATTTAGAACGTTATATTGGAAAACAGGTTACGTTTACGGCAATGGTATTGAAACCGGAAAATTTTCCGAAAGATTATTTTGTACCGGGCAGGATGGCTATGACATGCTGTGCTGACGATATGGCGTTTTTAGGTTTTGCCTGCGAGTATGATAAGGCAGATACTTTGGAGCAGAAACAGTGGGTAAAGGTAACTGCCAGAGTGGCAAAGGAATATTGGGCTGATTATAACGGCGAGGGACCGATTCTTCATGCAGTCAGCGTGGAAGAGACGAAAGCGCCGAAAGAAGCAGTGATCAGTTTTACTTAAAACCCTAAAATGGATAGCAGTCACAGGATGAGATTGTATGGCGATACAGAGTGAAAAAGAATTACAACAGTTAAAAAAACGCTTTATGGAACTGGGAGAAAAATCTTATCAGCAGAATATGTATACTTTTACCGGTTTTTTAGGATTGAGCGAACAGGAAGTTTTTTTACAGACGGCACAGACGATGAAACATGTGCCGTTTACAATGTGGGGAGGAACTGAGGAGTGCGAACGAAAAATGGCGCGCTTTGGGAGCGAAGAGGAACTGGGATATGAAGAAAAATTTCCGATCCGCTGCATCAGTATCTGCCCGCTTCTTGAGAAATTTGCCGACGATCTGTCGCACAGAGATTTTCTGGGTGCGCTCATGAATCTGGGGATTGACAGAAGCACATTGGGAGATATTTATGTGAAGGGAAAAAGCGGATACTTATTCTGTACTGAGGCGATAGCGGGATTTATAGTAGAAAATCTGGATAAAGTAAAGCATACCAATATAAAATGCAGTATTTTGGAGGAACTTCCTGACATAGCGGTGAAAGAAGCGGTGGAAGAGGAGCATCTGGCGTCTTCAGAGAGGATAGACGGCATCATAGCGAAATTGTATCATCTATCAAGGAATAAAAGTATGGATTTATTCCGCACCGGGAAAATTTATGTAAATGGGAGACTGAATGAAAATAACAGTTATAATTTAAAGCCGGGGGATGCTGTCAGTGTGCGGGGACATGGGAAATTTACTTATGAGGGAATCAGTCAGGAGACACGGAAAGGAAAGTACCGGATTAAAGTGAAGATTTTCCGTTAAAGTACTTTTGACCCAAATACAGGAGAGAAGAACTATGAGAGTGTGGAGTATTGGAAATTACCATTATATGGTAATACAGTGGCTTTTTCTTTTTTACTTTTACTGTTTTTGCGGATGGTGCATTGAATCTTCTTATGTTTCGATCAAGAGCAGAAAATTAGTGAACAGAGGATTTATGCGCGGTCCTTTTCTGCCGCTTTACGGCAGCGGCGCAATGATGATGCTGGTAGTATCGGCGCCGTTTCAGGATCATATTGTATTGGTCTATATTGCCGGATGTATCGGAGCGACGGTATTAGAATATATAACGGGCGTAACGATGGAAGCGTTGTTCAAAGTACGATATTGGGATTATTCAGAGAAGCCGTTTAATTTTCAAGGTCATATTTGTCTGGGAACTTCGCTTTCCTGGGGCGGTCTTACAATTTTAATGACGCAGTTTGTGCACAGACCGGTAGAGACAATTCTTTTGTCCACGCCATTGAATGTTTTAATGCCGGTGACAGTGATTTTGACAATATTTCTGGCAGTTGATTTTGCACTTTCCTGTAAAGCGGCCTTGGATATTCGAGATATCCTTGTTAAAATGGAGAAGGCAAAGGAAGAATTGGAGCGTATCTCCAAACGTCTGGATGTGATTCTTGCTTTTGCAAACGAAGAATGGGAGAGCAGGAAAGGCGAGAGACACACAAAAAGACGGCTGGAGAGCTTAAGATCAGGACTGGAAGAGCGCTTTGAAAGCATCAGGGCGGTCATTATGGCAAAACCGGGAGAATATAAAGAGAGTGAAAAGGAAGAGTTTTTATCGCTGAGAGAAAAATATCATATCAATATAGAACTTACAAAACAGTTGAAATCTTTTAAAGATTTCTATAAGAGAAGTATGCTTAGGGGGAATCCTACAATGGTTTCGGCAAAATTTAAGGAGGCTTTGGAAGAACTGAAGGAAGCGGTTTCAGGCAGAAGAAAAGACGATGAATAATGACAATAGTTATGCTATTGAATTTTTGTGAATAATAAAGGCATGTACATAAAATTTTGTACATGCCTTTTATGGTGCGCCTGATGACGCATAGGAAACATCATTAAGATACTTTTTTCTGCCACATTTTATAATCAGATTTTAAAAGCTCGATTTTACGTTTTCTTTTCTTAAGGAAGGCAAGCCCCTTATTGTAGAACCAAAAAGAATAGACCAGCACATTATTTAACTTTCCGATTTTTTGTTTTGTCGTTTTATCATAAAAAGTACCTCCCGATGAAACGGGGGCGTCGTTATGAACAGCGTCGATTAAATCGGTTTCATTTTCAATAGCCGCATCGATCTGTGTGTATCCAAGCCCAATACAATTTTCACGATGGGAATCGCTTCCGCCAAACTGGGGTTTGTCATATTCGTCAGCTAAAGCGGCCGCCTTTGCATTGGATTCCATTGATTCACAGGCATTAAATGTTTCGATAAAGTCAAATTTCTTTATAATATCTAAATTTCTTTTTCCCCGTTTGGTATTTGTTAGACTTAAGTATTTTTCGCCGCATGGGTGGGCGGGACCGAGAATACCGCCAAAATGATGTACAATTTCAATCAGTATGGAGACAGGAAGTCCACGCAGCTCCAAAATGGGAACATGTACACCGTGGGGAAGAATTACAAGAATATGACCGCAGTCTAACGTGTCGTATTCAATACCTTTTAAAACAACAAAGTCTGTATGCCTGATGCCTTTTATATTTTTTTTCCAATGCCGGTAGGCACGGTAGGAGTTATGATCGGTAATCAGCATTCCGTCATATCCCTTTTCTTTTAAAAGTTCAATGCTTTCCTCGATTGTGACTTTACCGTCAAGTGAACCTTCTTTTGTGTGGCAGTGCATATCAAATTTCACGGATATCTTCTCCTTTATAAATATAGAATTTTATGAATATTTAATATTTTGTAAATTGTTTTTTTATATAATGATATGACAATACAAATCTTATTATAATACTATTATCTCAAAATTTAAAGTATTTATTTAAAAGAAAATAAGAATGAAAAGTGGCATTCTAGTCTGCCAGACATATATAATCAATATTTATAAAAAGAAATTTTATCAAACTTCTCATCACAGTACTTACAACGGTAAATCTCTTTCTTTTCATCAGCGAGAAGGAATACATGGGGAAGTTCCTGCTCGATGGAAGTAATGCATCTCGGATTTTTGCATTTGATAACGCCGCGTATTTCCTTCGGCAGCACCAGATCCTTTTTTTCTACGATAATTCCATCTTTGATTACATTGACTGTAATGTTGTGGTCAATAAAACCCAAAATATCCAGATTCAGCATGTCAATATCGCATTCTACTTTTATAATATCTTTTTTGTCCATTTTACCGCTGCGGGCATTTTTGATAATAGCAACGGTGCAGTCTAACTTATCCAGTTTCAGGTGATGATAAATGGAAAGGCTCTGTCCGGCTTTGATATGGTCGAGGACGAAACCTTCTTCGATTTTTCCTACGTTTAGCATAATTTCCTCCATTTTAAAATAATCAATTTGTATCGCCGCCGTTATGGCTGATGTTGTTTCGCTTATACGCGGATTCCCAACAGAGTAAGGATCAGCGCCATACGGACATACACGCCGTACTGTACCTGTTTGAAGTATGCGGCTCGTTTGTCTTCATCCACTTCTACGGAAATTTCATTTACCCTGGGGAGGGGATGGAGCACCAGCATATCTTCTTTCGCCAGACTCATTTTTGCCCTGTCCAGAATGTAAAAATCTTTTAATCTTACATAGTCTTCTTCATTAAAGAAACGTTCCTTCTGGACGCGCGTCATATACAACAGATCAAGATCTGCAATCGTATCTTCCAGCCGTATCACTTCTTTATAAGGAATGGAATTTTGTTTTAACATATCTGTGATATAATCAGGGATGCGCAGTTCTTCAGGGGAGATAAAAATAAATTTGATATTGTCATAGCGGACCAGTGCGTTGATCAGAGAATGCACGGTGCGTCCGAATTTTAAGTCTCCACATAGTCCGATTGTGAAATGATTCAGCCGTCCCTTTAAGGCGCGGATTGTCAAAAGGTCAGTTAAAGTCTGTGTGGGGTGCTGGTGTCCGCCGTCGCCTGCATTGATAACGGGAATGCTTGATTTTTCGGCGGCTACCATCGGAGCTCCTTCTTTTGGGTGTCGCATGGCGCAAATATCTGCAAAGCAGGAAATCACGCGGATCGTATCGGAAACACTTTCTCCTTTTGCAGCAGAAGAGGAACCGGCATCAGAAAAACCGATGACGCTTCCGCCTAAATTTATCATAGCTGTTTCAAAACTTAAGCGCGTTCTGGTGCTTGGTTCATAAAAGCAGGTTGCAAGTTTTTTTCCGTCGCAGGCATGGGCGTATTTGGCAGGATTTTTCTCAATATCTTCTGCTAGATCAAATAAATCGGATAATTCTTCGATGGAGAAATCTAAAGGACTCATTAAATGTCTCATAATTATGTTTTCCTTTCTACTAAAATATAGGGATCAGAGATCCCGTAAAAAAGTCGAAGAGTTTTGTCTCTTCGACTAAAAAGATCATTGATATGATAAAAGGTCATCGACCGGTTTCCTCTTTGGAGCTGCCGGTTCTTCAGCGGGATATCCAATTGGAACAAGAGCGACCAGTTCACGGTCTTCGGAAAGCCCTAAAATAGAAGCTGCTTTTGCGTCATCAAAAATACCTAATATAACAGAACCGATGCCTTTCTCGTGCGCTGCAAGGCAAAAGGTTTGTGCAGCAATTCCGGCGTCAAACATCTGCCAGCCGCTGCCTTTTGAAGTGGAAAAGGAGCCGTCTCTTTCATAACCGCTTCTTTTGGTGATCATAGTAATGGCAATCAGCGTTGGCGCGTTGGAAATAATTTCGCCGTTCTTTTTATAGGCATCTGTACACTCGGAAGCGATTTTCTCCTTTAATTCACCGGTTATGGCGATATACCGGGTAATCTGAGTATTCTTCCAACTGGGGGCAAAGGATGCTGTTTCGACAATTTCTGTTAAAACATCCTCTGGAATGGGAGTGTCTTTAAATTGTCGTATACTTCTGCGTCCTAAGATACATTCTTTTGCAGTCATGAAAATCCTCCTTTATAAAATTTTATTATTTTTATCTTACCATATGAAGGTGCCGGTTTCAATTCTTAAAAACAGAAAATTTTCCTATGCTGCTATTTTACAACAGAAAATTTCAGGCTTTTATGTTATTGATTTTAACAAAGAAATATTTTATTCTATAGGTTATAGATCTTTCCATTTTTGATGTAGAATAAACAGGCAAAGAAAGGGGCATACAATTATATGGAAAATGAAATTGCATACAAAGAAAGAAAAAGATGGGTGTTTCTGGGATTACCGTTTACCTTTACGAAATATACGGTGAAAGAGGATGGGATTACGATCAACAGCGGACTCTTTAAAACTTACGAAAATGACTGTTATATGTATAAGGTGCAGGACGTAGAACATACCTCGACTTTGTTTGAAAAAATGTTCGGTCTTGGAACAGTGATCTGTTATACAGGAGATACGACACATCCGCAGCTTGTTTTGGAACATATCAGGCGCTCGAAAGAAGTCAAAAATTATATTCTGGAGTATTCTGAAAAGGCAAGGATGCGCAGACGTACGTTAAATACACTTGACATTGGAACAGGCAGTATGGAAGAGATAGACGAATAAGATTACAGGCAGGAATGGAGATTATTATGGAACTGGATATGACGAAGGGAAGTCCTTCCCGTTTGATACTTAAGTTTATAGTACCTTTGATCATAGGAAACATTTTTCAGCAGCTCTATAGTATGGTAGATACGATTATTGTCGGGCAGTATGTGGGAGTGCAGGCGCTTGCGGCAGTGGGAGCAACCGGAACGATTAACTTTCTGATTCTGGGATTTATGATGGGAATGACTTCCGGCTTTACCGTGCCTGTGGCGCAGAGATTTGGCGCCGGGGATGATAAGGGAATGCGTGTCAGCATTGCCAATGCGGCAAGACTGTGCGTAATTGTTACCGTGGTTATGACGGCGGTCAGTATTTTGGGCATGAGACCGCTTCTTCATGTGATGAATACTCCGGAAGATATTTTTGAGATGTCATGGACCTACATTGTGATTATCTGTGCGGGAATGGTATGTATAGTCCTGTATAACTTTTTAGCGGGAATTTTACGCGCCATCGGAAACAGCAAAGTGCCGTTGTTTTTTCTGATTGTATCAGCTGTGTTAAACATTCTCTTAGATCTGTTTTTCATCAGGGTTATTCCATTAGGAGTTGCGGGTGCGGCACTGGCGACTGTGATATCGCAGGGAATTTCAGGCTTGCTTTGTCTGCTTTATTTAATGAAAAAGGTGCCGCTTGTGCATCCGAAAAGAGAAGAATGGATTTCGGATAAGGACTGCATGGGTTTACAGTTGAAAATAGGTCTGCCGATGGCGCTCCAGTTTTCCATTACGGCGATTGGAACGATCATGGTGCAGTCGGTGTTGAATTTATTTGGTTCGACTGTGATTGCATCTTATACGGCGGCGAGTAAGGTAGAAGCTCTTGTGACGCAGCCTTTTGGTGCAATGGGAATGACAATGGCGACTTATGGGGCGCAGAACAGAGGGATCAATGATCTTTCCAGGATCAGGAGAGGGGTACGGATTGCAAACGGAATGTCCGCAGGATATGCGGTGGTCATTTACGTGCTTGCAGTAGCAATGATGCCCTATCTGGTCGTCTTGTTTGTCAGTGAAAATATATCCGAAGTTTTAGTATATGCCACGATTTATATGAAGATCTGCGGGGCCTTTTTTATCCCGCTTGGCATGATCTTTATTTTTCGGAATATTTTGCAGGGATGTGGATTTTCCTTTATACCGATGTTTGGCGGAGTCATAGAATTGGTAAGCCGTATGGCGGCGGCGCTTTTAGCCGCGCATTTTTTCAGCTATGAGGGGATCTGCGCCGCGAATATCAGCGCGTGGCTGACTGCCGGGATTTATCTTCTTATCGGTTATATCGTGATTATGCGCAGGATGCTGAAACAGGCGGAGACGGGGACTGACAGGACGGTGGACGAAAGTGTGAAAGCAGGTTTATGATCATTTTTGTCCAAGCTTTTCAAAAAGAAGTCCTACGCCGATCCAATAGGGGGTAAAATCAAGCCGGATGACCTGTGAAATATTCCATCTTGACCGGCTGTAGTCCCAGGGGCAGGCATTTCTTTTCAGAAGAAAACGCCCGCTTAAAAATTCCACCAGGAATATAAGAATGGCATAAGTCAGTCCCCGCAGGGCAACATGCCATTTTTTTATGAGTTTGGATATAGGTACAAGAAAAGCACCCATTCCATAAATGGGAAACATCCAAAGAGAAGTATTTCCGGTCAGGGTTTTATCCCGTCTTTGAAAAGCGTGCAGAGAGGTAAATATAATTTCCATGCACCAGCCAAGGATGCCAAAACGTAAAAAATTTTTGCAAGTTGTTTTCATAGGAGTAGTATGGGCGGAGGACAGGGAAAATATTACAGGGATTGAAATTTTTTTATAGACAGTGGCAGAGAAAGGCGTGCAAAAGCATGCAGATAGGAGCAGATATGACATATACAGATGCGCTTGCATATATAGAAGAAACCGGAAAATACGGAAGTGTGCCGGGGCTTGAGCGTATTACGGAATTGTGTAAAAGGCTGGGAAACCCACAGGAGGAGCTTCAGTTTGTACATATTGCAGGGACGAATGGAAAGGGGTCTGTGTTAGCTTATATTTCAACGGTACTGAAAGAAGCCGGGTATCGGGTCGGAAGATATATTTCCCCCACTATTGTTGACTACAGGGAACGGATACAGGTTTCGGGAAAAATGATTTCCAAAGAGGGACTCTGCCGGAACCTGGAAAAGATAATCAGCGCGGTGAACGACATGCTGGAAGAAGGGAAACCGCATCCTACAGCTTTTGAAATAGAGACTGCGTTGGCATTTTTATATTTTCGGGAAAAAAAATGCGATATCGTTGTACTGGAGACAGGACTTGGAGGGAGTCTGGATGCAACGAATCTGGTGACGACTACGATGGTATCAGTGATCGCCTCCATCAGCAGGGATCATATGGCATTTTTGGGGGAAACGCTTGCTGAGATTGCGGAAAATAAAGCGGGTATCATCAAAAAAGGCGTTCCCGTAGTGAGTATGGCACAGAAACCGGAGGCAATGCAGGTGATAGAACAGGCAGCGAAAGAAAAGGGAAGCCGGTTGATCATCGCATCAGGAGAAGAGGCAAAAAACATACGTTATGGAATAGAAAAGCAGAGATTTGATTATAAGAAGTATAAAAAAATGGAAATTACTTTGGCAGGACAATGTCAGATCGATAACTGTATTTTAGCGATAGAAGCGCTTGCGCTGCTTTCTGAAAACGGATTTCCCATAGGGGAAAAGGCGCTGCGGCAGGGACTTTTTAAGACGGAGTGGCGAGGAAGATTTACTGTGATTGCCAAAAAACCTATTTTTATTACAGATGGTGCGCATAATGAGGACGCCGCCAAAAAACTTGCCGCTTCTGTGCAGTTTTATTTTACAAATAAAAAAATAATTTATATAATGGGAATATTGAAAGATAAGGAATACGAAAAGATCATAGCCAATACTTATGCGCTGGCGGAACAGATCATTACGGTTGCAGCGCCGGATAATCCGCGGGCAATGTCTGCTTATGAACTGGCAAAGGCAGTCAGGGAATACCATTCCGGCGTTACTGCAGCGGACAGTTTGGAAGAAGCGGTAGAAATGAGTTATCTTCTGGCGGATCAGGACAGCGTGATTATTGCGTTTGGTTCCCTTTCTTTTTTAGGACAGTTAATGACAATTGTAGAAAACAGACATACGATCAGGAGAGATTCTCATGGTAGATCAGAAGAAAATTAAAGAAGCAGTAACGTTATTATTAGAAGGAATCGGCGAAGATGTAAACCGGGAAGGCTTAAAGGAAACGCCTGACAGAATTGCAAGGATGTACACGGAGATTTTTTCCGGTATGGAAGAGAGCGCGTCGGAGCATCTGTCCAAAACCTTTACAGTGAGCGGAAGCGATATGGTGGTAGAAAAGGACATTGTCTTTTATTCTACCTGCGAGCATCATCTTATGCCTTTTTACGGAAAAGCACATGTGGCTTACATACCGGACGGCAAGGTTGTGGGACTGAGCAAACTGGCGAGGTGTGTAGAGGTTTTTGCGAAAAGACCACAGATACAGGAGAAGATGACGGCACAAATTGCAGATGCTGTTATGGAATATTTAAGCCCTGAAGGCGTGATGGTAATGATCGAAGCGGAGCATATGTGCATGACGATGCGGGGCGTGAAAAAGCCGGGAAGTAAGACTGTGACTTTTGCAGCCAGAGGAGTGTTTGAAGAGAACGAAAGATTACAGGAGAAGTTTTTTGGAGTGGTTAGGAGTTGACATGAGAATAGGAAAACGAGACTTTGATGTACAAAACAAAACATATGTTATGGGAATTTTGAATGTGACTCCCGATTCTTTTTCCGACGGCGGCAGATATCAGAAGCTGGATCAGGCATTAAAGCATGTGGAAGGGATGCTTTCGGAAGGGGCGGATGTGATAGATGTGGGCGGAGAATCTACCCGTCCCGGATATCGTTTTGTGTCCGATGAAGAGGAAATTGAAAGAGTAACACCTGTTATAGAAGGAATCAGAGCAAGATTTGACGTACCGGTTTCTCTGGATACGTATAAGCCTGAAGTGGCGCGGGCAGGGATTTTAGCCGGTGCGGACCTGATCAATGACATTTGGGGATTGAAATATGATGAAGAGATGGCAAAGGTCGTAGCGGCGTCAGGACTTCCCTGCTGTCTGATGCATAACAGAAAAGTTCCTGAATATCAGGAATTTGTGAAGGAAGTGCTTGCAGATCTGCAGGAATCGGTTCAGATTGCAAAAGGGGCAGGTATTTCTGAGGATAAGATTATTTTGGACCCGGGAGTGGGCTTTGGAAAGACCTATGAGCATAATCTGGAGATCATAAATCGGCTGGAAGAGTTGAAAATACTGGGATATCCGGTACTTTTGGGCGCTTCCAGAAAGTCTGTGATCGGACTTACCCTTGATCTTCCGGTAGAGGAGAGAATAGAAGGAACTATTGTAACGACTGTTTTCGGCGTTTTGAAAGGCTGTGCTTTCGTCAGGGTACACAATGTCAGGGAAAATGTACGTGCTGTAAAGATGGCAGAAGCGATTAAAAACAGCACGGCATAAAGGGAACAGATGCGTATAACAGGATTGGGAAAAGTCAGCAAATAAGGAAAGGCAGACTGTAAAGATGGATGAAATACGGATTGAGGATTTAAAAGTCTATGCGTATCATGGCGTATACGCTGAAGAGAATGAAACAGGACAGGATTTTTATGTAAACGCGGTGTTGTATACTGATACCAGAGAGGCGGGAAGGCAGGATGCACTTGCACTTTCCACCAATTATGGCGAAGTCTGTCATTTTATAAACGATTTTCTGAAACTGCATACTTTTAAGTTGATAGAAACAGTGGCGGAAAGGACGGCGGAAGAGATGTTACGCCATTTCCCACTGATCCGGGAACTGGACTTGGAAATCAGAAAACCGCAGGCGCCGATCGGACTGCCTTTTTCTTCCGTATCTGTTAAGATTCGCAGGGGATGGCACAGGGTATATGCAGCGGTCGGTTCTAACATGGGTGACAGACATGCTTATATCAGAGAGGCGCTTAATGGAATAAAAGAAAATAAAAATATAAAAAATGTCCGATCCTCCAAACTGATAGAGACAAAACCTTATGGCGAAGTAAAAGAGCAGGAGGATTTTGTAAATGGAATGCTGGAATTTGATACCCTGCTTACCCCGGAGGAATTATTGGATTTTTTACATGAATTAGAGCAGAAAGCAAAAAGGGAACGTAAAATCCACTGGGGACCGAGAACGCTGGATCTGGATATCATTTTTTATGATGATCTGGTAATGGATAGTGAAAACCTGGTAATTCCGCACCCGGATATGCAAAACAGAGAGTTTGTATTGGAGCCGCTTTGCGAACTGGCGCCTTTTAAAAGGCATCCGTTGTTGAACAGAACTGTTACAGAACTTTTAAAGGACATAAAAGTGTGAAGAGAAGTTTTAAGGTATCAAAGAGCACGGCAGTTGTATCATGCCGTGCTCTTTTTGTCTGTTCCTGTATTTATTTCAAATTCTCCGCCGCCGCATTCATCGCCGCGTCAAAGGTAGTAACATTGACCGGCCCATAGGTACTGGTTTTATAAACCGGTACGGCAGAGTCCCCGAATTCTGTAAAGTAAACATACTGAGAAGTAATATTGATATCCGTATAAATTCCGTAAGCGACTATTTCCGGGTTGCTGCCGTCAAGATTCATTCTCATAAGAGCAGGGCTTGTTGTGTTAGTCTGATAATAAACGATCGAATCGTAAATATTAAAAAGATCCACCCTTTCCTTTGTCAAAACGGTAACAGATCCGTCGATCAGAGAATAACGGCTCAAACGGTAATTTTGATCCAGATCCATAAAATAGACGTAATCGCCGACGGCCACAGGATTATAAACATTTCCGTTCCAAAGCATATAGGAACTGTCATTCGCGGTATTCCACACGTATAAATGATTGTCGACGCCCAAAGCGGACCAGTAAATCAGTCCGTTCTGGCAGGATGCGGGATTTACCCATATATCGCTTAAAGTCTGTTCGTCTTTTTTATTCAGCCTGATCTTATGAAGGGTAATAGCCGTAGCGGTGTCATAATGGGAATAATATATGTAGTTGTCGATCAGATTCAGCGTGGTGGAAGGGCTGTGATCCAGGCATACTGTGTTATTTCCTTTTAAGTCGGCCCGGTAAACGCCGTTTAAGCTGCCAAATTTGGGACCTTCTTCTTTGGTACTGCTGCCCGACTGATAGTAGACCAGGTATCTGCCCCCGGCGTTGATAAATTCTACTTTGGCATTATTTAGTTTTTTGATATCTGTTTCATCGGGATTCATGGAATAAAGCGTACCGTCGTCATAGGCATTGGCAAAATAGACTTTTCCGTTGTATTCACAGAATAATCCCCGGTTATTTAAGTTGCCGGCAGTATTGCCGATTGTTCCTTCGGGAACAGGAGAGGTTCTTCCTCTGAAAAATGCTGTGATGCCAATTATGGCAAACAATAAAATAACAACAACAATTAAAATAGCAGTTCTTTTTCTGGTTTGCATATGTCCTCACATTCCGCCGTTTTCAGGCATAATTCTTATAAAAAAATAAAGAAATATTTTTAATGGATATATAGAAATTATAGCCTTTATTTTCAAAGCAATCAACCTTTATTTTACTTGCGTGACACCGGGTTTTGCGATAAGATGGACTTGAGTAAGAAGGATACGGTTTATCCTTCCTGCAGGGACAGGCAGACGAATGAAATAAGGTAAAGAAGGGAACGTAAATGGATTTATTGGAGCTGCGGGGGCAGATAGATGAAATTGACAGACAGCTGGTGGAGCTGTATGAAAAAAGAATGGATATTTCCAGGCAGGTTGCGGAATATAAAATCGAAACCGGAAAAAAGGTCTTTGATAAAGAACGGGAAGAACAGAAGATTGCTGCGGTAAAGGCACTCGCTCATAATGAATTTAACAGACATGGAGTGGAGGAGCTGTTTGAACAGATTATGTCGATCAGCCGTAAACTGCAATACCGGATACTGACAGAACACGGAAATATGGCAAAACTTCCATTTATCGGAGTGGAAGAGCTGGATACCAAAAAGGCAAGGGTAGTATTTCCGGGCGCAGAAGGAGCCTACACACAGGCGGCGATGCAAAAATATTTTGGAGAGGATATTAACAGTTTTCATGTGGATACGTTTCGGGACGCCATGATTGCGATCGACGAAGGAAGCGCGGACTTTGCAGTGCTTCCGATCGAAAACTCCACGGCGGGCATTGTCAGTGAGATTTATGATATGCTGGTGGAATTTGAAAATTATATTGTCGGCGAACAGATTATCAAGGTCGAGCATTGTCTCATGGGAATACAGGGAACCGGAATAGAAGATATCAGGACCGTTTATTCCCACCCCCAGTCTTTAATGCAGAGCGCCGGATATTTAAGGGAACATCCTGCATGGCAGCAGATCAGTATGAATAATAACGCTTTTGCAGCAAGAAAAGTGGCAGAGGATAAGGATAAGACGCAGGCGGCGATTGCAAGCGAATATGCGGCGTCGGCTTACGGGCTTTCCGTAATAGAAAAAGGGATAAACGACCTGAAAAATAATTCCACCCGTTTTATTATTGTAACGAATCAGAAGATATACAAAAAAGACGCAAAAAAAGTGAGTATTTGCTTTGAAATTGCGCATGAAAGCGGTTCGCTTTATCATATATTATCTCATTTTATATATAATAATCTGAATATGAATAAAATCGAGAGCCGCCCGATAGAAGGAAGGGCATGGGAATACCGGTTTTTCATTGACTTCGACGGAAATCTGGCTGACAGCGCGGTAAGAAATGCATTGAGAGGGCTGCGTGAAGAGGCAAGAAATATGAAAATTTTAGGGAATTATTAAGAGGGAACGGGGAAAATGAGAGCAAAAGAGCTGATTGTATACAAAAATCTGGAAGACGGAAAACTGCTTGAGGATATGGAATGGCTCATGGATCATTATGCGGATGAGTATTATAACAGGGAAGACAGAGAAGCATTATTTTACGAGTGTATTCATGTACTGTTAGATATGGCGGGGCATCATGGGTTTTATGGAAACCTCTGGCACTGCTATCTGACAAATCTGTTGGTAAACAATGAGAACAGCTACAGTATGTCCTGTGAAATCACAGGAGAAATAAAAGGGACGATTAATCAGGCAGTACTGCATGATATTACTATTTTTAAAGAATTTTTTGATTTTGATTTTGCACCGGTATGCGAGACGCTTTCCGTAGAGGCGTTTGCATGGGTTCAAAATTACGAAAGCAGTTCAGAAAAGAGTAAAGTGTATAATGCGAGAATCAGAGACAGGATCTGCACGCTGGCGGTAAAGTTTAAGGAAGACCAGACGGCGGAAGAGATGAAGCGTTCTCTGACACAGTTTTATCAGGAGTATGGAGTCGGCAAGTTTGGCTTACATAAGTCATTCCGCATTGAACACAGGGAAGACGGGGCAGCCATTGTACCGATTAAAAATATTGCGCACGTGCATTTAGGAGATATAATCGGGTATGAAATACCCAAACAAAAGCTGATAGAAAATACAGAGGCTTTTGTAAATGGAAAGAAGGCAAATAACTGTCTTTTGTTCGGAGATGCCGGGACAGGTAAATCTTCCAGCATTAAAGCGATCGCCAATGAATATTATGACAGGGGACTACGAATCATAGAGGTGTATAAGCATCAGTTTCAGGATTTAAATGATGTAATCGGACAGATCAAAAACCGGAATTATAAGTTCATTATTTATATGGATGATCTGAGTTTTGAAGATTTTGAGATTGAATATAAATATCTTAAGGCAGTCATTGAAGGCGGTTTGGAAAAGAAGCCTGACAATGTACTGATTTATGCAACTTCTAACAGGAGGCATCTTGTCAGGGAAAAATTCAGTGACAAAGAGGACAGAAAAGATGATTTGCATTCTAATGATACGGTGCAGGAAAAACTGTCTTTAGTATATCGATTCGGTGTGACTATTTATTTCGGTGCGCCGAGTCCGAAGGAGTTTAAAGAAATCGTATGCATGCTTGCCAAACGAAATCACATTGAGATGGAAGAAGAAAAGCTTCTGGCGCAGGCGAATAAATGGGAACTTTCTCATGGTGGTCTTTCGGGCAGGACAGCGCAGCAGTTTATAGATTATCTTTTGGGGTCTGCTTTTCAGGAGAAGTAGAAGAAAGGGGATATGGTTTTATGGCGGTGAAGACATTTGCGGCAATCGACGTGGGGTCCTATGAGCTTGGTATGAAAATTTTTGAAATTTCCCCCAAAAACGGGATGAAAGAAATAGAGCATATCAGACATCGGATAGAACTTGGTGCGGATACGTTTGCTACAGGAAAGATCAGCTATGAAAGAGTAGAAGAGTTGTGCAGGGTATTGACTGAATTTTCGGATATCATGAAAACCTATAAGGTAGAAGACTATAAAGCTTATGCGACCAGTGCCATCAGGGAAACAAGTAATAAAAGGATACTGTTGGATCAGATTCGGGTGAAGACCGGAATGAAAATTGAAATACTGAGTAACTCCGAGCAGCGTTTTCTTGATTACAAATCGGTTGCATTCAGAGGGGAAGAATTTAAACATTTTCTGGAAAAAGGAACGGCTATTGTGGACATTGGGGGAGGAAGCATTCAGATTTCTCTGTTCATGAAAGATACTCTTGTGGCAACGCAGAATTTACGGCTTGGAGTATTACGGCTTTTAGAGCGTATGAATCATTTGAATGCAAAACAGGCTCAATATGACGGGCTGATTGAAGAGATCGTGAGTGCGCAGCTGGAGGTATTCAAGAAATTATATTTGAAAGACAGAGACGTGCAGAATATTATCGTTGTAGACGACTATTTGTCCCGGCTGCTGAAACGTGGGCAGATTGCAGGGACAAAAGAGGGATATGTGGATGCGGAAGCTTATAGAAAGTTTGTGGGCGCGCTGCATAAAAAAGCGGTAATTGATATCAGCAGTATGTATGATATTCCGGAGGAGATTATTCCCATGCTGCATATTACGGTGGTTTTAATCAGGCAGATTTTACTTATGATGGATGCAAAGCAGATCTGGGCGCCGGGCGTAACGCTTTGTGACGGCATTGCTTATGAATATGCGGAAAAAAATAAAATTGCAGTGATTGATCATGATTTTGAACAGGATATTATTGCATGTGCGCAAAATATCAGCAAGCGTTATATGGGAAGCAAAAAGCGCAGTGAAACACTGGAGAAGATCACGCTTACTATTTTTGACAGTACCAAAAGAGTACACGGACTGGGAAAAAGAGAACGGCTTCTTTTACGGATTGCAGCCATTCTCCATGACTGTGGGAAGTTTATCAGCATGATGAACCTGGGAGAATGTTCCTATCATATTGTGATGTCAACGGAAATTATAGGTCTTTCCCATACAGAGAGGGAGATTGTTGCAAATGTAGTAAAATATAATCATGCAGATTTTGATTATCCTGAAACAGTGGATTATCTTACGATTGCGAAGCTGACGGCGATTTTACGTGTAGCCAATGCGCTTGACCGCAGCCATAAGCAGAAATTTAAAGACATTAAGACCGTATTAAAGGATAACAGACTGGTCATGACAGTAGCGTCAGATGCAGATATTACATTGGAGAAAGGACTGTTCAAAGAAAGGGCGGATTTCTTTGAAGAAGTATTCAGTGTAAAACCTGTAATCAAGCAGAGAAAATCAGTGTAGTAGTGTATTGGGCGGTTCAAATGGAAACAGGGAAGATGTTTTCATCTGAACAGGAATGGAGATTATTATGTCAGAAAAATATAAAAATCCGGAATATTATACAAACAGGGAGATGAGCTGGGTACTTTTTAATAACAGAGTGCTCAGCGAGGCAAGGGACAAACAGATTCCCTTGTTTGAACGTCTGAAATTTTTAAGCATTACCGCATCGAATCTGGATGAATTTTTTATGGTTCGTGTGGCGTCTTTGAAAGATATGGTGAACGCGAAATATAATAAACCTGATATTTCAGGGAAAACGCCGATAGAACAACTCGAAATGCTGGATAAGGCAACGCATGAGCTTGTACGGAATCAGTATTCTACATACAAGCGTTCTTTAGTGCCTCAGCTTTTGCAGAACGGGCTTCGCATAATAGAACATCATGAAGAACTGACGGAGGAAGAAGAACGCTTTGTAGATCATTACTTTATGGATCATGTATATCCGGTGCTTACGCCGATGGCGGTGGATTCTTCCAGACCTTTTCCATTGATTCGGAATAAATCTTTGAATATCGGGGCGCTGGTAAGCAAAAAAAAGGAAGAGGGGGATCTGGAATTTGCCACAGTGCAAGTGCCGAGCGTTCTGCCAAGGATTGTACCGGTACCTTCCGAACGTGAAAATCAGACAACAGTGATTCTCTTAGAGGAGATCATTGAGCGGAATATGGATAAGCTGTTTTTAAATTATGATATTGTGTGTGCCCATCCGTTCCGCATTATGAGAAATGCAGATTTGACCATTGATGAAGATGAAGCGGAAGATCTTTTACAGGAAATTGAAAGACAGCTTAAAAAAAGGCAGTGGGGCGAAGTCATTCGTCTGGAAGTGGAAGACGGAACGGATAAGAGGCTCTTAAAAACACTGAAAAATGAACTTGTGATTTCTGAGGAAGGAATTTACAGGATTGACGGTCCGCTAGACCTCACTTTCCTTATGAAAATGTATTCTCTGGAAGGCTTTGAACGTTTGAAAACAGAAAAATATGTACCCCAGCCGGTACCTGAACTGCCGGCAGGTGAAGATATTTTTGAGCATATCAGACAGGGGGATATTTTACTGCATCATCCATACCAGACCTTTATGCCGGTGGTGGATTTTATCAGGCAGGCGGCAAAGGACAAGGATGTGCTTGCAATCAAACAGACGCTTTACCGTGTCAGCGGTAATTCTCCTATTATCGCAGCGCTGGCGCAGGCAGCGGAAAACGGGAAACAGGTGTCTGTGTTAGTAGAATTAAAGGCAAGATTTGACGAGGAAAATAATATTGTTTGGGCAAGAAAGCTTGAAAAAGCGGGATGCCATGTTATTTACGGACTGGTAGGATTAAAAACGCACAGTAAGATTACACTGATTGTCAGAAAAGAAGAGGACGGCATACGCCGTTACGTGCATCTTGGAACGGGAAATTACAATGATGCAACGGCAAAATTATATACGGACGTAGGACTTCTTACCTGTTCGGAGGCGATCGGAGAAGATGCGACGGCAGTATTTAATATGCTTTCCGGTTATTCCGAACCTTTGACATGGAATAAACTTGCACTTGCGCCGCTTTGGCTGAAAAAGAAGTTCCTGCATTTGATTGAAAGGGAAAAGAAGCATGCGATGGAGGGAAATCCGGCACATATTATTGCAAAGATGAATTCTTTGTGCGATAAAGACATTATGGAGGCTCTTTATGATGCAAGTTCGCAGGGAGTAAGGATCGAATTGATTGTGAGGGGAATCTGCTGCCTGAGAGTGGGAATTCCGGGAATCAGTGAAAATATCACGGTCCGCTCCATTGTCGGAAACTTTTTGGAACACAGCAGGATATTTTATTTTGAAAACGGCGGCAGGAATGAAGTTTACTGCGGAAGTGCGGACTGGATGCCGAGAAATCTGGACAGACGCGTGGAGATCCTTTTCCCTATAGAAAATGAAGCGCTGAAAAAGAAACTGATGCATATACTGGAAGGTCAGCTTCGTGATACGGAAAAGGCTCATATTCTGAATGAGAAAGGCGTTTACGAAAAAGTGGACAAACGGGGAAAAACTTTATATAATTCTCAGGAAGCTTTTTGTGAAGAAGCCATTCTTGCGGCAAAGGAAGAAGACATTACGAATCATCATATATTTATACCGGAGACACATCATGAATAAATTTGTTTTGGCATCGGCATCGCCGAGAAGAAAAGAATTATTGGAACAGATCGGACTTTCTTTTATGATATGTAAAAGCAGCGTGGAAGAAAAAATAACGGAAAGCGATCCGGCAAGAATTGTTATGGAGTTATCAGAACAAAAAGCAAAAGATGTAAAAAAAGATGTAGGTTCAAACGTGGTAGTGATTGGCGCCGATACAATTGTTGTATTCCGGGATCAGATTTTGGGAAAGCCTGTGGACAAGGAAGACGCATATCGAATGCTTTTTGAACTTCAGGGTAAAACCCATAAAGTTTATACAGGCGTAACAGTCTGCTACGGAAACAGGGTTCGTTCTTTTTTTGAAAGTACAAAGGTGCATGTATATGAAATGAACGAAAGGCAGATACGCAGCTATATTGAAACAGGAGAACCTATGGATAAAGCGGGCGCCTATGGCATACAGGGAAGATTTGCAGCATATATAAGAGGGATTGAAGGAGATTATAATAATGTAGTCGGACTTCCTATAGGCAGACTGTATCAGGAGCTGGTACATCTTTCATTATTAGAGTAAAGAAAAGAAGGGAGGGAGGAAGATGCCTGAATTTGACAGTGTGGTGCTTCAGTGCTTTTTGGAAAACCAATTACAGCTTTTTCCAGAGAAAGTAGCGGAAAGCGAAGAAGAGGCGGAAGAATTTCTGGAAGACTGTATGGCAGTTGTAGTGAATTCCGTAAAAGAAGTATGGGAATACTTTGAGGAAGCAGGAATCGACATGGAAGGAGCAGATGAAGAGGAAATCCTTGAGGCGGAAGAAGTGTTTGAAGTTGGAGACGGAAGATATTTGATCGTGGAAGGATAAGAAAAACCAGAAAAGCCGCCCGGGCCGGGCGGCTTTTTCTGATGCTGCCTGTTTTCCGGCAGCGATCTATTCTCTGTTAAGCAGTCTGCTCATTTCATCAACCATATCGCTGATGATACTTGCCTGTTTCGCCACTTCTGTCGTATCGTTTGCATTACTTTCAGCCATAATATTGATGGAACCGAACTGTTCATTTTCGCTCTTAATACTTGCAGCGATATCCTGATTGATGGAAACGGTTCTTTCAATTACTTCGGATTGTTTACTGTAAGTATCACCCATTGTCTGAATCGCGTCAACGGAAACATTGAGCAGCGCCGTCATATCCTGCATGCTCTTAAATACGTTAGCAAAGTATTCGTTCTGTGTTCCCAGTTTGGAAGAGTTTTCTTCTACCTGCACCGTAATTTCTTTTACATTTTGCTGAACCCGTTCAATGACAGATTCAACGACTCTTAAAGAATCCTGAGTGCTCTTGGCAAGATCGCCTACTTCGGTGGCAACTACTGCAAATCCCTTTCCTGCCTCGCCTGCTCTTGCCGCTTCAATAGAAGCGTTTAATGCCAACAGGTTCGTAGAGGAGGAAATATCGCTGATCAGTTTCAGAGTAACGCCTATTTCCCGAACCGCATCGGAGAGTTTTTGCGCTGCATCCGTTGTAAGTTTCATGGATTCAGATACTTCGCCGTTAATTTTATGTAAATCATTCAATAATTTTTCATTTTCTACAGATTTATCCAATAAATCTTTTGACGTGGTTTCTACTTTTTCCACATTGTCAGCAACAACGCTTTCCCATTTTCTGAGTTCATCCAGATTTCCCATGCTCTCGTCTGTCTTAGAACCGAGGATACTGCTGGTTTCTACTAACTGCTCGCTTGTTGCGGCCAATTCCTGTGCAGCGGCGCTTTCATTTTCAGAAACCTGTGAAAGAGCAGTACCTGCATCGGAAAGCCTGTTCGACAGCGTTTGTACCGAATCCAGAACATTTTCTACTTCTTTTCCTTTATCCTCTACCATCGCAAACAGTGTAGTTGCCCGATAAACAATAAAGCTGCATGCGGCAAACAATACAAGATAAACAATTCCCGTAAAAATCCATCCGATCGGAAGATGAAGTTTTAAAAATCCTGCCGGAAAAATAATCATCATAACTGCATTGACGATAAGAGTAACAGCAGTGCTTACTTTAAGAAGTTTTTGATCATAATAGGGAACCAATAACAATGTCGCTACAAAATAATAGTGTGTCAGACACACATAACCAGCACTGTCGTTCGTATTGCTGACGGCGGCTGTAATTGCCCCGATGACAGGCGGAATACAGGCATATACATACTTTGCTTTGCTGCCTAACTGCTTTTCAAAAACTTTAGTCAGAATTGCGCATACGCCGGATAACAGAAAGATACATTCGCGTATTCCTCCGTTTAACAGGAGCATTACAAACCCCCATCCTGAAATTGCAACTCCGAGGATGTAAATAAACATAATATTATTTACAAGCTTTTCCTCATTTTTGATTGACTGTACCTGCATTTTTCTCTCTCCTTCAAGTAAAATAATGTTGAAAAATCCAGCCTGTTAACCGTGCAACATTCCCAGATTTATGTCTTTTTTATGGTTATTGCCACGAAATTTCTTGTGATTTTTCATGAAAACATTATAGTACTTTTGTACGGAATTGTCAATTTGTACAGAAGATCTGATACAAAAATAAACGAGTTTTTAACAAAAATATCTCTTGCAAAAGAAACAGTGGACGTAGTATAATTTTAGCTTATCAAATGATACAGGGGAGCAAAGATGAACTTTGAGGCATTTGTAAGGGATATAAAAGAAAATAACTGGAACGTTTTCGGGGCAGAGATATACGAAAACGGACGGCTGATCCATGAATATGGAGATACTGACAGGACAAGATTTCCCATTTATTCCGCAACCAAAACGATCACTTCGATTGCGGCGGGCATTGCCTGTGATCAGGGAAAGTTTGAAATAGAAAAGCCGGTTCTTGCGTATCTTCCTTCGGAAATAGTAAGAAAAATGAAGAAAGAGCAGGTTACAGCCTTTCAGGATATCACGATACAGAGACTGCTTACCATGTCGGTAGATGGGTTCCCTTTCCGGCCGGAAGGAGAAAGCTATCTGGAATATGCCCTTTCCTGTCCTATAAAGAATGGAAAGACAAGAATATTTCATTATAGCAATATACCGGCATATCTGGTTGGCGTGGCGCTTACTCACGCAGTAGAGGAAGATTTAGTAAACTACTTAACCAGATATCTTTTTATTCCTCTGCATCTTACAGATCCGGTCTGTCAAAGATGTCCTGACGGATATTTTTATGGCGCTTCCGGTATGGAGATGACAGTACATGATTTAAGCCGGATCGGATTACTTCTTTACAATGGCGGTATTTATGAAGGAAAGAGGATTGTTTCGGAAAGCTATGTCAAAGAGGCGGCTGGTGTCAGGCAGATGAACCGGGAGGGCGGATATGGATATTTTATATGGAAATACCGGGATGGTTTCAGTATCAATGGGAAGTGGAAACAAAAGTGCTATATTTTACCGGGAAGAGGTTTGGTCGTTACTTATCTTTCCCATATAGAAGAGGATTCCCACGAGCTTTTGGACAGTATGGAAAAAAATATACTGGGAATAGGATTGTGAAAGCAGAGAAAATACAGATAGGAGCGGAGGAAGATTATGGATAACACAGTTGAAATCAGATGGCATGGGCGGGGCGGCCAGGGCGCTAAAACAGCGGCGCTTTTATTAGCGGATGTGGCTTTTAAAACCGGAAAATATGTACAGGGGTTTCCGGAGTACGGACCGGAGCGTATGGGTGCGCCGATTACGGCATATAACCGTATCAGTGATGCGCCGGTTACCATTCATTCTAATATTTACGACCCCGATTATGTGGCCGTTGTGGACGACAGTCTGCTGGAAAGTATTGATGTGACTCACGGATTAAAAAGAAATGGTGCGGTTATTATTAATACGGAAAAGAAAAAGGAACATATTATGCCTTTACTGCATGGCTTTGAAGGCGCAGTTTATGTATTGGATGCGAAGGCCGTATCCATGAAGGCGCTTGGAAAAAATTATCCAAACAGCCCTATGCTTGCGGCAGTAGCAGCGGTTTCCGGGGTGATGCCAAAGAAAGATTTCTTGAGGGAGATGCAGGCATCCTTTGCGCATAAGTTTGCAAAGAAACCGGAAGTGATTGATGGGAACATGCGGGCATTGGAACTTGCTTTTGCAGAGGTGGAAAAGGAAAACGGCTGTAAATAACAGGCGGTAAGAGGAAGTAGAAAGATAAAAACTGAGAGGATAAGAATATCAGGATTTAGAAAGGCAGGATAGCGATGATAAGCGACAGGATTAATGAGAAAAGCCCTTGGCAGGATATCACAGAGGGGAATAAGATTTTTGAAGCGGCAACATCCAGAGAATTTTGTACAGGTGAGTGGCGTACCTCCACACCGGTATGGGATAAGGAAAAATGTAAACAGTGTCTTTTATGCACACCGGTATGCCCGGATTCTTCCATACCGGTAAAGGATGGAAAGAGAGAAGAATTTGACTACGATCATTGTAAGGGGTGCGGCATTTGCGCTAAAGTATGCCCTTTCGATGCAATTGCAATGAAGGAGGGCAAATAAATGGCAGTTAGAGAACGTTTATCCGGTAATGAAGCAGTAGCTTATGCAATTAAGCAGATCGAACCCGATGTTATGCCGGCATTTCCCATTACGCCGTCTACAGAGATTCCTCAGTATGTTGCCACTTACATAGCAAATGGAGAAATAGATACGGAATTTATTCCGGTGGAAAGCGAACATAGCGCTATGAGTGCGACGCTTGGCGCATGTGCGGCAGGTGCAAGGGCGCTTACCGCCACGTCTTCCTGCGGTATGGCGCTTATGTGGGAGGAACTGTATGTGGCGGCATCCGACAGACTTCCTATTGTAATGGCGTTAGTCAACCGTGCCTTGTCAGGCCCAATCAATATTAATGCGGATCATTCCGACAGTATGGGAGCAAGAGACAGCGGATGGATACAAATCTATGCAGAATCCAATCAGGAAGTATATGATAATTTTTTACAGGCATTTCCCATTGCCGAGCATAAAGATGTGATGCTTCCCGTTATGATCTGTCAGGATGGATTTATTACCAGCCACGGCGTAGAAAATATTCTGCTTGTGGAAACCGATTCCGTCAAACAATTTGTGGGAGAAAGAAATCCTGAACATTATCTTTTGAATGCCAAAGAGCCGATGGCAGTGGGACCCTATGCGGTATCCAATTATTATATGGAAACAAAGCGCGGACAGCGGGAAGCGATGAAAAATGCCCGCAAAGTGATTCTGGAGGTGGCGGAACGGTTTGAGAAGATGACCGGCAGAAAATACGGTTTCTTTGAAGAGTATTGTTTAGAGGACGCGGAATATGCGATCGTCATTATCGGTTCTGCGGCAGGCACCTGCAAAGCCGCAGTCAATAAGATCCGTAAAGAAACAGGGAAAAAAGTGGGCCTGCTAAAAATCAGAGTATTCCGTCCGTTCCCGGAAGAGGAACTTGCCGCAGCGCTGTCGCATGTGAAGACAATCGCCGTTTTAGACCGTTCCGAGATGTTTTCGGCGACGGGAGGACCTTTGGGAGCGGAGGTGCAGGCGGCGCTTTATCAGGCAAAGGCGGATGCGGACGTGGTAAATTATTTTTATGGTCTTGGCGGCAGGGACATTACGGTTGAGGATTTTGAACAGGTTTACAGTAAATTGGAACGGATCGCTAAGGAGCATAAGGTGACAGACAAGTATGATTATATTGGTCTGCGGAAATAGAGATTTATAAAAGAGAAAACGGTTCAGAAATGGAATTTGCACTAAAAAGAGAGGTATGGTTATCAATATGGAAGCAGCATATAATTTGAAAGAAATCATGAACAAACCGGAAAGACTGGCGCCGGGACACAGGATGTGTGCAGGATGCGGCGGTACGATTGCGGTGCGGGCTGTCCTTCGCGCGCTGCACGAGGAGGACCGGGCAGTGATTGGAAATGCCACAGGTTGTCTGGAAGTATCTTCCTTTATGTATCCTTATACGGCATATGAGGACAGTTATATTCACAATGCATTTGAAAATGCGGGCGCGACGCTTTCCGGCGTGGAGACCGCCTACCGGGTATTAAAGAGAAAAGGGAAGATCAAAGAAAATTATAAATTTATTACTTTCGGCGGCGACGGCGGCACTTATGACATTGGATTTCAGTCCCTGTCCGGTGCGATGGAGAGAGGACATGATATGGTGTATGTGTGCTATGACAATGGCGCTTACATGAATACCGGGACACAGCGGTCTTCTGCAACGCCGCAGTTTGCGGATACGACTACCACGCCTGCCGGAAAAGAATCAAATGGAAAAGTACAGGTAAGGAAGGATCTTGCGGCAATTATGGCAGAACATCATATTCCTTATGTGGCGCAGACTACTTTTACAAATAATTTTAAGGATCTGCATGTGAAAGCCCAAAAAGCGATTTATACGCCGGGAGCCGCTTTTTTAAATGTGCTTTCCCCCTGTCCAAGGGGCTGGGGATATGAACCTTCCGAACTTATGAATATTTGTAAGGCGGCGGTGGATACCTGTTATTGGCCGATGTTTGAAGTGGTGGACGGAAAGTGGATTTTAAGCTATGAGCCAAAGCATAAACTTCCGGTAGAGGAATTTTTACGTTCCCAGCGTCGTTTTAAGCATTTATTTACACGCGGAAATGAAGATCTGATTGTGGAGTTTCAAAAAGAAGTGGATAAACGGTGGGAAGAATTACAGACACGGTGCAGTGAATAAAACAATTTAGAAAAGAAAACGGGGAGCCGGTATTTACCAGATCCCCATTGCAGACTGAAGTACCAGACTGACCGCCGTAATTCCAACCCAGCAGCAAAGTCCCATGATAATTGGTTTGCCGCCGGTCTTAATCAGTTTTATAATATCGGTGTTTAATCCGATTGCCGCCATCGCAAGAACAATAAGAAATTTACTGAACTCTTTAAAAGGCGTAAAGAAAGAAACCGGCACATTACAGTTTACTGCAATTGTAGTTATGACTGAGGCGAGAATAAAGTAAAGGATGAAGAAAGGAAAGATTTTCTTAAAGTCCACTTTATTTCCGTCTTTTTTTGATTTTTTTGTCCGAATCAACGCAAGAGCAAGCGTGATCGGGATGATTGCAAGGGTTCTCGTCAGTTTTACGGTGACCGCTTTGTCCAAAGTGGCGGAACCCAGATTCCACATATTGTCCCAGGTGGAGGCGGCAGCGGTAACGGAAGAAGTATCGTTTACAGCCGTACCTGCAAAAATACCAAAGGCATCGCCGCTTGTCGTAGAAAAACCAAGCAGAGAACCCAGGTGAGGGAAGATAATAGCGGCAAGCACGTTAAAAAAGAAAATAACGGATATTGCCTGGGCCACTTCCTCGTCATCCGCATCGATGACCGGCGCCGTTGCGGCGATGGCCGAGCCACCGCAGATAGAAGAACCAACCCCTACTAAAGTAGAGATATTTCCCGGTATGCGCATGGCTTTGTGCAGGATAAAAGCAATTGCCAGAGAAACGGAAATGGTCGCCAGAATAATGGGAAGCGACTGCTTTCCCGTTTCCAGAATCACATTCAGATTTAGTCCGAAACCAAGCAGAATAACGGCATACTGTAATATTTTTTTTGAAGTGAATTTGATACCGTCCTCCAACTGACTTTTGTCTTTGAGAAACATTGTAATGACCATACCTGCCAGAATAGCGATAACAGGACCGCCGATAATCGGGAAATAAGATCCTAAAATCCATGACGGAATGGCAATCACAAGGCAGAGCAAAAAGCCCTTCCACATTTTTTGGATAAAATTCATATGCATCCTCTTTTCTGTAATCGATAGAATTTTGATGGAACAATAGTTATAGTATAACCGCGTCTGTGAACGTAATTACATATTTCTTCCTAAAAATACCATAAAATAATCAGGTTGGCAATCAGGGATTCTTCGACGCAATGAAATGTCGTATTGTGTATATTCCACAAAAACTTCAACTTAATTTTTACGAAAAAAAGCGAAAATTTACTTAGACTATATATTAGAGTAATGATATAATAAAATCAGCGCAGATCATGGAAGGTTTTGATCCCGTGAATAAATAAGGAAAGTTCGTGAAAACGGACAAAGGAGGTAGCATTGTGAAAAAGAAGATTACCGCAGGATTTATGGCAGTCTGTATGATGATCCTGGCAGTAGTGGCGGGCTTCGTACCAGGCATAACAGCTTATGCAGCCGGAACAACATTGATTGTTCATTACGGGGGCCGGAGCGACAATAGTTATGAGGGCTGGAACTTGTGGATATGGGAGGAAGGAAAAGACGGGCAGCAGGTCAATTTTGACGGAAGTGATTCTTTCGGACAGGTAGCCGTATATCAAAGCAATAATTCCCCTTCTAAGATCGGGTTTATTGTCAGACTCAACGAATGGGAAGACAAAGACACAAGCGACGACCGTTTTGTTACGATTGACAAAGAAGTTGTGGAAATCTGGGTAACCAGCGGTGAAACAGAATTTGCAACAGAAGCGCCGGAAGGTGCGGAATCATTTGACTATGCAGCGTTAGATGAAGCAAGAATTAAACTATATGACGAAGCGGATGCATTAAAACTGAATGTACATTATTATAATTTTGACGAAGCGTACGATGGAGAAACGCTTGAAGCAAACGCATGGATGGGCGCCGGCGCCGGGGGAAGTTATCCTTTCGTGGAAAAGGACAGCTACGGAGCGGTTTTCCATATCGGATTTATGCCGGAAGAAGGAACTGAGAGTGCAGGTATCCAGATTTTGCAAAATGGTGAGCAGGATGCAGCGTCTTCAAGGGAGATTGATTTGACAAAAGCAGATGGAAACGTACTTGATATTTATTTGGTAGAAGGCAACCCTACAGTCTGGTACGACAAGGCGGAGGTAAACTTCGGTCCGGTCATTGCGGATGCTTATTTTGGGGAGACGACAGAACAGGTTTTTGTTACGCTTTCTAAAGCAATTGATATTGCAGATAAAGAGGAAGCCGGAAAGTTCAGTGTTACTGACGAGGATGGAAATAGTTATGCCGTTACGGAAATAAAGGATGGAGAAGGACAGAGCGGAAAATCAGCCTGCCTGATTATGGAAGAGCCGCTTGATCTGGCAAAATCTTATACGGTAACAAGGGAAGATTATGAAGGATGTCAGGTTTCCATGAGAAAGGTGATTGGTTCTTCTTTCTTTGACGAGGCATTTGCCTATGACGGGGATGACCTGGGTGCGGTTTATACGAAGGAAAGTACGAAATTCAGAGTATGGGCGCCGATTGCGTCGGAAGTATCTTTAAACCTGTATGAGACAGGAGACGGGGATGATCTGATCGAAACGATACCGATGCAGGCAGATGAAAAAGGTACATGGACTTGTGAGAAACAGGGAGATTTAAACGGCGTATATTATACCTATTCCATTAAAAACGGAGATACCGTAAATGAAGCGGTGGATTTATATGCAAGAACCGCGGGCGTAAATGGTAACAGAGGTATGGTAATAGATCTGGATGCTACAGATCCTGAAGGATTCGATGCAGACGTGCGCCCTGCATTTGTCAATGCAACGGACGCGGTAATTTATGAACTGCATATCCGGGACTTATCCTCAGATTCTTCCTCTCATATTGAGAATACAGGTAAATTTTTGGGGCTTACGGAAACGGGGACTGTAAATGGAGAAGGACTTCCTACAGGTCTGGATCATATGAAAGATCTGGGAATTACACATGTACAGATTCTTCCAAGTTATGATTACGCAACGGTGGACGAGAGCAAACTGGACTCTGACCAGTTCAACTGGGGATATGATCCGAAAAATTATAATATTCCGGAGGGTTCTTACAGTACCGATCCGTATCATGGGGAAGTGCGTGTAAAGGAAATGAAACAGATGATACAGACGCTTCATGAAAACGGAATCCGTGTTGTCATGGACGTGGTATATAACCATACTTATAATACGGCAGATTCATGGTTCCAGAAAACAGTACCGGATTATTATTACAGAAAAGTCGGCGATAATTATTCCAACGCGTCGGGATGTGGTAACGAGACGGCGTCAGACCGTGCCATGATGCGTAAGTATATGATTGAATCCGTAGTTTACTGGGCGGAAGAATATCATATTGACGGATTCCGTTTTGATCTTATGGGAGTCCATGATACAGAGACTATGATGGAGATCAGAAAAGCTTTGGATGAAGTAGATCCTTCCATTATCATATACGGAGAAGGATGGACCAGCGGCGAAGCGGCAATTGATCCTGAATTACAGGCAACAAAGAACCATACCTACCAGATGGACAGGGTAGGGGCGTTCAGCGACGACATCAGGGACGGCATCAGAGGAAATGTATTTGACGCTTATGATACCGGATTTGTGGCAGGAAAAGAAGGCATGGAGGAAAGTATTAAGTTCAGTGTCGTAGGTGCGGTCGAACATCCTCAGGTAGATCTGTCCAATCATGACAAGAGTGAAAACTTCTGGTCAGGACAGCCGGGACAAAGTATTAATTATGCGTCCTGCCATGATAATTTAACCCTTTGGGATAAATTGTCTATTTCCAACCCGGATGCAAGTAAAGAAGATCTGATCAAAATGAATAAACTTTCCAGCGCTATTGTATTTACTTCTCAGGGAGTCCCCTTTATGCTGTCAGGAGAAGAGATGTTAAGAACAAAGCCTTCCCAGACAACGGCAGGCGCATTTGATGAAAACAGTTATGCATCGCCGGATGCAACAAACAGCATCAAATGGTACAATAAAGGAAATGTAATGGATGTTTATGAATACTACAAAGGTCTGATTGCTTTTCGTAAGGCGCACGGCGCTTTCCGCATGACGACTGCAGAAGAGATTCAGAACAATCTTACCTTTATGGACGGTCTGGATGCAAATGTGGTGGCATTCACGATTGCGAATCAACCGAATGGAGAAACAGCGGAGGAGATCTGCGTCATTTACAATGCCAATAAAGAAGCTGTGAATGTAACGCTTCCGGACGGCGAATGGGAGATTTATGTAAATGGTGAAAAGGCAGGATGCGAAGTACTCGGAACCGCCAGTAAGTCGGTGGAAGTAGAAGGCGTTTCCGCAATGGTTCTGACAAAAGGTAATTCCGGTAATGCAGCCGCAGATTCCCAGACAGAGAAAACGACAGAAAGCGCTGCAGAAACGTCAGGTCAGAGCGTGGAAAGCGGAAATTCCATTTTCTCAGTCAGAAATATAGTGATTGCAGCAGTAGCAGTATGTGTGATCGTTGTCATTTGCGTAGTAGTTTTGAAGAAGAAAAAAGGCGGAGAAACGAAATAAGTAACAAATAATGGAAATTGGAAAAAGCTTTTCTTTGCAGTAATGCAGAGAAAAGCTTTTTTATTTTTGATTATATAGACAAAATACATAAAAAAAGTTATAATTACACCATGCTCTAAAGTGTTTTTGAACAATACTTTTTCAAATACGCTTAAGTACAAAATGTCAGATAACAGGGTAGGAGTGAGCGCATGGATATCGGAGTAAAATCAATTGATCAGAGAGTCAGGGAAAATATTAAAAATTACAATATCAATAATTTGCTGATAGCGGAATATTTAGAAAAAAAGCTGAGAAATTTATCGGCATTGACAGGGGCGGAATTTTATATTACAGACAGACATGGGGCGAAATTTGTCTGCGTTGGGGAGTTTGGAAATTTTGAACCGGATGTAGTGGAAAACCCGGGGGAAAAGATCCGCGTAGTCAACCGGACGATTGGTCATGCGTATGTGAAGTATAATAAAGTGCCGGAAGAAAACATGGAACTTGTGAAAGAAGCTGTAGGACAGGATTTGTTTATGATTGCAGCCTTTGCAGAGGAGCTTTACCTGCATAAAGAATATGCTTTTTATTCGGATGCATTGGAAGAAAAGGTGGTGGACGAATCCTATCGTACGAAACAGATGGAAAAGGAAGATCCGTTGACAGGCGTATTTAATCATGTTTATTTTATTGACAGAATGAAAGTGCTGGACCGTTCTGAAGTGGTTCCCATTGCGATTCTTTATGGAAATATTAACGACTGTAAATTTTTTAACGATACATACGGTGAAGAAGAGAGCGACAGAATGATTGCAGCGATTGCAGGAATCTTAAAAGAAGAAGCAAAACCGGAATACATTATAGGGCGCTGCGCCGGGGATGTGTTTAATATTCTTATTCCCGTGCCGGAAGACGGGGAGGCGGAGGAATATTGCGCGAGAGTACAGGCAAAGTGCGAAGCGTTTGAAGATCCGCGTCTTTCCCCTTCCGTGGCATTTGGGGTGGTATATAAGCAGAATGTGGAAGAAACAATGCATATGCTTTTATCAGACGCCGAGTATGCTATGTTTGAAAATAAACTGGAGATGAAACAAAGACCGGAATATGAGGAAAGGAAAAGAAAAGGATTGGCATAACATATAAAAAATGGAGCAGTATGCGGCAGGCACTGCTCCATTTTTTTGACAACAAAAAAAGGTCTTTTTACAACACTATCCAACAATGATAGGGGATAAAAATGATATAATAGGCACAGGTAAAACGATATGGGACGACGCAGGAGGTGAAAACAAAAGTGAGGATCGGAATTTGTGATGACGAAGAAGAAATCAGGAACATGCTGAAAATAAAGATCGACGCATATGGAAAATCGGGCGAGGTTGTTTCCTATCAGTCAGGGGAAGAACTTTTGACGGAGGAAACTATGCCGGATATCCTTTTTCTGGACATTCAGATGCCGGGAATAGACGGGATGGAAACAGCTTACGAAGTGAAAAAAAGAAAGAAAGAGTCGATTCTTATTTTTGTCACGGCATTGGAGGAATATGTGTTCCAGGCATTTGACGTGGGCGCTTTTCACTATCTGGTGAAGCCTTTTTCGGATGAAAAATTTTATGAAATATTGGAAAAGGCAATAGCGGAATACGAGGAGAACAAAAGCGTCTGTAAAAAGGATGCGGACAGAGAATCCCGGTATATGATGGTGAAAACAAAAGGCGCCAGAATAAAGGTAGTATTTGATACGATTCTGTATGCGGAGGTATTTAACAGGAAGATCATACTTTATACCACGGAAGGAAAAGTAGAATATTACGGAAAGATGACGGAGCTTTGCAGCCGGCTCGGCGAGGATTTTTACCGGACGCACAGAGGATACCTTGTCAATTTTAAGTATGTGAAAAAATATGATGCCGCTGCGGTTTTTTTGGAAAACGGTGAACAGGTCATCATGGCGAAGCAGCAGTTTCCAGGATTTGTAAAGGCATTTCTCAGATATCATAAAAGGGAAGGGATGGAAGGATAGATTACCGGCCGGAATTTGCGCGAAATGGGATAGAGAAAGATGGAAATATATTACGAAGCAGTTTACTTTTTTAATACGAGCATAATGGACGCTTTAACGGCATACTGTCTTGTTGAACTGGTAAAGCCTTTTCTGGCAAAACACAGTAAGGTATGGCAGGTTGGAGCAGCTTATTTTATGATGATGCAGTTTGTAAGATGGATACCATTGCATATCAGCAATTTTACTGCATACAGCCTGGGTATTTTTGCAGCATTTTTCATGATGTATTATTTGGACAGAAAAAACACGGCACAGAAAATTTTTCTTTGTGTAACCTTTTTTTCTCTGAGAGGATTTTCTTTTGCGATGGAAAACTGTATAGACAAAGAGTATACCAGACTGACTGCAATGCTTCCCGCGTATTTTGAAAGTAAGTGGCAGCAGTTTGGTCTTTTCATGATAGATTGTCTGCAGGATATTGTACTTAGCTTTGTGTTTCTTATGTTTGTAGTTTCCCGTGTGAAAAAAAACTATATTTATAAACAGTTTATTATGACAAAAAAGGAAATGTTCATGTTGATGATTCCTTCTTTATCGGCAATGTTAGGATACGTCATATTGAAATATTATGATAATCTTTACACGGCGGCAACGGGAGAGAGCCTGTATTATGTACATGGATTCTATAATTTGATCTGCTTTTTCTATTATGGCATTTCCCTTGCCGCGATCTTGGTATTTATCAGTCTGCATCAGGATCTGAAACGCAGACAGATCGAAGAAGGGCAGTATGCGGTTCTGGCCTCGCAGGCTGCAAATATGGAAAATCATATTGCAGAAGTGGAAAAGCTGTACCGTGATATCAGGAGTTTAAAGCATGATATGGAAAATCATGTGATGGTATTGGAGGGATTGTATCAAAAGAATGAAATAAGGGAAGCAAAGGAATATGCAAAAAATCTGCGGGAACAGCTGCGGGACAGCACATTTACCGTGAAAAGCGGAAATCCTGTTACGGATGTGATTTTAACGGAAAAGGGCAAAAAGATGGAAGAAGCGGGCATCTCGTTTCAATGCGATTTTCACTATCCGGAAGGGACAAAAGTGGATGCATTTGATATCAGCGTTATTTTAAATAATGCGCTGGCTAATGCGATAGAGGCAGTGGAAGAGACCGCGAAATGCAGGGACATAAAAGAATTGTGTATTACGCTTGCTTCTTACAGAAAAAAGAACGTTTATATGATAGAGATCAGAAACAGTTTTTATGGCGAACTTGTAAGAGACGAGGATCAGCTCCCCGTAACGACAAAAAAAGGAGAGGGACACGGATTCGGATTGGCAAATATAAAAAAGGTGGCGCAGAAATACTGCGGGGATGTGGAGATCGAATGCGGTAACGGCGAATGTGTGGTAAACGTAATGCTGCTTGTGTGCTGAAAAAGGGTTTCACAACGAAAATAAGTCGGTTGGTACCATTCATATAAAACGGAAAAAAGAGAGTTCCGATATAAAATATAAGAGGGGTATCTCGGATCATATCAGAGGCTGGGAGTGTTGGGAAAATGAAAATGCCGCCTGCGCGGCGGAAGGAGAGGATCACATGAAAATAGGCGGAATGAACAGCGTCAGCGCACCTGTAATGGGAGCAGGACAGCAAACGGACGCTTTGTCACGATCATTGCAAAAGCAGATTGAAGATGTGAAAAAACAGCTGCAGGAGATTTCATCTGACAAGAATATGAGCGATGAAGAAAAGATGAAAAAACGTCAGGAACTGCAAAAAAAGATGACGGATTTAAATCAGCAGTTGAAACAGCATCAGATGGAACAAAAAAGAGAAGCAAGAGAAAAGACAAAGAAAGAAAAAGAGTCTTCTATGGAAGACATGCTTGGAGGAAGAAGTTCACAGGGCGCAAAAGGCGGGACGAAGAGCGCTGTACTTTCTACGGGAAGCATGCAGTCCATAATCTCGGCGGATTGTTCCATGAAGCAGGCAAAAGTTCAGGGCAGAGCAGCCGCGGAAATGAAGGGCAGGGAAAACGTGCTGGAAGTTGAGATTAAGTTAGACGGTGCGCGTGCCGGTTCCAGTAAGGGAGTCGACGCCAAAAAGGAGCAGCTGGCGGAGACAAGAGAGCGGCGGATGGGCGTGGAAAGCGCACAGATGCAGACTTTGGTAAAAGCAAATAATGAAGCCGGGAAAGCGGCGGAAGATATGGAGAACACGGAGCAGACAAAAGACGGTCAAAAGAAGGCCCCAAAAGCGGAAACGAAACAGACAAAAACAGGAGAAAAAACGAAAGACGGCTCGGTGGGGAAAGAGGAAACAAAATCGCTGCAGAATGAAGAGGAAGCAGGGATGGCGCTTTCAGAGAGACAGGAAGAGGAATCGGAAAGAAGATATACTCATATGGATGTACGGTTATAAACAGCAGATTTATGATGCAGGCGGAGTTTGGCAATTGGGCCAGGCTCCGCCGTGTTCTTTCCCTGTTTGCGTTCAGTATACATGCAGATTCTTCCCGGAAAAATACAGCGCCGGGACAGGATGCCGACGGATATATCTGCTTTGTACGAAAGAGGATTTTGAATGGTTTATTTCCACGGTCAGACAGGGAGATACAGAAATTAATGTACGCCTGAAGAATGATCTGATCTTACACGATACTTCCAACTGGGAGAATTGGGCTGATACTCCGCCTGAAAACAAATTCAATCCGATGATTGATTATAATGGACATTTTGACGGCGGCGGATTTGCGCTGGAAGGATATTATTCAAACTTTAAAGGAACGTGGCAGGCCTTTATTTTTACAAATTTGGAGGAAAATGCAAGAATTACAAACCTGCATATCCGCAATTCCTTTTTTCGTACATCTTTTGAGGACTCCTCCTATGAGAACGATGACGGCAGGACGGATGTAGTGGCCGCTTTCGTGCTCTGCTTTTCTAATGAAGGCATAATTGAGGGCTGCGATGTTCATGCAAGGGTAATGGGAGCGTGGAACGCAGGAGGTATCGTCGGAATCAATTACGGACAGATCAGAGATTGTTGTTTTTCAGGCAGCGTGGAAGCCGGACTTGCGAAAGAAACGGAGGAACCGGAGAATGCGGCTTTCTACCGGGTAAGAGACGGTTTCCTGGCAGAGTATGTTGGAATCGAACCGACAGAGGAGGATTGGAATGTCTTAGAGAGGGCGCGTTATCTGGCTGCCGAAATCGATAATGCACTGATCACTTCTGAAGTACAGAGCGACTGTGAAGAATTTTGCGGAAAGGAAAACTGGGATTTTCCGCTGCTTCACAATCCCTTTGCTGCTGCTCTCTGCTACAGTAAAGATGCGGAGTGCAGTTCCTATATGCTCTTTACGGGAGCGCAGTAAGATGCTTTAGTAATCACAAAATCTAAAAAAAATATTAAATTGATAATATTGGAAGAAAATGAGAAAACAAGAGATATAAAGAGAAAAAAGAAGTAAATGAAAGAAAAAGTGTGCGTATAGGATGTGGATGCGTTTGCATCCTCACGCATATAAAACTAATATATGATTATCGTTTAGCACTCGATCAAGATGAGTGCTAACAAATCGCAAAAAAAGACATTGATATATAAGGAGGCAATTTGTTATGAAATTAGTACCATTAGGCGACAGAGTCGTATTAAAGCAGTTAGTTGCAGAAGAGACTACAAAGTCTGGAATCGTCCTTCCGGGGCAGAATAAAGAAAAACCCCAGCAGGCGGAAGTAATTGCGGTAGGCCCGGGCGGAGTGATCGACGGCAAAGAAGTAAAGATGGAAGTGAAAGTTGGAGACAACGTAATTTATTCCAAATATGCAGGTACGGATGTAAAGATTGAAGAAGACGAGTACATCATTGTAAAGCAGAGCGATATTTTAGCAATTTTAGCGTAACAGCACGAAAATAATACTTTAAAAATTTTAATGTAATTCAAATGGAGGCAGACCAAAATGGCAAAGGAAATTAAATATGGCGCAGAGGCGCGTGCAGCATTAGAATCAGGTGTAAACCAGTTAGCGGATACCGTAAGGGTAACATTGGGACCGAAAGGAAGAAACGTAGTGCTTGATAAATCTTTCGGAGCACCGCTTATTACAAACGACGGCGTAACGATTGCAAAAGAGATTGAATTGGAAGACGCATTTGAGAATATGGGCGCTCAGCTTGTAAAAGAAGTTGCAACCAAGACCAACGACGTGGCAGGCGACGGTACCACAACCGCTACCGTACTGGCACAGGCAATGGTAAACGAAGGAATGAAAAACCTGGCAGCAGGCGCAAATCCGATTATCTTAAGAAAAGGTATGAAAAAAGCAACGGAATGCGCAGTAACATCCATTCAGAAAATGAGTTCTAAAGTAAACGGAAAAGAGCATATTGCAAGGGTAGCAGCTATTTCCGCGGGAGACGAGGAAGTAGGACAGTTAGTAGCGGACGCAATGGAAAAGGTTTCCGGCGACGGCGTTATTACAATCGAAGAATCAAAGACCATGCTTACAGAGCTGGATTTAGTAGAAGGTATGCAGTTTGACCGTGGATATATTTCCGCATATATGGCAACGGATATGGATAAAATGGAAGCGACTCTTGACAATCCGTATATCCTGATCACAGATAAAAAGATTTCCAATATTCAGGAAATTTTACCGCTCTTGGAGCAGATCGTTCAGTCCGGTGCAAAACTGCTTATTATTGCAGAAGACGTAGAAGGAGAAGCTTTAACAACGCTGATTGTAAATAAATTACGCGGTACTTTCAATGTAGTTGCAGTGAAAGCTCCTGGATACGGCGACAGAAGAAAAGCAATGCTTGAGGATATTGCGATTCTTACAGGCGGTCAGGTGATCAGTTCCGAACTTGGTCTGGAATTAAAAGATGCAACGCTTGATCAGTTAGGACGTGCGAAATCAGTAAAAGTGCAGAAAGAAAATACAGTGATCGTCGACGGTGAAGGCGATAAAGAAGCAATTAACGCAAGAATTGCACAGATTAAAAATCAGGTGGAAGAAACGACTTCTGACTTTGATAAAGAAAAATTACAGGAAAGACTTGCAAAACTTGCAGGCGGCGTAGCTGTAATCCGTGTAGGCGCGGCGACAGAAACAGAAATGAAAGAAGCGAAACTTCGTCTGGAAGACGCTTTGGCAGCAACAAGAGCAGCCGTAGAAGAAGGTATTATTTCCGGCGGTGGCTCCGCTTATATCCATGCGGCAAAAGAAGTGGCTAAACTTGCTGATACAATGGAAGGCGATGAAAGAACCGGCGCTAATATTGTATTGAAAGCATTGGAAGCGCCGTTATTCCACATTGCGGCAAATGCAGGTTTGGAAGGCAGCGTCATCATCAATAAAGTAAGAGAATCCGAAGTGGGAACAGGATTTGACGCATTAAAAGAAGAATATGTGGATATGGTCAGCGCAGGAATCTTAGACCCTGCAAAGGTAACGAGAAGCGCATTACAGAATGCAACCAGCGTGGCTTCTACCTTACTGACGACAGAATCCGTAGTGGCAAACATCAAAGAAGACGCTCCGGCTATGCCCGCAGGCGGCCCGGGAATGGGAATGATGTAAGTAACGTAAAAGAACAGTGAAAGGTAAAATCGGCAGAGCGTACAGCTTTGCCGATTTTTTAAATACTGCTGAAGGAAAGAGAGTATATGGCTTATAAGATCTTGATGATAGATGATGATACAGAACTTCTTAAAATGCTGAAAAAATATTTTGAAATGAAGAAGTATGAAGTTATTACGGCGGAGAATGGCGCAGAGGGATTACATAAAATGAAACTGCAGCCGGATCTCATACTGCTGGACGTCAATATGCCGAAAATTGACGGGATAGAACTGTGCCGAAAGATACGGGACAAGACGGATTGTCCCATTTTGTTTTTGACGGCGCGGGTAGAAGAGCAGGATATTGTGAACGGGCTTTCCTCGGGCGGCGATGATTATATTTTAAAGCCTTTTAGTCTGAAGGAACTTGACGCAAGGATTACAGCGCACTTAAAACGGGAAGTACGCCGTAAAAACAGAACGGAATGTTGTTTTTCAGGCGAGCTGGTTATCGATTATAAGGCAAAGACCGTGCAGGTTCACGCAGACTATCTGGAACTTACGAAACTGGAATACGAGATTATGGAATTTCTGTCCATGAATCCGGGAATGGTTTTTGATAAAGAGAGAATATATGAAAAGGTCTGCGGATTCGATGCAGAGGGAGACAGCAGGGTAATTACGGAACTGATCCGAAGAATCAGAAAAAAGCTGCAGCAGTATACAGAAACGGAATATATTGAGACCGTATGGGGGATGGGATACCGATGGATAAAATAAGAAATCTTTCCGTGAGAAAAACAATTATATTATATATGGCGGCAGCCTTATTCGTCAGTTTTTTACTCTCGGCAGTCATTGCCGGAATTGCGCAGCGCGCACAGATGCATGTCTGGTGGAATTATGTGGACCAGGAGGCATATTTTAAAGCAGTGCAAAGGGAAGGACCCTATTATGTCACAGATATTGCAAGACCGGCCGAACAGGAAATGACACGGTCGGATTTATTTGTTTCAGAGCTTTGTGATTTTTTACAGACGTATACTGTATTGATATTGTCTATGATCGGAAGCTGTGCCGCGGTTTTTCTTTTTTTTCGGAACAAGCTGAAAAAACCGATTGAGGAATTGGGACGGGCCGCGAAAAAAATTGCCGAAAATCAGCTGGATTTTACCATTTCCTATGAAAATAAGGATGAAATGGGCGTACTTTGCAGGGAGTTTGAGCGAATGCGGGGAGAACTTGCCAGAAATAATCAGATACTATGGAAAACGATTGAGGAGGAAAAAATGCTGCGGGCGGCAATTGCCCACGATATACGATCGCCTTTGTCTGTTCTGAAAGGATATCAGGAAATGCTGACGGAGTATCTGCCAAATGCAGATATCGATATGGAACAGGCAATGGAAATGTTGTCGGAAAGCAGGCGTCAGATTGATCGTATGGATGCTTTTGTAGAAACCATGCGGAAACTGAACAGTTTGGAGAGCAGAGAGCCGGTTCTTTCAGAGATCTCCGCCAAAGAATTGGAGGCGGAAATCCGGGCTGAACTCGCCGTTTTGGAAAAAGAGTATGGGAAACAATCTATTTTGCAGGCGCCGGCATCAAAGGAAAGCTTTTTCGGAGATAAGGAAATGATCCTGGAGGTAACGGAAAATCTGTTGTCAAATGCCTTTCGTTATAGTCAGCGTCAAATCGTAGTTATGATACGGACAGGGTATTCAGAATTAAGCGTCTGCGTCAGGGATGACGGCGGCGGTTTCGAGGAAGACGCAGAAAAAATTACGGAAGCGTTTCATGGGCGAAATGTGAAAGACAGTCTGAAACACGCAGGAATCGGAATGTATATCAGCAGGCTGTATTGTGAAAAGCATGGGGGAAATTTAGTTCTTAAAAACGAGGAACAGGGAGGGGCTGTCGTGACAGCAACATTCCGCCGGATTGGATAAAAAATTTTTCATTGTCTTTTTGTTGTGATTTCTTTTTTATAATGAAATCACTAAGAAAAAGGAGGCAGAATGATGTGGTCGATTTTGAAAAGAGAGGTAAAAAATGATATGAAAAACCCTCTGCTCTGGCTTGGCGCCGCAATTGGCGTTTTAATGATATTTCAAAATACAGGTCCTTATTTGAATACCTGTTATCTAAAAGAAGGGGAAATTATTGTGAACGATTATCCGGAGACTGTTCATGAAGGGGACGTTTATGAGGGATATTTGCCAACCGAAAAAGAGCTGAGACGGGAAATGTGGGAAGAAAAAATACGGGAAGTCCTGATTGACGAAATGGAGATGGACGATGCGCAGGCCCGGTCTGTTATTGATGAGATGAAGGGAATGGATATTGCGGCAGCCTGCAGGTATCTGGAAAAATATGATTTTATAGATGGACGATATTATTACATCAATACCGCTTACCATAAAGGAACGAGCGAAGAAATCAATTCTTACCTTGCAGAGAAATTGGGAAACAGGACATTTTCGTTTTATTTTTCAAGAAAATTTGCCGATTTCGCGGGGCTGTTTATGGGATTCTTTGCAACGGTTTTATTGTCTGTTCTATTTCTGCAGGATACGAGGAGGAGCACCTATGAGCTTCTTCATACAAAGCCTGTCAGCGCGGGAAAATATCTGTCAGGTAAAGTGGGCGGCGGCTTTGCGGTCTGTTTGATTGTACTTGCGCTCTTAAATCTGATCTTCTTTTGTCTGTGTGCTGTATCAGCGGGAAAAAGCGGATTTGAAGTACGTTTGACGGACTTTCTGCTGGCATCCTGTTTTTACATCCTGCCCAATATGTTTATGATTGTAAGCGTCTATAGTCTGATTTCAATGGTATTTAAGAGTCCGCTGCCCGCAGTGCCGCTTTTGTTTCTTTATATGGTATATTCCAATATGGGAAGCAGGAATGCGGAAGGTCTTTACGGATATTATGGCAGACCGTTAGCGATTATGGTGCGGTTTCCGGGAACCTTTTTTGATACTGCCCCTCCTCCGCTTGTATTGCTGAATCAGAGTTTTCTGATCTTAGCCGCTGTCTGTATTATTTTCATATCGATGCAGATCTGGAAAAGGAGGCGGGTATATTGAAGCAGGAAATAAAAATCTCCCTTCCGTTTTATAAACAAGCCTATGCGGTATTTTTTATTGTGATCTTAAGTCTTGTCCGGGGAGTGACCTATTCTGATGAAATAGGAATTGCTTTAGAAGCGCCAATGGCGGTACTTGCTTTTACATTCTGCGCAGACACCTATACGCAGGAGATTGTCGGCAGGCGGTCGGAAATCTGGCGGCTGTACCCGATGAAAAAGAGAATCCGCTCTGTTAACAGAAGGATTGTGATACAGGAAATATTTTTACTGTCCGCTGCAGGCGTCGGATATGGATTGTTTTTTTTGTTTCAAAATCCGGGGACGGCTGATATAGGGCAAAATGGACTGGAAAAAGAAATCTGCCGGTTTTTCGTATACTTTGCTGCCGTCGCAGTTACAATTGGATTCTGGGGGCTTTTATCCAATGTGCTTTCCTGCCTGTTTCGGAATATGTGGGTAGGAATCGGAGGCTGTCTGTTCGTGTGGCTGACGACCAATTCCAGCATCGGAGACAGATATTTCGGAGCATGGAATCTGTTTTCCTATACATTCAGAAAGTTAGAAAACGGCGGCGATTTTAGCTGGCTGTGTGGGAAAATGGTATGTATTTGTATTGGAATAATGACGGTGGCGGCGCTGCCTGAAATCATGGAGAAAAGAGGCTGATATAATGGGAATGAAAATAGAGGATTTAACAGTAACATTTAAGAATAAAGTAACGGCAGTCGATTATGCCAGTCTGGAAATTCCAAAGGGAATTTTTGGGCTGTTAGGGGAAAACGGAGCGGGAAAAACAACGCTGATGAGGGTGCTTACAACTGTATTACCGCCAACCGGCGGAACAGTAACCCTGGATGGAATACTTTACAACAAGGGGAATTATGAAAAAATACAAAGAAAGATAGGATATCTGCCGCAGGAAGTTGATCTGTACCCAAACCTGACAGTGCAGGAATGTCTGGAATATATGGGGGATTTATCGGGGATCTCCAGACAGGTATGTAAAGAACGTATCCGATATTTCCTTGAAAAGACCAGTCTGTCGGAGCATCGTAAGAAGAAAATGAAACAATTATCCGGCGGCATGAAGCGGAGAGTCGGACTTGTTCAGGCGCTTTTAAACGAGCCGGAATTTTTAATCGTGGACGAACCGACAACGGGGTTAGATCCTGAAGAACGTATCCGTATCCGAAATCTGCTGGTTGATTTTTCGGAGGAACGTACTGTTTTGTTCTCCACCCATGTGGTGGAAGATCTGGCGGCGACCTGCAATCGGCTTGCAGTTATGAAGAAAGGAAAATTTCTTTATTCCGGGAACATGAAAGACCTGCTGGAACAGGCAGAGGGCCGCGTCTGGATTTGTAAAACGGCGGAGGAAACAATGGCGAGAAAGCTGGAAAAAAATTATATTGTTTCATCGAAACAATATGTGGGTAACGAACTGCAGATGAAACTCATCAGTGAAACACAGCCTGAAACGGAATGCCGCTCCTGTGAGGCAACGCTTGAAGACGCATATATTTATATGACACACATGGTACAATAACATTCCTTTTTTTCAGAAATACTTTGACTTCCTTTCACAAAGATAATATAATTAGGATTAACCATCAGGATACTGTTTACATATTTGTAAAATTGTATCCTTTTATCAATTCAAGAGGACAAAAAGCAGGCAATGCATTATATTACAAAAAGCAGTGTCCTATTTTGAGAAAGATTTCAAAGCGGGAAAGGACAGAAGGAACATGAAGAAGCTGGAAGAATATGTGAGAAGCATACCGGATTTTCCGGAAAAAGGAATAATATTCAGAGACGTGACAAGCGTATTGCAGGATGCAGACGGACTTGCGCTTGCGATTGATACCATGCAGGAAAAGATTAAGGATTTAGATTTTGATGTGGTGGCAGGACCGGAATCAAGGGGCTTTATCTTTGGAACACCGATTGCATATAATAATCACAAACCTTTTGTACTGATCCGCAAAAAAGGGAAGCTGCCCTGTGAGACTGTGGCAATGGAATATGATCTGGAATACGGCAAGGCAACAATAGAAATGCATAAAGATTCTATTCAAAAAGGACAGAAAGTACTGATTGTTGACGATCTGATCGCTACCGGCGGAACAACGGAAGCAATGATCAAACTGATAGAATCTCTTGGCGGCGAAGTAGTAGGCGTGGTTGTGCTGATTGAGCTTGCAGGTTTAAACGGACGGGAGAAAATAAACGGTTACCGTTTGGAATCGGCTATCCGTTATGAGGGAAAATAGGAATTTTTTGATTGGAACAAGAAATAATACTTTCAGTAAGGGGCAAAAGGTTCAGATTCATTGATAAAAATGGGTTGGTGAGAATAGCATATGGCAGAAGATAAGAGTGAAGTAATTATTGACGATGGAAGAATACAGCCGACACAGGAATTTCTAAGTCCCGAGCTATATTATCTGGAATTGATTGAACGTGTCCATCAGTATCATCCATCGGATGAAGTTTCCTTAATTGAAAAAGCATATAGAATAGCGGATGCAGCGCATAAGGGTCAGGTTCGGAAATCGGGTGAGCCTTATATTATTCATCCGCTTTGTGTCGCGATCATTCTTGCGGAACTGGAAATGGATAAAGAGACCATTGTAGCGGGGATTTTACATGATGTACTGGAAGATACCATTATGACCGAAGAGGAAATGCGGGAACAGTTCGGGGATGATGTGACGCTTCTTGTCGACGGCGTGACAAAATTACAGCAGCTGCAGTTATCCGGCGGCAGTGATGATGACAAGACGGCGGACAGAATGGAGCTTCAGGCGGAAAATTTAAGAAAAATGTTTCTGGCTATGGCAAAGGACATCAGGGTGATCCTTATTAAACTGGCTGACAGGCTGCATAATATGCGCACCCTTAAATATAAATCCGAAGAAAGTCAGAAGAGGATCGCAAAAGAGACCCTGGAAATTTATTCTCCGATTGCGCAGCGTCTTGGTATTTCCAAGATTAAAGTGGAACTGGACGATCTTTCTTTAAAATATCTGGAACCGGATGTGTATTATGATCTGGTAGATAAGATAGCGATCCGGAAAAGCGTCAGAGAGGAGTATATCCAGTCTATTGTAAAGGAAGTCAGGGAACATATCGAAAATGCCGGGATCAAGGCTGAGATTGACGGACGTGTAAAGCACTTTTTCAGTATATACAAAAAAATGAAAAATCAAAGCAAAACGATAGATCAGATTTATGATCTGTTTGCAGTCCGTATTATTGTATCAAGCGTAAAAGACTGTTATGCGGCGCTGGGTGTGATCCATGAGATGTATAAACCGATACCGGGCAGATTCAAAGATTATATCGCCATGCCAAAGGCAAATATGTATCAGTCTCTGCATACGACGATCATAGGGACTAACGGGCAGCCATTTGAAATCCAGATTCGTACCTATGAAATGCATAAAGCGGCGGAGTACGGTATTGCAGCACATTGGAAATATAAAGAGGCGGCTGACGGAAAAAAGCCGGAAGGGCAGGAAGAAGAAAAGCTTGTATGGCTCCGCCAGATTTTGGAATGGCAGAGAGACATGTCCGACAATAAGGAGTTTATGAATCTATTAAAGAGCGATCTGGACTTGTTTTCGGATAACGTATACTGCTTTACGCCCAGCGGAGAAGTAAAAAACCTGCCGGCAGGAAGCACTCCGGTGGATTTTGCCTACAGTATTCACAGCGCGGTGGGGAATAAAATGATCGGCGCCAGAGTGAACGGCAAACTGGTGACAATCGATTATGAAATCAAAAACGGCGACCGGATCGAAATTCTGACGTCCCAAAATTCCAAGGGACCCAGCATGGACTGGCTGAATATTGTAAAAAGCCCTCAGGCAAAAAGCAAGATCAATCAGTGGTTTAAAAATGAACTTAAGGAAGATAATATTGTAAAGGGCAAAGAACTTTTACTTTCTTATTGTAAATCAAAGTCCATCAATACAGTTGATGTATTTAAGCCTGAATATATGTCGGGCATTATGCGTAAGTATGGGTTCAAGGACTGGGATTCCGTTCTTGCGGCGGTAGGTCACGGCGGATTAAAAGAAGGCCAGATCATTAACCGGATGCAGGAAATGTATGATCGTGAGCATAAGAAAACGGTTACGGATGAAGAAGTGCTTGCGGCAGTAGCGGAAAACGTGAGCAGCAGGCCTGTAGCAATTAAATCCAAGAGCGGTATTGTGGTAAAGGGGATTCATGACGTTGCCGTTCGTTTTTCAAAATGCTGTTCGCCTGTACCGGGTGACGAGATTATAGGATTTGTGACAAGGGGCAGGGGAATTTCCATCCACAGAACGGATTGTATCAATATGATCAATCTGCCGGAAATCGAAAGGGCGCGCCTGATCGATGCGGAATGGGAGAATGGCCCGGAGAGTATGGCGGAAGGAAAATATTTTGCAGAAATCAAAATATATGCCAATAACCGAAACGGACTTCTTGCGGATATATCCAAGGCGCTTACAGAGCGGAATATTAATATTTTGTCCATGAATACGAGGACGAATAAACAGGGAATTGCCACGCTTGCCACAAGCTTTGAGATCAGCAGCAGGGAAGAGCTGATCCGCGTGATCGATAAGATCCGAAGCATAGAAAGTGTAATTGATATTGAAAGGACGACAGGCTGATGCAGAAATTAAAAATTGGACGTATTGTTTTAGGTTCATGTCAGACAAATTGCTATTTTGTGTACAAAGAAGGGGAAAAACAGGCGATCGTGTTTGATCCTGCGGATCAGGGAAGCCAACTGTATGAAAAATTGACGGAAAATGGATTTCAGGTTGCAGGAATTCTACTTACACACGGGCATTTTGATCATATTTTAGGATGTGCCGGATTAAAAGAACTGAGCGGAGCAAAAATTTATGCTTATGAAAAGGAGAAGGTACTTTGTGAAGATCCCTTTGTGAATGTATCGGCGCAGACCGGAAGAAGCTGTACGGTTTCAGTGGATGAGTATGTAAAGGATGGGCAGGAGATCACGCTTGCCGGAATGACCTGTAAAGTACTGGCAACGCCAGGGCATACGATCGGGAGCTGCTGCTACTATTTTGAAGAAGATAAGCTGCTGATAAGCGGGGATACTTTATTTCTGGAGTCTGTTGGACGTACGGATCTTCCTACCGGAAGCATGGCGAAACTGACCAACTCTATAAAAGAAAAAATTGCCGTTCTGCCGGGGGATGTGCAGGTGTATCCGGGGCATGGAGACAGTACGACAGTAGAGCATGAATTACAGTATAATCCGTTTTTGGGGTAAGGACAGGAACAGAAAATGATAGTAGTGAAGATAAGTGAACCACAGTTTGAATATGATATTCATTCCTTAGTCAGGGCTTTTTATCCGGGAGTGGAAGTAAAAGTCTCAGGAAAAGATTCTAAAATGCAGTCAGAAGAGGGAATGCCAGAATTTGAAATAGAATTTCAAAGGAACGGCATTTCTTTTTGTATAAAAGACAAGGATGAGAGGACAGAAAACCATGCCCTGTTTCAAGATCCGGATGACAGGGCAGAGATAAAAAACGACTTAAAAATGCTGATTTACAAAAGTCTGTCGAAGTATTTAAAAAAAGAGCTGCCCTGGGGAACGCTTACGGGAATCCGGCCTACCAAGATACCGATGACGATGCTTACGGATCAGACGAAGGAATATGACGAAGAAGAGATCCTGCGTCTGATGCAGGAAAAATATGCAGTCAGTGAAGAAAAAGGCCGTCTTAGCATTGCTATTGCGAAAAGAGAAAAAGAGCTGCTTTCCAGACTTCACTATAAAAACGGATACAGCTTATATATAGGGATTCCCTTTTGCCCGACCACATGCCTTTATTGTTCCTTTACTTCTTTTCCGATCAGTGCGTGGGCAGATAAGGTGGATGCCTATCTGACGGCATTGGAAAAAGAAATGGACGCCACGGCTCAGTTGATGGACGGAAAAATACTGGATACCGTTTATATCGGCGGAGGGACGCCGACTACCCTTTCCGTATCGGAACTGGACAGGCTTTTTACGAAGCTGAAAGCGGTTTTTGATTTTTCTACTGTGCAGGAGTTTACCGTGGAGGCGGGAAGGGCGGACAGTATTACAAAGGAAAAACTGCAGGTATTGTATGAACATGGCGTTACCCGTATTTCCGTTAATCCACAGACAATGAAGGAAGAGACTCTGAAGTTTATTGGAAGAAAAGCGACGGCTGCACAGACGGCGGAGGCCTATAAGATGGCGAGGGAGGTCGGTTTTACCAACATTAATATGGATATTATTCTGGGACTCCCGGGAGAAAGCGAAGAGGATGTTTCTGAAACGATTCAGAAAATCGGAGAACTTGCGCCGGATTCTCTTACGGTGCATTCCCTTGCAGTGAAAAGAGCGTCAAAGCTCAGTCAGTGGATTCAGGTAAACGGGATAGCACTGCTTCATAATACGGAAGAGACGATGGAGATCGCGGCAAAAGGCGCGGAGAAAATGGGGCTTGTGCCATATTATCTGTATCGTCAGAAAAATATGTCCGGTAATTTTGAAAACGTAGGATACGCGGCGGAAGGAAAATTTGGAATTTATAATATTTTGATGATGGAGGAAGTGCAGGATATTGCAGCGCTAGGCGCAGGGAGCATTTCCAAGCGATTGTATGAGGGCGGACGGATCGAAAGATGCGAGAATGTGAAGGATGTGGCACAGTATATCGGACGGATTGAAGAGATGATTGAGCGGAAGGGAAAGCTTTGGGGAGATTAGGATAATATTTATGAAAATTTAAAAGTTATGGGAGGAAAGAGAATGATATTTCATATTTTAGAACCGTATTTGTGGATGCCGGTGAATAAGAAAAACCCTGTGGTAAAACTTCATTTTTATTGCAACAATAGTAAATTTCAAGAGGTTGATATTCAATTAGGGGGAACAGACGGCGATTTTTATACGGCAATGGACGTAAGCAAATATCTTGGTCAGGATATAGAGATAAAGGGAGAAATACCTGAGGATATGTTTTATAACATTTTCTGCTGCAAAGAAGAAGTGCAAAACATATATCCGTTCCGCCCCAAGATACATTTTGCGCCGGAAATCGGCTGGCATAATGATCCGAATGGTCTTGTTTATGCAGACGGTGTTTATCATCTCTATTATCAGTGGAATCCATATGGCGTTATTTGGGGAAATATGCACTGGGGACACGCTGTAAGTAAAGATTTGCTTACATGGGAGCACAGGCCTATGGTAATGGAACCTGACCAGTACGGCACAATTTATTCAGGATGCGGCTGGCAGGATAAAGAGAATGCTGCAGGATTTGGTAAAAATACCCTGCTGTTTTTCTATACTGCTTCGGGTGGGTGTAATCAGTGGTCTGTTGATGCCGGTAATCAGCATACACAGCGATTGGCAATATCCACCGACGGAGGAGAAACTTTACAGCGCATAGATGGTACAATTCTCCCCCATATTGCAGGTGGAAATCGTGATCCGAAAATTTTCTATCACAAAGAAAGCGCCGCATATATTATGGTACTTTTCCTGGATGATTACGAATTTGCGGTTTTCCGTTCTGCGGATTTACTCCATTGGGAAGAAACGCAGAGATTTTCAGCAGAAAAAATGAGGGAGTGTCCCGACTTATTTGAATTATCTGTTGACAATGCCGCAGGAGAAAAGAAGTGGGTGTTTTGGTCTGCTGACGGATATTATCTTGTCGGCAGCTTTGACGGTTATCATTTTACGCCGGAGTCAGAAGTACTGTGTGCATACAGTACGGGCCTTGCTTATGCAGCGCAGACTTATGCGGGAGTGGAGGACAGAATCATCAGTGTTGCATGGCTTCGGCTTGAAAATGACCGCGGAAACTACAGAGGATTGATGTCTGTTCCAACAGAATTGTCACTATTAAAGACCGATAATGGGTATAAACTGCATTTTCATCTTACAAAAGAATTTTTGGCGTGCAGACAGCTTTGCGGAGAATTGGAGAAGGGCGGAAAATTTTTTGAAACAGGACTGAAAGGTTTGCCCGCGGAAATCATAATAAACTGGAAAGCACAGGAAACCGGATATACGAAATTGTTGATAGGAGATACTGTGGTTACTGTGAACTTTGATAAGAGCAGCATTGAATTTGTGAATCCGCAGATTTATTCAGAAGCGATTGTTGTTCCGTTTGATCAGAAAGAATCTTTAAGCCTGGACTTTATAATGGACCAGGAAGTAATAGAGTTTTTTGGAAATGACGGCGTGATTTGCGGAGCGGTTGAAACGGAAGAAAATTTATTGAGAAAAAAATTTGTTATGGAATCCGCAGCGGAACTCGAATCAATGAGAGTGTATGAAATTGTCACTTCCCTATAATGTGGAATAATGTGGAAAACAGAGTTTCTACATTGACACAACGGATTTTCCATGTTAGAATCAAACCGACAGACAGTCGATAAGAGATGTATCAGGAGAGCAGGGCGGATGCGGATCGTAAAAGAAGCAGAAGAACGGAAAAATGAGATATTGGATGTGGCGGAGCGTCTGTTTGGAGCAAAAGGATTTGACAATACCAGTACAAATGACATTTTGAAGGAAATTGGGATTGCAAGAGGAACCTTGTACTATCATTTTAAATCAAAAGAAGACATTTTAGACGCCGTAATCGACCGGATGACAGGACAAATGCTGATCAAGGCAAAAGCTCTGCAAAACAGGAAGGAAATTCCTGTTTTGCAGAGGCTTACCCTGATGATAACAGCCCTGCATGTAAGCGGCGGTTTTGGAGAGGAGTTAATGTCGCAGATCCATAAACCGCAAAATGCGCTTTTACACCAGAAAATGCAGGAACGGCTGTCAGTTGAGATGAATCCTTTGCTTACAGCGTTGATTGAAGAAGGGATTTCACAGGGAATCTGCCAGACCGATTATCCGGCGCAGACGGTGGAAATGACATTTTTGTATGCCAATATAGTATTTGATGACCTTATGGCATATGGCGCGGAAGAAAGAAAAAAAAAGATCGAAGCATTTATTTATAATTTGGAACGGCTTTTAAAAATGGAGGAAGGGAGTATGAGGGAAGTTGTCCTGCCTCTTTTTAAGTAACAGTTCAGCCTTTATTCTGCCGGCAGGCTGCACTGTTATCTTTTTAGCCCAATACCGACAGACCGTCGGTCTAAAACGATAATAAAAACCATGAAGGAGAAAAGCATATGACATTTGCAGAAAAATTAAAATCTATCCGTAAACAGACGGGGATGTCACAGGAAAAACTGGCGGAAAAGCTTGGAGTTTCCAGACAGGCTGTTACAAAATGGGAGACGGATGCAGGGATTCCGGATATTGAAAATATAATGGCGGTTTCAGCCTTGTTTGATATTTCCATTGATGAACTTCTGGGAAAGGCAAGAGCAGAAAGAAAGCCGGCAGATTATTTGTTTGAAAGCGCTACGGAAGCAGATATGGAAGAGCCGAAATGTTATGATTTGAAGTTGGGAGGAGCAAAAAGGCTTGTGCTTTCGGGATATGAGGGTGAAAAGATTCGTGTTCGCCTCGTTTCTGACACGCTGCTCTTTGTACAGATACCATCTCCGTATATTGAGAAGATCGAACTAAATGGAATAAAAAGCGAACTTGTGATCTGCACTCATAGTGAGAGGTAGAAGGAAGGAAATCCATTACTCCACAATCTTTGCATTCGGATAAATCCGTTCGATTCTCTCGTCCGGGAAATGGTCGTCCAAAAAGGAATTTAATGCCCCTTCCGTGCTTTCTGCATTTTCATGTCTTTCCGTATATCGGGCAAGCGCAAGCGAAGAAATTACCATGTTAAAAAGCATGAAAATAATGAAAAGATTTGTGACAATCTTTCCTGTTTTCATAGGGATTTTTTCGATCAGGGCGGAGAGGCGGGGGTAGATCAGCTTCAGCCAGACAACGGCAGCAATTCCCCAGAAAAAGCAGTAAAGCAGATTGATCCTGCCGCCCAGATTAAAGGCAAAGCCGCTGTAATCCCAGAAGATCGTGCCAAAGACCAGCTCTGTGAAAACGCTGCAAATATATTCGTAAGCGCCGCCAAGCAGGGTTCCAAGCCAAAAGATATACCAGTTGTCTTTTTCTTTACATAAATATAAGAGTGCAGTTAAAAAGGCGCATCCCAGTCCCCAGACAACACTGAAAGGACCATAAACGACACTGCTTCTGCTCATCAGTTCTCCCATTGTCAGAAAGCAGAAAATCGTTTCAATAATATCACCTAAGAATGCTCCGATAAAAAAGATTACAATCAGTTTATAGAAACTGCAGCCTTCTGCAAAGACAGTAGATTTTTCTTTGACAGGCACGGAAAGATTCTGATCGGAAAGAGGAGGAAACGCTTTTTGCATACGGCGTTTTATTCGTTTCGTAATCGCATTTTCCAAAATGCGGGAAGCGTTCTGAATGCCATCTGTAATGGGAGAAAGCTGTTTCGCCTGTTTTTTCATACCGGCAAGTGTTAACCAGGTGCCGATAAAGTCAAGTCCGAGCAGAACAAACAGACTGATCATAGTAAAAAATCCGATCGGATAGGGGATCAGGCCAAGGAAAGATAAAAGAAGAGGATCGGTGACATACAAAAGCAGCAGGGCAAAACATCCCCAGAGCAGGGAATATTTTAAGCACACATATCCTTCAAAAGAAAAACGTTCATTGGAATAGTCCCACCATTTTCTTTTAAATATCTTTTCCAGAACCTTTCCGGTCACAAGTTCAAGCAGGGAAGCTAAAATCATACCCCCTAAAAATAAGAAAAACGGTGAAGCCTTCAATTCGGGTAGAAAGATGGCAAATAAAACGGCGCCGGTGCCGTAGATCGGGCAGAGGGGACCGGTAACAAATCCACGGTTGATAAAGGTTCTTTTTTTGATTACTGCGGCACCCACTTCTACGCACCATCCAATAAAGGAATAGAACAGGCAGAGCCACAGAAGTTGATATAATGTATATTCCATAAGTCCTCCCGGGAAAAGACAGATTTATTTTTGTTGTATTTTGAGTTTGACTGCGTCCAATATTTTTTCAGCCACTTCCTCTTTACTCATAACAGGCAGTTCTTCCACAGAATCCCTTGTAATGAGCGTTACAATGTTGGTATCCACGCCAAAGCCTGCGCCGTCCTGCTTGACATTATTGGCAACAATCATATCCAGATTCTTTCTTTCCAGCTTTGCTCTTGAATTTTCCAACATATGTTCCGTTTCCATCGAAAATCCGCATAAAAACTGATCGGCTCTTTTTCGTTCTCCCAGCGTTTTTAAAATATCTTCGGTATGCTCCAGAAGAACAGTCATTTCGTTATCCTTTTTTTTCAGTTTCTGATCCGCCACATGGGCAGGCCGGTAGTCCGCAACTGCCGCAGCCTTAATGACAATATCCTGTTCTTCAAAACGGGAAGTGACGGCTTCATACATTTCCTTTGCGGATTCTACAGGAACCACATCCACATAAGGCGGATAGGAAAGCGCGGTTTTTCCGGTTACGAGAGTTACTTTTGCGCCCCGTAACATACAATGCTTTGCAATGGCATATCCCATTTTTCCGCTGGAATGATTGGAAAGAAAACGTACCGGATCAAGCCGCTCAATGGTCGGACCGGCGGTGACAAGGATTTTTCTGCCCGCAAAATCTTTCGGGAATGCCAGCTCTTTTTCGATGGCTTCAAATAAAACCTGTTCGGAAGGCATTTTTCCGTCTCCAATATCGCCGCAGGCAAGATAGCCGTGATCCGGTGCGATGATTTCATATCCATAGCAGGCCAGTTTTTTCAGATTATCCTGGACAATGGGATTGTGAAACATATGGGTATTCATGGCAGGAGAAATGATCTTTTTACATTCGCATGCCATTATAGTAGTTGTAAGCATATCGTCTGCAATGCCATTTGCCAGTTTACCGATCACATTGGCAGAAGCCGGAGCGATAAGACAAACTTCGGTTTGTTTGGCAAGGGAAACATGTTCGACACTGTACTGGAAATTCCGGTCAAAAGTATCAATCAGGCATTTGTTGCCCGTCAGTGTTTCAAACGTAATTGGATTGATGAAATTGGTTGCATTTTTTGTCATCAGTACGGTGACATTACATTCTTTTTTCTTTAATATGCTTGCCAGATTTGCTATTTTATATGCAGCAATACTGCCCGTTACGGCAAGCACAACATTTTTTCCTTTTAACATGCGGTTTCCTCCTGTCTGCATTAGGAATGTTTTGCCGTTTTTGTATTTTTGTCAAATATAATTTTTAAACCCTTTAATAATAAATCGTCGTCCAGAATTATTTCATGTTTGCAAAATGGGATAATGGATTTGGCAAGTCCGCCGGTTGCGACGACTGTGGCAGGATATCCGAGTTCCTCTTCGATCCGCTCTATCATGCCGTCGATGCAGGAGGCGTTTCCATATAGAATACCGCTTTTCATGCAGTCTATCGTATTGGTGCCGATTACTTTTTTGGGGGCGTCCAGTGCAATACGGGGAAGCTGGGAAGTGCGGGACACCAAAGAGTCAAGAGAAACCCGGACTCCCGGCAGGATCTGCCCGCCTACATAATTTTTGTTTTGATCAACAACACAGATTGTCGTAGCAGTACCCATATCAATGATGATGACCGGCGCGCCGTATTCATGCAATGCTGCAACAGAATCCACTACAAGGTCGCTTCCGAGCTGGGAAGGATTATCCATCAGTATATTCAGCCCGTTTTTCAGCCCGGGACCGACAATAAGCGGTGAAATTTTGATCAGTTTTTCAAGGGCTGATTTTATGACAAGATTTAACTGTGGGACAACAGAAGAAATGATTGCGCCGTCAATATCGGTAGAACTGATATTGTGAAGTTCCAGGACGGTTTTAAAATCTACTGCATATTCCAGTTCGGTTTTTAACGTGGAAGTAGAAAGGCGTTCTACAAAATAAATTTGATCGTCGTCAATACAGCCAATGACAATGTTAGTATTTCCCATATCAATCGCTAACAGCATAAAAAAATCCTCCTTATTTTTCGGGTGCGGTGATGATCTTTGCTTTAAACAGTGCGAATCCGACTAGACCGGTAATGACAGTGGAAGCAATCATTTCAAATACGGCATTGATGCCGACAAAGGCGCAGATAAATGCAATGACGTTTCTTCCAGCAATCATTTCACGCATATATGCAGTATTTCCAAAAAGCAGAACCAGCGCTGACATAAAAAAGACCGTATTAAAAAAGGCGGAACAAAATCCTGTAATAAAGCAGGAAATCTGCACATTTGAAATCTTTCTGACCCATTTAAAAATATAGCCGATGAGCAGGCCGTCCAGAACGCGGGGAAGGAAACGCTGCAAAAAAGCGAAAAACGGATTGATTCCAAATAAAACAACCCCCATAGCGCTGCTGCCGCCGACACCAATACATTGTAAAAAGCTTGTCAGGCCAAAGACTCCGCCCATAATGGCTCCGCCTGCCGGACCTAAGGTGATTGCAGCCAGCGCAACAGGGATCATATTCAAGGTAATGGCAAGGGGACCGATATTTAAGTACCCTAACGGTGTATAAGCCATAAGCAGTAAAACTGCAGTTAAAAGACCAAGCATGGTCAATTGTTTTGTGTTAAAAATTTTTTTCATGATAGTTTCCTCCTGTTATCATTCTTCCTGAATAGAGTTTTCTTTATGAAAATCTATTGTTTAAAGATACAATACGAGGTCATCATAGCATTTTTGGATATATCAGGCAATTGATTTTATGAACTTTTCTCAATAAATCCCTAAGTAAGTAATAGATTTACTTAAAAACTTATGTTAGAATAATTTTATATGTACAATTGCAGAGGAATAACTTAGGGGGTTAATGATCATGGACACTAAGGATTTTGAAATTATTTTGGATTCCATGCGGACAACAGGAGTATATGTAATACGGGAGGAAGATCATCAGATTCTGTATTTTAATAAACGGATAAAAGAAGTAGAACCGGATATTCGTTTAGGAATGGTATGTCATGAACTCTGGCCGAGCGGTTGTCCTAATTGTCCTCTTTTATATATAGGCGGCAGGAAGGAAAGTAAGGCGATTCATTATGGCAGCCCGTTTGGAAATGCAGTAGAAGTATCAGCAACGAGAATTTTATGGAAAGAAACGATTCCGGCGGTACTGATTACGGTTTCTCCTCACGCGGAAACGTCCAGTTATTCATACAAAAAAATATTAAAAGTGAATCTGACAGAAGACAGTCTGGAAATTATTAAAGCGGATGAAGAAGAAATCAGAGAAAAAGATCTGTTACAGACAAGTCTGGAAGGATGGTTTAAAACTTTTGTAGAAAAGGGAAACGTACACAGTAAAGACGTGGAACGGTTTCAAAGCTTTACCAGTCTTACGCATCTGAAGAAAGAGTTAAAGAGCGGGAAAAAGATGCAGATGTGTACTTACCGGCGAAAATCTGCAGATGGATACCGCTGGCATACGATGGAAGTAATCCCGGATTATAACTATTCTGATGACAATCAAAGCGTAATGCTCTATGTCAGAGATGTTCATGATATTTACAGAAAAGGTCTGGAACTGGAGGAGATCAATATTTGGAACAGGGAAATTATTACTTCTCTGGGTGAATTAAATTATGGAATTTATGTTATCGATCTGCAGACGGGCAATATGCATCCGGTCCGCATGCCGGATGATTTAAAAAAATTGGAAAATGCGGAAGAACTGGATTGGGATACTGTATTAAAAGAAAGCGTGGAGGAATATTTTCATCCTGACGATAAGGAAAAGATGTTAAAAGAATATTCTCTGGAAGCGCTGCGGGAAACTCGGAAAAACGGAGAACATAAAAAAGAAATGCTGTGCAGCCGCATGCTGGGAGGAGAATATCATTATGTCTTATCCACTGCCCATTTTCATATAAGCAGCGAAGAAAAGAACATTGTAGTGCTGGCGTTTCGGGATGTGGATGATCAGACGAGAAAAGAGATGAAAAGCAGCCGCAATATTATGAGATTGGCAGCTATCATAAAGTCAGGCTATAGTGTTATGAACACCATAGATCTGGCGACAGGAATGTGTGAGCGTATTGATCTGAATCAGTCGGATGGTGAAATACGAAAAGGCGACTATAGATACTACACAGAGAAAGCAATACAGGAAATGGTTTATGAAGAAGATATCGTATTTTTTGAAAAAATGCTGTCTATAGAAAGCCTGCGCAAAAAGGCTTCAGAGGTAGAAGGATTTCATGAAGATATTTGTCAGTATCGTGTCAAAACGTCGCCAATTGCATGGATAGAGGCACATATATTTTATATCCGGCAGGATAACAATATTGTAGTAAGTATTTTGGGGCGTGATATTACAAAAGAAAAACTGAAAGAAGAAACAGCGGCAAAGGATAAGAAAGACAAGAATTATATTATTAATACGATGAGCAGTCTGTTTTTTGCCACATATTATATTGACCTGAATGCGGATACGTTCCGCGGTGTTACGCAGAAAAAAGAAGTTGGAGAGGTTCTTGGGGCTGAGGCAAACTGCACAGAGGGATTCCATAAATATGCACAGTACTTTATACATCCGGATGACAGACAGGAATATCTGGAGAGAATGAACTGCGAATATTTGAAAAATACATTGAATGAGGATCAGCGGATTGTAGCGGTGGAGTACCGCAAGATCAACGATGAAAATGGAAATGACACAGAAGAAACTGCATGGATCAGGGCGAATGTTATTCTTGCTGAGAGTAAAAACGGCAAAGCAAAAAGAGTGTTGTATGTGGCGCAGGATGTAACGGAGAGCAAGCAAAAAGAAGAACGCGAACGCAGGATACTGCAGGAGGCATGCGATGCTGCTAACCATGCAAATGCGTCTAAGAGTGAATTTTTATCCAGAATGAGCCATGATATCAGGACGCCGATGAATGCAATTATCGGGATGACTTCTATTGCAGAAGCGCATCTGGATGAAAGGGAGAGAGTTGCGGACTGTCTGAGCAAGATTACAATATCCAGTAAACATCTGCTTTCCCTGATTAATGAAGTGCTGGACATGAGTAAGATCGAATCGGGAAAGATTAATTTGACAGAAGAAGAGTTCAGTCTTTCCGATCTTGTTGAAAATATTCTGACGATTGTCCGACCTTCCATAGAGGCGAAGGAGCATGAACTGGAGTTTCATATCGGTCAATTGGAGCATGAAGATGTGATAGGCGATGTGATGCGCTTACAGCAGGTGCTGATTAATATTGTAGGAAATGCAGTGAAATACACTCCGCAGGGCGGACATCTGCATTTGGAAATTAATGAAAAGAAATCTTCCTTATCAGACTATGGCTGTTATGAGTTTGTTGTTGCGGACAACGGAATCGGTATGACGAAAGAGTATCTGGAAAAGATATTTGAACCATTCAGCAGAGCGGAAGATTCCCGCATCAGTAAAATAGAGGGAACCGGGCTTGGCATGGCGATCGCATTGAATATTGTCCGTAAAATGAACGGGGATATCAGTGTGGAGAGTAAGGTGGATGAAGGATCTAAGTTTACGGTGACAGTATATATGAAAAAACGAAATACTGTTTTGCCGGATACAAAGCAGTTAGTGGATCTTCCGGTACTTGTAGTGGATGATGATAAAGACGCCTGCGAGGCAGTCTGTGCGGTGTTGGACGATATTGGAATAAAAAGTGAGTTTGTATTAAGCGGCAGGGAAGCAGTAGACTGTGTTACAAAATCACATCAGGAAAAAGACGATTTCTTTGCAGTTATTTTAGACTGGAAGATGCCGGACATGGATGGACTGGAAACGGCGAGACAGATCAGGAAAAATGTGGGCGATGATGTTCCGATTATTATTTTATCCGCCTATGACTGGAGTGGTATTGAGAATGAAGCGCGTGAAGCAGGCATAAACGGATTTATTTCCAAACCGCTTTTTAAATCCCGTCTCGTTTATCTGTTCAGGCAGATTGTGGGTGAAGAGGAAAAGGATACTTTTTCTGAAAGCCATAATTCTAAAAAACAGGATTTTACAGGAAAGAGAATACTGATTGTAGAGGATAATGATTTGAACCGCGAAATTGCGGAGGAGATTATTGGAAGCTTTGGCATTACAATAGAAACTGCAGCAAATGGAAAACAGGCGCTGGAGCGTTTCCAGGAAATAGAAGAAGGGTATTACGATTTGATTTTTATGGATGTTCAGATGCCTGTTATGAACGGTTATGAGGCCTCGAGGGCAATCAGAAGTTTAAGCCGGGCGGACGCAGCTTCAATTCCCATAATAGCCATGACCGCCAATGCATTTGCAGAAGATGTGGCGGAAAGTAAAAAAGCAGGTATGAGCGAACATATTACAAAGCCCCTTGATCTTGGTCAATTGGAGAAATGTCTGCAGGAATGGCTTACATAGTAATTTTCAGACAGCAGGCTTTAAAGAAATGCAGCGATTACAATAGAGGGAAAGGAAATTTTAGGATATGGCATTAAATAAAAAGCCGGTAACAGGTATGAAAGATATCCTGCCGGAGGAAATGAAAGTAAGAGATTATGTGATAAGCGTGATCAAAGACACTTATGGAAAATTTGGATTCACGCCTATGGAAACGCCCTGTATGGAAAATATTGTGAATTTAAGCAGTAAACAGGGCGGTGAAAATGAAAAACTGATATTTAAAATTTTAAAAAGAGGAGAAAAGCTCAATCTGGAAACAGCACAGAGTGAGGCAGATCTGGTCGATTTTGGGATGCGCTATGATTTGACCGTTCCGTTAGTGCGTTTTTATTCCAATCATTCTAATGAGCTGCCTTCTCCCTTTAAAGCGCTTCAGATCGGAAACGTCTGGAGGGCGGACAGACCCCAGAAGGGAAGATACCGCCAGTTTATGCAGTGTGATATTGACATTTTAGGGGAGGAAACCAATCTTGCAGAGATTGAATTAATTCTGGCAACTACTACCACCCTGGGAAAGTTAGGGTTCAAAAATTTTCAGATCCGTATCAATGACAGGAGAATTTTAAAGGCAATGGCTGCCTATAGCGGATTCAGGGAAGAAGATTACGACAATATTTTTATTATGCTTGATAAAATGGACAAGATTGGTCTTGAAGGAGTAGAAACAGAACTCTCAGATGCGGGATATGACAAAGCAGGCATAGAAAAATATCTGGATTTATTCAGGGGGATTCATGAAGCCCCGGATTCTCTTTTATTTATTGAAGAAAAAATGGCTGGTTTTCTGGAAGAGGAAACAGCCAGGAGTTTCCGTGAAATTGTAGAAAGTGTAAAGGCAACGAAAGGAGATCACTTTGAACTGGTATTTGATCCCACGCTTGTGCGGGGAATGTCTTACTATACAGGCACTATTTTTGAGATTGCCATGCCGGAATTTGGCGCAAGCTGCGGTGGCGGCGGACGATATGATAAAATGATCGGCAGATTTACAGGGAAGGATACACCGGCCTGTGGATTCTCTATTGGATTTGAACGTATTATCCTGATTATGATGGAGAACGGATTTAAAATACCGGGTGAGAAGAAAAAGACAGCTTACCTGATTGAAAAAGGTGTGGAAGGAGAGGCGCTCTGCGATGTCATTGCCAAAGCACAGGAGGAAAGAAAGAACGGCACGCAGGTACTGGTGGCAAGAATGAACAAAAATAAAAAATTCCAAAAGGAACAGCTTGCGGCGGAAGGTTACGAGGAATGGAAAGAGTTTTATAAAAATCCTTTAAAGAATTAACAGACAGGATGAAAATGTGGATAGAAATGTAGGAGGCTGAAGGCTATTATGAATGAATCAATGAAAGGGTTAAAGAGAACCCACAGATGTGCAGAACTTAGCGCTGCGAATGCAGGAGAGAGCGTTACCGTAATGGGATGGGTGCAGAAACAGAGAAATAAAGGCGGTATTATTTTTGTGGATCTGCGAGACCGCTCCGGGCTTCTTCAGATTATTTTTGAAGAAGAGGAATGTGGAGCGGAAAACTTTGCCAAGGCAGAAAAACTCAGAAGCGAATTTGTCGCTGCCATTGTAGGAACTGTGGAGAAAAGAGCAGGAGAGGCAAATACTAACCTTGCTACCGGTGAAATTGAAGTGAGGGCAAAACAGATTCGTATTTTATCCGAGGCTCAGACACCGCCCTTCCCGATTGAAGAGGATTCCAAGACAAAGGAAGAACTTCGTCTCAAATACAGATATCTTGATTTGAGAAGACCGGATTTACAGAAAAATATTATATTAAGGAGTAAAATTGCAACTTCTATCCGTGCTTTTCTTGCAGAAGAGGGATTTTTGGAAATTGAAACGCCGATGTTAACCAAATCCACACCGGAAGGGGCAAGGGATTATCTTGTGCCAAGCCGTGTGCATCCAGGGACTTTTTATGCACTGCCCCAGTCGCCGCAGCTTTTCAAACAGCTTTTGATGTGTTCCGGTTATGATCGTTATTTTCAGCTTGCCAAATGCTTCCGGGATGAAGATCTGCGTGCGGACAGACAGCCGGAATTTACACAGGTGGATATGGAGTTGTCCTTTGTGGATGCGGAAGATGTGATGGAAGTCAATGAAAGACTGATTCAGAAGGTCTGCAAAGAAGCAATCGGACTGGAGGTATCCCTTCCGCTTCCGAGAATAACATGGAAAGAGGCAATGAATCGTTTTGGCTCTGACAAGCCGGATACCCGTTTTGGCATGGAGCTTACGGATGTGTCTGAGATTGTGTCAGGATGCGGATTCGGGGTATTTACTTCTGCTTTGGAAAACGGCGGATCTGTGCGTGGAATTAATGCCAAAGGACAGGCTGAAATGCCCCGCAAAAAGATTGACGCGCTTGTGGATTTCGCAAAGGGATATGGCGCGAAAGGACTTGCTTATCTTTCCGTACAGCCGGATGGAAGCTATAAATCTTCCTTTGCCAAATTTATGACAGAAGAAGAATTGCATGCATTGGTAGCGGCAATGGGCGGTGAAAAAGGCGATCTGCTTTTCTTTGCCGCTGATAAAAATAAAATTGTATGGAACGTTTTAGGAGCCCTTCGTATAGAGCTTGCAAAACAAATGGATTTGATTGACAATGATAAATTTAATTTTCTCTGGGTAACGGAATTTCCGCTTTTGGAATACAGCGAGGAAGAGGAACGCTTTGTGGCAATGCACCATCCTTTTACGATGCCGATGGAAGAAGACCTTAAGCTGCTTGATACGGACCCTGGCGCAGTACGTGCAAAAGCGTATGACATTGTTTTAAACGGCGTAGAGCTGGGAGGCGGTTCTGTCCGTATTTTCCAGAGTGATGTGCAGGAGAAGATGTTTGAGGTATTGGGCTTTAGTAAGGAAAGCGCTTATGAAAGATTCGGTTTCCTTTTAAATGCATTTAAGTATGGCGTTCCGCCACATGCAGGACTTGCGTATGGTTTGGACAGACTGGTTATGCTGCTTGTAAAAGCGGAGAGCATCAGGGAAGTGATTGCGTTTCCGAAAGTAAAAGACGCCTCCTGCTTAATGACGGATGCGCCGAATGTAGTGGACCAGGTGCAGCTGGACGAGCTGCAGATTTCGATCAATCCGGCAGAAGAATAATCGTAAAACGCGGGCACCCGGAGAAAACGGGTGCCTGTCTTTAAGGAGTAAAGTGTGAAGCTGTATATTATGGACGTGAAAGAGGTAGAGAAAAACGGCATACTGGAAGAGCGGATGTTTGCAAGCATCGGAAAGCAGCGGCAGGAAAAGATGGAAAAATGCCGTCATGATAAAGATAAAATACGTAGTCTCTGCGCAGGCGCGCTGCTCTGCCTTGGAGTAATGGAGTGGGAGGAAGAAGAAAGCGCTCTTTTTTTACAGAAAATCGAAGCGGGAAAAGTAAACTGGGAGATGCTTTCTGAGTTTTTCAAAAAGACTGGAAAAGAGGTGTCCTGTGATTATGGGAAGAACGGGAAACCCTTTTTGGTGAATTATCCTGACATTCATTTTAATCTTTCCCATTCGGGAGATTATGTCGTTGGAGCCTTTGACAGACAGCCGGTAGGGGTTGACATCCAGGAACATCGGAAGATCGGCGACAGTATGGCAAGACATTTTTTGAATGATAGAGAACTTGATATGGCTGCTTTGCAGGCAGACGAAAGAGAAAGGGAAAAGCTGCTCTGCAGGCTTTGGGCCGTGAAAGAAAGCTACATAAAACTGACGGGGGAAGGCATGAAAAAGTCTATGAAGGAAGTCTTTGCCGATCTGGAAAATAAAAAGGTGGAGGATGAGAAAGGAGAAATACTGGCCGGTTTTTGGGATAAGATTTGGATGGAGAGATATTATATTTCTGTGTGTGGGTTTTGAGGGTGGAACAAAAGGGTTCATGCAAAAGTTTTAGAATCGTAAGTTCATATAGAAAAAACAGGAGAAAATTTTATAAGTAGATTTTTAGTGATAAAGGCAATAAAGTATGTCAGGGATTGCCTTTTTGTATCAGAAGAAAGAACTTTTAAAGGACTTAAATCGTTTGATTAGGGCATTAGAGATTTACTTAGCAGAGTATAATTATACCAATACCTACCAAAAAGTTTATGATACGGGATGTAGGAATATTGAATATGATTTATGAATGTTGTGAAGAAACAGAGTATTTTATAGAAGAAGAGAAAAAATATTTGGATGATCAGGAATATGGGTATTGGACTAAGTGATTTCAAGCTCCACATTGAAGAATACGAAAAGAAAGTACTATTCAGTGATTGTTTGTACTGCCATAGGCGGTATTTTGGTAAGGTTGAAAAAAAACGCTTTCAACTATTGAGGATGAGTTAATGGAAAATATTGAAATCTGTTATTGTAAAGTTCATGAGGCAATTTCTGTAATGAAAGAGGTTGCAGAATGGGGAAGAAACAAAGGATTTAAAGTTTGGTTGGACGAGTGGCTGACACCAGAAGAATTGATTACCGAAGAAGCAAAGCCACAATATTTTTGTATAGGAAAAGTAAACGATGAAATTGCATGTGCGTTTATTCTTCAAAATAGTGATGTAATGTATTGGGGAAATAGGCCGGCAAAGGAAGCAGTATACTTACATAAATTATGTGTTAGGCGGGAATTTGCACACCGAGGAATGACAAAATCTATTGTTGAAGCGATAAGAACAGAATGTAGGAATAATGGTATAAAATACATTCGCTTAGATACTGGACTTGATGAAAAAGTAGTCAGAAAAATATATTTAAGGGCAGGATTTAGGATTGTTGATATTATTGATTACGACAATGGAAATTCATTGGCACTATATGAAATGGAAGTATGAATACTGACTACTAACTCCTGTTACTAAACTTGTCAACAGAATAAAAGGCTATGCGTACAAAAGCATGCGGATGGAAGGACTGGATTATCCGACTGTGGTAAGGTCAATTAGTGCATTGAGCTTTTGCTTTCCTTTACTCTCAGCAGGATTAAGGAAGGATGGGCTACATCCTTCCGCTTTCCATCAGGTTACCGGAGGAATAGCGTCGTAACCCAAGATAGAATACCGTTATGGCGGCAGCTGTAAGCAGACCGGTATATCCGATTACGGTAAAAAACATACCAACATCAAAACTGGTCATAATATGCACGGGATGGTATATGGCCAGACCTACCGGAATGACAAGGTAGAGCAGAAATCTTGTGCCGCCTTTAAAAATACCGTCGGGGTAGGTGGCAAACGAGACCATCACATTGGTCATATGCATACTGAATTTTTCCGCCCGAACAAACCAAAAGGACAGACTCCCCATCAAAAGAGAAAAGGACGTTATGATCAATGCTCCTGTTATAGTAAAAAGTGAAAATAAAAGCAGTCTGTCAATTCGGAAACAAAAAATACATATCACAAGGAAACCATAGAGAAAATCTCCGATTGCAGAGGTACTGGTAGCGGAAGTCATTACACTGAGAAGAACATTTTTAGGTAGAACCAGGTAACAGTCCAGCTTACCGTTTACAATCATTTCCGGCAGCGAAAACACCCTTGCAAACAAAATATGGGATAATCCGTAGCTGCTCGCAGAAAGTCCCCATAAGAGCATGACCTGATGGATGGAATACCCTCCGATCTCTTCTTTTAATCGGAACAAAATAAGCCATTGTATGATAAACGCTCCATTATTCAACATCATAAACAGGATATTCGTTAAAAATGTAACTTTATTGAGCATTTCCCGCATAATATTGTATTTCACAGAAAAGACACATACCCGAATTTGATTTTTAACCGCCGTTAACATATAATTTCCGAACCCCCTTTCCATAAATAAAAAACATCAGTAAAAGCCCGGCGCACAGGTAAAGAAGCTGCGTCAGCAAAATTTCGGCGCATTTTTCGGCGCTGAAATCTACAATCAGTTTTGCGGGACCGTAGCATACGGTGTAGATCGGCGTCAGTTTAAACAGGAACTGTAATGCGCCGGGAAAAATTTCTATGGGGAACAGTGTTCCCATAACAAGAATCAGCTTATCATAAATCCATTGAAAGGGGGCAGAATCCTCGATCCAAAAGGATAACAGGCTGATACAAAGCTTGAAAACTGCGTTCACGGTAACGCCCAGTATGACGCAGGGGACAGACGCCAGAAGTGTGACAGGCCGAAAGCCGGGCAGACTGCCGATCATCGTGACTCCCATTACCGTGGCAAGGAGGGCATACATTGGCAGCTGTATACTCCATTCGCCGGTGTATTTGGCGAGAATATAAAGAGTATAATGATAAGGTTTATTCATCAGGTACGCAATATTCCCTCCCCGTATGTCGCTGCTGACCTGTCTGGTGATGGTTGAAGAGCGTGCGCCGAACCAGACCATTTCCGTTATCATGACGTACCAGATCATTTGTTCTTTTGTATATCCGGCAATCAGGTCACCGGGATCTGCATAGATATAATTCCAAAGTTTTATGAAAACAAAGCACATAATAAAATAACTGATAAATCCCATTGCAATGTTAAACATATATTGCAGGTTTTCTATTAATACGGACTTGTATATAACCGTATACTTTTTAAGCATTCTGCTCATAACTCTCCTTTCTCCGGCAGCGGACTCCCAGGTTGAATTTTCAGGGAACTTGAACCCTGTTTTCCGAACGGTAGATCTCCATAATGATATTTTCCAGAGGAACGTTAGAGATCGTAATATCCTCTGCCTGTTCTGCATCGATGAAGCGGAGTGCATCATTGATTTTCATAACGGCGGTATCGACCTCCAGACGAACCTGCCCGTTTTTTTCTTTTAAGACGGTAAGTCCGGGCAAATCAGGCAGCGGCGTATGATTAGAAAGCTTCATTTCTATGATCTTTTTATTTAAATAATGGTACTTTAAATGTTCCATTGACTCGTCTAATACGATCTGTCCGGCATTTACGATCATAATCCGTTTACAGAGCTTTTCTATATCGCCAACGTCATGACTGGTAAGGAAAATGGTCGTATGGAGTTCCCGGTTCATCTGCTTGATCAGAGAGCGGATATGATCTTTTACTACCGGATCAAGACCGATGGTGGGTTCATCCAAAAACAGCACCCTGGGTTTATGGAGAAGAGAAGCCACAATTTCACAGCGGATGCGCTGTCCAAGCGACAGGCTGCGGACCGGCGTATTGATAAAGGCGCCAAGTTCAAAAATATCGGAAAATTCCTGAATGCGTCTTTCTGTTTCAGAATCCGGGATATCATAAATGGCGCCGAAGAAGCGGAAATTATCATAGGGAGTCAAATGCGCCCAAAGCTGTTCCTTCTGCCCGAATACGGTTCCGATCTGGTAACAGAGCTGTTTTCGCTTTTTGACAGGGTCGATGCCCAGTATCTGCGCCCTTCCCCCGTCAGGGTAGAGAATTCCCGTTAACATTTTGATCGTCGTGCTTTTTCCTGCTCCATTTGGACCGATAAAAGCAAGCATTTCTCCTTCTTCCACGGAAAAAGAAACCTGATCGACAGCGTGAATTTCTTTTGTCTGCGGGCGGAAGACGGATTTAATGCTTCCTGCCATTCCCTTTTCCTTTTGTTTGATCCGAAATGTCTTGGATAAATTATCTGCTTCGATTACTTTCAATGTGATTCCTCCTTCTTCCTTAAGCTGTATTGATATATAAAAAAGAACCGCTATGCCATATACACATTTCTGCGTATATACCATGCGGTTCTCTTTCTATCCTGATTGCCGCATAGCCAAATAAGACTTTCCATCTTACTTACGGCCATGCGATTTGAACGTTTGTCAAGATCAGGCTGTGACCGTAATATGAAAAATCTGCTGCACCAGAATATTAATAATAATAGCTGTATAATTGATAAGATACATATGTTTGTACTCCTAAGTTAAATTTTAGATAGCATAGCACAGGTTTTTTAAATTGGCAAGAGGAATTATAAAATTTTTAGAGAGATGGTAAGATTTCAGCCTTCCGCCCGTGGGCGGATCAGTATTCTAAAAGGAACCCTTTGGAAGACGTCAGCACTTGGCGAGGTATTTTCGAGCCTAGTACTGTTACGTCTGGAATAGAGCGCAAGCGCGGTGACGTTAGAATACTGATCTGCTCACAGGCGGGAGGCTGAAATCATACAAGGGAGGGGATGTAACGCGAAGATTAAACGATCAAACAGGATAGAGTTTATCGCCGGCGCGTGGTATAATAATATATTGTGGATGCAGAAAGGGGAGAATACAAATGCGAAAGGGTAAATTCAGTAAAGGGATCATAGTAATAGGACTGATTTTCACTTGTACGGTACAGTTTTTCGGATGCGGCAGTAAAGAAAGGACAGAAAATGGGCAGGGAGTGCAGGAAAGCAGGACTGAGCCGGAGTTTGTTTATGTTGCAAAACATCAGGAATTTGGCATAAACGGAAAACTTGGGGAAGCATGTCCTGTCGGCGATGCGGTCTATTTTCTGGCCGGTGGGGAAACGGGACAGAAGGGAGACGCAGAATGGCAGGCGTACAGTCTGAAAACGGAAGGAGTTACGCCAGCGCTTTTTCCTTTGGAAATGGAAGAGGGGAGTTTTGTTAGCAGTCTGTGTGCAGATGCAGAAAAAAATCTTTTTGCGGTGGTATGCAGGCGCACGGGCCGGGATGCCAATTATTTTTTAACTTGTTATACGCCAGAAGGGGCGTTGGTTTTTCAGACAGATATTACAGAGCTTGGCAGGAATGACGCCTATTTCTATATTCAACATATGGCGGTTGACAAAGAAGGGAATGTTTATTTATGCAGCGGCGGGAGTGTGGATGATTTCAGTACAATATGGATATTTGACGGGGAAGGGAGCCGGATCGGAAAACTTCCCTGTGAAACATGGGTTGACGCCCTTTTTATGCTGCCGAACGGGAATATGGCAGCAGCGATGCAGGAAGAAGGAGGCGCCTGTTTTAAAGAAATAGATGCAGCGAAGGAAACGTTTGTAAAAACCTATGGAAATCTGCCGGAAGTATGTAGTTATGGGGCAGTGCTTTCGGATCATGTCGTTCTTCTGGCAGGAAGGGATCAGGTTTGTCAATATGATCTGGAAGCAGAACACTTTGAAGAACTGGCAAACTGGGCGGACTGTGATGTGGATGGCAGCGGCATAAGCGGCTTTGGAATCATGGAGGATGGAAGACTTTTGGCGGTTTGTCAGAAAAGAAGCACAGAAGAAGCAAAGGCAGAGCTTGTGTATTTAGAAAAAAAGACGCCGGCTGAACCTGCCGAGGCAAAAAAAGAACTTATTGTTTTGGGCGTGATGTTTGAAGGCGACATGGGAATTTCGGATGCAGTGCTTCGGTTTAATCAGACCAATGAAACCTATCGGATTGAAGTGGTAAGTTATGGGGAGGAAGATTACGAAGCAGGGAAACTGCGGCTGGATGCCGAGCTGGTTTCAGGGTCCGGACCGGATCTTGTCTGGATAGATCATGACAGTATGCGTGCTTACGCAGAGCAGGGCATTTTGGAAGATCTTTATCCTTATATAGACGGAGAAGGAGCGATGAAAAGAGAGGATTTTGTGGAAAGCGTGCTTGCGGCCTGTGAAATGGACGGAATACTGCCGTGTTTTGCGACGGATTTTTTGGTGGATACCATGATTGCAAGGACTTCTGACGTGGGCAGTAAGTCCGGCTGGTCGATAGAAGAGGCGATGGCGCTTATGGAGTCAAAACCGGAAGAAACGGAAATTTTCCGATATGGGTCAAAGCGCAGCGTTTTGGACAGATTCCTTTATGGATCAATCGACTGTTTTATTAACCGGGAAACCGGAGAATGCAGCTTTGATGACGGTACTTTTGAAAAATTGCTGTTATTTGCCAACAGATTTCCGAAAGAGACGGCGTATGATGAGGAGTACAGCGAACCGCAGAAACTTCGGAATGGTACGATGCTTTTGGCATCCACGCAGGTTTCCGGGGTAGACAGTTATCAGATGTATGCAGAATTATTCGGTGAACCGATTACTTTTATCGGCTATCCATCGGATGGGGGGACAGGCTCTTATATCCTGCCGGCGGGTCCTGTTGTGGGAATGAATGTAAATGCAAAAAACAAAGAGGGAGCATGGGAATTTATAAAACTGCTTTTATCTTTGGAATATCAGTCAGAACGGGCTAAACTTTCTTTCCCTGTCCTGAAAGAAGCGCTGGAAGCGAAGTTTGAGGAGAGCATGAGGCCGGAATATCAGGAAATGGATGGAGAGCAGGAAGAACAGCCCAAATTTGAGATTACTTATGATGACTGGAGGGGAAAGCTGTACGCGGCAACTGAAGAAGAAGTAAATGCAGTCCGTATGCTGATCGACCATGCAGGCAGCGTTACGGCGTTTCCGCAGGAGATCTTCAATATGATTATGGAAGAGGCGGACGCTTTTTTTGAAGGACAAAAAAGTGCCAGGGAGACAGCGGACATCATTCAGAGCCGGGTACAGATTTATGTGAATGAGAGTCGTTAACATAAATAATTTACAATTCATAAATTCTTAAGATGCATCTTTAGACAAGATGGTATACAATAGGATGAGAATATAATAATTTTGACAGGGGAGGACTCGGATGAAAAGGAAAAAATTCTTTAAAAAGACGTTAGCCGTCTGCCTTGCACTGGGGTGTGTTATGCAGCTTGCAGGATGCGGCAATAAGGGCGGAGACGACAAAGGAAGCTCAAAAGATAATGAAACCGACGGGCAGAAAGATTATGTTTATGTGGCGGAGTTTCAGGATGTAGACGTGGAAAATTTAAGTTCATCTGTTGTAAAGGGCGATTCCATCTATTATACGACAGGCGAATATAATGAGGAAACAGAAGAATATAAACAACAGGTATGTAAATTAAAGATCGGGGAAACGGCAAGTGAAACGCTGCCGATCGAAGTGGAGCAGGATACATATTTAAACAGCCTTCAGGTAGATGAGGAAGGCAATTTGATGGTGATTGTAAATAAATATTCCGAAGAAGAGGGGGAGAACTTATATTTACTGAAAAAGTATTCACAGGACGGAACCGAATTGTTCAGTTATGATCTGACTTCTCTGGGAAAAGATGAAGAATCTTTTTATGTGCAATATATGGCGGAAGATGCAAAGGGAAATATTTATATCGGCGGATCAGAAAGCAAAGTATGGATTCTTGATAATACGGGGACGCAGGTTGGGATGGTCAGCACGGATAACTGGATCAATTCCATGCTGACGCTGTCAAACGGTAATGTTGCCGTTTCCTATTATGGCGGTGACGGCATCACTTTACAGGAGATCGACCCGGGTACGAAGAGTTTGGGAAAGACTTATCATAATCTGCCTGATGCTTATAATAATTTTGTGGCGGGCGGAGAAAACAAAGTTCTGATGATGGGAAACAGTAAACTTTATGAATATGATATTGAGACGGAGACTTCAACAGAGCTTTTGAACTGGATCAACTGTGATGTGGACGGGGATTATATCCGCGGCGTATCCGTATTGGAAGACGGGAGGATTCTTGCGATATCTGTAGACTGGAGCGATGAACAGGCAAAGACGGAAATGATTTATCTGACAAAGAAGCTGCCCTCTGAAGTAGTACAGAAAGAAACGATTACCCTTGGTGCAATTTATATCAGTCAGGATGTAAAGAGAAACGTGATCGCTTTTAATAAGTCCAATGAAAAATATCATGTAGAAGTAATAGAATACGGCGGGGATGACTGGGAAGCGGGAATTGCAAGATTTACTTCCGATATCATGTCAGGAAACGGTCCGGATATTATCGATTTGAGCACGTCTGCCAGTGTGGATATGTTTATAGCAAAGGGAATTTTAGAAGACTTAAATCCTTATATCGATGCGGATACGCAGATCAAAAGAGAAGATTATGTGGAGAAAGCTTTTAATGCCTATGTGAAAGGGGATAAAATGTACGGCATTGTACCGGCGTTTACCGTGCAGACCGTAATTGGCAGGACGTCGGATGTAGGAAGCGAGCCCGGCTGGACGATAGATGACGTTATAGCGCTGATGGATTCCAAACCGGAAGGAACCGAATTATTTGAATATTGTTCAAAAGACAGTGTATTGAATTACTGCTGTATGATGGCAATTGATAATTTTGTGGACTGGGAAACCGGAGAATGTAAATTTGATGACGGATATTTTGAAAAAGTACTGGAATTTGCAAACAGATTTCCGAAAGAAGTAAACTGGAGTGAAGATGATGAAAGTACGCCTACAAAGATTCAGAACGGAAAACTGTTGCTGCAGACATTCAGCGCTTCAGATATGGAATATTATCAAATGTATTCTCTGATGTATGGAGATCCGATTACTTTTATCGGATATCCGACGAATGGCGGCAGCGGTTCCTATATTACACCGGCTGTTGCACTTGGTATTAATACGAAAGCAGAGTCAAAAGACGGTGCGTGGGAATTTTTAAGAAATTTCTTAACGGAAGATTACCAGAAAAACGATATAGAGTGGTACTTTCCGTGTCTTCAGTCTGCATTGGACGCACAGTTTGAAGAGGCAATGAAAGAAGACTATTACGAAGTGGACGGTGAAAAGATAAAGCAGCCGAAGACCACATGGGGGTATGATGACTGGGAGGCGGAAATTTATGCTGCAACACAGGAACAGGTAGATGCCGTTAAAGAATTGATTAATATTACAGACGGGGTTTCTATCAGCAATCAGGAAATTTCAAATATTATTTCTGAAGAGGCAGGCGCTTTCTTTGACGGACAAAAGAGTGCAAAAGATGTGGCGGATATCGTACAAAGCCGCGTAAAGATCTATGTAAATGAAAATAAGTAATAGCAGGTAATGGCAGGAAACAGAGTAAGAACATGTTTTCTGAAATGAAATATGTGAAAGTTTAAAAGGTGGTTCGCTTGAAAAAGCTTAAAAAGACAGAAAAAGCCGATAAAAAATTGAAATCGGTTAAAACAGCCAAAAAAGTTGACAAAGATCTGATCAGGCAGATCAAGAAAAACAGAAATAAAAAGCGGATATGGAGGGAAAGAGCAGGCTCGGCGCTATATTTGGCGCCAAGCCTCATTGGCGTTCTGCTCTTTTTTATCCTGCCGTTTTTTGTGGTTATTTATTATTCTGTAATAGATAATCCGATCAACCCTGAGTTTGTATTTCTGGATAACTTTAAAAATGTACTTGGAAACTCCTCTTTCAGGCTTGCCGCAATGAATACTTTGAAATTTTCAGCAGTGGCGGTGCCGCTTGCCGTAGTACTGTCTCTGGCGATGGCGGCGGCGCTTGATAATAAAATTCCTTTCAGGAGTCATTTCCGTTCCTTTTTCCTTAGTCCGATGATGGTTCCGGTTGCCTCGATCGTATTGATATGGCAGGTGCTTTTTCATTTTAATGGTGTGGTAAATGAATTTTTAGCCAACTTCGGAGTGGAGAAAATTGACTGGTTGAAATCTGAATATGGGCAGGTAGTCGTTATTCTGTTATTTTTATGGAAGAACTTAGGCTATAATATGATTCTTTTTATGGCGGCGATCGGAAGTATTCCAAAAGATCTTGTAGAGGTGGCTACTTTAGAGAGCGCATCAAAATGGCAGATTTTTATACATATTAAAATCAGGTATTTGTCCTCGACAATTTTGTTTGTTACGATCCTTTCTCTGATCAACTCTTTTAAAGTATTCAGGGAAATCTATCTTCTGTCGTCGGATTATCCGTTTGACTCTATTTATATGCTGCAGCATTTTATGAATAATACCTTCCGTAATCTGGATTATCAGAAATTATCGGCGGCGGCAATTATCATGTCGCTTGTTATGATAGTCATTATCGGTATTTTATTCATTACGGAGAATCATTTTGGAAAGGATGTGGAAGGATGAGCAGGAAATTGAAACAACCAAAAGCCATGAAGCCGCCGTCTTTCGGAAAACAGAAGCTTTCCAGAAAAAGAAAATGGAAACATCAGACATTTATCGTATTTTTAACCGTACTTACCGCGGCGTTTGCCATTACTTTTCTCATGCCGATCATACTTACCATTACAAACTCTTTTATGTCGGCTTCGGAAATATCATCCAACTACGGAACGGTTTTTGCAACAACGGATACCGGAGGAAAAGTATATATAGCGGAAAAGGTAAATTTGAAGTTTATTCCTGATATGGTATCCTTTAGTCAGTATATTACAGTGCTCTTTAAAAGTCCGGAATATCTGCTGAAATTTTGGAACTCTGTGATTTATGTTGTACCGATTGTGGTATTTCAGCTTATTACCGCGTCTTTGGCGGCATACAGTTTTACCAGATTCCGAGGAAGGATTAAGGAGATGGTATTTTTCGGATATATTATCCTTACGCTGATGCCTTATCAGGTTACGTTAGTGCCAAACTATCTGGTTTCCAGCTGGTTAAAATTGATTGACACCAGATGGGCGATCTGGCTTCCGGGTATTTTTTCACCGTTTGCGGTTTATCTGCTTACAAAGTTTATGCGGCGTATCCCGGTATCTGTAATCGAGGCGGCGCGAATCGACGGTGCGGGAGAATGGCAGATTTTCAGAAGAATTTGTATGCCTCTGTGTAAAAGCGCCGTGTGTTCGGTGGCGATATTGATTTTCATAGATTACTGGAATATGGTAGAACAGCCTCTGATCTTGTTATCTGATGCGGAAATGCATCCGTTGTCTGTATTTTTATCCAAGATTAATGCAGGTGAGATCGGACTTGCGTTTGCTGTTGCAACAATATATATGGTGCCGAGCCTTTTGGTTTTCCTTTACGGAGAAGATTATCTGGTAGAGGGAATCACTTATCAGGGCGGTATAAAAGGATAGTGGAGGATTGATAAAAATGAACGAGAAAACAACAAAGAGACGGGAGTGGGTTAAAAATGCAGCAATTATCTTTTTATCGATTATGCTGGTCTTAACCTTTTTCTCGAACACGATCATGAATTATTCTCTGCCGGAGGTGGCGACACAATATGTACAAAGCGGCAGCATAACGGCGAAAATAAGGGGAACGGGAACCGTTGAAGCGAGCGATCCTTATAATTTGATTATCAATGATACACGGGTCATTGAAAGCGTGGCCGTAAAAGCCGGAGATGAAGTGGAAAAGGGCGATACGATCTTTGTACTGGAAAGCAAGGAAAGTGCGGAATTAAAGACGGCGAGAGAAGAGCTGGTGACTTTGGAAACGGCTCTGGATAGTGCAATTCTTGCTTATGAGACAAAGATTTTGGACGGATCGCTTTCAGCAGGGACGATTGCGGGCGTACAGTCCGGGAATGTGGAATCTTTAAAAACGGCGCAGGCGAGGGTGCAGGCGGCGAAAGACCGTTTGACAAATTTACAGAGTACAAAGGCAGGATATGAGGCGAGTCTTGCAAATCTTACTACGCAGGAAACGCTGTTGGCAAATTCCAGTACTTATGACGCGGCAGAAAGAGCGGCGGCAGCGGAGGAGGCAAGACAGAATGCGCAGAGACAGCTTAATGATGCACAGGCGCAGCTTGATGCGGCGAACGCACAGGTAACGGCACTGGAGGCCTGGTTTACGGGAAACGGGTTTACTTCTCAGGCGGATGCAAACCAGAAAGTGCTGGAAGCGCAGGAAGCGATGAACAGGGCTGAAATGGTAAAGACAAATGCATATGCAATATGGCAGGGAGAGCCGGATGGAAAATTTGAAAAATATGTAAAGGATCCAACAAGCGGTGCGCCAACAGATCAAATTGCATCAGATTTTTCGCAGAAATCTGAATTATTTGGGGAAACTTTAGTAGGGCTTACATGGGCAGAAATCTACAATTTAAAAGATGCAGCTTACCAAAATGAAGTCTTAAAATATAACACAATAAAAGCTGCAGCAGACCAGTTTGCAGCAAAGCAAAATGAACTGAATAATGCACAGGCAGCGAAAATATCAGCGGAACAGCAGGTTGCCAACTGCAATGCGACGTTGCAGAATTTGGGAACGGGCAGCAGCAGTTCTACTTCCACAGATTTAGCGGCACAGCAAAAAGCGATTGCAGATCAGAAAGCACAGCTTACTGCATCCATTACAAAGATTGATGCGGAGATTACGGCAGCACAGGCGGAACAGACACAGATTCTTGCCGACGTGGCAGGCGAGTTAAACTTAGAATCCCAAAATGCCGAAATCGCAAGAGCAAGGGAAAAAGTGAGGGAGAAGGAAGAAGAAGTTGCGAAATTAGAAGAAGAACAGGAAAATCCGGTTGTTACCGCACCGGTATCGGGAAAGATTACTTCTCTCAGCTATGCGGCAGGCGAGACCACAAAGCCGGGAGAAAATGCGGCAGTGATTCAGGTGGCAGGAAAAGGATTTACATTAAGCTTTTCCGTAACAAATGAACAGGCGAAGAAAGTAAGCGCAGGAGATGTGGCGGAATTGCAGAATTCATGGTATTACAATGATGTGAAGGCTACCGTTGCCGCGATTAAACCGGATACAACCAATCCTTCCCAGAACAAACTGCTTGTTTTTGATGTATCGGGTGAAGATGTGACTGCGGGACAGTCTTTGAGCCTGTCTGTAGGACAGAAGAGTGCAAATTATGACCTGATCGTACCAAACAGTGCAATTCGTGAAGATAAAAACGGAAAATTTATTTTGATCGTCGAATCAAAAAGCAGTCCGTTAGGAAACCGCTATTTTGCCACAAGAGTGGATGTGGAGGTGCTTGCTTCTGACGATACGCAGACAGCGATTTCCGGTGCATTGTACGGATATGAATATGTCATTACCACATCTACGAAGCCGGTAGAAGCAGGGAAACAGGTCCGCCTGACTGATTAGGCAGATCGAAATGGGAGGAATTTGCGTGAAGATCAGAGCGAAAAACTTAACATTACGACAGATAATATGTACGATTATCGGTGCTGTTTCTTTCGTGCTTTTTCTGATCCTGACATGGCTTGGAGGGCATATTGCAAATGGACTTTCAGACCAGCAGACAGCAAGACGCTGGTCTGACCAGAATGATACAGCGCAGATCAGTTGTTTCTTTTCTCAGGGAGTGGAAGTAACAGAAGAGACTATTTTAAGGTTTGAAGCACAGCTAAAACAGGCATTACAGGAGGAGTCCATTACAAGCGACAGCGAAAATCCAAATGCAAGGCTGTGGGCGGACGCGTACAGCGCCTCAGGAAAGATTACACTGCAGAACGGAAAGAAAACGGTGACAGCGAAAGCAATTGGAGTATCGGGTGATTTCTTTTTATTTCATCCGCTCAAGCTGTTAAACGGCGCTTTCTTTTCAGGCAGCGATGTGATGCAGGATTATGTGGTGATCGATGAAGATATGGCATGGCAGCTTTTTGGTTCCAATGATGTAGAAGGCATGCAGGTGACGATTGAAGGCGTACCGCATATTGTATCGGGTGTTATTGAAAGAGAAAGCGGTCATATGAACGATGTGGCGGGCAATGATGTAACATGCGTATATTTGTCCTATTCCTCCTTGAAAGAATATGGAGAAAACTATGGTATCAACTGTTATGAAATTGTAATGCCAAACCCGATTACCGGGTATGCGCTTAAAATGGTAAAAGAGAAGATGGGATTTGAAGAGGGAGAAGTGGCATGCATTGAAAATTCCAATCGTTATTCTTTTCTTTCGTTAGGTAAAATACTATTGACATTTACAAGCCGTTCGATGAGCGGGAAAGCGATTATTTATCCTTATTGGGAAAATGTTGCGAGAGGATGGGAAGATATTTTAGCCAGGCTCTTACTGTTTCGGATGATTTTATTATGTATTCCATGCGTTATGATTATTGTTCTGGCGGTTAAGCTGTGGAAAAAGCGTACATGGAATTGGCGTGACGCGCTGGAACTGTTTAAAAAGGAAGTTTCCAGGCTTGGTGAATATGTGAGACGATTGGGAAAGGGGGCAAAAAACTATAAAAAGAAGGTAGAAAAAGAAGCAGATTTGGATGATTAGTATGCAGGAACGGGAGGAGTGTATGAAAAAGAAAGTAGTATTAGTTGGAATGTCGCTTTTGGCGGCGGCTCTTTTAGGCGGCTGCGGAAAAGGCGGGGACAAAAAACAGGAAAGCGCAAATAATGCCGCTGCGAAAGAACATGTATATAAAGTAGAAGAAATGAATTTTGAAGGAATCGATGTCGATACGATAAACCGTGTCTTTTACAGAGAAAGTAATATTATTGTCTGCGGATATAAATGGGAAGATGTGGAATCTCCCGGCGCTATAGCTTTTCCGGAAGCAAATGTAGTGGCCGGAGAGACCCCTCTTGCTGAAAGTGCGCAAGAGGATAATACTATGGACGAATCTGTCCAGGATGAGACATCTGTCCAGGAAGAAAACGGTACAGAAGGCAGTGGGGAAGAAACGGAAACGGGTGAAACGTCGGAAACGGGTGAAACATCGGAAACGAGTGAAACATCGTTGGAAGAGGAAGACGAGATTTATGCAGAAGAACCGATTGATACGGTTACGACGCTTCAAAAGCAGTATATTGCCTGTTATGATTATGAAGGTAAGCAGCTTTCCTATTCGGAATATGAGGTGCCGAGTGAAGAATGGACCGGTCAGATGGCAGCGTCGGATACGGAAGATGCAATTTACTGTTCTATAGAAAGTTACTATGAAGATTATAGTGATCCGGACAATTATGTTTCTGAACAGAGAAATTTTCTGGCTAAAAGGAATCTGGACGGAACAGAAGAGTGGAGGATTCAGCTCAATGAATATGCGGAAGAGGATTACTGTTATGTAAATTCTGTTTTCCTTGATGAGAAGGGTCAGATTTTAGTATTTATGAATCAGAAGCTTTTAACTTTTGCTGCGGATTCCAGTCTGGTTAAACAGCTTGAAATATCAGACGACAGTATTGGAAATATTTATATTACAGGAGACGGAAAAGCAATAGCGAGTTACTGGGGAGACAAGGGGCAGTATTTCAAAAAGCTGGATTTAGAGAGCGGGGAAGTTTCTGAAGAGTATCATATACCGGGAAATTCTTACAGTTATTCCATTTATGCAGGGTATGGATATGACCTGATGTTAGATGGCAATAATGCCCTTTATGGATATAATCTGGGTGACGAGACGCTGACAGAGATTATGAATTACATCGATTCCGATTTGGATGCGTCAGGAGTTTATGATGTTGTTGGAATTAATGACACAGAATTTTATGGGAATTTTTATTCTTATTCGGATGAGAGAAGCTGTTATGCAAAGTTTACTAAAGTAGATCCTAAAGATGTAAAGGATAAGAAAGTACTTGTTCTTGGATGTTCCTATACAGATTGGGATGTAAGACGACAAGTTGTAAAATTTAATAAAGAGAGTGATGAATACCGGATACAGATTAAAGATTATTCTATTTACAATACGGAAGAGGATTATAATCAGGCATACACACAGCTGAATATGGATATTGTTTCAGGCAGAGTGCCGGATATTCTTGTGTTAAATTCCTCTCTTCCGGTGGACAGTTATCTTGCAAAGGGATTGTTTGAAGACCTTTATCCCTTTATTGATGCAGATCCTGAGTTAAACAGAGGCGCTTTGGTGGAAAAAATATTGGAAACTTTCAGTACGGATGGAAAATTATACCAGCTTGTTCCCACTTACTCCGTTATGACGGTAGCAGGAAAAACTTCTAATGTGGGTACGGAAAATGGCTGGACATTGGATGAGCTGAATGCGCTGATGGAAACGAAGAGCGAAGATACGGAGATTTTCTTTGATACAATCAGAGAATCCATGTTATCTTCCTGTATGCAGATGTCCGGGGAACAGTTTATTAACTGGGAAACCGGGGAATGTAGTTTTGACTCGGATGGATTTGTTAAACTGTTGGAATTTTTAAAACAGTTTCCAAAGGAGTATGATGAGTCCCGTTATGATGATGAAAACTTCTGGAAAAACTATGACAGTATGTACCGGGAAGACAGGGCGTTGTTATCTGTTGTCTATTTGAATACTTTTTCTACTTATAACAGAATGGAAAAAGGTGTTTTCGGAGAAGATATTACTTTTGTAGGATTCCCGGCAGATAACAAAAAGGGATCTGCGCTTGATTACAATCTGAATTTTGCGATTTCATCCAAATCCTCCAATAAAGACGGCGCATGGCAGTTTATACGTTATTTCCTCTCTTACGATTTCCAGAAAGAGGCCTATGGCTTTCCGACAAATAAAGAAAGATATGAGGAAATGAAACAGGAGGCAATGCAGAAGCCGTATTATCTGGATGAAAATGATAAAAAGATTGAATATGATGAAACGTATTGGATCGGTGATGTGGAGGTGATAATTCCGCCTATGACAGCAGAGGAAGTGCAAAAAGTAGAGGATTTTATCTTTTCCATAGATCAGACAGTCAGTTATAATGAAGAATTGTTGAATATCATTAAAGAGGAAGCGGAAGGTTTCTTCGCGGGGCAGAAGAGTGCGAAAGAGGTTGCGGGCGTCATTCAGAGCCGTGTAAAGATTTATGTTAATGAGAACCGATAAAAGTGTGAAAAGAAGTTATAAGGCGTCATGAAGGGCAGCGCGAAATAAAAAAGGGATCGGAGTTATGTCCGATCTCTTTTTGTATTTCTTATCAATCCGGTTTCTTCTGGTCTTCTTCAGCAGAATCGGTCGATTCGCTTTCTTCTTCCGTTTCCGAATCTTCTTCCGGCTTTTCCGGGATAGTCAGTAAAACTTTTGTAATACGGTTGTGTATAATTCCCTGTGCTTTTAGGCGGATACCGGATTCCAGTTCGATTTCTTCGCCGTCTTCAGGAAGCCTGTCCAGCTTTTCAATCATAAGGCCGCCCAGAGAGTCATAGTCTTCAGATTCCAGAGCAATTTCTAGGGCATCATTGATATCGTCTAATTTCATACCGCCTTCTACAAGATAAATATTATCGTCTATTTCCTGAATGTATTCTTCTTCATCTTCGTCGTATTCATCCCGAATCTCACCAACGATTTCTTCCAGAAGGTCTTCCAGAGTAATCATACCTACGGTAGAGCCATATTCATTCAGTACAAAGGCAACATTGGTGGTCTTTTCCCGCATTTCCATCATAAGGTCGGCGGTCTTTTTAAATTCATATGTGTAATGGGCTTCGCGGATGATATCTTTGATCTGAAAATGTGTTTCGTCGGTTACCAGAATAAAATCCTTGATATTAACAAGCCCCACCACATTGTCCTTATCTTCTTCATAAACAGGAATTCGGGTATACATGGATTCCCGGAAAACTTTCAGCAGGTTTTCATAATTGGTATCCAGACTGACGGTTACCATATCGATACGGGGGATCATAACATCTTTCGCAACGGCATCGGAAAAATCAAATACATTGTAAATGATTTCGCGCTCTTCAGATTCAATTACGCCGTCTTCATGGCTTACATCCACATAAGTCTTCAGCTCGCTCTCTGTCATAAGGGACATTTTCTTATTGGGATCGATATGAAGCAGTTTCATAATCAAACCGGAAAGTCCGTCGATCAGGTAAATAATCGGGGTAAACACATTCATTAAAAGATAAATGATATTACAATACGAGAGTGAAATTTTTTCGGAGTACAACATTGCCAGATTCTTGGGAATAATTTCTCCAAAAAGAAGTACCAGTAACGTTAAGACTCCGGTAGCAATACCGACTGCAAAATTTCCCCAAAGCTTAATAGCAAGCGTGGTAGCAAGGGAAGAAGCAGTAATATTTACGATATTGTTTCCGATCAGAATTGTACTTAACATTTTGCTGTAACGGTCCAGAATTTTTTGTGTAGTCATGGCACGTTTATTTCCGTCCTCTACGAGGGACCGGATACGAACCTTGTTTACCGTTGTCAGCGCTGTTTCGGCAGAAGAAAAAAAGCCGGAAAGAACTAACAGAAAGATTAATGCGATCAATTGTATGACACCAGAGGTATCCAAAGTAAAATCAACTCCTTATTCTATGTATTTTAACGAAATCTTATAATATGTGGAAGTGATTGTCAAGTTATCATTCTCTTAAGAATATATATATAAAAAATAAATTGGAGGACCCGGAATTGGAGAAAGGACTTTCCATCTTAAAAAAGTTGTTGTTTGCATACATAGTTACCGCAGTGCTTCTTATGATACTCTCTCTATTTTTATATAAAATGCAGCTCAAAGAGGGGACAGTAAGGATAGGCATTATCCTGATCTATGCCGTAAGCTGTTTCTTTGCCGGATTCATAACAGGGAAGACAGAAGCAAAACAACAATTTTTGTGGGGATTGTTGATTGGAGTGTTGTATTTTGTAGTGCTTTTAGGAGTGTCTCTTCTGGTAAAACATTCGTTTCAGGATATTTTCGGCAGAGCGGCTACGACTTTTTTCATTTGTGCAGGGAGCGGAATGCTTGGAGGAATGGTCAGTTGATGAGGGAAAGTTTTCCGAAAACTTCATGGACTTCTGCTGTATAGCAGGATATTCTAAAAAGTAATACTCTCTGGTATAAGGAAGCCCGGAGAAAATGAAACACAAAAGAGAAAACGGAGGAAAATACAAATGGGAAATGACAGCGGCGTATCCTTAGACAGGGATCGAGCCTTTGACATGAACAGTTTAAATGAACTGCTCATTCAGGGACGGACTATTCTGACAGAAGCAGTCCGTATCAGTGAAGAAATGGAGAAGTCCATTACAGCAATTTCTGAAATCTATGACAGCATAGATCCGCAGTACAGAACAGGCGCACTTGGGGCGGATATCCAAACCCTTTCGGGAAAAGTAAAAGATGATATTTATCAGGAAACTATGGAACGAATGGATAGGATTCTGTTAAATCTTATCAATGAAATTCCTGCCTGTGACAGTGCCGGTGCAAAAGACATGGATGCTGTAGAGCAGACGATTACAGAGATACAGGGCAGAATCAGAGAACTGCAGAGCTTCTTTCACGCCAGAGACATCGATCTTAGCTATCAGGAATTTAAAAGCCGTCTGGAAGAAATGAAAAGCGGCTGGGATGAGACAGCAAAAGACTGGTCCGGCCTGCTTGTGGAAATAGAAAATGACGTGATGGGGACGATAGGAGCAGGCATCCTTTATAGTCCCGACCCCGTCAACCTTTCTACCGGAAACTTCGTTTACGATCATGAAGATCTCAAAATCGGAGGGGAAATCCCCCTGTCTTTTCATCGTTACTATAATGCCAAAGACCGTTATAAAGGAAGCCTTGGCAGATGTTTTGTCCATAACTACGACATCCGTCTGGACACAGAGGAAGAAAAAGGAAAAGCAACCGTTACCATGTCGGACGGACAGAAAAAAACCTTCCGAGACAGGAAAACGGCGGCTATCTGTCTTCCCATTCCGCACTGGAAATCCTGACAGAAGAACCGGATGGATGGCTTCTGGAAACCCTCAGCGGAAGCCGTATCCGGTTTCACAAAAACGGACAGATGACCCGCATGGAAAATCAAAACGGCAGAGGGATTACCTTTTCATATGATGAAAAGGAAAGACTCATAAAAGCGATTACAGACACCGGCTCTGTTCTGACTTATTCCTATAATGAAACAGGGCAGCTTGCCTGCGTAAGCGACCATACCGGAAGAAACATCATTCTTTCCTATGAAAGGGGCAAACTCTCTTCCGTGACAGATCCTGCAGGAAACATACGCGCTTATCGCTACGGGAAAAACGGACGTATTGAGGAAACCATAAACTTTCGCGGGACTGTTGCCGTAAAAAATTCTTATGACCAGAAACGCCGCGTCATCAGACAGGACTTCCCGGATGGCGGTCATATGGACTATACTTATGATGATGGGAACAGACAGGTCATTCTGACGGAGAGAAACGGTACAAAGACCACTTATGTCCATGACGGCAGATACCGCTGCACTGATATCGTATACGAAGACGGTACGACAGAACACTTTGCCTATAATAAAAAGAATCAGCGCATCCGCCATACAGACAGAAATGGACGCACTGTAAGATGCGCTTATGACAACAGAGGGAATCTGACACAGTTTACCGGTCCTCTGGGAGAAAAACTTTCGATTACTTATAATACACAGAATAAACCCCTGCATATTAAAATTGGCGGAAGAGAAAAACAGAAAAATGTGTATGACAAAAACGGGAACCTTCTGGAATCCATCGATGCCCTTTTAAGAAGGACAACCTTTACTTATAATGAAAAAAGCCTTCCTGAAACCATCACAAAACCGGACGGCAGCACCCTGCACTTTTCTTATGATGAAAAAGGGGATCTTGTGGAAATAACGAATGCACTGGGCGGGACAACCCTTTACGCCTATGATGCGCTGCACCGTGTAACAAAAATTACAGATCCCAAAGGCGCTCAGACATGTTTCACCTATGACGAAGCAGATCATATGAAAACCCTGACGAACGCTGTCGGGGATGTCCGTACCTATGAATATAATGCAAGCGGCAGGGTGGTAAAAATCACGGATTTTGACGGAAGCATCATAGAAAGATCCTACAATGCCTTAAACAAGCTGGAAAAATCCACTGACCAGCTGGGAAGGATTACCGAATTTTACTATGACGCTATGTGGAATCTGGCGGAAGCTGTGACGCCGGACGGCGCACATACCCGCTACCGGTATGACGCGGACAACCGTTTGTCACTTCTGGAAGATACCCTTGGCAATACAATCAGCTATGCATATGACGGGAACGGAAACTGTATCAGCAGAACAGACCAGACCGGAAACACCGTCCGGTTTTTTTATGATGCGTCGGGGCGGCTGATCCGGGCAGAAGGAGAAGAAGGAAGTAAAATCACTTATGTTTATAATGAAGAAGGCCGTCCGGTACAGGCAAAAGACGCTTTGGGAAATACGGTAAACATGGAGTATGACGAGGCGGGACAGCTGATAAAAGAGACCGGTCTTATGGGTGAAACCAGAACTTATACCTACACTCCGCTTGGAAAAATGGAAAGCGTGACAGACGAGGCGGGGCTTGTTACTTTTTATTCGTATCTTCCGGGAGGAAAATTAAAAGAAGCGGTATACAGCGACGGTACAAAAGAAAGCTATACTTATGATGTAAATGGAAACGTAGAGACTCATACGAATCAAAAAGGATTTGTCTTTACTTATGAGTATGACTGTCTGGGACGTGTAACAGGCGTGCAGGGGAGTAATGGGGAGAAAAAAGAATATGCCTATGACGCTCTTGGTAACGTGACTTCCGTAACAGATGTGTATGGGAACAGCACTTGTTATGAATATTCTCCAACAGGACAGCTGACAAAAGTAACGGATGCTCTTGGAAACGAAACGGTCTACACATACGATCTGTGCGACCGCTTAACGGAGATCAGGCAGTATGGGGAGGAAGGAGCCTGCCATGTGACCGCTTACAAAAGAGATCTGCTTGGCAGGATAGAAACTGCTATAGATCCGCTTGGGCAGAAAGAGCATTATACTTATGACGCTAAAGGACAGCTTTTGGAAAAACTGGATCAGGAAGGGTATCTTACAAAGTATGGCTATACGGCGCAGGGAGATATCAGCCGTATTACCTATGCGGACGGCAGGGAGGCGGTCTTTACTTACAATCCGTTGAGACAGCTTATCAAAATGCAGGACTGGTCCGGAACTACAAAGATCGAAAATGATGCGTGGGGAAGAGCGCTGAAAGTACAGTACCCGGATGGAAGGGAAGTTTCCTATACGTACGGAAAGCGTGGGGAGAGGACAGGCATTACTTATCCTGACGGGAGAGAAGTTTCTTATATTTATGATGAACAAAGAAGGCTCACCGGTTTAAAAGAAGGGGACAGCCTTATTTCCTATGCTTATGATGAACTGGGCAGACTGTCGGAGAAAACATTTCCAAACGGCTGTGAGACGCTGTATGCCTATGACGGGGCAGGACATCTTGCGGAATTGATTCACAGAGATGGAGAAGGCATTCTTGACCAGTATCTTTATCGCTATGACCTGATGGGAAATAAGACTGCCATAGAAAAACAACGGCGGGGGATTTTGGAGGAAAGCGGCGTTTATACCTATGCTTATGACGCTCTTGGCAGGTTAAAGGAAGTGGCAAAAGACGGACAGATCCAAAAGACCTATGCCTATGATGCCTTTGGCAATCGCAGGTATATGACAGACAGAAGAAACCGAACAGACTACACTTACAATGCCATGAACCAGCTTTTAAGCAGAGCAGACAGCGAAAAAGAGGAGCGGTATGCTTATGACGGCAGGGGCAACTTAAGATCTATTACGGAAAACGGGGTATTAAAGAATCAGTATACATACGGCGCATTAAACCGCTTGGAACAGGCGTTTAACGGGCAGGAAGAAGCTTCCTACACCTATAACGGTCTGGGACACAGGGTGGAGAAAACGATCGGGAACGAATACAGAATACAGTATCTGGTCGATCTGACAAAAAGCTATCACAACCTGTTACAGAAAGAAGAAAAGGGAAAAACACAGACCTATCTGTGGGACGGAAATGTGACAGGGATGGCAGAAGAAAGCGGATGGAAGTATATTCTTCAGGACGAACTGGGAAGCCCGGTACGGCTTTTGGACGAAAGCGGGGAGTCTGTGGAACGTTACGGGTATGATGAATTTGGACAGGATCTGTATGGGAACCAGGGAACGGCACAGCCTTTCGGGTATACGGGGTATCAGTATGACACAGCTGCGGGGACGTATTATGCGCAGGCGAGAGAGTATAGGGCGGAAGTGGGGCGGTTTGCTTCCGAGGACAGGTTCAAAGGATTTTTAACAGCGCCTGATACATTACATGAATACGTATACTGCCTGAACAGTCCGCTCAGTATGGTGGATTGGAATGGAAGGACACCGGGAGAATGGATAGACGGGCCGGAAACGGATTATGAAGGAGTTTATTACCTGAATGCGGAAGACGGGGCATTTACTTTTGGACATGCAGCGTTGTTGTTTGTCAGATATGATGGGAGTGGGACGTTTTATAGTTTTGCGGCATCTCAAAGCGAGGCATTAAATATTGTATTTGGAAATGATGTACCGGGGTATTTGTCGAAGGCAGAGCTGGAGGCAACGGATGTGGATGTCTTTTTGGGGTATAAGAAACCTCCTAAAGGAAATAATGTGGATTTTTTAGTACCAATGGCAGGGAAAATAAACACAGATGGTATTGATAGAGATTTTCTTGATGGAGAAGAAACACCATATACTCGATACATATATATTCCTGTTACAGTAGAGGAAGGAAAAATAATGAGTTATTATGCTGAACAGCTTCGGGATGATAACAGAATAGGGATTTACAACTTGTATGCGAGAAACTGTGGAATGGTAGCGCAGGATATCCTGAGAATGGGAGGAAAGAATTTTGCTGCAGGTTCGGGGGATGGGAAAAACAGAGATGAACAGCTGACTATGGCAGGGATAGCAGGATTATTCTTGGGATTGAATCCAATTATTGCAGCCAAAAATGCAGGAAAGGTTTTGATATATAAAGTAGTGAATGACTATCTGGATCAGACTATACCGGATGGAGCTTACTATAAAGGATGGTTGGAAACGCAGATGCTATATTATATGATTGGATGGGAAACAGGAAAGATAATAGCGAGAGAAAATAAAAATAAGGAGTAAAAGGTGAATGGAGGAACAAAAAAAGACAAAAAAAATTAAGTGGTGGATACCTGTGATTGTTGGAATGTCATGGGTGGTTGTCATGGCAGGATGCTGTTTTATTATTTATAGTAGAAAAGCTTATGAGCTTCAGCAGAATGTCTATTTTCTGGAATGGGATACCAAAGAAGATGAGACAATTTTTTACAAATACAGTTCAAAGGATGAAGGGGCAGTTGAAGTAGGAAAAGTAGAAGGTCAAATGAATCATTGTGTAATTAATGACGAAGAGTCCTGCATAACTGGTCTATGTTATGATCAAGGGGTGAAGCGTGTTCAATATGATCTGATTACAGGGACAGTTTATTCAGAAGTAATAGGAGAAAAAATAGATCTTCTAACAGGCGATGTAACCTGGTATGCATTACTGATGTATGATGAGGGAAATAAAATTGTAATCAGTTATGAAGAAGCAAACGGTGACGAGAAATGGCTGTTTTATGATTTTACTTCGGAAGAATATAATATGATAGAAGGACAGGGATCAACCACGGAGTTTCTTGAAATTGATGATAATAATTTGTGGTATGTGTCTTCGGCAGGACGTTTGTACAGATATAATTTTGAATCAGGAAGAAAGACGGAGATGCTGAAGAATATCGGTAATGCAGCGGTAGCAGTAAATACCAATCTTGTAGCTTATATAAAAGACAGTATGCATCCTAAAAAGATTTATTGGTATAATTTAAATACCAAAAAGACAAGATTTATCGCGAAAGGCGGATGGAATATTTGCTATGGAAATATATTTGAGAAAAAAGGACAGTGGAGCAATGATGGAAGAAAGTTTTTCTATGTAAAATATTTTCCTACGTTTTTCAGTGCTGCTGATGTAAGTCTTATGGTTTACAATACAGAAAACGGCAGAACATTTTGCATATATAAAGAAAAAAATACCCTTCATCAATTCAGATATATCGGACACAGTGGATAAAGATGAAAAAATTCCGGGGTGTATTCAGCAGATGGTATCACATTAATTGTTTTCAGATCAGAGATTCGTATGTACGAAAGCTATTTCATTTTGGAGTATCTGACAGAGAGTGGAAAGTATTCTTGTCGAAGTCTGGTAACGGGGGAGAGAACAGGGTGAACAGAAGAAAAAAAGTGATATTCAGGATATAGCAGGAGTAATAGTTTGCATTGGTTTCTTTTTTATACTGGTGAGGTATTTTTTCTTTAGCAAATATAATGTCCATGCCAGAAGAGAAATACTGGACAGACTAAACGGAATGTATGAACAGGAATTTGATGTGCTGTCAGTGGAATATGAACCCAAAGAAACCGATATGCCGGGAGGAGTGAAAACATGTATCTTTGGAAATTTACATGTGAGGATTGTGAAGGCGGGAAATGTTATGCGTATATACGCTTGTATGGAATGAAAAAAATGGGGAGAAAGGACACTTCACATAAAGAAGTGTCCCTTCGGGCATTTTAGGAAATTTGTAAAGACGGTTGGCTATGATGAATTTGTAGGAATAATTAAATATACTGGAGGAATCTACAATGAAATCATTATTTGAACAATTCGGCGGTACATATCGAAAACAAAACGACTATGTCATTCCAAATTTTGAAATGCCAGATATAGCAAACTTGGAAATTGGTTTTTACGGTCAGCGGCATCTGTATTTTTTACAGAATTATCGTAGAGTAACCTATATTAATTTACTTACGAGTGGAAATCTCAATGAATATCTTGTTGAGATTGACAAGCAGGCACAAAAACGTTTTTTGGATTGTAGAGCAGATGAAACAAAAACGAGAAATAACAGAACAATTAAAGGCAATTAACCCTATAAAATGGACACAATTAATGAATTGTATCAGACAACAGGCAAATGAAATTATTTT
>CANSUS010000006.1 GCA_947650155.1 uncultured Lachnospiraceae bacterium
TCCATATTATTCTGATACAGAGATTTTAATTGTTGGCTTAACTTAATGACATTGGTCCATTGACATCCCCTATTTTTGCTGATACGATGTGATAGCGTAATAATAAATGATGAATTTCGGAAAGGCATGGTTATTCAAGATGTACATTATCGTTGGATTGGGGAATCCTGCAAAGGAATATGAAAATACAAGGCACAATATTGGATTTGACGTCATTGATGCCATTGCGGAAAAATATGATATATCCGTTTTGGAGAAAAAGCATAAGGCGCTGATTGGAAAAGGCTTTATTGACGGGCAGAAAGTAATATTGGCGAAACCTTTAACATATATGAATTTAAGTGGAGAGAGTGTAAGAGAACTTGTGGACTATTATAAAATTGAGGAGACAGAAGAACTGCTTGTCATTTTTGATGATGTCAGTCTGGATGTGGGACAGCTCAGGATCAGGAAAAAAGGAAGCGCCGGAGGGCATAATGGCGTGAAAAGCATCATAAAACATTTAGGACATGATGTTTTCATGCGTATTAAAATGGGAGTAGGCGAGAAACCCAAAGGGTATGATCTGGCAGATTATGTTTTGGGGCATTTTGGAGAAAAAGAACGGAACATGATGGACGAAAGTGTGGATAGAGCTGTAGATGCCGTAAAAATGATCCTGTTTGAGGATGCCGATGCGGCAATGAATGTATACAATAAAAAGGTAACAGAGTAGAAAAGAAACGGAGACAGGTATGCGTGCTTTAACAACTCCTTTAGAGGAACTTGGTATATATGAGGAAATGAAAAAAGCATTGAAGAAAGAAAAGACCAATCTTTCTTTGACAGGGTGCGTTGATTCCCAGAAACTTCATATGATCTATGGACTTAGCGATGGTTTTCCATATAGGATCATTATTACTTTCAGTGATTTAAAAGCAAAAGAAATATATGAAGATTATAAATTTTATGACCGGAATGTCTGTGTTTATCCTGCAAAAGATCTGATTTTTTATCAGGCAGACATTCATGGGAATCAACTTGTGACCGAGCGGATCAAATGTCTGAAACGAATTATTGAAAAACGGCCGACGACGATTATTACAACATTTTCAGCGCTTATGACGGTTCAGGTGCCTTTGGAAGTTCTGGAAAAGAATGTGATACGGATTAAAAAGGGCGGGGAAATAGAAGAAAAGGAACTGGCAAAGCAGCTGACAGCGATGGGGTATGAAAAAAGTTATCAGGTAGAGGCTCCGGGACAATTTTCCATCCGTGGAGGAATTGTAGATATTTTTGATCTTACGGAAGAAAATCCTTATCGCATTGAATTATGGGGAGAAGAGGTAGACTCGCTTAGAAGTTTTGATATTTTAAGCCAGAGATCCATAGAAAAACTGGAATCCATCAGCATTTATCCCGCAACGGAACTGATACTTACCGGGACGGAACTGAAAAAAGGCATGGAAAATATCGAGAAGGAGGCAGAAAAACAGGAGAAAGCATTACGGGAAAAATTTCTGACAGAAGAGGCGGCAAGGATTCGTACACAAGTGAAAGAATTGAAGGAGCAGATTTTTGAATTGAAGAGTATGGTAAACCTGGAAAGCTATATTCGTTATTTTTTCCCGGATACGACTTCTTTTCTGGATATGTTTCGGGAAAGAGAAAGCTGCATTTTTCTGGATGAACCGGCGAGGATCAGAGAACATGCATCAGCGGTGGAAACAGAGTTTAAAGACAGCATGGGGCATCGTCTGGAAAAGGGCTATATTTTACCCGGGCAGTTAAATCTGTTGAGCACAACGGAAGAAGTAACTGCAAAGCTGCTGGGGATGAGGGTAGTCAGCATTGCTGCTATGGATGTGAAAAACCAGCTCTTAAAACCGGATAAGAAGTTTGGGATAGAAGCAAGAAGTATGTCTTCCTATAATAACAGCTTTGAAGAACTTGTGAAAGATCTCAAACGTTATAAAAAGAACGGATATCGGATTTTACTGTTATCAGGCTCCAGGACAAGGGCAAAGCGGCTTGCGCAGGACCTGCAGGAAAATGAACTGACAGCATTTTATACGGATAATCCTGACAGAGAAATTCAGCCCGGCGAAATCATGACATATTATGGCAGGGTTTTAAAGGGATTTGAATATCCGATGTTAAAATTTGCAGTGATTGCAGAGAGCGATATTTTTGGCGCAGAAAAAAAGAAAAAGAAGAAAAAGAAGACCTATGAAGGACAGAAGATTCATGATTTTGCCGAACTTAAAGTAGGGGATTATGTGGTTCATGAAAATCATGGTCTTGGCGTTTATAGGGGGATTGAAAAGGTTGAAGTAGAGAAGGTAGTAAAAGATTATATCAAAATCGAGTACCGGGACGGCGGAAATTTATATATTCTTGCCACCGGTCTTGATGTGATACAAAAATATGCTTCCGCGGATGCGAAAAAACCAAAACTTAACAAACTTGGGACGCAGGAGTGGAGCAAGACAAAGAGTAAGGTGAGGGGAGCAGTAGACGAAGTGGCGAAAGACCTGGTAGAGCTTTACGCCATAAGGCAGCAGAAGGCCGGTTATCAATTTGGTAAAGATACGGTATGGCAAAGAGAATTTGAAGAGATGTTTCCTTTTGAAGAGACAGAAGATCAGTTAAATGCGATTGAAGCGACTAAGAAAGATATGGAGAGCAGCCGGATTATGGACCGCCTGATCTGCGGCGATGTGGGATATGGAAAGACAGAGATTGCGATCCGGGCGGCGTTTAAGGCAATTCAGGAGGGAAAGCAGGTCGTATTTTTAGTGCCCACTACGATTTTAGCGCAGCAGCATTATAATACCTTTACACAGCGCATGAAGGAATTTCCGGTGCGGGTGGATCTGCTTTCACGGTTCAGAACAGCAGGAGAACAGAAAAAGACAGTTGAGGATTTGAAAAAAGGACTTGTGGACATAGTGATCGGTACGCACAGAGTACTGTCAAAGGACGTAGAATTTAAAGATTTGGGACTGCTTATCATCGATGAGGAACAGCGTTTTGGAGTGACACATAAAGAAAAGATCAAGAAAATGCGGGACGATGTGGATGTGCTTACATTAACGGCGACGCCGATTCCAAGAACGCTTCATATGAGTCTGGCAGGCATTCGGGATATGAGTGTACTGGAGGAGGCGCCAAATGACAGAATGCCGATTCAAACCTATGTGATGGAATATAACGAAGAGATGGTAAGAGAAGCCATCGTCAGAGAGTTATCGAGAAACGGACAGGTGTATTATGTTTATAACAGGGTGAATAATATTGCGGATGTGGCGGCGAAGGTACAAAGCCTTGTGCCGGAGGCAGCGGTTGCTTTTGCACACGGGCAGATGAAGGAAAATGAACTGGAACGGATCATGTATGATTTTATTAACGGAGAAATCGATGTGCTTGTTTCTACTACAATTGTGGAAACCGGACTGGATATTTCCAACGCCAATACAATGATTATACACGATTCCGATAATATGGGGCTTTCTCAATTGTATCAGTTAAGAGGGCGCGTGGGACGTTCTAACCGGAATGCCTATGCTTTTCTGATGTATAAGAGAGACAAAATGTTGAAAGAAGTGGCGGAGAAGAGATTGCAGGCAATCCGTGAATTTACCGATCTGGGAAGCGGATTTAAAATCGCTATGAGAGATTTGGAAATCAGAGGGGCAGGAAACCTGCTTGGACAGAAGCAGCACGGGCATATGGCAGCGGTAGGATATGATCTTTATTGTAAAATGCTCAATGAGGCGGTAAAAGGGCTGAAAGGAATTACTGCAATCAAGGATTTTAATACAACGATCGATTTGGATGTGGACGCTTATATCCCGCCTTCCTATATTGTAAATGAAGTACAGAAACTGGATATTTATAAAAGAATTGCGGGGATTGAAAATAAGGCCGAAAGCGAGGATATGAAGGAGGAGCTTTTAGACAGGTTTGGTGAAATTCCGAAATCTGTCGATAATCTGCTTCGTATCGCTTTGGTGCGGGTGAAGGCGCACAGGCTTTATCTGACGGAGATAAAGGGAAAAAATGAGGAGATCCGCTTTATCTTTCATCCAGATGCAGGAATACAGGTGGAAAAAATACCGATGCTTCTGGAACATTATCAAAAGAAACTGACGTTCAATCCGAAAGGAGTTCCGTGTTTTGTATACCGGTATAAGAAATTCGGTGTGGTGGAAAAGGATGCGGAGAGGCTATTAGAGCTGACAGAGAAACTATTGGAAGATATGGAAGAAATAATATTGTGATAAAAGTCCGTTTTTTTGGACAGATAAAATGTTACCTTCTATTCAGAAAACAAAAACAGATTCTGAACAGGAGGTAATTTTTATGAAAGGATATCATGTAGAAAGCGGATATATGGGATTAGTGGATGAGGAATATATGCTGTTTGCATCGGAAGAGGATTATTTGGATTATGTTTCATAACAAAGTTATAAGATGATCAAATCTAAAGTTTTAATATTTTTCTTGATTTCACTGCCTTTTCTTATATATGATATATTTATCAGGTATAATATAAGTGTTTGAAGTGAGGGAAGACAGGAAGGAGATCATCTTATGGGATACAGAGATGAATGGCTTTTACTAGAGGCAGAAGATGATGTGGATGAAATAGAACACAAACAGCCGACAGAAGAATTTTTGTTTTATCAGGCGGTGACGAACGGTGATGTGGAATCGGTCAGAAACAATTGTGAACAGGAAAGGTTTTTGGATGAGGAAGGGGTGGGAGTGCTTTCAAGAAATCCGGTTACCAATCTGAAATATCATTTTGTGATTACAACGGCAATGATTACACGGCTGTGCAGACAGAAGGGAATGGAATTGGAACAAGCCTTTAGGATGAGCGATTTTTATATTCAAAGTTTAGATGATATTCACACAGTACAGGAAGTGAGACTGCTGCACGACGAAATGGTTTTGGACTATGCGGAAAAAATGCGCAAAATTTGTCGAAGCGACACGGGGTCCAGACATATTAATGTCTGTAAAGAATATATTTACGCTCATATAAAAGAGCGGATTACGATTGAAGAACTGGCAGAAGAGCTGGGAGTGTCGGCAAGTTATCTTTCCCGCCTGTTTAAAAAGGAAACGGGGGATTCTGTCAGTGCGTATATACGCAGTCAGAAAATTGAAATGGCAAAAAATCTGCTTCGTTATAGTGATTATTCGTTAATCGATATTGCAAACCGGCTTTCTTTTTCTTCACAGAGTCATTTTATACAGCAGTTTCGTGAACTGACCGGCATGACGCCAAAGAAATACCGGGATTTAAATCATGCGGTTCAGTGGGATATAGGGGATGAAACATGACCTGGAGGACAGACAGTAAGAAGACGCAGCAATTCTGGTTATGCTGCGCCTAAAAATAAGAATAAATCAGTTAAAGAGTCAGAGTGATTTCATTTTCTTTATGGAGAAGAGAAAAAGGTATATAATTATCTGTAAGTTTTGTTCCGTTTAGGACGAGACTCTCGAAACCTGTTTCCTTTCCATTTGGATTATTTACGTGAATATGTAAATGTTTTTCACGAAAATCTTTATGTATTTCAATCTGCTTCCAGTCTTTTGGCATGGAAGGGGAGAGTCTCAGGCCGTTTAAATCAGGGCGCAGACCGAGGATACCCTCTACACATCCAACCATAACTGTGGAGGCGGTGCCGGTGAGCCAATGTACATGGGAACGGCCATGATGTATGCTTGCTCTGCCTTCTGTAAATTGTCCGTAGCAGTAAGGCTCTAAGCGGCGGATTTCGGCAATATCGTTTTGGGCAGCCGGAGCGTTTTCCATAAAATACTGAAAGGCGCGGTCACCGTGTCCGCATAATGCCTCAGCAAGAATCAGCCATCCCTGGGACTGGGAAAAAATCCCGGAATTTTCTTTTGTTCCCTGATTGTAAATAACGGCAAGAGCGCCGTCAAAGGCATGTTCATGATAGGGTGGGTCCATTAAAACTGCCCCATATCTGGTATTTAACCGTTCATATACATTTTTCAATGCACTCTCAGCCTGTGATTTGTCGGCGAGTCCGCTGATGACAGAAAAGCTTTGCGGATTTAACCACATGTTTGCTTCAGGATCTTCCGAAGCGCCGATTCGTTTACCGGTTTCAGTAAAGCCGCGAATGAAACGATCTTTGTCCCAACACAGGCTCTGTATTTTGTCTCTCATTTCAGCTTGTTTTCCGCTCAGATATTTTATATAATCTTCATCATTCTTATATTCCGCAAATTTCATTAGAATGTCCATTGCATAGTAAAACTGCATGGCAACAAAGGAAGATTCTCCATTTGCGCCCAGTCTGAGGCAGTCGTTCCAATCTGCATATAGTCCGGCGGGCATACCATGTGGCCCAAGGTGGTCAAAAGAAAATTGGATGGCGCGCTTCAAATGTTCGTAAACACTGCCTTCTTCTCTGTTTGCAAAAGGAACAATTTCATCAAGAAATTTTATATTTCCCGTTTCGGCAATATATTTATAAATTGTCGGAAAAAGCCATAGTGCGTCATCGGCACGGTATGCGGGATGTCCGGTTTCCTGCCTGTAAGAAGCGTCCTCAGGAGTATCTTCACGCCCGGGATTATGTGTAAACTTTACAAGGGGCAGCCCTCCCCCGTTATTGACCTGTGCGGAAAGCATAAAACGTATTTTTTCCGCCGCCATTTCCGGCGCCAGATGAATAATTCCCTGAATATCCTGTACGGTATCACGGTAGCCATAGCCGTTGCGAAGCCCGCAGTAGATAAAAGAGGCGGCGCGGGACCAGATAAAGGTCATAAAACAGTTGTAAGCATTCCAGATATTGACCATAGTGTTAAATTCCGGGCTTGGCGTAGTTACATGAAGGGATGATAATCTTTTATCCCAACTGTTTTTTAATTCCGTCAGTTCTTTTTTTGTTGTCTCGCCGGGATCAGCGTAGGAGTTTATAATGGCCGCAGCCTCATCAGAGTACTTCATGCCCAGGAGGAAAGAAATGGTTTTGGTCTCGCCGGGATCTAAACTGACAGTACAGGACAGAGCGCCGCAGGAGTTTTCATTATAACTGACTACATTTCCAAGGGAGCCGGATAAAATGCCCTGGGGATTATGATAACCGTGATATTTTCCAAGAAAATGTTCTTTATCGCCGCAATAGGAGGAAACTGTTTCGCCGGCAAGGCCGAAAAAGCGCTCCGTTATTATTTTTCCATCAACCTGTTTTCCGTCTGGGATTGCATCCAGATTGCCATGAATCTGTTGTATAATACGGTTTTCCTTAAACAGAGTCTGGGTAATAAATAAAGAATATTGCAGGTTTACCTGATCCTGCTCATAGTTGCTGTGGTTTGTAAACTCTGCATAACCGGTCAGAGAAAGACTTCTCGGACGAGGTGAGCGGTTGGTTACGGACAGCGTCCACACTTCATAGGATTTACCTGAAGGGACGTAATAAACTGCCTCAGAATAAATGCCGGCATATTCAGCCGTCATTTTGGTATATCCCAAACCGTGGCGGCATTCGCAGCTGTCTAAATTTTTTCCTACCGGCTGCCAAGAAGCGGACCAATAATCTTTTGTTTCATTATCACGGATGTATAGATAGCGCCCCGGTTGATCGAAGTGGTTAAAAACATAGCGCAGGATTCTTCCGTTTGCGCCGGATTTTGCAAAGCTGTAGCCTCCTGCATTGTTGGAAATAATTGCTCCATATTCCGGAGAACCTAAATAGTTAACCCACGGAGCGGGTGTATCCGGGTGTTCGATTACGTATTCCCGATTTATATCATCAAAATATCCATATTTCATTTTTCTGGTTTTCCTTTCCTGATCTTTTTGATTTCTTTTGCTCCCGGCTTTTTCTGACAGGGAGAATGTAAAGCTGTTTTATATGAGTTTTATTATAATCTTGTGCGTTTGTTCCGATAATGAGGCAATCATTTTACGGGGAAGCGTAACAAAAGAATCTTCGCTTACAGTAAGCTCCGTTTCGTCACAAACGGCGGAATAAATGGCATATGCACCGAAGTCTTTATCCGATTCATTTATATAGACAATATGAAAATTTTTCCCTGCAAAAGGAACTGTAATAGAGGCAGTTTTAGATGCATCAAATTGTTCGGATAACAGTTTAGGGTATAGGACCAGATCTCCGGCTTTTCCGCGTACACCGAAAACCTCCGTAATCATAGTCATCATAAACCAGCTTGCCGCGCCGGTCAGATAGTGATACATTCCCCGTCCGTCGCTGCGGAAGTATTCCGGAATGCCCGGATAGATATGGCCGGTTTCAAAATCCAAAGCAGTGTCGGCAAGCGTTTTTAAGGCTTTCCACCCTTCTTTTACAAAACCGCGGCGGTACAGCGCATTGGCATACATGACTGTCATATGGGAAAAGACGGCGCCGTTTTCTTTTTCGCCGTAAGCAAAGCCAAACATTCGTCCCATATCGAATTTAAGTTCATGAAAGTCTGTATTCAGCCGGTAACCGCCGATTTCTTTACAATAAAGGTAGTGGTCGGCGCTATTCACAATCTTATTAATCTGCCAGTTTTGGGCTACTCCGCTCATAATGGAAAAGACCTGTCCCGTCAGCATCATGCGGACATGGTCGTTATGAATACCTTCAACGGCGCATCCGTGATTATCATAATAACTGTTAAACCAGCCTTCCTGTGCAGAAATATCGATCCATTCGTTGGATCTTATATATGTCATCAGCCAATTCGCTTTCTGAATCAGGTTTAAGGCAAGGGAGGATAGGGAAAAGCCGGTTTGCTTTCCACTGACCGTATGGCGGCAGCTTGAAGCGTAACTGTTCAAAATTTCATGCTTTTTGTCAATATCGTCGTAAGTTTCGAGATCATCATGAAGTAAAACCGCGATTTCTTCCGCCAGGTAAGTTGTATGGTTTGTGGAACTGCTGTCTAAAAGACGCAGTAAGGATGCGAGATCCAATAAATTTCCGGCATAAGCGCAGGTAAAAGCGACACTTTCGCCATGTTCGGCGGCCATATCAAGTGCATCGTTCCAGTCTGCTCCGCGCAGTTTGTAAATATTATGATCGCCTACTTCATAAAAAGCTGTGAGCTGCTGGATCAGAAGGTGTTCTAAAATACTGCCTGTGTAGATTTCGTTTTCGGCGGTAAGCTGCTGACTGCCGAAAACGGGCGACCAAAGGGAGTCGGTGTCGGTTCCGCGCATAGTCTGTGCATCTTTGAAATAAGGAATCTGTTTATTTAAAATTTCGATGTCTCCTGTCTGATCGATATATAGCTTAGTTGTCAAAAGCGACCAAAGGGCGTGATCCATCCAGACACGGGCAATACCGTTACGGTCTGCAAGAAAGTTACCGTTACCGTTTCCTATAATAGTAGCATTTGTTCCGTCGATGCGGACACCGCCGTAATTTTGGGCAATCATTTCTCCCACGTCTTTCGGGTCCATCAGCAGCAATGACAGGCAGTCCTGCCACAGGTCGCGCCATCCCCGTCCGCCGCGTCCGTAATCATGATGGGGCAGGAACGAACAGCCAAACAGCCGGCGTAAGAACGGTTGAAAACTGACCCATTTCATCAGGCAGTCAAAATCAGCATCTTTTGTATGGAAATCAACAGCTATTTTATTTTTCCAGTAGGATTTTGTATTTTCCAAAGCAGTTATTACTTTTTTGCCGGTGTTGTATTTTTGGAGGATGCTGTCAATATGATTCTCATTGTCATCCACGCCCATAAGAATAATAAAATCCGCCTTTTGGTCAGGAGAAAGGGAAATTTTTTCAAAGCGGAAAGCGCCCATCGCTTCTTTACCTTCCGCCGTACTAAAAGCAGGAGATCCTGAAAAATGCTCGTATACGGCGCGGGGATGCGTGTAAGTGCCGCCTTCTCCGATAAAATCTTCTACAGTAGGATAGAAACATTCGGGTGCGCTTCCAATACCGGTAAAGCCGCTGACAAAGTAAATTTTTTCATTGGAACGATGCCCCTTTTCGTCAAAAGACATAGTGGGACAGACGAGGACTCCGTTTTTATCTGTTCTGATGCGGTGCAGCATAGAGGTTACATTCCGGTGATCCCTGATGTTGTCGGCACTGCGTCCATAAATGGGAACAGCGCCGTAAGCGGTCAATTGTTGTATATCGTTTGACATATTTCGTATGGTAATATACATAATTTCTACATTATCGTCTTTAGGAATAAAAGAAGTAACAGTGGTTTCCAGTTGGTATATTTTGGAAGAACGTTTTATTGACTGCCACATAAATCCGGCAGTCAGTTCACTTTCATCCTGCATTTCAGAAAATTTAGCCGCTTCCTGCTGTGCGGAAGAACCTGTAACAGAATAGGCGCCTGCCTTGTCGGTTACACACCAGAAATTCCGGGTAGCGCGGTTATTATGTAAGTTTTCCGAACTTACCGGTTCCAGGAGAAAGGTTTCCTGATCGATTTTGGAATCACCGCCAAGGTTGGGGGTGACGGCGCTTTTTAATCCTGATTCCGATGCGAGAGGAAAATAAAGGTAACTTATATTTTCCGGCTCTTTCATTGTAAAGCTGCCGTGCTTGTCAATAAATTTGATAGTTTTCAATTTTGTACTCCTTTCCGTTGTCGCTTTATGGGTAAAATATAGAAATTTTTATATAAAATCATATATAAATTCTGATAGGAAGAAAACAAAAAAAATGAGAAAAATATCAGAATCATGACCTAAATTAAATAGATATTAAATAGATAAAGACAGATGATTTCAAGGCTTATTTTTCATGCCGCACGAAATTTTCAAAATGTGTCATGAATCTGATATTTTGTTAAAATCCGTAATATATTCATCAAAATAAACACGCTATACTTTTCACATACCGACAAGGGAAGACCAAAAGCAAAATCAAGGTCTGAATCGGTATGGCAATATAATGCATAACTTATTAATTATTTTTATTTTACTTTAAGGGAGGAACAGTATGAAGAGAAAATTATTAAGCGTGCTGCTCGCGGCAACTATGGTAACAGGTATGTTAACCGGATGCGGCGGAACAACAGAAGAACAGACAGGAGGACAGACACCTGCTGAAAGTACATCGTCAGCGGGGAATACGGAAGCGGATGCACCGGCAGCAGGAAATGAAGAGACACCTGCAGCAGATGATGCAGAAGCGCCGGCTGTTGGAGAAGGCGAAGGAAAAGTACTCAATATTTACTGCTGGAATGATGAGTTTTACCGCCGTGTAAGGGATCATTACCCGGGGTATACGGAAGTGGATACTACACACGGAACGATCGGTGATGTTTCTGTAGTATGGAATATTACGCCAAATGCAGATAATGCTTATCAGAACAACTTGGATGAAACTTTGTTAAAACAGGCGGATGCAGCAACAGACGACAAGATCGACCTGTTCCTGATTGAAGCCGATTATGCTTTGAAATATGTGGATACGGAATATACCATGCCGGTAGCGGATCTTGGAATTACAGAGTCAGACCTTGCAAACCAGTATCAGTATACAAAAGATATTGTTACGGATTCCAACGGAGTGTTAAAAGGCGTTTCATGGCAGGGATGCCCGGGCGTTATGTTCTACAGCCGTGAGGTGGCAAAAGAAGTATTTGGAACAGATGAACCTTCTGAGATCCAGAATTATGTCAAAGACTGGGATACTTTTAATGAAACGGCTAAGACATTAAAAGATGCAGGCTATCAGATTGCTTCTTCTGCAAACGATACTTATCGTGTGTATTCCAACAATGTAACCTCTAAATGGGTGGTTGACGGAAAGATCAACATTGACGCCAACATCATGAAATGGGTGGAAGATTCCAAGGCATTGGTAGATGCAGGGGAGATCGGAACCCATACGCTCTGGAGCGACGACTGGTCAAAAGGCTTCTATCCGGACGGCAAAGTATTTGCATACTTTGGACCGGCATGGCTTGTAAACTTCAGTATGGCTGCAGACAAAGAAGGAAGCATCGGCAATCTGGGCGGCTGGGCAGCAACGGAAGGACCGCAGGGCTTCTTCTGGGGCGGTACATGGATTTGTGCGGCAGCAGGAACAGACAATGCAAGCCTGATAAAAGATATTATGCTTCAGTTGACAACCAATGAAGAAATCATGAAGGGCATTGTTGTAAAAGATGATGATTTCGTAAACAACAAACCGGCTATGAATGCAATGGCAGAAGATGCAAGCTATTCCAGCAAGATTTTAGGCGGACAGAATCCGCTTGCCATGTACTGTGCAGGTGTGGAATCCCTCGATTTGAGCAACCTTTCCATTTATGATCAGGGATGTAATGAAGAGTTCCAGAATGCAATGAAGAATTACTTTGACGGTAATACGGATCTGGACGGCGCACTTGATTTATTCTATAAAGCGGTAGTAGAGAAATATCCTGAACTGACATATTAAGGAAGATCGTGCCTGCCTGGTACAGTCGGGCAGGCACGCAGACGTAAAAAGTACAGCGGTTTAAGAAGTCTGTATGAATGTATGGAGAGGGCGGATATGGGGCTGGCATAGAAAGTCAGCAGAAAAAAGGAAAGGGAGGATATAAAATATGAAGAACGGAAAGCGGGGGAAGGTAGTAAGTTATAATAAATGGGGATATATTTTTCTGATTCCCTTTATTGTAGTTTATCTGGTTTTTCAGTTTATTCCATTGATCACAACTGTTGTAAATAGTTTATATGAAAATTACCGTTCCGGTCTGACACAGATAGGGCCGAACTTTATCGGATTTGAAAATTATGTTTCCATATTGAAAAATAAAGACTTATGGACTTATACGCAGAATACGCTGATTATGTGGGTCATGGGATTTGTTCCTCAGATTTTAGTATCCCTGCTGCTTGGCGCATGGTTCTCCAATCCGAGCCTGAAACTGAAAGGGCAGAGATTTTTTAAGACGGTCATCTATCTGCCGAATCTGATCATGGCTTCCGCATTTGCCATGTTATTCTTTACCCTGTTCTCGGACAGCGGCCCGATCAATTCCATACTGGTTCAGCTTGGGATTTTCGATCAGCCTTTTAAGTTCCTGTCGAATATATGGAGTACGAGAACATTAGTTGCATTGATGAATTTCCTCATGTGGTTTGGAAATACCACGATCCTTCTGATGGCGGGAATGATGGGCGTGGACACGGCGCTTTTTGAAGCGGCGGAAGTGGACGGCGCGACTTCCTCACAGGTATTTTTCAAGATTACCTTACCGCTGCTTCGCCCTATTATGGTATATGTCATGATCACATCCTTAATCGGGGGCCTCCAGATGTTCGATGTACCGCAGATTCTGACAAGCGGAACCGGCGACCCGATGCGTTCCACCATGACGCTTATCATGTACCTGAACAGGCACTTGTTCAGTAAAAATTATGGTATGGCAGGGGCATTATCCGTCCTTCTGTTTATTGTAACCGGTATTTTGAGCGTGATCGTATATAAGATGACAAACGGAAAAGAAGAATAGGAGGGATGTAAAATGAGGTATGAGGAAAACAATAAAAGAAGTAAAGGCCTGGGAGTGGGGGTCAGAAGAGTCATTGCATACGTTGTACTGGCATTTGTATCCATCCTGTGTCTGTTCTGGTTTTACCTGCTGTTTGTAAATGCAACCCGTTCTCACGGGGAACTGACAACAGGGTTTACGCCGATTCCGAGCACACATCTTCTGGAAAACTGGAAAAACTTACTGACAAAAAGCACGCAGCCGATCTGGTCGGGCATGTTTAACTCTTTTATCATAGCGGCGCTGTCGGCAGTTCTGTGTACCTATTTTTCAACAATGACAGCATATGCCATCCATGCGTATGACTTTAAGTTAAAGAAGTTCATGTTTTCGTTTATTTTGATGATTATGATGATACCGACACAGGTAACCGCGCTTGGTTTCCTGCAGCTGGTATCCAGAATGAAGCTGGAAGATTCTTTTATCCCACTGATTGTGCCTTCAATAGCGGCGCCGGCTACTTTCTTTTACATGAAACAGTATATGGAAAGCACGCTGCCGCTGTCTTTAGTGGAAGCGGCAAGGATAGACGGTTCGGGGGAATTCCGCACTTTCAATACGATTGTATTTCCGTTAATGAAGCCGGCAATAGCCGTACAGCTTATTTTCGCTTTTGTAACGAGCTGGAACAATTACTTTACGCCGGCGCTGATTCTGCATGACGAGAAAAAGAAAACGCTGCCGATTTTGATTGCACAGCTGAGAAGTGCGGACTGGATGAAATTTGACATGGGCCAGGTGTATATCATGATTGCTTTTTCCATTTTCCCTGTTATCATTGTGTATTTATTCCTGTCTAAATTTATTGTACAGGGCGTTGCGCTTGGAAGTGTCAAGGGGTAACTTCGTTATATAAAAATGCTTTGGATGATGAAAATTCATCTAAAGCATTTTTTTTACATTTCAGCTATGTTACAATAATTTCAATAAAAGTGGGCAAATAGCCGGCAGGAACGAGGCAGGATATGAAAAAGATAGTCTGTGTACTGGGAATGCATCGGAGCGGGACTTCCATGTTATGTGAGATCCTGCAGGGACTGGGGGTTTCTTTTGGAGAACCCGGGATGCTTTATGAGGGAGACGAATATAATAAGGACGGATATTTTGAAATAAAGGAAATCCGGTTAATCTATGATAAATTGTTTTCGGAAATTCATTCTTCCTGGCGGTCGACTGCGCCTTTAAAAGAACAGATCTTTGAAAAGGAGCAGGCTGCAAGAGCGGATTATTATACAGGCTGGATTGTTAGCAGCATCGGGAAATGTATCGGAGAAGAGGAAGAATTTTGGGGATTTAAGGAGCCTTCGACTTCTGTACTTCTGCCAATTGTAAAGAGAGCGTTTTCCGCATTGGGCAGAAAACCGGTTTATGCGGTGATGGTTCGTAATCCGTTGGAGGCGGCGGCATCCTTAAAACGCAGGGAAGGCATGGAGGAAGGGCAGGCGCTTCGTCTTTACATGAAATATTATATCAGTATATTAAAGTATACTGCGGGAGAACAGGTTGTCTTTTTCCAAAAGAATGAATTTATATCACAGAAGGAACAGGCATTTCGGAAATTGGACGAGCAGATTTTTTCCAGTAAATTGTCATCGGAAGGAAAAACGGAAAAGGAATTGGAAGCATATGTAAAGACGGCATATTTTCATGCAGATTATGGTGAAGAACGGGTAAAGGAATGTGGAAATACTCTTTTATGCGAGTTATACGCTTACTTGAACAGACTTTGCGAATGGTCCGCACAGGGAGTTTCTGTGTGTGAACAGCCGGTATATGAAAAGGCGGTTGAACTGGAAAAGCGATATGCAGAAGAGCTTGGCAGATTTGGCGAATTTGCCGTACAGGACGCTTATGCGGAGACAGAATATCGAAAAGAGCAGATGCAGTCTTTTGCAACGCAGCTTTCACTTTATCGACAGTGGCTGAAAAATAAAATGTATGGAGTCGATTGTCTGAAAGCGCTGAAGAGGCGGGGAATAAAAAAGCTTGGCGTATATGGTTCGGGCGAGGTATGCAGTTTTTTCTTAAAGGAATGTGAAGACTCGGAAACAGAAACCATATATTATGTAAAGGGGGAGGAGAAAGCGACTGCATGTCCTGAAAAAATCAGAAAATTATACCTGCCCTCTTTGGAAAATACGGATGCCATTATTATTGCGGAGGGAGCCGGAAAAGCGGATCTTGAAAAATCAAAAAATTTTTTGAAGGACTGTTTATATAAAAATGAAATAGAAAGCGAAATTATTTATTTGGATGAACTGCTAAAAGATGCATATGAGACAGAAATTTATCAAAGAGAAAGGGGAAAGATAAAAGGGAATCAATCTGTATTGCTTTTTAAGAGCAAATCGCTCTGTTATGATTCCACCAATTATTTTGTAGATCGATTGTCCGACGTTTTTGAAAAGGATGGGTATCATACGGAGATTCTGGATTTTGAAAAAGCAGGAGAAACGGGATTGGAAAATTTATTAACGGGGAAGTACGCGGCAGTTTTTGATTTTAATTCTAATCTCCCGCAGGCGCTTATGGATGATGGAAGGTATTATCTTGATTGTTTTCATGCCCCGTTTTTTCAAATACTTTTAGATCATCCGCTGTATTTTCATTCCGCATTAAAGGAAAAACTGAAGGAGGAATATGTCTGCTGCATTGATGAAGGCCATGCGGAATATGTGAAAAAATATTATCCTCACGTTAAGGAAGCCTGTCTGATGCCGATTCCGGGGATATATAACGGAGATTTTGAAAATCTGCCGCCGTTTGAAGAAAGAAAAATGGATATTTTTCTTCCGGCGACTTATGAAAGGCCGGAAAAATACGAATGGGAAATTGCACAGGCAATCCCGGATATACAGGATGGCATTTGGGACGTGATCGGACAGATGAAAAAAGATCCGGGTATTTCTATGGAAAAGGCTTTGGAAAATATGCTGGTGCATCAGGAAATGGACTGTCTGGACAGGAATGGGAAAGCGACGGTTTTTCATGCTCATTTTCTTGCGGATATGTATATCAACGCTTATTATCGGGAAAAGGCCGTGAAGGAACTTTTAAAAAACGGTGTCAGATTACATGTCTGCGGACAGGGATGGGAGCAGTTTGAAGGAGAAGGAAAAGAAAACCTGACAGTGATTCCGGCAGTGGATTTCAAAGAAATCAGCGGACTCATGCAGCAATCGAAAATAGTCTTGAATATAGCATATGCCTTTAAAAACGGATGTCATGACAGAGTACTTAGCACGATGCTAGCAGGCGCCGTCAGTGTGACTTCCAGAAATCCTTATATGGAGTCGCATTTTGATGAAAATGAGATTGTTTTTTATTCTATGGAAGAACTTGAGAAACTGCCAGCGATATTATGCGGACTTCAAAAAGAGGATGAACGGCTTAAAGTACTTGCTCAAAACGGTTATAAAAAGGCGGCGCAAAAGTATACATGGCAGGCCAGAGCAGAGGAATTTGAAAAATTGTTTTTACGTGTCCTTACATGAATAATTCCCCAACATTTCCACATACTAACTCCATATCACGCTGCAGAAAGCAGAAAAACAATGGAGGAAATACACAAATATGAAAGCAACGGGAATTGTTAGAAGAATAGATGATTTGGGACGTATTGTAATACCGAAGGAAATCAGAAGAACGCTGCGGATCAGAGAAAGCGATCCGTTGGAGATTTTTACAGACAGAGAGGGAGAAATTATTTTAAAAAAATATTCTCCGATCGGTGAAATGAGCACATTTGCTAAGCAGTATGCGGAGAGCCTTTCACAAGTATCCGGGCATACGGCATTAATTACAGACAGGGATCAGTTTATTGCGGTCTCCGGCGGATATAAACAGGCGCTTGGGAGGGCAATCAGCAGAGACTTAGAGGAAAAGATAAACAATAGAGAAAATGTAGTCGCTACCAAGGGAGACAGAAATTTTATATCGGTTTTTGCAGAAGGAAACGAGGATTATGTACATGAGGCAGTCAGCCCTATTATTTGTGAGGGAGATGTGATCGGCTCCGTCGTATTGATCGAAAACGACAACAAGTCCAAAATGGGAGAAGTGGAGCAGAAGCTGATTTTATCGGCAGCAGGGTTTCTTGGCAGGCAGATGGAACAGTGACAAAAAGAAAAATTGACATACCTAGATATTCTATGTATAATATAAAGCATAGATTGTCTAGGTATTTTTGTATGGTGAGAAGGGAGGAAGGCGAATGGATAAGAAAATGATGGCAATGGGAACTTCCATGCTGATTTTGAAACTGTTGGAAACAAAGGATATGTATGGCTATCAGATGATAAAGGAACTGGAGGAAAGAAGTGAAAATATTTTTTCCCTGAAGGAGGGCACACTTTATCCAATTCTACATAATCTGGAAAAAAACGGGGATATTGAAAGCTTTGAGAAAACTTCTGAAACAGGAAGAATACGGAAATATTATCATATTACGAAAAGCGGGAGCAGAGCGTTAGCACAAAAACAGGAAGAGTGGGGAACTTTTCGCAGTGCGGTAGAAAAAGTACTAAAAGCACCGGTGTATGAGAGTGTGTTTGATGCACTTATAGAAAAAGGAGGCAGCATGTATGGGATTTTGCGTTAACGAAGAAGATTGTGTAAAAGAATTTATGAGCGCTGTGCAGGAACAGATCAGTTATAAACCGATCAGAAAAACAGCATGTAAAGAGTTGGAAAATCATCTTGAAGATAAAGCGGAAGAGTACATAAAATCGGGAATGAGTAATGAACTGGCTGTATTGCAGGCAGTAAAGGAAATGGGCGATCCTGTGACAGTAGGGGTAAAACTGAACGAATCTTATTCCCTGCAGAAGGAGTATAAGCTTTTAGGGCTGATTTTGCTTTCCGTATTCGGAGGTATTCTTTCAAACTTTGTATATGGATATGATGTTTTCTATTCTTCTTACTTTTATCTTGGCGTGGCAGTTCTTTTAGTAGTAACGGTTTATGGATATCGGTTTTGTGTGATACATAGAAAATTATTAACGGCAGTCGCCATCCTATATGGTTTTGTATGGAGCGGATATGGCATTATTAGCGGAATATTAAGAATGAAGGGACTGCCCGGCATCAGTGAAATATTATGGAGGTGGAATGCGGACAGTGAGGGAATTTTTTCAGAATTATTTTCGGAACTGATGCTCCGATTATTTTCGATGACAGTTCAGTTTAATGGAATGTTTTTCATGATTCCATTTTGTGTGATACTGATTTTTCCCAGAGCGGATGCGGGGGATAAAAAGAAGCAGACGGCGGGGCTTATCCTTTCCGGTGTATTTGTATTTGCCGTAACGGTCAGTACTGCATTAGGTCCGACGGCACATTATCTGCTTTCGGCAGTCAGTATTGTGATTGTTTCTTATTTGGCGCTTTCCATAGCGGCTGCATGGAAGAAGAAAAATATCCTGATTCCAATCCTGTTCTCGTTGGCTTGTTTTTTATTTTTGTTTACCTATAACGGCGCCGGATTACATAAAAGTATAGAGCTTTTTGCGACGCCCGAAAAACAGGCGGTAAGTATCTGGGAGGACGGCTATAATGGCGTTTTAATCAAAGAATTGCTGGGACGATCCAGGCCTGTGGGCAGTGTCAGCCTGACGGAGGAGGAAATCAGAAATTATGCCACCGGTGACTGGTATTTCACAGGAGAAAAAGACTTTAAAATGCCTTCCTATATTGAGGAAAAGACGCAGATAGAGGATATTCTGCCGCAGCATTATTTGAATAACTATCGGATCGCTTATGTGATCATTCGATACGGATGGGTGGCAGGCTGCCTGTTTTTGGCAGGTCTGGCGGGACTGATTGCACTGCTTTTTTATACCACATTTCAAATAAAGAACCGGCTTGGATTCTTACTGGCATTTGGCAGCAGCATGGCGCTTAGTATGCAGATATTGATTTATATATTGGGAAATTTCGGACATCAATTAGGGAACTTTCCGAATCTGCCTTTTATCTCGGAAGGAATTGTAAGTATTATTGTGAATATGACGCTGGCAGGAATCATTTTATCTGCGTACCGATACGACAGGGTAATTGGGGAGCAGTCTGCAACGACATGGAAGACAGGGAGGAAGGCACAAAAGGTTTAGACTTTATTCATTGTAATATCTACCCGTATATGATACACTTTGAATAGTATTTTATCAATGATTGATCCGGTTTCAATTGTAAATTGGATATGGAGTATATTTATGAGAAAGATTGCTCTTATAATGGACGGGTGGAAACGTTTTTTTACTTATGCATGGCCGGCTGGAATATTAGAGAGGATTCATGAAACAAATGAAGATGTGAATCTCTATATTTTTACCAGTTCTGGAAACTGGAGTAAGGATGAGGATTATACAACAGGCGAATACAATATTTACAGACTTCCGAAACTGGATGAGTTTGATGGTATTATTTTAGATTTGGATAATATTATCTGTCAGGATGTGCAGGAAGAATTGATAAAAAGAATAGACAAACTGGATGTGCCGGTCATTTCTATCGGAAAAGAGGCTTCGGATTTTTATTATGTTGGCATCAATAATTATAAAGCCATGAAAGAGGTTATCAGGCATTTGCACCAGCATCATAAATGCCGGAAATACTGGTTTATAATGGGGCCAAAAGGCAATTATGAAAACGAGCAGCGGATGAGAGCGCTTAAGGATTATATGGCAGAAGAGGGGATTCCTTTTTCTGAGGATGAATTTTATCTTGAAAGTTTTGAATATCAGTGCGGTGTGAATGGATTTAAATATTTGTATGAGAAATATCATTTTCTGCCGGAAGCAGTTATTTGCGGAAATGATAATATTGCAGTAGGTGTATGTGAAGCGGCAGGAGCATATGGCTATACGGCTCCCCGGGATTTTTTAATTACAGGTTTTGATAATTTTGATAAGGCAGCATATTATGTTCCTCAAATTGCTACAGTGGAGCATAACAGGGAAGAAGTCGGTTACTGCTGTGTCGATTTGTTTTTGCGTTTGTGGGCAGGTGAAAATGTATCCAGATTTCATTATACGAAAGCGGAAGGAATCTTCTGGGGAAGCTGTGGATGCAGGAATGAGATTGAGCTGGATGCACGTGAGCATCTGAAAAATCAAATTCTATATGGAATTGAGTCGGATGAATTTGACGAAGAAGTGCTTTTTCTGGAATATGAGTTGATGCAGTGCAGTACTGTAAAGGAAATGATGAACTGTATTCCACAGTGTATTCCATCTATGCGTTGTGATGCCATGTATCTGATTTTGGATGATCATATTAATGCATTTAAAAAGCATCCTGAACTATACATTAATCAGCAGTTAGATGATGAAGGTTTTTGTACGACAGGTTATCCTGATACAATGAGGGTAAGTTTTGCTTATGAAGACGGAAAAGTACTTGACACAGAGGACATGACGATCCAAAATATTTTCCCAATGTTTGATTACAGGGAAGGCGGAAAAAATTTTCTGTTTCTTCCATTACATTTTCGGAGTAAGACTGTGGGATATTTTGTAATCCGCAATGCTGTTTATCTAATGGAAAAACAGTATCTTTTCCAGATTATAAAAACGCTTACTACGGCAATAGAGAATTTACATAAAAAAGAAAAACTGGAATATATGAACCAGATGTTGTCAGAACTATATATCAGAGACGCGATGACGGGGATGTATAACCGTTTTGGCTATCAGAGTCTGGCAGCGGAGTATTTTACAAGGATGCATGAGAACAAAGAGAGCATTCTTATTATGTTTATTGATTTGGACAGGTTAAAATATATTAATGATAATTTTGGACATGAATGGGGCGACTTTGCTATTATAAGAACTGCCAAAACCATTATGAAGTACTGTGATAAAGAAGCGATTCCTGCCAGAACCGGAGGGGATGAATTTGTACTTGTCCAACGAAGCATACCACGGGAAGAAGCGGAGAAGATGATACAGAATATCCGACAGGAGCTGACAGAGATTTCCGCGAAAGAAAAGGCGCCTTTTGGTTTGAGCGTCAGCGTAGGCATGACGATTACATCCCCGGAGAGTGGAAAAACTATGGAAGAGTACGTCAGGGAAGCGGATGAGATTATGTATCAGGAAAAGACTGCCAAAAGAATGGAGCGGAAGTCGGAACGGGAACGCTAAAAATGCAAATGGACCTGAAAATGAGGATTAGAGATTTTGAAAAGATTACAGCCGCTTTTTAAAAAGCGGCTGTAAAAATATTTGTAATGTCTTATTATAGAAAATGCTGTTATAATTTATTCATCTGGCTTAAAAGTTCAATCTTCGTATCATAAAGTTTCTGGGAGAGATCCACATATACTTCATGGGGATTTACAAGTCTTCTTGTTTCCTCCCAGAGCGTATTTAATTCTTTTTGACAATATTCCCTGATTTCCATTGTTTTTGGGGATGTATACACACATTCCCCATTTAAAAATACAGGCGTCAAAATTTCACGGAGGATATAACTGCCGGCTTCTAAGCGCGTGTGTTTCCAGGGTTCTATTGGATCAAATAAAAGCAGGCTGTTTTCTTCAGAAAAATGTTCTTCTTTCAGACAGATCAAATCGGCTTTTATTTTGCCGGATTCTTTTTCATAAATACGATATATTGTTTTATTCCCCGGATTGGTTACCTTTTCTGAATTTTCGGAGAGTTTAATCTTAGGAATGAATGTACCGCTCTCATCCCGGATTGCTGCAAGTTTGTATACGCCGCCAAAGGAAGGGTTGTCCTTGGAGGTGATCAGATTTGTACCAACACCCCATGAAGTGATAGCGGCGCCCTGCGTTTTTAAGCTGTCGATCAGAAATTCATCCAGATCGTTGGAGGCAGAAATAACTGCGTCTGTAAATCCGGCTTCGTCCAACATTTTTCTTGCACGTTTGGAAAGATATGCAAGATCACCGCTGTCCAGGCGAATACCATAATTATCAAGAGTAATGCCGTTTTCCCGCATTTCACGAAATACCCGGATGGCATTGGGAATGCCGGACTTTAAGGTGTCGTAGGTATCTACTAAAAGGATACAGGCGTGAGGATACATATCTGCATAGGTTTTAAATGCAGTATATTCATCAGGAAAACTCATAATCCAACTATGCGCATGAGTACCCTTGACCGGTACATCAAACAGCTGTCCGCAAAGCACATTAGAAGTGCCGACACAGCCGCCGATGACTGCGGCTCTTGCACCAAGGACTCCAGCGTCCGGTCCCTGCGCACGGCGCAGACCAAATTCCATAATGCCGTCGCCTTTTGCGGCATAACATACTCTGGAGGCTTTGGTAGCAATCAGGCTTTGATGATTGATAATATTTAAAATAGCAGTTTCTACAAGCTGCGCTTCCATAATCGGTGCAATGACTTTGACCATTGGCTCCCTTGGAAACATGACAGTGCCTTCCGGAATGGCATAGATATCGCCGGAGAATTTAAAATCTTTTAAGTAAGTCAGAAAATCATCTTCAAAAATACCCAGACTTTTCAGATAATCAATATCTTCTTTATCAAAATGCAGATCCTTTATATATTGGATGATCTGTTCCAGACCGGCGGAAATGGCATAACCGCCGCCACAGGGATTGGTACGGAAAAAAGCGTCAAAAATAACGGTCTCATTGCGGTCTTTGTGTTTAAAATACCCCTGCATCATTGTCAATTCATAAAGATCAGTTAGAAGTGTCAGATTTTGTCTGTCCATGAGAAAACCTCCCTAAAATTTTATCATTATTATAGCACATAATTACGTAAATGTTATTATAATATTAAATTGTAAACAACCAGTACTTTGAGTATAATAATGAAATAGATAGAAAGAAAAGGAGGATCTATTTAAATGGGAAGCAAACGCAATATTATTGTAGGACAGTCAGGCGGTCCGACAGCCGTCATTAATTCCAGTCTGGCAGGGGTGTACAAAACTGCAAAAGAAAGAGGATTTGATAAAGTATACGGGATGCTGCACGGAGTGCAGGGTTTTTTGGATGAGCAGTATGTGGATTTATCTACCCAGATACACAGCGATATTGATATTGAACTGTTAAAGCGTACTCCTTCGGCTTTTTTGGGTTCCTGCCGGTATAAACTGCCGGAGATCCATGAAAATCCGGAAATCTATGAGAAGCTGTTTCAGATCATGGATAAACTGGAGATCGAAGCCTTTATTTATATTGGCGGGAATGATTCTATGGATACCATTAAAAAGTTATCCGATTACGCCATTGTGAAAGGACATCCACAGAAGTTTCTTGGGGTTCCAAAAACGATAGACAATGATCTGGCTCTTACGGATCATACGCCTGGATTTGGAAGCGCTGCAAAGTATATTGCTGCTTCTACAAAGGAGATCATCAGGGATGCTTTAGGGCTTACTTATAACAGCGAATCCATTACAGTGATTGAAATAATGGGACGGAATGCCGGATGGCTGACCGGTGCGTCCGCTCTTGCAAAGACAGAAGAATGCGACGGACCGGACGCTATTTATCTGCCGGAAGTGGTCTTTGACATTGACAAGTTCTTAAAAAAGACAAAAGAGTTATTAGCGAAGAAAAAATCAATTGTAATTGCCGTATCAGAGGGGATTAAGCTGGCGGATGGACGATATGTCTGCGAATTATCGGGCGGTTCAGATTATGTGGATGCCTTTGGGCATAAGCAGCTTCAGGGAACGGCGGCATATCTTGCGAATTATCTGGGTGCGGAAATCGGATGCAAGACGAGAAGTATTGAGTTTTCCACATTGCAGAGAAGCGCATCTCATATGGCTTCTCGTGTGGATGTGGATGAGGCGTTTATGGTAGGGGGCGCTGCCGTGAAAGCAGCAGATGAGGGAGATAACGGGAAAATGGTAGTTATTGACCGTGTCTCTGATGATCCTTATCAAAGCGCTGCAGGCATTTATGATGTTCACAGAATTGCAAATCATGAGAAATTGGTTCCCCGTTCATGGATGAATGAAGAAGGGGATTATGTAACACAGGAATTTATCAATTATATAGAGCCATTGATTCATGGAGATTATCAGCCGTTTATGGTAAATGGTCTGCCAAGACATTTGGTTCTGAAGCAGGATAGACAGTAGATTCAGGAGAAGCGTAGTACAGCAGTTTGGGTTTTAGATTGTGATAAAATGAAAGAGGTCATAAATGAAACCGGACTGCTGTAAATTATCGCTTTTTTATGGGTTTGTCGATAGTGGCGAAACATGCATCATAAAAGGTACTACGAAAGAGGATTGCTGTTATAAATATGTTTTTGAATAAAGGAGCAATGACAATGAGGATAATAAGAGGCCGGAAATTAAAATTTAACGTTTTTGTTGGCTGCTTTGTTACAATTTTCATAATAGCATTGTCAGCATGGCTGCTGATGAATCGTACAAATAATGTTTTTGAGGAGATGTATTATTCGGAGTATCCGTCTTTTTTTGCCGGTATTACCAAAACATCAATGAGAAATATAGATGATTTGATATTATATCCTGAAGATTTTGTAAAAGAACTTGACGGAAAAGCAGTGCCTTACCTTATCCCGCTGGAAGTAGTGGATGGGGTGATGATCGAAGTAGAGAAAGGCAAAGGTTTATTATTTGGGAAAGTTATTTCTAATGATAATTATACACTGATTTGTAAATATAAATATGTGGTGGAGGAAAAAACATTATATTTTGAAGTTCATTTTAAAGAAAAGGATACGGAAGAAATCATGGATGATGAAACAGAAATCTGGCTGGCATTTTTAGAGGATCGGGGGATGGAAAATGTGTCTATAGAAGAACTCAGGGAAAAGGTATTAAATGAAACAGTAGAAAAATGGCTTGCGGGAAATGAGAAGAGTAAGTTTACTATGGAAGATTGGGGAGAGTTTAAAGTTGCATATCAATAATATGTTGGGAAAAAGGTTTAGAAAGGTTATTATTGGGATCGCTGCTGGAATCATTATGACAGGAAGTGTATGGCTGTTACATAACCGGACAGATAACCTATTTGAGGAGATATATTTTTCTGAATATCCATCGATTGTCAGAAGCGGGGTCGTAAATGAGTCCTTAAAAAATATAAAAGGATGGAGCGGGGTCGAAAAATCTTTAGAAAAGGATTTAAGCGGAAATTTGAAAATTTATGGTTTCCCAATAAAGGTAACTGAAAAAGTATGGGTTGAGATAGAAAAAGAAGGAAGAGTATTATTTGGCAGTACGATTGAGGAGAACCAAAATGCTTTATGCTTCTTTTATGAATATAAATTAGAAGAAAAAACGCTGTATGTAAAGGCATATTTTCATCAAAAAGATGCAGAAGAACTAAGGAGCGGCATGACAGAAGAATTAGAGGAATTTCTGGCAGGGCAGGGAATGGACGCGGTGACAATAGAGGAACTACGGGATAATATATTAAAAGAAATAGTAGAAAAGTGGCTGGAAGGAAATAAAAGAAGTAAGTTTAGTATGGAAGACTGGGGAGAATTGGAGATTGTATATGAATAGTCTTCAGGGAGGAACAGGGAGAGACTTAAGATGCGAAACGGGATCATTGAATTTATAAAAAAGGAAACGGTGTTGTGCGCTGCGATTATACTGGCGGCAGTATCCGTATTTTTTGTCCCGCCAGACAGGGAATATTTTACCTATATTGATTTCAGAACGCTGGCGATTTTATTTTGTCTGATGAGTGTGATGGCAGGGTTACAGAAAATCGGATTGTTTAAATGGATTGCCAAAAAGCTTCTTGGCTGTGTAAAAGGCAGCTGCAGCCTTGTTCTGATTTTGGTCTTATTGTGCTTTTTTTCGAGTATGCTTATTACCAATGATGTGGCGTTGATCACGTTTGTGCCGTTTACTTTTACGGTATTGAATATGCTGGGGGAGGATGGAAAAAAGAGGCTGCTTCTGCCTGTTGTCGTGATGCAGACAATTGCGGCGAATCTGGGCAGCATGCTGACGCCGGTCGGCAATCCGCAGAACTTGTATCTTTTTGGAAGAGCAGGGATTTCTATCAGCCGTTTTTTGTTGTTAATGCTGCCATATACCATTTTGTCATTTATCCTTTTGGCAGGATGGAGCCTGATACAGGGCAGTACATATTCTAAAAATTTAGACCTGGCGGCAGTAACTGTAGAGGAAGAGATCCTGTTTGAGAAAAAGACAAAATATTTGCTTATTGTTTATTTTACGCTGTTTTTTCTCTGTCTGCTTGCAGTGGGGCATATATTGCCGTGGCAGGCGGTTCTTCTGCTGGTTTTTGTTATAATATTTGTGATGGACAGGCAGGCGATTACAAAAGTAGACTATTCTTTGCTTTTCACATTTGCAGGGTTTTTTATCTTTATCGGGAATGTAGGAAGAATCCCGGTATTTTGTGAATTTTTGCAGGAAATGGTAGGAGGCAGGGAAGTGTATACTGCCATTATTGCAAGTCAGGTCATCAGTAATGTCCCGGCGGCACTGCTTTTGTCAGGATTTACAGAAGATTTTTCCAGTCTCATTATCGGGACTAATCTGGGCGGACTGGGAACTTTAATCGCGTCTATGGCAAGTCTGATTTCTTATAAATACGTGGCAAAAGAAGCGGGGGAGCGTAAGGGGAAATATATTGGGTTGTTTACGGCAGGGAATGTCTGCTTTTTGGCGGCGCTTATTATTTTAAACATATTACTGCGCTAATCATATTTTTTGCATATTTTAATTTCTACATAATAGAATATAGTACAAGTACAAAGTAAAGCAGGGAGGGAATATTGTGAAAAATAAATTTTTCACAGGCGGATTTGTGCTTGCGCCCAAATTTGCGTGTTGAGCAAGAATGGAGGATTATTATGAGGCTGGAAGAACTTTTTTCAGGGAAGCTGTTTATTTCTGATCTGGGAGAGACACAGACTGTAGTAGAGAATGAGAAGGAGATTGTAATAGGGCAGTATGCAGTCTGGGCGCCGGTCAACGGAGCGGAAAAGCATCAAATTGTAGAGGTCGGAGATGATCTTGGACTTTTAATGAGCAAGTATAATATTTCCGAAGAAAGCGTATGTGTTTTGGCATAGATTAAGAGTAAAGAGAATTTGAATCTGGCAGAGCAGAAATGGGGACGAGAATGAAAGTTGAAAATTTGGTCACGTCGATTGGAGCGGCGGTTCAGGATGCACACAGAATCATTGAACAAAAATATATCAGTAATTTTTTCGATCATTATTTTATTGAAGACAAGGATGAAATCACAGACAAATATACATATAAACCTAAAACGGTAGAAATTTTACTTTCGGATTCTCAAGAACAAAAGGTAATTTCAGCTCCAATAGCAGCATTGGCACAGCATACAAATATGAATTTGGAATATATCAAGCTGAATCTAAATATTAGTGTGATAAATGAAACGGAAGATGAAATAGAAATTACTTCGCAGGCCGCAGTTGATAAAAGTACTGGAGACAGTACAAAATATGGCGAGTTGGAACTTATGTTTAAGTGCCAGAATGCGCCGGAGGGAATATCCAGAATAGAAACATATTTAGACGGAATTTTATAATTTTTGTAAATTAAAAAATTTGCCGGGAAAAAATGGCATTTTTATAAAAAAGGAGGTAAGGGAATGGCGATTAGTAAAGATTTTGTTGGATTGCCGTTAGGATTGTTGGTATCTCAACCGATTATTGAGGTAGCAAAAGGGCAGGCAGAGCTTTGTAATGTTTATCTGGAACAATTGTTTAAACTGGCATTTAAAAAAATGCCGGACACAAATAAGAATGAAGCGGTCGAAACAAGAGTTGTGAAATTTAAACTTAACAGAACTATTGTGGATGCAAACAGTGGTTCAACAAAGCCGGTTGCCGTTGAGGTAGAAGCGCCGCTTTTGTCACTTGTTCCGGTACCGGCATTTACGATGGATGAAGCGACAGTAAAATTTACTATGGAGGTAAAGGAATCTACAGTTGATAAGGTAACAGTTGGTACAGAGAATACGTTTACGGGAACCTTTGGCGTATGGGGATATAATAGTACGATATCAGGTAAGGTTACCACTAATATAGAAAATACACGAACCTCGGATAAAAGTGCTAAATATGAAATATATGCAAGAGCGGCACAGCAGCCCCCGTCGGAAGGGATGGCAAAGCTGACCAGTCTTTTTGCTTCTGTAATTGAACCAATAACAACTGGAAAGTAATAGGGATGTTGTGAGAGGAATGGGAAAGGCATAATGAGAATCGGAAATCATGATTATACCTTTGCAGAAAAGAAGTATGGTAAAAAGGGCCGGGGCGTATTGGTTATTATAAATGGTATTGGAGCCAAAAATAATAAGGAAGGATATAGATTAGGGCGTGATTATAATCCACATGACAAAGATTCAAACTGGTATTTGAAACAGCAGCATTATAATTTATTTTATAGAGAGCTGGGAATTGCTGTTGCAAACCGACTGGAAAACGGACAGCAAAACTGGAACGATCATATTAGCTGGCCGAATACAATTCATGCCCGGATTCATAGGATAGAATATCATGCAATACGAGAGGACCTTTATTATTCTTAGATATACTATTTTTTATAATGCGGTAGTGGCATATCCTTCACGCCAAAGTACACTCATAATTTTCAATTCCGAGTCAAAAAGCTAAATGTTCATTGATATTATCCTCCATACGCTACTATGGTAGTTTGGAAAAAATTCTTGACATATTCTTTCGTATTATGTATAAAATAATTAATGAGCATTAGCTCAGCTATAAAAGCGTATGCTTTTGTAAAAAGCGAGTGGTCCCTACCGTAAGTGGGAATGGTAAAAGCAGTGGTCCCTACTGTGAGTGGGAGTGGTAAAAGCAGTGGTCCCTACTGTGAGTGGGAATTGTGAATGTTATGGCTGCGAGATTTTCGCAGCCTTTCATTATTTGAAATCAAAAGTTTATATAGTATACATAAGGATGAAGGACAAATTTTGAAAGTAAACTTTCAAATATTGATTGGTATGTGCGCTGAAGCGCACAGGGAGGTATAATAATGAAGACAGCGGAAGAACTTCGTACGAAATTACGATCTATTGATCACAGGGGCTATCCGGCATATAAAGATTTAAAAGGAGAATATGATTTCAGGGATTATATCCTCTCCATTGATCATGTACAGGGAGATCCTTTTGCGGCTCCGTCCAGACTGTCTGTCCGGGTACAAAGGGCAAAAGCGGGGTTCCCGGCGGAATATTATGAAGAAACAGAAAAGAGGATTACCTTGCAGGATCATTTGACCAGATTATTTGCAAAGCAGATAGGGGGAGGCAGCTTTCAGGCAAAGGGCTCAGGGAAGAGCGGGCTTTTGTCGGTTTCACGATGCGGGCAGGAAGTGTTGGAACGTACGGCGTGCAGAGTAGACGGCGGTCTGGTGATAATACGGTTTGAAGCGGGGTTTCCGGCCAACGGGCGTTCGATCAATGCAGGTGAACTGGAAAAAATGCTTTTTTCTATTTTGCCGGAATGTGTAAGGAAAAGTCTTTACTTTGAAAAAATTAATAAAGAAGCGTTAAAAGAAGCAATTATGCTTTGCGAGGATCAGCAGTTTATCAGGAACGGGCTGTCGGAGCAGGGGCTATGCGCCTTTATTGCAGACGGAGCCGTTTTGCCAAGACAGAGCGGGGTGTCGGATAAGCCGTTAAAGGATGCGGTAAAGTTCCGGTCGCCGGAGTCAATGAAAGTAACCTTTTTGCTTCCGAACAGAGGAAAGATTACCGGAATGGGAATCCGAAAAGGAATTACGCTTTTTGTAGGCGGCGGCTATCATGGAAAATCTACAGTGCTGCAGGCTTTGCAGAACGGTGTATATAATCATATTGCAGGCGACGGCAGGGAGTTTGTCATCACGGATGCCACTGCAATGAAGCTTCGGGCAGAGGATGGACGGAGCGTTTCTAATGTGGATATTTCGCCGTTTATCTCACACCTTCCAAGCGGAAAAGATACCGGACATTTTTCTACAGAGGATGCCAGCGGCAGTACTTCTCAGGCAGCAGGATTAATGGAAGCAATTGAGAGTGGAAGCAGTCTGTTTCTGATTGACGAGGATACTTCAGCAACAAATTTTATGATTCGGGACAGGCTGATGCAGCAGGTGATCAGTCCGAAAGAGGAGCCGATTACACCGTTTATCAACCGGGTAAACAGCTTATATCAGGATTTGGGAATTTCTACGGTGCTTGTGGCAGGCAGCAGCGGATCTTATTTCCATGTTGCGGATCATATTGTGCAGATGAAGGAGTACGTGCCGATCGATATTACGAAGAAAGCGAAAGAAGCCGCACAGAACTTCGCTGTATTTGACACTGTGAAAGAGGCGTTTCCTGATTATGTAAAAGAACGCAGACCGAAGCCGGATATGGCGTTAAAGAAGGAAGAACGGTTAAAGATTAAGGCAATGGGAAGAAATGAGCTTTTGATCGCTAAAAATTCCGTAGAGTTAAGATATATGGAGCAGTTAAACGATGAGGAACAGACGATGGCTCTCGGATTTTTATTAAAGCAGTTAGAACTGAATCTGTTTGACGGACGAAAAACACTGGTGCAGGCAGTGGACATGCTGGAGGAACAGCTTAACAAAGGCGGATTGGAGAGTCTGTTCGGGAGAGGCGAGGTCAGCGCATCACTGGCACGTCCCAGAAGGCAGGAGATTTTTACCTGTGTGGACCGGTATCGGAAATTATATTTTTAGAAGCAGGGAGGATTTGAGATGCATTCACCATTGGAAATTGCAAAAGGATTTGTGGAAATCGGGATACATAAAGTAAAATTATCCGTCTGGAAAATGTTTGTCCTGGGATGTTTTGCGGGATGCTTTATCGGCTTCGCAGGGATCGCATCCACGACTGTGTCCGCCACGGTGGAAAACGCTTCCGTGGCAAGGCTGCTCAGCGCAAGCGTATTTCCCGCAGGAATGGCGATGGTGCTGGTGGCGGGCAGCGAGCTTTTTACGGGAAATAATCTGATCATCATCAGCGTTTTGCAGAAGAGAATTAAGATGCGGGAAATGTTTAAAAACTGGCTGTTCGTATTTTTGGGCAACTTTGTAGGCGCGTCTTTCGTGGCGTTTCTGGTGGTGTATGGACATACGCCGGATCTGTATAGCGGCGTGCTGGCGGAAAAGATGGTGGCGGCAGGTATGGTGCGGGTGACGCAGAGCTTTTTGGAGGCGTTTTTCAGAGGAGTACTCTGTAACATTTTGGTCTGCCTTGCAGTTTGGTCTGCTTTTGCGGCGAAGAACGTATCAGGAAAGCTTTTGATGAGTTTCTGGCCGGTAATGTTGTTTGTACTCTGTGGATTTGAACACAGTATTGCCGATATCTATTTTGGCGTTGCGGCGATACTTACTGCTTCGGAATATGGAATTGCGGCGGAGGGTTTGAACTTAGGGAGCTTTCTGCTTAAAAACCTTCTGCCTGTGACGCTGGGAAATATTGTGGGCGGTGCAGGAATCGTGGGAGTGGGCTACTGGCTGGCATACCTGCGTCATACGCCTCATTCGCCCATGTCGATCGAGGATGAACAGGAGGAATTGGACAGCGCGGAAGAATATTAAGAGATATATAGCTATTTATTTTTTCTTAAATCCGGCAGGCTGCTTCTACGGTGGCAGGGAGTTCCAGACAGCCATTTTCTCTCAGACATACAAAGAAGATTTCCGTATAATCCTTCGGTAAGAGTAAGATAATCTAAATTTTTATTCCAACTTTATTCCCAATATATTATAATCAAAAAATTGGGAATAAAGTTGGGAATAAATCCATATCGAGGAGAATGTCAATGGATATAAAACAGATTGTATTAGATTTATGTGCCATGAATGATGAACAGGAATGGTTTGAATTTAAAGAGAATTGGTTTCAACCGGAAACATTAGGAGAGTATGTTTCCGCGTTATCAAACGCTGCGGCGTTCCATTATAAGAAATATGCTTATTTTATATGGGGAGTTGAGGATGAGAATCATAAAATAGTTGGGACGACATTCAACCAATATTGTGACTATAATAAAGAACCTTATCAGAATTATCTTGCACGAAATCTTTCTCCGAGCTTGAATTTTTCTTTTGAGGAAGTTGAGATTCAGCAAAAAAGAGTTGTCGTATTGGTCATACCTGCGGCTTTTGAGATACCTACTGCATTTAAGGAAAAGCGGTATATAAGGATTGGATCATCGAAATGCAATATCAAGGACTATCCTAGGAGAGAGATTGAACTTTTTAAGATGCTTGATGGGAGAACAGAAACCATAGAAACAATTCCGGCAAAATATCAGGAACTTACTTTCCAAAAATTGTTTGGATATTATGGTTCAAAAGGAATTGTTTTAAATGATAAAACCTTTATAAAAAATTTAGGTTTACGCAATGAAGAAGGACAATTCAATTTATTGGCACAGCTGCTTTCGGACGATTCTCATTTTCCTCTCAGAGTATCTATATTTGAGGGGAAAACGAAAGGAACAAATCTGTTTTCAGTCAGGGAGTTTGGGAATAACTGCCTTTTATACAGTTTGGATGAATTATTGCGGTATGGCGACGTGCTCAATATCATACAGGCAGATGAAACAGACAGGGTTGTGGAAAGGAAAGAAGTGCCGCTGTTTGATAACAAGGCATTTCGGGAAGCAATCATCAATGCTGTCCTGCATAACAAATGGACAGAGGGAAACGAACCGATGATTTCCGTTTTTTCTGACAGAATAGAAATCTTATCAAGAGGCTCTCTGCCGCCGGCACAGACAATGGAAGGCTTTTATATGGGGGAATCTGTTCCTGTGAATGAAAAACTGTCGGAAATATTTCTGCAATTGCATATCAGTGAGAAATCAGGGCGGGGAGTTCCTAAAATAACGGAAATTTATGGTAAAGAGGCGTTTGCATTTCGAGAAAATTCAATTGTTGTAACAATACCATTGAAAAAAATTAAAAAAGCCTCGAATAAAAAGCCATTAAATGCAAGAAGAAGAACAATTTTGACAGAAATGAGGGATAATCCCAACATAACGGCTGAAGAACTTCGTAAAATCTTAGGAATCAGTAATACGGCAGTAGAAAACAATATTTCATTTCTGCGTGAAAATGGCTATATTGAGAGAGTTGGTTCAAAAAAAGCAGGATATTGGAATGTGTTATAGAGAACAGAGATAAATATTTAAAGAGGACAAACCGATTAATTGCACAAGTGGAAGCAGTTTTTAAAGAATAGCATGGAAAAGATGACTGAATTTGCTTTTTGATGCCAAGAAACCTTGATTTTAATTCATTCCTGTAAGAAAAAATAAGCAATTGACATTCCCGCATTCTTCGTCTTATAATATAAAACACACACAAAAAGACGTTGACGAAGACAGTAAGCATCCATTGAAGTTTCAGCGAGCCGGAGAGGGTGGGAGTCCGGTACGAGTAGAAGGCTGCCGAAGATCACTTCCGAGTTGCAGGTCCGAACCGTTGTCTGTAAGTGTAGCAGCAGAGAACCATACGCTGCAAGGCTTTAGTCAAATAAGTAGGAACTGACGGTTTTCCGCCGTTAAAGGAACACATATAAAACTGTTTTGATGGAAAGAGCAGAAAACAGGGAGTATGTTTGTAACAGGTGGTATAACGGGATTTTGCCCCGTCCTTTTACAGGACGGGGTTTTTTTATGCGCACGGACGCGGAAAGGAAGGAAGATAATGTACGAAAAAGTATCCCCCAATCTTAATTTTGTAGAACGAGAAAAACAGACGTTAGATTTTTGGAATGCAAATCAGATTTTCCAAAAGAGCATGGACAGCAGAAAAGAAGGACCCACTTATACTTTCTATGACGGACCGCCAACGGCAAACGGAAAACCGCATATCGGTCATGTGCTGACCCGTGTCATAAAAGATATGATTCCCAGATATCGTACCATGAAAGGATATATGGTGCCGAGAAAGGCGGGATGGGATACCCACGGACTTCCGGTAGAGTTAGAGGTGGAAAAACTGCTTGGACTTGACGGAAAAGAGCAGATCGAAGAATATGGGCTTGATCCTTTCATTGCGAAGTGTAAAGAAAGCGTATGGAAATATAAAGGCATGTGGGAGGACTTTTCCGGTACGGTAGGATTTTGGGCGGATATGGAAGATCCGTATGTGACTTATCATGACGATTATATTGAATCGGAATGGTGGGCGTTAAAGGAGATTTGGAACAAAGGACTTTTGTATAAGGGCTTTAAAATTGTGCCTTACTGCCCTCGCTGCGGGACGCCCCTCTCTTCCCATGAAGTTGCCCAGGGGTATAAAGATATCAAAGAGCGTTCTGCGGTAGCAAGATTCAAAGTAAAAAATGAAGACGCTTATATCCTTGCATGGACCACAACACCCTGGACGCTGCCTTCTAATGTGGCGCTCTGTGTTAATCCGAACAAAACCTATGCAAAGGTAAAGGCTGCCGACGGTAATACCTATTATATGGCGGAAGCGCTGCTTGACAGCGTGCTTGGCAGACTTGCAAAAGAAGAAAATAAAGAAACCGGAGAAGCAGCCGTAAAGGCCTATGAGGTTTTAGAAACTTATACGGGAAAAGATCTGGAATATAAAGAATATGAGCCGCTCTTTCACTATGCGGTGGATAGTTGTGAAAAACAGCATAAAAAGGCATTTTATGTTACCTGCGACACCTATGTCACATTGACGGACGGTACGGGCGTGGTTCATATCGCGCCGGCATTTGGTGAAGACGATGCGAACGTAGGAAGAAGTTATGACCTTCCCTTTGTACAGCTTGTAGACGGAAAAGGGGAAATGACAAAAGAAACGGATTATGCGGGAGTCTTTTGCAAAAAGGCTGATCCGATGATCTTAAAGGATCTGGAGGCAAAGGGGCTTTTATTTGACGCGCCTAAATTCGAGCATAGCTATCCGCACTGCTGGAGATGCGATACGCCGCTTATTTATTATGCAAGAGAATCCTGGTTTATCAAAATGACGGCTGTCAAAGAGGATCTGATCCGCAATAATAATACGATCAACTGGATTCCGGAATCGATTGGGAAAGGCCGTTTCGGCGACTGGCTTGAAAATATTCAGGACTGGGGTATTTCCCGTAACCGTTATTGGGGAACGCCGCTTAATGTGTGGGAATGCGAGTGCGGACATATGCACGCAGTGGGAAGCCGTAAGGAACTGGCGGAACTGAGCAGTTGTCCTGACGCCGCTAAAGTAGAACTTCACAGACCCTACATCGATGCAATTACCTTCCCCTGTGAAAAATGTGGAAAAATGATGCACAGAGTACCGGAAGTAATAGACTGCTGGTTTGACTCCGGCGCTATGCCGTTTGCGCAGCATCATTATCCATTTGAAAATAAAGAACTGTTTGAAGCGCAGTTCCCGGCGCAGTTTATTTCCGAGGCGGTAGACCAGACCAGAGGATGGTTCTATTCCCTGTTGGCGGAATCCACGCTTCTTTTTAATAAAGCGCCTTATGAAAATGTCATAGTCCTTGGACATGTGCAGGACGAAAACGGACAGAAAATGAGTAAATCCAAAGGAAACGCAGTAGATCCTTTTGACGCGCTGGCAACCTACGGCGCAGATGCGATTCGATGGTATTTTTATATCAATTCGGCTCCCTGGCTGCCTAATCGTTTTCATGGGAAAGCAGTACAGGAAGGACAGCGTAAGTTTATGGGAACGCTTTGGAATACCTATGCGTTTTTTGTACTCTACGCGAATATAGACGAGTTTGATGCGACAAAATATCAGCTGGAATATGATAAACTTTCCGTTATGGATAAATGGCTGCTGTCAAAATTAAACAGTCTGATTACGGAAGTGGACGGCGATTTGGAGCATTACCGTATTCCGGAAGCGGCAAGGGCGCTGGACAGTTTCGTGGATGATATGAGTAACTGGTATGTCAGAAGAAGCAGGGAGCGTTTCTGGGCAAAGGGCATGGAACAGGATAAGATCAATGCATATATGACCCTTTATACAGCGCTTGTAACAGTGTGCAAACTGGCGGCGCCGATGATACCTTTTATGGCGGAGGATATTTACCGTAATCTTGTATGCAGTATTGATAAGAACGCGCCGGAAAGTATTCATTTATGTGATTATCCGCAGGCGGACGCCTCTTTTGTGGATCAGAAACTGGAAGAGGATATGGATGAAGTTTTGAAAGTTGTGGTAATGGGACGCGCATGCAGAAATGCCGCTAATATTAAGAACCGTCAGCCGATCGGGCATATGTTTGTAAAAGCGCCGAATATGCTGGATGAATTTTATCAGGCGATTATCCGGGAAGAATTGAATGTAAAGGAGGTAATCTTTACAGAGGATGTACGTGAATTTACAAGCTATACCTTTAAGCCGCAGCTTCGTACCGTTGGTCCAAAATATGGAAAACAGCTGGGCGGAATTAAGGCGGCGCTTGGTTCTTTGGACGGTAATGCGGCAATGGACGAACTGAAAGCATCGGGCGCATTAAAATTTGATGTGGACGGTACGCAGGTGGTATTGACAGAAGAGGATCTGTTAATTGAAATGAGCCAGAAAGAAGGTTATATGACCGAGGCGGATAATACGGTGACGGTTGTTCTGGATACCAATCTGACAGAAGAATTGGTTGAAGAGGGCTTTGTACTGGAACTGATCAGTAAGATTCAGACGATGCGAAAAGAATCAGAAGAAAATCTGGAAGTAACAGATCACATCAGAGTGTCCATATGCGGCAATGAAAAACTGGCGTCAATTATGGAAAAGAATCAACAGGCAATCGCAGGAAAAGTTCTGGCGGATGCAATGACTGTGGGCGATACGTTAAAGACATCAAAAGAGTGGAACGTAAACGGTGAAAATGTGACGATCTGTATTGAAAGGGTGTAAAAAATCGGTTATACTATTGGGTATGTAGTCAAGGTTGGGAGAGTCTGACTTTGACTTGTTACTCATGGAAATCAATCAAGGAGGATAGGAGATATGTTAATATCAACAACACCAAAAGCATCAGCAGCACAGGCGAAGCAGACTTTGGCAACTTTTGATAAAGAGCTTTTTAAACGAAGCGTTTTATATAATGTAAAAACTCTTTACCGTAAAACTTTGGAAGAAGCAAGCGAACAGCAGATTTTTCAGGCTGTTTCCTATGCGATCAAAGATGTAATTATCGACCACTGGTTAGAGACGCAGAAAGAATATGAAAAAAAAGATCCTAAGACGGTTTATTATCTGTCTATGGAATTTTTGATGGGACGTGCCTTAGGAAATAATTTAATTAATTTGCAGGCATACGGAGAAGTGAAAAAAGCTTTAATGGAGCTCGGAATTGATATTAATATGGTAGAGGATCAGGAACCGGATGCAGCGCTTGGAAACGGCGGCCTTGGCAGACTTGCAGCCTGCTTTCTGGATTCTCTCGCTACACTCGGATATCCTGCATATGGCTGTGGAATCCGTTACCGTTACGGTATGTTTAAACAGGAAATCAGGGACGGCTATCAGGTAGAAGTACCGGATGTATGGCTGGCTGACGGAAACCCGTTTGAACTTAGAAGACCGGAGTATACAAAAGAAGTAAAATTTGGCGGATATGTTAATGTTTATATTGACGAAAACGGCAGAAGTAATTTCGTACAGGAAGGATATCAGTCCGTACAGGCCATTCCTTATGATATGCCGATCGTCGGATACGGAAACGGAATTGTAAATACACTTCGTATCTGGGATGCACAGCCGGTAGAGTGTTTCCAGCTTGATTCTTTTGATAAGGGAGATTATCAGAGAGCGGTAGAGCAGGAGAATCTTGCAAAGAATATTGTAGAAGTGCTTTATCCGAACGATAACCATTACGCAGGTAAGGAGCTTCGTTTAAAACAGCAGTATTTCTTCATTTCTGCATCAGTGCAGGAAGCAGTTGAGAAATATATGCGTACACATAAAGACATTCGTAAATTCCATGAGAAAGTGACGTTCCAGCTCAACGATACTCATCCGACAGTGGCAATTGCCGAATTGATGCGTATTTTGATGGATGAGCATCATCTTACATGGGACGAAGCATGGGAAGTGACGACAAAGACCTGTGCTTATACAAACCATACAATTATGGCTGAAGCGTTGGAAAAATGGCCGATCGAGCTTTTCTCAAGACTGCTTCCGAGAATTTATCAGATTGTAGAAGAGATTAACCGTCGTTTTGTGGCAAGAATCGAACAGAAATACGGTGCGAATCAGCATGAATGTCAGGAAAAGATCCGTAAGATGGCGATTATTTACGACGGACAGGTGAAGATGGCGCATCTCGCTATTGTTTCAGGATACTCTGTAAACGGTGTGGCAAGATTACATACAGAGATTTTGAAAAAACAGGAATTAAAAGACTTTTATGAAATGATGCCGGAGAAATTTAATAACAAGACGAACGGCATCACACAGAGAAGATTTTTACTGCATGGAAATCCGCTTCTTGCCGAGTGGGTAACGGAGCATGTGGGAAGTGACTGGATCACAGACCTTCCGAAGATTAATAAATTAAAAATTTATGCTGATGATGAAAAGGCACAGCAGGAATTTATGAACATTAAATACCGTAACAAGGTAAGACTGGCACAGTATATCAAAGAACACAACGGTATCGATGTAGATCCCCGTTCTATCTTTGATGTGCAGGTAAAGCGTCTGCATGAATATAAACGTCAGCTTTTGAATATTCTTCATGTAATGTATTTGTATAACGAGTTAAAAGAGCATCCGGAGATGGATTTTTATCCGAGAACTTTCATCTTTGGCGCAAAGGCGGCAGCAGGATACCGGAATGCAAAGCTTACCATTAAGCTGATTAACTCCGTTGCAGATGTGGTAAATAATGATCCGGCAATTAACGGAAAAATTAAAGTAGTATTTATAGAAAATTACAGAGTTTCCAATGCTGAGATTATTTTTGCGGCGGCAGATGTTTCCGAGCAGATTTCCACTGCAAGTAAGGAAGCTTCCGGTACAGGTAACATGAAGTTCATGTTAAACGGCGCTCTTACTTTAGGTACGATGGATGGTGCGAATGTAGAGATTGTAGAAGAAGTCGGAGAAGAGAATGCCTTTATTTTCGGTCTGAGTTCAGATGAGGTTATTCAGTATGAGAATTTCGGCGGTTATAATCCTATGGAGATCTTCAATAATGATCCTGATGTGAGAAAAGTATTAATGCAGTTAATCAACGGTACTTTTGCACCGGATGATTCAGAGCGTTTCCGTACCCTTTACAACTCACTGCTTAATACGCAGAGTACGGCGAAGGCGGATACTTACTTTATTTTGAAAGATTTTAAGGCATATGCAGAAGCGCAGAAAAAAGTAGAGGCGGCTTATAAGAATGAGTCCGGTTGGGCAAGAAGCGCGATTTTGAATGTGGCATGTTCCGGTAAGTTTACATCGGACAGAACGATTCAGCAGTATGTGGATGAGATCTGGCATTTGGATAAGGTGACTTTAGAAAAATAAATCAGAGTAATAATGAAAAATCCCTGTCACGGATAAAATGATTCATGGCAGGGATTTTATAAAAGACAAAAAAAGCGGAGGAGAATGCATGGTAAAATTATATGAAGGCGGAGTATACCTTGTAAATGGAACAGAAATGATTCCTGATGGTAATGACGCCATAAATGCTGTAAAAAGCAAAACAGGAAAAGAGGTTACGAAAGAATCAGCGGCAAAAGAAACAATTGCTTACGGAATTTTAGAAAAGCATAATACATCAGGCAGTATGGACAAGTTAAAGATTAAATTTGATAAATTAACTTCCCATGATATTACATTTGTAGGTATTATCCAGACGGCGCGGGCGTCAGGGCTTGAGAAATTCCCGATTCCTTATGTGCTGACAAACTGCCATAATTCACTTTGTGCAGTGGGTGGAACAATCAATGAGGATGACCACATGTTTGGACTGACCTGTGCAAAGAAATACGGCGGCGTTTATGTGCCCCCGCATCAGGCCGTGATTCATCAGTTTGCAAGGGAGATGCTTGCCGGCGGCGGAAGGATGATCTTAGGATCTGATTCCCATACCCGTTATGGCGCGCTTGGCACTATGGCGATGGGGGAAGGGGGCCCGGAGCTTGTAAAGCAGCTTTTGAATCAGACTTACGATATTAATATGCCGGGAGTAGTAGGCGTATATCTGAAAGGCTCGCCGGTAAAGGGCGTAGGTCCGCAGGATGTTGCGCTTGCAATTATTGGTGCGGTATTTAAAAACGGATATGTAAAAAATAAAGTGATGGAATTTGTAGGACCGGGCGTGGAAAGCTTAAGTGCAGATTTCCGTATCGGTATCGATGTTATGACGACGGAAACAACCTGCCTTTCTTCGATATGGAAGACGGATGACCAGATCAGGGAATTTTACGATATTCACGGCAGAAGTGAAGAATATAAAGAATTAAAGCCGGGTGATGCGGCTTATTACGACGGTATGATAGAAGTGGATTTAAGTCTGATCAAACCGATGATCGCTATGCCCTTCCATCCGAGCAACACTTATACTATTGAAGAGTTGAATGCAAATCTGACGGATATTTTAGAAGACGTAGAGAAGCGTGCCGCAGTCAGCCTGGACGGCGCTGTGGAGTTTACGCTGAAGAATAAAGTAAGAAATGGAAAATTCATTGTAGATCAGGGTATCATTGCAGGCTGTGCGGGCGGCGGATTTGAAAACATCTGCGCGGCGGCAGATATTTTGAAGGGAAGCTATATTGGCTGCGACGAGTTTACTTTAAGCGTATATCCGGCGTCTACTCCGATTTATATGGAACTAATGAAAAACGGATGCGCGGCGGCGCTGTTAGAAACAGGTGCGGTGCTGAAAACGGCATTTTGCGGGCCTTGCTTCGGCGCGGGCGATACGCCGGCGAACAATGCTTTCAGCATTCGTCATTCTACCAGAAACTTCCCGAACAGAGAGGGATCTAAATTACAAAACGGACAGATTTCCTCCGTTGCGCTTATGGATGCACGCTCTATTGCGGCGACGGCGGCAAATAAAGGAGTACTGACTCCTGCGACGGATTTCGACGGTGAGATTGGAAAATATAAATATCATTTTGACAGCAATATTTATGCAAACCGTGTATTTGATTCCAAAGGAGTGGCAGACCCATCTGTAGAAATCCATTTTGGTCCCAATATCAAAGACTGGCCAACGATGTGCGCACTGCCGGAAAATCTGGTTCTGCGTGTTGTTTCTGAGATTCATGATCCGGTTACGACGACGGATGAATTGATCCCTTCAGGCGAGACTTCTTCCTATCGTTCTAACCCGTTAGGACTGGCGGAATTTACACTTTCCAGAAAAGATCCGAACTATGTGCCGCTTGCGAAGGAGATTCAGAAAGCGCAGACAGCGGTTATGAACGGGGAATGTCCTGCAGGCGCAGTACCGGAAGTGGAAAATATTATGAAGGTGATCTGCAAGACTTATGAAAATGTGGGGAAAGAAAATATTGGTTTTGGTTCCACGATTTTTGCGGTGAAACCGGGCGACGGTTCTGCAAGGGAACAGGCGGCCTCCTGTCAGAAAGTATTAGGCGGATGGGCGAATATTGCAAACGAGTATGCAACAAAAAGATACCGCTCCAATTTGATTAACTGGGGGATGCTGCCGTTTATCATCGAGGAGGGAGAACTGCCGTTCAAGAATAAGGATTATTTGTTTATTCCGAGTATTAAAAAGGCGGTTGAAGAGAAAGCCGATACGATTAAGGCGTATGTGGTCGGCGGGTCAGAACTGAAAGAGTTTACGCTGAAGCTGGGCGAGCTTACCGATGAAGAAAGACAGATTATTTTGAAAGGATGTCTGATCAACTATAACAGAGTTTAGAAGTGGAATTAAAGTTTTAGGGCAATTGACCGATATAATAATTACAGACAGGAAAATGTTACTAAAATCTTCTTTATTATAATTATAAATTGATTTTATTGACAGCCGGCAGAACCTGTATGTGATGCAAACAGGAATATTGGAAAAGAGGCCACGGACGGTAAAAATCAGGGAAAAGGATTTTCCCGGTATTTGCCGTCCTTTTATGTTAATACAGGGACGTAATGTGTTGATGAAGGAACATCTGCACAGACATAAAATGGCGAAAAAGAGGAAGGAGGCGCAGATGTGCGTATAAGTTCGGCCAATGTGGATATGTATTCAGACAGAACCTATTCGTCCCAAAGTTACGAATCAGAGACAACGCAGATTGTATCTGATCCTATTTTAGTGAAAATGGTCAAACTGGAACCTAAAAAGGATTTAGGAAAGAACGAAGCTGTCAAAAGTGAAATGGAAGAAACTGTTTTTGAAAAAGAAGTGACTCAGAATGGAGAAACAGGGGCGGATACCAAAGAAGCGGAAGAGACAGAAGGTGAAATTGTAGAGAAGGGAACAAAAGAAACGTACTATGTTCCGTTAAATACAGGAAAAATAGCCACATCACAACAGTTGAAAGACAGACAGACGATCAGACAGCAGTGCATTCAGTATATTCTGGAAATGTTATTTTTAAATAAGGAAAGAAGAGCGAACCGCCAGGGGATCAAAAAGACTTCTTTTCAGGATTGGCTGAAAGAAAAGGAAAATGCAGGATCATCCGGTTCCACAACAGCTTCTTATTATGATAAAAATGATAACAGGAAAAGCAGTTTTACATCATCGGGAACGTATACTGTAGGTGAGAAATTTGATATAGGAGATTTTACAGGCACCTTTTTAGGATATGCGAATGTGGGGAGCAGAACGTCGATCCGTGAAAGCAGGACAGAGTATTACAGTGAAAAAGAAAGAACATCCTATCAGACGAAGGGAACCGTCGTAACAGCTGACGGAAGAGAAATTGAATTTAATTTAAGCTTTGCAATGAGCAGGGGATTTGAAAAATACTATAATGAAAATCATGAGAAAAAAGTAGTTTCCTTCTGTGATCCGTTAGTGATTAATTTAGACAGTACCATGCCAAGCGTATCGGATGAAAAGTTTTTATTTGATATTGACGGAGACGGCGTGCTGGATACCATCTCAAAGCTTTCAGAAAAAAGCGGTTATCTTGCCATAGATAAAAACGGGGATGGTCAGATCAATGATGGAAACGAGTTATTCGGCACAAAGAGCGGAAATGGATTTGCAGATCTCGCAGAGTATGACAGCGACGGAAACGGCTGGATTGACGAAGGGGATGAAATCTGGGATAAGCTGATGATCTGGTGTATGGATGAAAATGGGAAGACAGAGCTTTATCATGTTTCCGAAAAAGGAGTCGGCGCGATCTGCCTTCAGAATGTTTCCAGTGATTTTTCCTTAAATTCGTTAAAAACAAATCAGACCAATGCGGCGGTGAGAAGTACGGGAATTTTCCTGTATGAAAACGGAGGAGTCGGCACAGTACAGCATATGGATCTGGCAATATAGAAAAAAAGTAACGGTTCAGCTTCCCGCCTGTCGACAGATCAAAATTCTAACGTCACCGCGCTCCCGCTCTGTTCCAGACGTAACAGTACTAGGCTCAAAAATACTTCGCCAAGTGCTGACGTCTTCCAAAGGGTTCCTTTTAGGATTTTGATCTATCGGCAGGCGGGAGGCTGAACCATTACGAAAAGAATAGAATGAAAGACATTTACATACAATAGAAGAAAGAAATGTATGGGATGCCTGATGGAAGAGAAAAAAAATATAAAAACCAAAAAGACCATACAAAAATCCTATATCTGGGAGTTTTGTATGGTCTTTTGTATTATGCTGATGCTGCCTGTAAATATATCGCTTCTGTTTTCAAGAAAGGAAATGAAAGAATCACAGGGACAGGAAGAGATACTGGAAGGGGAGGACAAAAAGGATATTTTGAAATCCAGACTGGAATGGGAGGTGCTTCACGAGCTGGCAAGAACAATCCCTATCGATTATGAGCCGGAGACATTGAAAGCACAGGCGGTTATACTGCGGACAAACATTCTTGCAGATTGGGAAGAGGGAGAAAATAATTTCAAACCCGTTTTGCTTTATGCCTATAAAACAAGATGGGGATCGGATTATGAAAAAAACTGTGAAAAATTATATGAGGCGGTAATACAGACAAGTGGTATGTATCTGGAAAAGGATCGTAAACCAATAAGAGCCCCGTATTTTCGTTTGAGCAATGGCAGTACAAGAAACGCGTCTGAATGTATAGAAGGAGACTATGAGGAGTATCCTGCTGTAGAATGCAGGAAAGATCTGATGAGCCGTGATTTCCTGAAGCGGATAGAAATAAACGGAACGATTTTTGCAGAGAAAATCAGTGAAATGACAGGGAAACCGGTCTCGTATGAGCAATTAAAAGCGGCACAGGTTACTTATCAATATGACAGTGCAGGATATGTGCTTGTAGTCCATATAGGGGAAGAGGAGGTTGGAGGAGAAGCATTCAGACAGGAATTTTTGTTGTCTTCTTCGGATTTTTTTATTACATATGAAGAACAGCATGTAACAATAGAAACAAAGGGTATTGGAACAGGAATCGGGTTTTGCCAATATGGGGCAAACGAGATGGCAAAAGAAGGAGAAGATTTCCTGAAACTGCTGGATTATTTTTTTACAAATATTGCAATATCAAAAACTGAATAACCGCGCAAATTTCGGTAAGACTATTTCTATAAAATTAAATGTCGGCAGGAAAGGAGCATGATTATAGAAATGAAAAAGAAAAATGGATCGCGCGGGGGAATAGGAAAAGAGAAGGCCATAATGTTGGCGGCTTCTGTTTTTGTCTTAAGTGCATTGACGTTAACAGGTGTATATGTAAGAGGAAATAATGGGAAGCAAAATGATGATGGTTATTCCATTGATTTGAGTTCATTGGAAAATAATAATATTGCGGAAGATCAGGCAGAAGCAGACGTGGAAGAACCGGATGCTTCCCTTTTGGTACAAAACCCCAGTGCGGAATACGAACTGGATCTGGAAGCGGTATTGGAAGAAGGAGAATTAGATAATGCGGAGCTTGCCGAGGTGGGAAAGGAGAAAAATAATGGAAATCCTGCACAAACAACACAACAGCCACAGACGCCGCAGACAAATAAAGAGGCTTCGGAAACAAATTCTGCAGATGAAACACAAAGTACTAAGAAAGAGGACGCAGGTCAGGAGACAAGCCCGTCTACAGAAACTCTTCCTTCACAGGGAGCTTCCTCCACAGACATTCCATCACTGGATGAAGAAGCGGCGCTGCCTGGTGAAGAAAGCGCTTCCGTTTCTACGACAACAACGTGGAGGGCATTGGAGTTTAAAGAGGAATCAGGTCTTGTTTGGCCTACGGTAGGAGAGATCTTAATTAATTACAGCATGGATCAGACAACTTATTTTCCTACACTTGCTCAGTATAAATACAATCCTGCCATAATTATACAGGCAGCGGAAGGAAAAACAATTGTTGCCGCAGCAGATGCACAGGTTTTAGATATTTATGAGGATGATGAAATAGGAAATGCAGTAAAAATGGATTTGGGAAACGGCTACGAATTAATTTATGGACAACTTGCTGACATCCAGGTAAGTAAAGGCGCTTATGTTTCTGCAGGCGATGTAATCGGGGTAGTCAGTGCACCTACAAAGTATTATAGTGTGGAAGGAAGCAACCTGTATTTACAGCTTTCTAAAGATGGGGAGCCAAGGAATCCGTTGACTTTACTGCCGTAATCTATATTGTAAATGGACAAGTTTGTGCCATGTAAACGGCACAAACTTGATTTAATGTATATCTGAAGGTAGATTTTTTATGAATACAAAGAAAGGATATTAAACAGAATGAGCCGTATTTTTATAAAGAATGGGAAAATTATGACTATGGCAGGTCTCATTCATGAACATGGCAGTATTTTACTGGAAGAAGGAAAAATACAGGCAGTCGGTAAAATTCAAATCGATGAGAAAAAAGAAGATCTGACAGTAATCGATGCAAAAGGAAATTGGGTCATGCCCGGGCTTATGGAGGCGCACTGCCATATAGGAATCAGTGAAGAGAAGAAAGGGATGGAAGGGGATGACTGCAATGAAAACGTAGAACCTGTTACACCCTGGCTTCGGGGAATTGACGCCATAAATCCAATGGACGCAGCTTTTGATGATGCGGTAAGAGCGGGGATTACAACAGTAATGGCCGGCCCTGGCAGCTCGAATGTGGTTGGCGGACAGTTTGCAGTAATAAAGACAAAAGGAAGATGTATCGACGATCTGATTCTTAAGGCGCCTGCTGCCATGAAGGTAGCATTTGGTGAAAATCCGAAAGTAAACTACAGCGGTCAGGGAAAAATGCCGGTGACCAGAATGTCAATTGCAGGAATGCTCCGCCAGGAAATTTTTGCAGCGAAGCAGTATCTGGAAAACAAAGAAAGTAATGCGGAAAATTTTGAAGAAGATTTTCAGTATGAAAGCTGGATTCCTGTTTTAAAAAAGGAAATTCCCATAAAGGCGCATGTGCATAGGGCGGACGACATTTTTACAGCGCTTCGTATTGCAAAGGAATTTGATTTGAATATTACTTTGGACCATTGCAGTGAAGGACATTTAATAGCTGAAGCCATTGCAAAAAGCGGGGCGCCTGCCATTGTGGGACCGGATTTTGCAAGCAGAAATAAAATAGAAGTACAAAATATGGCATTTAAGACAGCAGGAATTTTACAAAAGGCAGGAACACTCGTTGCCATCACAACAGACCATCCTGTATCAATTATAAAATCCCTTCCGCTATGTGCCGGTATGGCAGTAAAAGCGGGTCTTCCTTTAGAAGAAGGATTAAAGGCAATTACTATCAATCCGGCGGTGATCTGCGGAGTGGAGGACAGGGTTGGAAGTCTTGAGGTAGGAAAAGATGCAGATGTAGTTATTTTTTCAGGAAATCCAATGGAAGTTTTTACGGAAACGCTGTGCACGATTATAGACGGAAATATTGTTTATCAGAAAGAGGGTTTCTTGACGTAGGTTTCATACCGGGGGTATAATACAAAGGATACTTTATATGAAAACATCAGCGTGGGAAAGGTATATGTTACATGAGACAAAAGATCCTATTGTGTCTGATAAACGTTGTCATATTGTTCACAGGATGTTCTGCAAAAGAGACAGAAACAGTTCCGATAATACCAAAGGCAACAGGGGGAATGGAGAAAGAACCCATACTGGAATATACAATTCCTGATTGTGCGCCGGGTATCCTTGTGAATCAGGCAGGATACAAAATTGAAGACAAAAAAGTTGCCATATTCCGGGGGAAAACTCTGCCGGATACTTTTCATGTCTGCAATGCCGAAACGGGGGAGGTTGTTTTTGAGGGAAATCTGGAACTACGGGGAAGCGACAAGGTAACAGGAGAGCAGATTGGATATGCCGGTTTTACGGAGGTGCAGACGCCGGGGGAATATTATATTGAGTCCGATATTTTAGGGTATTCCTATACTTTTCCTATCAATGATAAGATTTATAAGGAGCTTTTGGAACAAAATATACTCAGATTGCATACAAAAGTTGAAAATAGGGAGTCATTAACAGAAGAAGAAATTACCAATACCTGTAAAGCAGTGACGAATATTTTGATTGCTTTTGAGATGCATGGAGAAATATTCGGAGATGATCTGGGAATTCAGGAGAGTGGGAATGAAATTCCGGATCTTATAGATATCCTGCATTCTCAAATCATTTTGTTATCAGAGCAGAAGGAGATCGTACTTTCATCTGCTGATTGGGAGATGGTTTCTTACTATGCATCGGCAATTGCAAAATTCAGCTATACATATAAAGAATACGACAGTGTATTTGCAACTTCCTGTCTGCAATTGGCGGATTCGGTATGGAGATATATGGAAAGAAATGCCTCTCAGGTGGACGGCAAATTTCGATTTATGGCAGCCGCTGAATTATACAGGGTATCGGGCGGCGGAAAGTATCATAATTATATAAAAGAGTATTGCAGGAATACTGAGGAGCCGGTGAATGCGGAAAGAGAAGCGGTGTATGGCGCTGTGACCTATATTGCAACAAGGCAGCAAGTTGATATGGATATTTGTGCACGGTTTATGAAAGAGATTATGAACGAGGCGGAGGAAATATCTGCGCAGACAGGAAGTTCATTTTATCAGGTAAACATAACTGCAGACCAGAAAAATAATGATGAAATTATGTGGGATATGGTGGTGCTTACTATTGTGGATCATGTAATTTCAAATCATGAGTATGCAACGATTATTGAAAATCACCTTCACTATCTGCTTGGCCGTAATTCTATGGCAATCAGTTATGTGGACGGTGTGGGGGAAAGGGATTATTCTGTGAAAGAAGGGCAGCAGTCCATAATGGATGGTGGTTTTAAGGAGTCTGCACTGCTGTTTATGCTAAGCGAAGTGAATGACCGTGATATAGAGGAAGAACAGGAATAATGAAAGCACTTTTTGCAAGATATATAGCACTAAATCATCTTTTTATCGGAAAAGTGTGCTGATAAAATGAAGGAAGGAAATGTAAGGGAGGGATACATGCATTTATGAAGATAGTAGTTTTGGCAGGCGGGATCAGTACGGAAAGAGATGTTTCTTTAAGCTCAGGAACTATGATATACCATGCATTAAAGGAAAAAGGACATCAGGTAATTCTTTTGGATGTGTTTTTAGGATATCAGGGTGATACGGCACATCTTTTTGAATTGGATGAGGATTGGGCTAAGGAAACGGGAAGGGTGACAGAAAAAAATCCTGATATAGAAAAAATTAAGGCAATGCGCCCGGACGGGGATAAAGTTTTTTTCGGACCGAATGTACTTACAATCTGTCAAAGCGCAGATATTGTATTTTTGGCGCTGCATGGAGAGAATGGAGAGAATGGAAAAGTGCAGGCCTGTTTTGATTTAATGGGAATTAAATATACAGGAACAGATTATGTCAGCTCGGCTCTTTGCATGGATAAGGGACTAACGAAAGAAATGTTTGCTTCTCATAATATTCCTACGCCGAAGGGAATTTCTCTGAAAAAGGGAGAAGAGGATCGAAGGGAGGTGCCGCTTCCCTGTGTGGTAAAAGCATGCTGCGGGGGGTCCAGTGTAGGCGTATGCATTGTACAGGATGAGAAAGAATATGAAAAAGCAAAAGAAGAGGCATTTTTGTATGATAATGAAGTGATTATTGAGCAATATATAAAGGGACGTGAGTTTTCAATCGGCGTAATGGAGGGAAGGGCGCTTCCGATTATAGAGATTGCGCCAATAAACGGTTTTTATGATTATAAAAATAAATATCAGGCAGGGAGTACGGTAGAGACTTGTCCGGCGGCGCTGAGTGCAGAAAAGACGAAAGAAATGCAGGGCTATGCGGAAGCAGCATTCAGAGTATTGCGTTTAAGAAATTATGCCCGTATGGATTTTATGATGAATGAAAAGGAAGAGATTTATTGTCTGGAGGCGAATACGCTTCCGGGAATGACGCCTACATCGCTTCTGCCACAGGAGGCGGCAGCAGAAGGAACTTCGTATGGGGATCTGTGTGAAAAGATTATCAGAATTTCGTTAAATGCCTGAATGGAGGATCAGTATGAAAAATATGACGTTAGTGTCAATTGCGGAGAGCTGCGGCGGTACGGTTCATAATGCAGGTACAGAGTGGGATAAAACAGCAGCGGGGGTCGTAATTGATTCCCGAAAGGTGGAGAAGGATTATATATTTATTGCAACAAAGGGGGAACGTGTCGACGGGCATAACTTTATCCCGCAGGCAGCAGAAAAAGGCGCGATGGCTGTTGTATGTGAAAAAGTGCCTGAAGGAGAAAAAATCCCCTATATTCTTGTGAAAGATTCTTTTCAGGCATTGAAGGACATCGCGGAATATTACAGAAAACAGCTTTCAGTCAAAGTTGTGGGGATTACAGGAAGCGTGGGAAAGACAAGTACGAAGGAATTTATTGCCGAAGTGCTTTCACAGAAATTTAAAGTGTTAAAGACGGAAGGAAATTTCAATAATGAAGTAGGTCTTCCGCTTACAGTGCTGCAAATACGGGAGGAACACGAAGTGGCGGTACTGGAAATGGGAATCAGCCATTTTGGGGAGATGCACCGGCTCAGTAAAATTGCAAAACCGGATATCTGTGTTATGACTAATATTGGACAGTGCCATTTGGAGTTTTTAGGTACGAGAGAAGGAATCTTAAAAGCGAAGTCAGAAATTTTTGATTATGCTTCAAAAGATGCTGCAGTTTTTGTAAACGGTGATGACGACATGCTGCAAACAGTACGGGAAGTAAACGGAAAACCGCTTGTCTATTTTGGATTTTCCGAAAAGAATGACGTTTATGCAACAGACATGGAAAACAGAGGACTGTTTGGCAGTGAAGTAAAGATTCACCGGATGCGGAAAAACGGAGTGGGAGAATGCTATGCCGTTTCGATTCCTCTGCCGGGAGAGCATATGGTATATAATGCGCTGGCAGCCGCGAGTGTGGGAAGGGTACTGGGATTGAGCACAGAGCAGATTCAGGCGGGTATTTCTTCAGTAAGACCGGTAGGAGGAAGGAGCAATATTATCCGGGGTGAAAAATATATTCTGATAGACGACTGCTATAATGCAAATCCGGTGTCTATGGAAGCGGCAATTGATCTGCTGAAAATGGCGCTGACAAGAAAAGTGGCCGTTTTGGGAGATATGTTTGAACTGGGAGAAAACTCCGACGCCCTGCATGAGAGAGTCGGCAAATATGCAGTGGAAAACGGGGTGGATATGCTTCTTTGCGTAGGAGAGAACGCCCGCTTTATGTATGAAGCGGCGCAGAAAAAGAAGGAAGAAGTCCGTACAGATGCCAGACTGCATTATTTCAAGACAAGGGAAGAATTAGAACAGGTGATAGAGAGCCTCTTAACGGAAAAAGATACGGTGCTGATCAAGGCTTCTCATGGAATGGGATTTGAGAGTATTGTAAAAAAGCTGTCGCAGTGACAGCTTTTTGTATTCTGTAAGTCTGCCCGTAAAATACGGCAGCGTTTACTTTATTGATTAAATTCACAAATATATCCGACTTTTCCCTTATAAGAAGGCGCGGCAGCTAAAATATCGTCCGGCACGTCATTCAGGTAATAACTTTTATCGGAGTTCCGGTAAAAGAGAACGACATATTCTTCTTTTACTTCGACGCCATCCTCACGCAGACCTCTATAACTCGGTTCTCCTTCCAGCCAGAACTGGAACAGGGCATTATAGAGAGCAAGCATAGGATAACCGCCTTCAATGCCGGGTTCCAGCCAGCTGATATCTTTTGCGCCTACAAAGAAAGTAATATTGTTTTTTTCCTCTGCGGCAATCTGTTCTGTGATCCGGTCCCATTCCTCGAAAGAAGTGATGGTTGCCAGATAGCCTCCTTTTTTCCGGCAGGCGGCGTCTGCTTCAGACCAGGTAAGGTCTTCTATCACCAGTTCATAACGGTGCCCGGCAGAGGTAACGTCTCCTGTTTTTAAAACAGAGAGAATTTCATCGCAGATATAATATTTTTCCGGTTCTACAGCCTGCTCAAGGGGATAGGCAGCAGTTAATTTTTCTTTGTACTCTGCTTCGTTTACCGTTTCGCCGTTCCAGGCATATATATAAATGGGATTACCCTCTTCGTCTAATGTAGTGCCGTTTTCTCCATCCTGATAAGTTCCGCCGCAAAGATAATCCCATTTTCCGTCTTTGATGGTGTAGACATCATCATAATAATAACCCATCTTGCCTTCCTGATTACAGAGAAGACTGCCTTTTTCAATATAATTAAAATAAAGACGCGATGTCTGTAAAACGTCCAGTCTGTTAGAATGCCATGTCAAAAGCATACATCCGCCGGCTTCGTAGCCTGAATCAATTACCAGCTCCGGTATGTCGTCTTCATCTACATAGATCAGGCTGTAAGTACAGGCATCTTTACTCTCCAGTGCATTAATATAGTCCATATAAGCACGCTGCCAGGCTTCCACATCCGGTATGTCATTGGAAACAGGCTCTTCGGGTGAAACAGGAAGGGGTTCGGTACTTTCTGCTTCCGGGGTTTCGGCAGGGGGAATGGTTTGAGTTTCCGATTCCTGAATTGCAGTTATGGTTTCAGGGATTGTCCATTCATTTATTGACGCACTTTCTGTTTCCGGCAAAGCATCTGCCTGAGGCGCAGTACCCGTCTTGCTGCAGGATGACAGGCAGCATAGTATTAAAGTGCATAATGGCGGGACAAATAACTTTTTAATGGTTATCAGGTAATTTTTTCGTGACATTTTCGACCTCATTTCCAATTTACCGGAGAAATGTTATTTCATGTAAAGATCTGCAATCTGTGCAGAATGTTCAGGATAATTTTCTTTCAAATACATTAAATATTGCAATGCGCTTCCTTCGTATACATGCGTATCTCCGAATAAATCAACTTCATAACAATTGCGGATTACATTTATAATACAGTTTTCTGTGTGATCTTCTTTACAGTCTTTACATTCTTTTAGAATATGTGCAATTGCAGTTTCCAGTTCCAATTCATCAAATGGTTTGAGATCCATTGTCGGAACATGTGCCGTGCCTTCCGGGACTTCTTTTTTAGGTTCTTTTTGATAATCTTTGATACATTGTTTGGCATAGCCTATCGTGCAGCTTTTTCCCTGACACTGGCTGCAGGAAATTCCGTCTAAGCAGCAGTTTTCCAAATCGCTCCAAACTAAATCAGCATCTAATCCTTTCTTATGTACTTCTCCCATATATGTCCTCCTCTTCTTTTTATGTATGAAAAAGTATAAGCATATGGACAAATTATATCATAGGAAAGCGGGGAAAGGAATAGTAAAGGAAACATATAGACGGGTTTTTCGGGCAAGATTTCTTATGGTAACGTATTGACGCGGCAAAATGACAGGACTATAATTTAGTCGTTAATAAAAATACCTTGGAGGGGAAAATGAGATGAAAGTATTAGAAAAAATCAGTGATTTTTTTGGAAAGTTTATGGCGTTTATTGTGCTTGCAGTCGCGGCACTGGCACTGTTTGTGCCTGTTTCCTGTACATGGATTCAGACAGGCTGGGTAAATTACCTGCTGATGATTGTTATGTTCGGAATGGGTCTTACTTTAAAACTGGAAGATTTTAAACTTGTTTTTACAAGACCGAAAGATATATGTGTGGGCTGTATTGCCCAGTTTACCATTATGCCGCTTTTAGCATTTGGTCTGGGAAAAGTATTTGGTCTTGACGCTGCATTACTGGCAGGCGTGATATTGGTAGGAACCTGTCCGGGCGGAACATCCAGCAACGTGATTACCTATATGTCAAAAGGCGATGTAGCTTTGTCAGTGGGAATGACGAGCGTTAATACTCTTTTAGCGCCGCTTCTTACTCCGGCAATTACCTGGCTTTTACTCAGAACAACGGTAAATGTAGATCCGGTCAGTATGTTTATGTCCATTATTAAGGTTGTCATTATTCCGATTGCGCTCGGATTTATCATTAACAAACTTTTTGGTCAGGTTACACAGAAGTTAGTAACGGTTCTTCCGACGGTTTCCGTTATTGCGATCTGTCTGATTGTTGCATCCGTAGTATCCCATAATTCAGAGAAGATTTTTTCTACAGGAATTGTGGTATTTGCGGTCGTAATCCTGCATAATCTGCTTGGATATGCGTGCGGATTCGGTTTAGGGAAACTGTTGAAGCTGAATGCGTCCAAGACAAAAGCGTTATCGGTTGAGATTGGAATGCAGAATTCCGGACTGGCTACAAGCCTTGCCGGCACAGCGTTCCCGGATCTTGCAATGGCAACAGTTCCCGGTGCGATTTTTTCGGTATGGCATAATATATCAGGTGCAGTTTTAGCAAATATTTATAATAGATGGAGTGATGATTCGGAAGAGAAATAATGCAGCAGACAGATCTAAAGATAGGCAGAAAGATACTTATTTGCAAAAGGACATCAGGGCAGATTGGCTGTCTGGATGTCCTTTTTATATATAAATTGTGGGAGTGAAGGAAACTCCATTTAATTTAAGAACAACTGTTATAGAATTAAAAGAAAGCAAACATGAGTTTTTGATATCAATTTTTCCGAAAACTTCATACTTATTTGATTATTAAAATGTTATAATACTAATATTATTACTTACTACTTTAATCGATGTTAGAGAAAGTGCAATAACAAGAGTACAAGGGGATGCAAAAATGAAAAATTATAATTTAAAAGCATTAGTATCATTATGTTTGAGTATATGTGTAATAGGGAATCCATTGTTAGCGAATGCACAGGAATTGAATTGTGATATGACTGAACAAATAGAAAAAAATGAATATTTCATTCAGGACAGCGTTCCAATGTATGAGGACATATCAGAAGAGATAAATGTTGAAGAATATACATTTAATAATATGGAAAGAGAATATACTGAAGAAATTGGAATGGTGACGGAGCTGCCGAGTCAGACAGATGGAATAAGCACTTTTTCAACAGGAGACAGTCAGGAGAATACAGACCCCAATTATGCATATTTGATTGTACATGAAGACATAAAACAGGGGATATTGACTAAGACGAGCGAGATGCGGTGGTATGGATGTATACTTGAACAGACCAGTAAAGTATCTATGATGATGCAATCTGTACCAGAGGTGGATGTAGATATTTATGTATTTCAATTGGATCAAAGTACAAATGAACTTAATTTGATTGGAGGCACAGCTACATCAGGAGCTGGAGTATCTGAATATTATAGTGAGATTCTTAATCCAGGTATTTATTATTTTGCTATTAGTGCCTATGAGGGAAATGGTCAATATGCACTTGCATTTTATGCAACACAGGATTTGGTTAATGAGGTAAATGATGGCATTGATGTTGCTACGGTAATCTGCGATGGAGATGCAATTGAGGGAATTATTGATAACCCGTTTGACAATGATTATTATACATTTACTTTAACATCGGCTATGCTTGTAAATATTACAACAGACCTTGGAGATTATAAAGCAACTTTCATAAAGTCGGACAGCTCCCAGCATATATATAAACTTTCCAATAAAGACGAGGTTTATCAGCTTAGTGCAGGGACATATTATCTCAATATTAATAGTAAAGATGGAACATATAATACAAGTCAAGCGTATAATATATCATTTAGCAATATTGCTAATATCGCTGATGATTCAAGAGCAACATATTTTACAGTAAATGAGCCTGCACACATAGTTTTTCAGTCAGATCAAAATGGCATGAATATGTATGTGAATGGAAACAAAATAGACGTAAGTTACAAATATTATCTAGATTCCTCTAATTCTGCCGGAACGCAAGTTTATGATATAGTGTTGGAAAATAGTGAATATTTACGTGCCAAAATATATGAGAACCAATTTTTATTTGAAGATTGGGAGACTACGGTACGAGTCGGTATGATAATGCCAGATACAGTATATTATCATGGTGGAAGTAAGGGAACGAATTTTATTGGTGATGTATTGGAACTGTCTATATATTCAGATTCGGCATTTTATAAGATACATTGTGTATGTAGTGGCGCATATGCGGCAAATCGTATGTATGATGACAGGGCTTATGTTACGGTTCTTATTGATCCAAATACAGGAAAATTGGTTGATATTGAAAAATTTAATTATTTTTATGATTATGCAACAGGTTCTAATAGTATGACGTATACCAGACCGAATAGTTATGCTACGAAATATTATTATCCATATGCTAACGGTAAAGAGCCGACGGAATGGTAAATTTATTTAGTTAAGGTGATATGTATTCAAATTGTAAGCATGGTAAAACATGCAGATAGGAGCGTGTATGGAAATTCAAAAATTAGGATGGAGAGATATAAACATATTTGATATGGTTAAAAATTCTGTATCACAAAGGAAGGACGAGGCAATAAACTCACATATGTCTTTTGAAGATCAGCCCGCTGTTGATGTTTTTATCTCGGAGGAAGGATATGGGGCGCTTAGGGACAAACTGAAACAGTCAGGATTGGAAAGTAAGACGGATTGGCAGAATAACATTGAGACATTAATAGAACAGGCTAAAGTGGAGGACGGCTCCAAAGAATTGCAGGTTATTTGGGATCTTTGTAATGAAATAGGAAAAGCTGCAAGTTCAGAAAATTGCGGAAAAAGTACAAGGGGAGAATTACCGGATTTAATGGAATCCGCCATGAGTGCATATGAAAAGCTTTATAACGGATTGATTGAAAAGCATAAGAATGGTGACAGATGGCTTGAGTATGGCGGTATCACAAAATGTATGACGTTAGAAGCAGATTTGGATGCGCTTGATGAAGCTTATAAATTATATACGGGACGAATAGAGGCAGTAGCCAGAATCCAGCAGACGAATAAACATTTTGAGCAAGAGTATTATAGAAGCCAATATTCGGGTCAGCGGATCAGAAAACATAGTTTATCGGAAATTCAGACACCGGGTAATTCTCAATTTCAGGATAACGGTTATCATTATTTGGATGAAGATTACATAAACACTATTTCTTCTATCATGGAAGAAGGAAGAAGGAAATTCCTGGGTTTGCTTAAAACGCCTCAATATAAGCAGGGAATGTCTGCAGGAATTGTGTCTGGCCTGATAAATGGAAATAAGGATTTTTTGGAAAAAACAAAAAAATTATTTTCTAAGTAAAATCAGCATTGTATATATTATGAATGAAACATATGTTTATAAATGGCTTTCCTGAGAAAAAAGATTATTGTACCTGTCGACATAACGGCGATACAATAATCTTTTTTATGTTATACCAGTTCTTTATTTTTAAAATAAGTATCAGAAATAACTTTTTGAACATAAGCGCCTACAAATTTTTTGTCTTCTTTGTTCAGTTCGCTTATATAAATCGGCTTTCCGTATTCAATGACAACATGCGCTTTTTTGATTTTCGGGAAATGGTCTTCCCAAATGGCGGAGGTGTTGTTTAAACAGATCGGTACAATAGGGCATCCTGATTTCTGTGCAATTTTAAAGCTGCCCTCGTGGAAAGGGAGAAAAGTATCTACAGGTTTTTTACGGCTGCCTTCAGGAAAGATACAAATGGATATACCGGATTTTACTTTTTCAATTCCTTCTAAAATAGTCTGTAATCCCTTTTTCAGATCATCCCTGTCTAAGAAAAGACAGTGCAGGTTTTTCATCCATTGACTAAGGAGAGGAACTTTTAATATTTCCGCCTTAGATACATATCCGGTTGGTCTTGGGACTCTCACATAGGTGAGTACGATGTCAAAATAGCTGCTGTGGTTTGCCACATAAAGGACGGCGGTATCTTTTGGAACATTTTCCTCTCCGATTACGGTTATCTTCACGCCTGACAAGAACAGCACGCAGCGGAATGCCCAGTTTACAATGGCAAGGGAACTACGGCTCTTGGCATCCATGTTTATTTTTCCAATGATCCATTCAATGAAAAAAATGGGAATGGAACAAATGAGAAATAAAACGACAAACAGAACGACTAAAATAAAACGTATCATAATGAATTTCCTTTTCCGTGAGCCTGAGTGGTAAAGAGGCTTTTGTATGTTTTCTTAAATTTATTATAGCGGACGGGGGTAGGGAGCGCAACCTAATATTACAAAGTGTTCATTTTAGTTTTGACTTGCCATGTACAATTTGATAAAATTTAAGGCAAAACGAGGAAGCAGGCGGGGCAGGATTATGTTATTTAATTCCTATATATTTATTTTTTTATTTTTACCGATTACGCTAGTCGGATGGTTTTTACTGAACCGCATAGAGAAATATAAAGCGGCGCAGGCATTTCTGTTTGTTATGTCGCTTTGGTTTTATGCATATTTTGATATAAGTTACCTTTCTATTATTCTTGTAAGCTGTCTGATCAATTATTTATTCAGTTTTCTTTTGACCAGATTGGAGGGCGCAGCGGTAAAGAAGGGTATGATGATAGTAGGCTGTGTGGTCAATCTGGGAATTCTGGGATATTTTAAATATTATGATTTCTTTTTGGAGAATCTGAACGCTTTGTTTTCTGCGGACTTTTCACTGAAACATATTTTACTGCCGCTTGGGATCAGTTTTTTTACGTTTCAGCAGCTTTCTTTTGTGATTGACAGATGTAAGGGAAAAGCGCCTCACTATGAGTTGCTCGACTATTTGAATTTTGTTACTTTTTTTCCGCAGCTTATCGCAGGACCGATTGTATTGCACAGCGAATTGATTCCACAGTTTCAGGACAGGAAGAAAAGAAAATTTAACGCAGGGAGTTTCGCACAGGGAACAGCCTTTTTTGTAATCGGTATGGGAAAAAAGGTACTGCTTGCGGATACTTTGGCGAAAGCAGTGAATTATGGGTTTGGAGAGATTGCAGGATTGGATTCTCTTTCGGCAGCTTTCACAGCGCTTGCCTTTACGTTGGAATTATATTTTGACTTCAGCGGATATTGCGATATGGCGGTAGGAATCGGAAAGATGTTTCAAATGGAGATTCCTGATAATTTTAATTCTCCATATAAATCAACGTCAGTGAAGGAATTTTGGCGGCGCTGGCATATGACATTGGGAAGATTTTTTACAACTTATGTTTATATACCGCTTGGAGGAAGCCGTAAAGGGAAACTCCGCACAGTGATAAACACTATGGCGGTGTTTTTGCTTAGCGGTTTGTGGCATGGGGCGAATTGGACATTTGTATTTTGGGGATTTCTGCATGGCGTCGGGGTATCGATAAACAGTTTGTTTTTGGGTACGAAGAAAAAAAAGAATCTGAATGAAACGGAAAATCAGAGCAAAGCAGGTTTGATCGGGAGGCATATGGCACAATTTGTTACTTTTATATATGTCTGTCTGGCATTTGTATTTTTCAGAAGCGATTCGATGGCAGATGGTTTTCTGTTTTTCAGAAGGCTGTTTTCCTTTGAGTATAACGGCAGTATTTTTGCAATAGCGGACGCGGTGTCTGTATCTGAAATTTATATTATTACAAAAGCGCTTTCCATGAAAGCGCCGCAGCTTCTCGGCATGGTGAATATGGTGGTGATTTCGTTTGTTATATTGGTCAGCATATTTGTGCTGTGCAAAAAAACGACAAGAGAAATAGTACAAAACAATTCCTGGAGTAATGGATTTGCGTTACGGATGGCAGTGTTGTTTGTCTGGTCGGTGTTGTCGCTTTCAGGAGTCAGTACCTTTTTGTACTTTAATTTTTAAAGGAGGAGTCAGAACACATGGAGGAAAAGGAACTGCTGCAAAAACAAAAAAGATTTATCAGAAATTTTGCCATACAGTCGGCAATGCTCCTGATTCTGGCGGGGGCGGCAGTCATTATTTTCGATCCGTTTTTTCATTTTCATAAACCGATCGGCAGCTTAAAGGCAGTTGTGACAAAAGCAGAATATCAGTGTATCGGCACAGTGCGTAATTTTGATTATGACAGTATCCTGCTCGGCTCTTCCGTTGCGGAAAATTATAATAACAGGTGGTTTGACGAAGCATTTGGGACAACGACGATAAAAGGAATAAAAAGTTCCGCCGCAACAGTCGATTTGATCTATTACCTGAACGAGGCATTTGGGGCAAAGAAGGATACGGGTATCAAAGAAGTTTATTACAGTATGGATCTGTTTGCTTTAAGTGCGGATGCAGAAAGAGTATTTCCTGACGATTCCCTGCCCTTGTATCTGTATAATGAAAATCCGATAGATGATGTAAACTATATTTGGAATAAGGATGTGATATTTGAGCATATTCCCTATTTGTTTGCAATGACTTATCTGGATGATTATGATGAAGGCGCGTCTTATAACTGGGCTCAGTATAAAATTTTTTCAAAGGAAGAGACTTTAAGCCATTACAGCAGGCCGAAAGAAGTTTTGCCGATGCTTTCGGAGGAAGATTATAAGCAAAACATAGATGCCAATATTTCCCTGATAGAAGAGGTGGTAAAAGCACATCCCGAAACCACATTCCGTTTTATATATCCGCCGTATTCCATGCTTTGGTGGGATGCCGCATACCGTAACGGGGAGACGGAGCAAAATCTGTATGCGGCGGAGCAGGCGGCGGAAAGACTGCTTACTTATGAAAATGCAGAATTGTATTATTTTCAAAATGATGAAAATTTGATTACGGATCTGGATCATTATATGGATACGGTGCATTTTTCAGATGAAATTAATTATTTTATTGTAGAGCAGATGAAAGAGGGGAATTATAAACTTACAGAGGAAAATTATGTGCGGGAGTTGGAAAAGATGGGTGAACTGGCGGAAAAGATAGAGACGGAGTATATAAGAAAATATTTTGAAGAATAAAACTAAAACTTTCAATTATTTTGAGTGCGCGCCTGAAGCGGCAGATGGGAGTAAAAATGTTATTGATAAAAAATGGTTATCTGATCGACCCCGGGAATCATAGAGAGGGAAAAAATGATATTTTAATTGAGAATGGGAAGATCACACAGATAAAAGAAGAGATCAAAATGGAACAGGCAGCTGCCTTCAGGCAGGAAGGGGAAGACATACAGATAATAGATGCGGACGGCCTTGTAATAGCGCCGGGCCTTGTGGACGTCCATGTGCATTTCAGAGATCCGGGATTTACCTATAAAGAGGATATTGAAACCGGAGCAAAAGCGGCGGCAAAGGGTGGATTTACCACAGTCGTATTGATGGCAAATACGAAGCCCGTAGTCGATCAAGCAGACACGCTTCAATATATATTGGAAAAAGGGAAAAAGACCGGTATCCATGTGGAAAGCTGCGTGACGGTTACAAAAGGAATGCAGGGGAAAGAACTGACGAATATGTCAGAATTGAAGGCTGCCGGGGCGGTCGGAGTTACGGATGACGGCGTTCCGCTCTTAGAGGAAGGATTGGCGCGAAGGGCAATGGAGCGTGCGGCAAAGGCGGGAATGCCCATCAGCTTTCACGAAGAAGATCCGGCATACATTGAGAATAATGGGATTAACAGGGGAAAAGCTTCGGAATATTTCGGTATTGGCGGTTCCGACAGACAGGCGGAAATTAGTATGATAAAAAGGGATCTGGAGATTGCGTTGGAAACGGGCGCGGTTATTAATATCCAGCATATCAGTACGAAAGAAGGAGTAGAACTCGTCAGACAGGCAAAAAGAAAGGGCAGCAATATTCATGCAGAGGCGACGCCGCATCATTTTACTTTAAATGAAGAAGCGGCGATAGAATACGGAACCCTTGCTAAAATGAATCCCCCGCTTCGGGAAGAGGAGGACAGGCTTGCTATTATAGAAGGATTAAAAGACGGGACGATCGATTTGATTGCGACAGATCATGCACCGCACAGCGAAGAAGAAAAGAAAAAAAAGATAACGGAAGCTCCCAGCGGTATCATCGGTTTGGAAACTTCTTTCAGTCTTGGCATTGCCCGGCTGGTAAATACGGGATATTTGTCCATGATGGAACTGATGGAAAAAATGTCTTATAATCCGGCGAAATTATACGGACTTCCGGGTGGGACGATAGAGGAAGGCGCGCCGGCGGATCTGGTCATTTTCGATCAGGAGAAAACATGGAGAGCAGACAGTTTTGTGTCAAAGTCTTCTAACTCACCGTTTTTGGGAAAGACAATGACAGGGCAGGTGTGCTATACTATCTGCAATGGAAAAATTGTTTATAAAAATGTGGATGAAAGCCGCATTTTTCATAATGATTTGAACCGCCAAAGGCGGCATGGAGGATGAATATGGCTCAGAAAAAGAAGGTATCAGCTGTTATAACAGCACATAAAGAAATTGCACCCAATATTTTTGATATGTGGATGCGGACAGAACTTGCAGGAGAAGCAAAGGCGGGACAGTTTATTGCAGTGTATCCCAAAAATGCGAGTACTTTGCTGCCGAGACCGATCAGTATATGTGAGGTGGATGAAAAGAGGGAAAGCCTGCGTATTGTATATCGTATTGCAGGAAAGGGAACAAAAGAATTTTCAACGTATCAGGAAGGGGAAAGCATTGCGATTCTTGGAATTTTAGGAAATGGGTTCCCAATGGAAGCAGGATTTGTGACGAAAATTTTCCTCATGGGAGGAGGAATCGGAATTCCGCCTATGCTGGAACTTGCAAAGGAACTTTCAGATCATGCTGCAAATACAGGGAGCGGGAAACCTGAAATTAACATCATTTTAGGATATAGAGACTCCAAGTTGTTTTTGAAGGAAGATTTGGAAAAATACGGAAATGTGTTTGTAGCAACAGAGGATGGAAGTACAGGGACAAAAGGAAATGTCATGGATGCAGTCAGGGAAAACGATCTGCATGCTGATGTGATTTTTTCCTGCGGTCCTATGCCGATGCTTCGGGCAATTAAGAATTACGCAAAGGAACAGGGAATACCGGCATATATTTCTTTGGAAGAGAGAATGGCATGCGGCGTAGGCGCCTGTCTTGGCTGTGTGTGCAAAACCAAAAATACAGATCATCATTCGCATGTCAATAATGCAAGGATTTGTACGGACGGGCCTGTTTTCGAGGCGGATGAAGTGGAAATTTAGATGCAGAACAGAAAAGATACAGGCGGAGAGTGGATGCATGATACTCCGCTTGATTTGCAGGTGTGCAAAATACACAGATAGGAGCATTTATGAATACAAAGGTAACGATTGCAGGTGTGGAATTTAAAAATCCGGTCATGACGGGTTCGGGAACTTTTGGTTCCGGAATGGAGTATGGAGAATTTGTAGATTTAAACCGTTTGGGGGCTGTAGTGACAAAAGGAGTTGCCAACGTGCCGTGGGAAGGAAATCCAACGCCCAGGGTTGCCGAGGTTTATGGAGGAATGTTAAATGCAATCGGGCTGCAGAATCCTGGCGTCGATGTGTTGATTGAAAGAGATCTTCCTTTTATAAAGCAGTATGACACGAAAATTATTGTGAACGTATGTGGAAAAACAGTAGAAGATTATATTGAGGTTGTGGAAAAGCTTGCTGACAAAGAGGCAGACATGCTGGAAATCAATGTATCCTGCCCAAATGTGAAAGAAGGTGCGATTGCTTTCGGGCAAAAGGCGGACAGTCTGTTTGCTATCACTTCCAGGATTAAAAAAGCGGCGAAACAGCCGATCATTATGAAGTTAAGTCCTAATGTGACAGATATTACTGAAATGGCGAAGGCGGCGGAGGCGGCAGGAAGCGATGCCATTTCTCTGATCAATACGCTGACCGGCATGAAAATAGACATCAATAAACGGGCCTTTGTCCTTGCCAATAAAACAGGCGGTCTTTCCGGTCCGGCAGTCAAACCGGTGGCGGTACGGATGGTGTATCAGTGCGCTCAGGCAGTGAAGATCCCGATTATAGGAATGGGCGGTATTGCGAATGCGGAAGACGCGCTGGAATTTATAATGGCAGGCGCAACGGCGGTGGCAGTGGGCGCGATGAATTTTGTTAATCCGTATACCACAGTGGAAGTTGCAGATGGGATTGAAGCGTTTATGAAGGAGAAGCAGGTTGAGGATATTCAGGAATTGATTGGGTGTGTAAAGTAAGGATAACGGCGGCAAAAGCTCCGCACAATTTTCCGCATATTAATGCAGGCAGCATATCCGGTTCTGTGCTTAAAGTGAATGCCATTTGAGCGGCAAGCAGGCTGGTGCCGCTTACCAGAAATGCGCCGGCGGCTGTTTTCCCTCTGGAATCCATATCGGAATAGAGGGAAAAGACCGGAATGGCGCTTACGCATCCAATCAGCATGCCGGTCAGGCTTTGCGGTTTCAGATGAAGTTTTGCGCCCAGAAATGTGAAAGGTTTTTCTAACAGTCTGCGCAGAAGTTCTGCTACCGGAAGGCTTCCCAGCATAACGATGCCGATAGAGGAGACTACACTCATGGCGTCTTCGATGGGAGTCATTCCAGGGATAAGAGTCCATCCGCAGAGAGATTTTACTGCTGCCAATACCAGACCGACAGTGACCAAAGCCCGTATACCGTCTGCTAAGATGCAAAATCCTTTCACCATTTTATCCGGTATTTTCCATAGTCCAAGCAATAGCAGCAGTGCGGAAACAAAAACAGGCAGATTCTGATGAATACTTTCCCATAGGGATAATCCTGCAAGAATTCCTCCTGACAAAAGACCTGCCGGCATTGCAGCCAGTCCAAGCATAATTCCCTTTGCAAAATATTTCCGGTCTTCTTTACAAATCATGCCCATACCCACAGGGATGGTGAATACTATTGTGCATCCAAAAACAGCGGATACAACAATCCCTGCATAGCTGCCAATTCTGCTGTCTATAGCAAGTTCTGATGCTAACTGGTAGCCGCCCATATCGATGGCAAGTATACTTCCAAACATGGCGGGATCTACGCCGACAGACTGGTACAGCGGAACAATCACCCGACCCAAAACATCAGCCAATACGGGGGCAAAGCAGATCATTCCTGCCATAGAAAGCGCCGTAGGCCCCATAAGACGGAAACCTTCTTCAAATTTATCGCCATATCCGAATTTATTTCCAAGAAGCCTGTCGGCGCCGCCTATTATGATGCCGATGGACATAATAATCATAAGTATTTGATTCATTTTAACACACACCTTTTATGGATTCATTTTCTATCTCTGATTCTATTGCAGATTATAGCATAAGCGTCGATATAATTCCATTTTATTATGATTATCGAATTGTTTTTTACTCCAAGGAATAAACGGCTTTACAGTATGCAACTTTGATGCATCTATACGATATAATGAACAAAAATATTTACAATTCATTTTAACAGATACGGGCGTACTGCAGCGCGCAGGGGGTATAAGGTTGAAAGAAAAACGCTTTCAACTATTGAATTTGAGTGTCTGCTAAAGCAGACAGATGGGAGTAAATATGAAAAAGAAGTCTATTTTTCTTGTAGTATTATTGATTGGCATCACACTGCTTATATCCTGTAAAAAAACGGACAGTCCACAGGAGGAATCCGTATTGGATCAAACCGAAGAGGATAATCCTGAAGAGAAGCTGGCTGCAGAACAAAAAGAATTATATACTTCTTATATAAAAGAACTGGACAGGATGCTTTTGGATAATCAAAAACAAGGGCAGGAGGGAGAACTATACCGGGAATTTGTAGGCACCATTTATCTTTTTTATCCGGCAAATTATGAAGGAGGACTATGTGCCGGTTACATAGATGGGAAAACGACGTTTTTCCAGTTGGTTACTGCAGATAAAGCGAGGGAAAAAGAACGGCAGAGATATGAGTGCAGGATATTGGAGGATGGCAGTTTCTGGTTTACTTATCAGACAGAGAGCAGATCTGAGAAAGATTTGCCTGACTATATTGTAAATAATGATGTACTGCGTTTTGAAAGGATAGATGATGTTTATGATGACGAATGGGAGAATCCGGAAGAGGAAAAAGAACTTCGCAGACAGGAATCAGAGCGGTATATGGCAGAGGAAACAGAGGGGGAAATACAGGAATTTTGGGTATTAAAGGACCGAATATACCGGATTGACAGAGACGGGGAAATTTTTATCGATGTGGCACAGCAGAAGGAGGTCTGTATCGCAGAGTTTTTAAAAGGACAGTTGAACCGTATTAACTGTCAGCTCAGAGTGAGTGAAGCTGTTATGGAGGAAGTGGAAAAATACAAACCGGAAGGCTATAGTTTGTTGTGGGAAAAAAATGCATGGAGTCATATTGCTGTCTGTGATTTGAATCATGATGGCAGGATGGACTATGTTGCGGCTTTGTATCCGGATGACTTTGAGGAAGAACGAAGGTATGAGGGGTTCAGCCCTTATGAATTTATACCACAATATTATGCAGCCAGCTTTTGGCTTTTGTTATCTGCAGAGAATGGCGGTTATGAACAGATCTCTTTATCCGATAGCATTGAATATTGGGATACAGCGCTCAGTTTGGTGGAAGTGGTATTTGTGGACGAGGGAATCCTGCAATTAGAATATTTTGTCGGCCGCACTCCTTACACAAATGCCGTACTTCAATTTTACTATGATGAGGAGCAAAAAGACTTTTATGTGCTTCGTTCCTATTACAGAGATTCAAATAATGCAATATTGACAGGCGATGTGGATAATTACGGAAAAACAAAGATGTCCTGGTATTTTTCCCCGGCATATGAAGCGTTTGAAAGTGTGTGGGAGAGCGTAGATGACGTTCCCATGCAGGGCGGCAATATGCTTGGATATTATTGTTATAGTGACAGTTTTCAATATAGATGCGAAAATCTGCTGGAGGAGCATCATATAAACAGCCTGATCTGGGAAAAGGAATATGAACTGTTTTTAAGCTTGAAACAGTATTATCCTTCGATGAAATTGAATTTCCATATGATTACGAGTCCTACTTTTTATGGCTCCAGGCTGGTCAGCGGACAGGTGGAAGTATGGGGGCATGCAAACGATCAATATGATGTTGAGACGTATATGCCGATTATGGTTGATAAACAAGAAGGAACCTATGTAACGGTGACAGGACTTCTGGAAAAGGAGGAGTTTGCGCAGATTTTTGACGAATGGGCAAAAGACGATAACGAGCTTACTTACAACAGGCTGACGGAAGAAGAAAAAGAGTGGTGTGACGAGACGATAGAACAATGCTGGGAAAAGGCGGATCTGACGGAGAATTTTCTTGGGGAAAAAGATAAAATTTTATTTCTTCAAATTGTAGAGGATGGTATCCTGATGCGGGTGTGGCCGGAATCAGACACGATGGGACCGGAGTACCATTTCCTGATCGATAAAGAATATTTCTGGGGAACCGAGGTTTGGGATTATTTCTAATAAGAGGATAATCCGATTTATGCACTTAATGACTATGAGTATCTGATGCCGGGAATGGCGCTTAAGATTCCAGCGCCAACCCATTCTCCATAAGCCGATACACTTTTGTACATACTTCCTCAATATACTTTCTGTCATGAGAAATACTGATAATGGCGCCCGGAAAATCAGATAACATCTGTCTGATTACAGGAGCGGACAAAGGAGAAAAATTCCGTGTCGGTTCATCCAATATCAAAACATTTGCATTGGACAGACTCATTTTCAGAAGGAGGATTTTTGCCTTCTGACCGCCTGACAGCCCGGCTATCGGGTGGTCCATTTCATCTGCGGTATATTTTAGCGCGCCTAAATAGGTTCTGATCATAGTCCGTCTTTGTTTATCGCCGGATTCATCCAGAAATTCTACAGGCGTAACGTCCATATTTAAAAGCTCCTCATAATTTTGAGGCATGTATTCTGCATGAATATCATCCCTTGCAAGCAGTTCTTCTGCGATTTTCCGAAGCAGGGTAGTTTTTCCGGCGCCATTTGTACCAATAATACCTATTTTTTCCGAGCCCCGTACTTGTAGTTCAATCCGGGAGGACAGACAACGTTCTCCGTCGGGAGTATAGAGATTTTCCAGATAGTATTCAATGACGGTCTTTCCAGCGGGAATAGCGGAGTTTTTATCTCCGAGTTTAAAGAAAATTGCACTTTCCTGTTCCGGCATTTCCGTCATATTTTCATCTTCTCTTTCAAAGCGGTGCTGCAATGCTTTCACTGCATGCATTTTTTTCTTAAGCAGTCGTCCGCCGCTGGGGTCCTGTCTTGAAATGACAGCCTGTTCATAATCCACTCTTTGATAAATCCTCCTGAATTTTTCATCCCGGATTTTTTTATCCCTTCTGTCACTTAATGCCTGCTGCTCCTGTTTTTCAAATTTAGAAAGACGTTCCTTTTTATATTGCAGATAAGGCATATTTGCAATCGTATAGCGGCAAAGCGTTTTGTGCCGGATCTGTTCTAAATGTATGACCATATTTGTCGTATTTTCAATCAGAGTTTCATCGTGGGAAATATACAATACAATGTGCGGCCATTCCTTAATCAGGGTTTCCAGCCATTCTAACGTTTCAATATCAATATCATTGGAAGGTTCGTCTAAAAGCAGTACCGTAGGTTTTCCAATTAAAAGGCGGATCATCTGTGCCTTTACTTTTTCCCCGCCGGATAATGATTTCATTTTCTGTTCAAGATAAAAGAAGTCGACGGGGATATGAAAATCTTTTGCGTATTTTCCTAATTCCTTTGGAGATAAATCCAGAAACATCGGTTCTTCCATAAAAAATTCATAGACAGATTTGGATTTATCCTGCTCGGAAAGTTCCTGAGGAAGATAGCCCAGGTGCTCTTTGTTTAAAATCCGTTCTCCGGAAACTTCTATATAATCTTCTATTAACTCTGGGTCATAGATCCATTTCAATAATGTGGATTTACCATTTCCTTCTTCTCCGATGATCACAGCCTTGTCACCGTCATTTAACACACAGGAGAAATCTTTGAGAATTTCCTTTAGATCTTTTTTATGGGTAAAAGACAGATTTTTGATTTGTAACATATATGCATTCCTCCTTTATTCAAAAAGTCTGCTTTCATAGCCGAAAGCAGACTCACACATAAAAGAAGACCTGTTGATTTTGTCCGGGCAAAAAAATAACACCTATAGACAAGCAAAAGGTTTCAATGATACGGTGATAATCTAATTCGGCATACGAAAACAAACCTACCTGTTATAGGTTAAATTCAAAAATTGTTGTTTGTTTCGTCCAAATTAAATTATCTGCAATACATCCTATCACCTTTCACAATCTATCTGTGCCTTTCTTAAACTGACTGTAGTGTATCACGCCGCTGCTTTTATGTCAAGCATGGCATAAAGTATAATTTTGCAGAATATATTTAGTTAGAATAAGTGTGGAGGTATGAATAAATTGGAATTAGTGAAACAGAGTATACATATGGACCGGAAGAAATGTGTAGCCGGCACACAGACCACTTTGGAAACCGACGTAAATATTCCCGATAATAAGCCGGATGCAGAAAGTGTTGTGCTGAGCAAGGGTACCATTGTAATTACAGACAGTAAAAGTTCAGACAACCATGTGATGGTGAAAGGAAAATTGCAGTTTGCTCTTTTGATACAATCGGATTTGGGCGGTTTGTATTCGGTAAATGGAGAAATTCCTTTTGAAGAACAGGTTTATATGGAAGGAACCAGTGTTTCGGATGTGGCGGATATTACATCCTCTTTGGAAGACATGACGGTAGACCTGATCAACTCACGAAAACTCAGCGTGCAGGCAGTTGCGGGTTTTAAACTGTGTGTAGACGCCATTTGGGATGAGGATATGGTTACGGGAATCATGGTCAATGAAGAAACGGACGGCGCGGTGGAGTGCAGCAGAAAAAGAAAAGATATTGCACAGATCGCCATTCAGAAAAAGGATATTTTCAGAATGAAAGAGGAACTAGAACTTCCTCAGAATTATCCCAATATTACAGAGTTAATCTGGCATGATGTGCAGCTGCTTAATGTGGAGTTTAAATTGCTGGAAGAAAAAATAACTGTGCAGGGTTCGGCGCAGGTATTCCTTATTTACGAGAGTGAAGGAGAGGAAGGAAGGATAAAGACTTACGAAACGACCATTCCCTTTGGCGGGACAATTGACTGTTATGGGTGTAAAGAGAGTATGATTCCGGCAATCCGTTTTGAAGTTGGAGCGGAAAATATGGAAATACGGCCGGATTTTGACGGAGAGTCAAGGGTTGCCGGATTGGAACTTATTCTTAATATGGATATCAAAATGTATGAAGAAGACCATATGGAATATGTGGACGATGCTTACGGGATAGAGAAAGAGATCGAATTATCCAGAAAAGATTCCACCTATAAGAAAATCCTGCTTTGCAATAATGATAAACTGAAAGTTTCAGGGAAATTGGAAGCGCCTAAAATAACAGATGGAATCTTGCAGATTCTTCATAGTGACGCCCTGATTCAGGTAGATGAATTGAAAGAAGAGGATGGAAAGATTGTGGCGGAAGGGGCGATCAGGCTGCAAGTGCTTTTATCCACCGGTGAAAGTGAAAAGCCTTATACAAAAGCAGAAGGCTATCTGCCCTTTACCTATGAAACCGAGCTGCCCGCCTATGATGATAAGTGCAGCTTTGAACTGCAGCCTGTTTTATCGACTATGATGGTGAGTCTGTCGGGAAGCGGCGATGTGGAAGCAAAGGCTGTGATGGTAGTTAACCTGATCGTGTTTGAAGACATGAATCTGTCGGGAATTACAGAAATGAAGGTTTGGGACGCGGATCAGGAAAGAAGGAACAAACTTCCGGGGATTGTTGGCTATATGGTGCAGGAAGGCGATGAACTGTGGGAAATCGGTAAGAGGTATTATGTGCCGGTATCTCAGATATTGGAGTTTAATAACCTGTCAGGTGAAAATGTGAGAACAGGAGATAAACTTTTGATCGTAAGACAAGGAAAAGCCAGAACCGATTAAATGAAAAAGCTGCTGTATTTACTGAAAACGGTAAATACAGCAGCTTTTTAAATCAGTTTTGTTATCAATTAGTTGACATCGTCTGTTTTTGCGGATGCAGCCAGATCGTCAAATTTCTTCATAACAGCGTCATATGTCTGTCTCGAAATTTCCGGAAGGCTGCCGCCCCATGTCTTTTCAGCCTGTTTGTAACCTTTGATAAATGCATTGCGCATTTCCTCAACTTTACTCGGATCTCCGCCTGTAAGTGCGGTTGCAAACTGAATAATACGATCGGAAGTCTTATTTACTCCCCAATAACCGTCTTCTGCAATATCTTTTTGAGCCTGTGCTTTTGTTGCAGGATCTACTTTGAAATCTCCTTTAGACAGGAAAGACCAAATGTCTGTTGCCTGTCCGTAAGTAGTGGACTGCTTTGTCATTAACTGCTCTACAAGGCTCTTAAAGCGTGCAGTTCTTTCTTCAGCATCAGCTTTTAATTTTGCAACCATGTTTGTGTCGGTTTTGTAAGTTTTTTTAGAAGCAGACGACTCATAAACGACACCGCTTGCCGGTTTCTTTGTCGTCGTTGTTTCCGCTGCCTTCTCAGTTGTTTTTGATGTCTGGTTGTATGCAGAATAGGTATCTGCTCCCGTAACTCCATTTACGTTCATACTCATGACCATTCTCCTTTCTAAGTCACTGGCAGGAAGTTTCTGACTTCCTTTATTTACCATCCGTGGTTTTATAAATAGTTCTTTGTTACTATTATATCGGCAGGGAAAGCTTACTAGATTACCCTTTTGATTGATTTTTCGGAAAAAATTGTATATAATTAAATACAATATCTTGTATACAAGAATAAGGAAGGCGGACACAGGACAGTTTATGGAACAGTTGAAGGAAAAGGCATACGCTAAGATCAATCTTTCTTTGGACGTAGTAAAGCGCAGGGATGATGGATATCATGAAGTAAAAATGATTATGCAGACGATTGGGATTTATGACGAGATTACAATAGAAAAATGCGAAAAAGGGATTTATGTTACAGTCAGCATGGGAGAAGATTTTAAGGGAGAGAGCCTTTCCGGTGATGAAAATAATCTTGTTTATAAGGCTGCAAAGCTTATCATGGACAGTTATGGAATGAAAGAAGGAGTAAAGATCCATTTGGAGAAACGAATTCCGATGGCAGCGGGAATGGCAGGCGGAAGTACAGATGCGGCAGCAGTATTCAGAGGAATGAATCAGTTGTTTGCATTGAATATGGATGCAGAACAGATGAAAAAAATGGCGGTGAAGATTGGTGCGGATGTTCCTTATTGTATAGAAGGAGGGACTATGTTATCTGAAGGCATCGGAGAGATTTTAACCCCCTTAAAGCAGGCGCCTGATTTCAAGCTGTTGATTGCAAAACCTGATATCAGCGTATCCACAAAATATGTCTATGAAAATTTGGATTTACAGGCAGTAAAAAAGCATCCTGATGTGGACGGAATGGTTTTTGCAATTGAAAATGGGGACAGGGATGGAATTTTGAAACGGATGGAGAACGTGCTTGAGAATGTGACATTGAATCAATACCCTGTCATTCGTGAGATTAAGACATGGATGATGGAAAACGGTGCACAGAATGCACTGATGAGCGGGAGTGGTCCTACGGTATTTGGAATATACAAAGATCAGAAAAGTGCAGAAGAAGCGGCCAGACTGTTAAGGGATAAAAAGCTTGCAAAGCAGATATTTACAACAACAATTGCGGGATATGGAAAAGAGTCTGCTAAAGCAGACAGGAAAGAGGTGCGGGATGAATGATAACCTTCAAATGAACGGCGACGAGTTTTTACCGCTCAGAGATGTTGTTTTTAATACATTGAGACAGGCGATTCTGACAGGGGAATTAAAACCGGGAGAACGTTTGATGGAAATTCATCTTGCGAATAAGCTTGGGGTGAGCAGAACGCCAATCAGGGAAGCTATACGGAAACTGGAACTGGAAGGTCTGGTGACGATGATTCCGAGACGCGGTGCAGAGGTGGCGGAGATAACGGAAAAGAGCCTGAAGGATGTTTTGGAAGTCAGAAGAACGTTAGATGCCTTGTGCGCGGAACTGGCTTGTGATAGAATCAGTGACGGGGAACTGGAAGCGCTCAGGATGGCGTGCCTTAAATTTGAAGAGGCGACAAAAACGAAAGATGCACGTATTATAGCGAAGGCAGATGTGTCATTACATGATATTATTGTAAAAGCAACAGGAAACCAGAGGCTGATTCAGCTTGTAAATAATTTGTCAGAACAGATGTACAGATACCGTTTTGAGTATATTAAAGATGAAAGTGGTCATGCAAACCTGATTGACGAGCATAGAATCATATATGAGAGTATAAGAAAGAAGGATAAAGAGACGGCAGCCAATGCTGCGAAGCTGCATATAGACAATCAGGAAAAATCAGTTATGAAACAGATACAGATTGAAAAACAGGAAAGAGGCAGAAGAAAATAAAAATTGAATAGAAGTAAAAGATCTGAACCATACTCTTTGTAAAGGATAAGAAACGGAGGAGTTAAGGTGAAACAATTACGATCTTTTATTTCGTTGATATTTATTGGGATTTTATGGTGGGGACTTATTTATCCCGATCTTTGCTTCGTAGAGGGAACTTATGAAACTGCTGCAGGAATTTCGGCACAGATTTTTGGAAAACAGGAAGAGAAAACGGACGAGGAGGCTTTTAAAGATCTTTTGGAAGCAGGACCGGACAGAATAATCATAAAAAGTAAAATAATGAGGAAATGAATTCAATGACAGGCGATAGAGAACAACTTATGGCTGCACCGGTGGGGGTATTTGATTCCGGAGTGGGCGGATTGACGGTGGCAAGGGAGATCATGCGTCAGATTCCTAATGAAAAAATTGTATATTTCGGAGATACGGCAAGAGTACCTTATGGGAGTAAATCCCGTGATACGGTTACCAGATATTCCAGACAGATTGTCCGGTTTTTGCAGGCGCAGAAAGTAAAAGCGATTGTAGTTGCCTGCAATACGGCAAGCGCATATGCGCTGGATGAACTGGAAAAGGAGATAGACATTCCGATACTGGGTGTAGTGAAACCCGGTGCAAAAGTAGCTGCTGAGGCTACAAAAAATGGAAAAATCGGTGTGATTGGTACGGAGGGGACGATAAACAGTCATATATATGCTACATACATCAGGCAGATCAATGAATCTATAAATGTGATTGGAAAAGCATGCCCGCTTTTGGTTCCGCTTGTCGAAGAGGGACTTTTAAAAGATCCGGTTACGGATGAAATTGCCATGCGTTATTTAAACGAGCTGATTGATCTGGATATTGATACTTTGATATTAGGATGCACTCATTATCCGCTAATCCGCTCTACAGTAGGAAAGATTATGGGGGATAAGGTGACATTAGTCAATCCGGCTTATGAAACGGCAAGGGAATTAAAAGAGCTGTTGTTTGCGGAAGGGCTGCTGAATCAGAAAGAAATGAGTTTGGGGGAAAATAAATATCGTTTTTTTGTCAGTGACGGAGCGGAAAAATTTCAACAGTTTGCTACTTCTATTCTAAAATATGGTATACTGTCAGCGAAAACAGTAAATATAGAAGACTACTAAGGAAACAGAGTAACAGGGAGGATTTCTCGGAATGAAAAAGGACGTATTGTTAGCGATCAAAGGGCTTCAGTTTGAACCGGATCAGGATGAAAGCAAAGTGGAAACCATTAATTTTGCAGAATACTATAATAAAAATGACCAACATTATGTGATCTATGATGAAATAACGGAAGGATTCCATGAGAGTACGAAAAACATTATAAAGTTTAAAGAGCATTCCCTTGATCTTACGAAACGGGGACTTGTCAACGTACATATGGTCTTTGAAGAAAATAAGAAAAACATGACCAATTATTCTACTCCATATGGAAACATATTAATCGGGATCGATGCAAAAAAGGTGACCTGCACGGAAAAAGAAGAACAGATCATGGTGGATGTGGAGTATGCTTTAGAAGTAAATTACGAATATCTCGCGGATTGTAAGATTCAAATGAATATTTGTGCAAAAGAGTCCGGGATGGAATTAAAGTAATCTATCAGGTCCGATCGATTGGGCAGAAAAGAAAGGGAACTGTTAAAAATCTGACAGTTCCCTTTTCGTCTGTATTCTCTTTCCGTTTATTATTTTAACGGCTTTGCACCTGCTTTTTCCTGCAGTTTTTCAATATTACGTTTAAAGAATCCTTTCTTTTTCTGTTCTACCGGTGCGAGTTTGCCGTGAAGCCCTTTTACATCTGTAATGTAAATACCGCTGACAACAGCCTTGACTTCTTTTTTTACAGGTACGGAATCAAAAATTTTCTCATCACAGACTAATGACATGATCTGTGGTCCGACCTTTGCTTTTACAATCGGTAGTTTTGAGCCCCGCAGCAGTTTTGGCGTCTGCTCAAGAACAATGGCAGGAAGTCCGGCATCTTTTAGCTTCATCCGTTTTTTATCAATGATGAGCATGGAGACTGTCTGTTTTGCCGCCTCCAGCTGTTCCTGCTGTTCAGCCTGTCTTTTCTGTGCTTTTTTGCCTACAAAATATAAAATTACAATACCAACAATTAAAACTGCTAAAATGACTAATAATACAATTGACCATGTACTCACGGGTATTCCTCCTAAGAACTTTGATGTACAAAATATTGTATCATCCTTTTTTTTATTAAGCAAGTAAAACAAGGGATATTTGAGTCCTTAATGGGGAACTGCTTGAAGAAAAACTGTAAATGCGTTAATATGAATAGGAACTTTTTAAAGTGAAGCAAAAATGGAAAGGAAAGTCTGATGGGAGATGTTTTCGAGAATATGATGTCTAATATCGGTTCAGTATGGCGGGTATTTTCTTCATATTTAATATTTATTAATATGTTTTTATCCATTGTAATTATTTTTTTTCAGAGAAAAAACCCTCAGTCTGTTTGGACATGGCTTCTGATTTTATATTTTATTCCGATTATTGGTTTTATTTTATATTTGCTGATCGGTATGGACATGCATAAGCAGAAGATGTTTAAAGTGAAAGAGATTGAAGACAATCTGAATGATATCATCAGATGGCAGGAGAATCACCTGATTAGCAGAGAATTGGAGAAAAAAGACCCGGAGATTATGGATTATTCTGATCTTGTTTTATATAATCTGGAAACAGGCCGGGCAGTTCTTACAGATGATAATGATATTAAGATCCTGACGGATGGAAATGAAAAATTTGATACGCTGATCGAGGACATGGAGAAGGCGGAAGATTTTATTCATATTCAGTATTACATTATAAAAGATGACGTATTGTTTAACCGTATAAAAGAAGTATTGGTACGAAAGGTAAAACAAGGGGTGGAGGTGCGTCTTCTTTTTGACAGTATGGGATGCCGTTCCGTACCTTCCAGATATTGGAGAGAGCTAAAAAAAGAGGGTATTTTTATAGCGGAGTTTTTCCCGGCAGTCCTGGGCAGGTTTCAGCTGCGTATGAATTACCGTAATCATCGCAAAATTGTCGTCATTGATAATAATGTTGCATATGTGGGCGGATTTAACATAGGAAAAGAGTATATTGGGCTGGATGAAAGATTCGGCTATTGGAGAGATACGCATCTGCGTATTGAAGGAAGTGCGATTATAACACTAAATACCCGGTTTCTGCTGGACTGGAATTATGCTGCCAAGGAAAATCTTCTGATTAATGACAGATATTTCGGGCTGCCGCAGAGAAGACATCCGCAGGGGTGTGAAATGCAGATTATATCCAGCGGACCGGATTCACGGATGGAAAATATCCGTGATAATTATCTGCGTTTAATTGGAAAAGCCAAAAAAAATATTTATATCCAATCTCCCTATTTTATACCAGATGATGCCGTGCTGGCGGCGCTGATTGTTGCCGTATATTCAGGAATAGAGGTTAACATTATGATTCCCTGTAAGCCGGATCATCCATTTGTATATTGGGCAACCTATTCCTATATTGGTGAACTGGTCATGGCAGGTGCAAACTGTTATACCTATAATAAAGGTTTTCTGCATTCCAAAGGAATTGTGGTAGACGATAAAGTTTTTTGTTATGGTACTGCCAATATGGATATCCGAAGCTTTGCACTGAATTTTGAAGTGAATGCCATTGTTTACAGTGAAGAAAAGGCGAAAGAAATGAGAGAGTTTTTTGAAAAAGATCTGGAGCATTGCAGTCAGATTACAAAAGACGTCTATGCCAGCCGTTCTCTTCTGATCCGCGTGAAGGAACAGGGAAGCAGGCTGCTTTCCCCGCTTTTATGAGTGGTTTCTATTAAAAATGTGTGAACTTATCGGGGAAAAGCTTTCACAGGGTATTTATTTATGTTATGATAAGAAACGTTGGAAACGGAAATGTTCACTTATAAAAGAATACAGTAAGTATGCCAGGGAAAGGAATCGGTTAGATTATTATGAAAAAAAAAGTATTATATTTTTTTACGGCAGTTATGAGTGCCGTAATAGTAAGCGCATGTGGTAAAGAGCCTTCTGAAAAGGTGGAGAGTTCTGAGGCAGTTGGTACAGAAAGCGCGGACAAAACGGAGAATACGGATACAGAACAAAGTGAATCAGGCACAGAAACACAGTCAGACTATCTGGCATTAAAAGATATGGATGTGGAAAGCCGCGTGACATTGAATGAGTATACGGGGATGTCAGTGACTTTACAGAGTCCGTCCGTAAGCGAGGAAGAGGTTGATGCATATATTGCGGATGCACTTGGAGCGCTGGCCGGTAAAGAAGAAGTGGCCATATTGGACAGAGCGGTGGAAGAAGGAGACAGAGTAAATATCAACTATGCAGGAACGGTAGACGGGGTAGCTTTTACAGGCGGTACGGACGATTCTGAGGAAGGTACGAATCTTACAGTTGGCGCAGGCGGATTTGTTCCGGGGTTCGAGGAAGGGATTATCGGAGTTATGCCCGGAGAGACTGTGGATGTAAATGTGACATTTCCGGAAGACTATCATGAAGAACTGGCGGGAAAAGACGCGGTATTTGCGATTACGGTAAATGGGATTGCGCCGTCCGAGCTGACGGAGGAATTGCTTTCCTACCTTAATACAGAAATGACTACGATTGAAGAATACAGACAATTCGTGTATGATAAACTTATGAAAAGTAAACAGGATGAGTTTGACTATTATTATGACAATCAGGTTGAGGACGCCATTATATCCACTCTGATAGAAGAATGTACCTATATGGAAGTTCCGGAAGAACTCGTGGAACGGTATCATTCCAATATTGTCAATAATCTGACAGTGACTGCAAACAGGTACGGAGTAGATCTGGAGACCTATGGATTTTTGGCATATGGCATGCTGAGCTTGGAAGATTTTGAAAAATTGATGGAAAGCTGGGCGGAACAGTCTGCAAAACAGGCGGTTGCATTCCAGGCAATTGCCAATATAGAAGATTTAAATGTCAGCGACGAGAAATTGGATGAAGAATTAGAAAGTACGGCTGCAAGTTATGGACTTGGTTCGGTTGATGAATTTTTGAATGGCGGCTCGAAAGAAGAATACAGAGAATATCTTATGTTTGAAAATGTAATCAATTTCCTGAGAGAACGCACTCAGGTAACGGTAGAATAAAAAAAAGTTCAGTATGAACAGAAGCCGAAAGTGAAGGAAGAGAGGTATAAAAAGGTGGAACTAACAGAAATCAGAGATTTATATCGCAATACGGAGCAATATGCGGATCAAGAGGTTACCGTAGGCGGATGGGTACGAAGTAACAGGGATTCAAAGACATTTGGATTTATTGTAATCAATGACGGAACTTTTTTTGAACCTTTGCAGATCGTATACAGCGACGGGCTTGAAAATTTTGAAACAATATCCAAATTAAATGTAGGAAGCGCAATCGTAGTAAAAGGAAAGATTGTTTTGACGCCGCAGGCAAAGCAGCCTTTTGAAATGCAGGCAGCGGAAATTATTTTGGAGGGCGCTTCTTCTGCAGACTACCCGCTTCAGAAAAAACGTCATAGTTTTGAATATTTGAGAACCATTTCGCATCTGCGTCCCAGAACGAATACCTTTCAGGCAGTTTTCAGAGTGAGATCTCTTTGTGCATATGCCATTCATTCCTTTTTTATGGAAAGAGGATTTGTGTATGTGCATACACCGTTGATTACGGGAAGCGACTGTGAAGGCGCCGGGGAAATGTTTCAGGTTACCACACTGGACATGACGAATCCGCCGCTTACGGAGGACGGAAAAATTGATTACAGTCAGGACTTTTTCGGAAAAGAGACGAATCTTACCGTAAGCGGGCAGTTGAATGTGGAAACTTATGCGTTTGCCTTTAAAAATGTATATACTTTTGGACCGACGTTCCGTGCGGAAAATTCCAATACAACAAGACATGCGGCAGAATTTTGGATGATCGAGCCGGAAATTGCATTTGCAGATCTGAAAGATGATATGATCCTTGCAGAAGCAATGTTAAAATATGTGATCCGGTATGTGCTGGATCATGCACCGGAAGAGATGAATTTTTTTAATCAGTTTGTAGATAAGGGACTGATTGACAGATTGAATCATGTATTAAATTCAGACTTTGGACATGTGACTTATACGGAAGCAATTGAGATATTGGAAAAGCACAATGAGGAATTTGAATATAAAGTATTTTGGGGATGTGACTTACAGACAGAGCATGAACGTTATTTAACAGAACAGGAATTTAAGCGTCCCGTGTTTGTAACGGACTATCCGAAAGAGATCAAAGCATTCTATATGAAGTTAAATGAAGATGGGAAAACAGTGGCAGCAATGGATTGTCTTGTTCCCGGAATCGGAGAGATCATTGGGGGAAGTCAGAGAGAGGACAAACTGGAAGTTTTAGAGTCAAGGATGAAAGAGTTGGGATTGAATAAAGAGGACTATGAGTTTTATCTGGATCTGAGGAGATACGGCTCTGTGCGTCATGCCGGTTTTGGCCTTGGATTTGAAAGATGCGTTATGTATCTGACAGGCATGGCGAATATCCGGGATGTGGTTCCGTTCCCAAGAACAGTGAAGAATTGTGATTTATAATTTGGTTATGATTTGAGTCAGGAGCTTACATGAAAGAAAAGATAAAACGTTTTTGTGCATTGGCGTTAGCTGTCTTTCTGGTCACGTCAGTAGTCGTGCAGGTAAGTGCATCCACTATTCCCGAACTGGAACAACAGCAGAGGCAGCATCAGCAGCAATTGAATGAAATAACAAGCCAGATTACGGAAATGGAAGATGAGCAGGCAATTCTCGAAGAAGAAATCAGTGATCTGGACTCTGAGATCATCAATATGTTTACAAGTATTGGGCTTTTAGAAGAAGAGATTGAGGAAAAAGAGGCTTCCATTTCTGAAGTGGAGGCGGAGATTGTCATAGCACAGGCAGATTATGAAAAAGCAAAACAGGAAGAGGAAGAGCAGTATGAGGCAATGAAAATCCGCATTCAATACATGTATGAAAAAGGTGAAACATCCTATCTGCAAATGTTTTTAGAGGCGGAGAGTTTTAGCGATATGCTGAATAAGGCAGACTATATAGAGCAGTTATATGAATATGACAGAAATCAGTTACAGCTTTATGAAGAAACAAGAATGGCAGTAGAAGAACTCCAGGCAAAACTGGAAGAACAAAAAGAAATTCTGGAAACAGAGAAGGCAGCGCTGGAAAACGACAAAAAGGAATTGGAGGATCAGAAAGCATATCTGGATATCATGCTGGCAAAAAAGAAGGAAGAATCTTCCAACTACGATGCTCAGATTGCACAGGCAAGGCAGGAGGCAGCGATCTATAAGACGAAGATCAAAGAAGAACAAAAGCAGATTAAGGCTTTACAGGAAGAAGAAAGAAGACGTGCAGAAGAAGCATTAAAAGCGCAGCAGGCAGCGGCGAATGCCGGAAGTTCGTCAGGTTCTGCCGGATCATCCGGGGGAAACTCGGGAGGAAGCGTGGCGCCGCCTGCAAGCACCGGTGGAAGCGCCAGCGGACAGCAGATTGCCAGTTATGCCTGTCAGTTTGTAGGCAATCCTTATGTGAGCGGAGGTACAAGTCTTACAAACGGTGCGGACTGCTCCGGTTTTACTTATCGTGTTTTCAGTGATTTTGGTTATTCCATTCCGAGAACATCTTATGCACAGCGGAATGTCGGAACAGGTGTAGATTATGCCAATGCCCAGCCGGGAGATATCATCTGCTATTCCGGTCATGTAGCAATTTATATTGGAAATGGCAAAATTGTACATGCAAGCACTGCCAGTACCGGAATTAAAATCAGTAATGCACAATATCGTGAGATTCTTTCAGTAAGAAGAATTGTATAAAAAATTGGATAAGATTCCCAGTCTTAACGGACAGGGAGTCTTTTTTATTTTGGCGGATTTATTATCCGAATAAAGAAAAAAAAAGTACACATACTAGAGTGGAAAAAGCAATTTCAATTGTCAATATTTTAAGTCGGCTTTAAAGGATATTTATCCTAAGCAGACGGAAGGGAGATAACATGGGTAATATTTCAGAATTAGAGCTGCAAAATCTTCGTCATCTCATTGGCGGATATGATACTTCTGTTGCAAAAATGGAGGAGTATGCAAACTGCACCACAGACCCGAAGTTAAAACAATTTTTTCAGAAAGGTGCTAAAACAGCGCAGGAAAATAAACAGACTTTAATGAAATTTTTGCAGTAGGAGGGAAACGACATGCAGGAAAAAACAATTGTAAATGACACATTGACAGGAATTAACGGTGAATTGGTACGTTTTAGCGAGATGATTCCGCAGACGGAGAATAAAGAATTAAAGCAGACATTAAAACAGTTTAGAAATGCCTGCGAAATGTCACAGGAAGAGCTGTATCAGATGGCGAGAGAGAAATCTTATTATGTACCGGCTGCAAAGGCAACAGACGAAGAGATTCAGCATGTAAAAGGGCTTTTTACACAGAGCACTTTATAGATCTGGCAAGCATGATTAAGCAGTGACCGGCTGTTTAGTCATGCTTTTTTAATATCTGGCAGGCTGTTTATTGACGGGCGTTTGGAATACATAATGATCCTGTGTAACTACGGCGGCATGTGACTTTGTGAATTTTCAATTTTTTCGTTAAAATTGTTCACAAGTGAACGAATATTTGATACAATAATAAAATAAGTATTGAAAGGAAGTACCAAGGAGGTAATTTATGGGACAGAAATATAAAAGGGCATCGCTTGATGTAGAAGCAGTTAAGTATGAACTTGGAAAAGATATGGAAGATGGCTTCGAGTCATGGACGAAAGTAGTCACAAACGGATGGATTTCCGCGGAAGGGCTGATTAAAGTGACAAAAGAAGATGGAAGAGTAGTATGCCCGTTTATTAAGAACCGCAGAGGCGTGATCTTTATTCGTGAAGGAGATTATATTATTTACGAAGAGAGCGGAGAGCGTCATTGCTGTGGAGAAGATAAGTTCAGCAGCAGATTTTCACCGGTTGATTAAGATTTGCACTTTAAAATCGGACAGGATATGCTATAATAAATACGGATCATATAGTATAATCAGGAAGTAACGAATGGGAAAGGTGGAAAAATATGTTTATTGTGTTAGCGGGCGGATTATTAGTTATTATTATTGCAGTGGTAGTGTCGGTAGTTTCTTCAGTAGTATCGGCTGTGGCAGCTAATGAGGATATAGAAGATTAAAACAGAATAAATGAAGAAGTAAGAGCCTGCTGCCGAAAGGTAAACAGGCTTTTTTTAAAAGTGTAATTTGAACACAATTTTTATGGCAGGATTGGATTTTACAGATGTGACAACATCAATGTAAAGACGGGAGTAATGGTAAATGCTGCAGATAGACAGGAAAAAAGCGGAATCGGTCTTTCGTGATTATGTGGAGAATTATAATAGCAGAGATGAAAAGGTCCGGCTTAAGATCGAGCATACATACCGGGTTGCGCAGCTTTGTGACAGGATTGCCAAAAGTCTGGGAAGCCCGGCAGAAGAGGTCGATTTTGCATGGATAACGGGACTTTTACATGATATAGGCCGATTTGAGCAGCTTAAAAATTTTGGAACATTTAATGATGCGCAGTCTATCGATCATGCAGGGTACGGAGCAGATATCCTGTTTAAAGAGGGAAGAATCAGGGATTTTCTGGAAGAAAATGAAAAGGATGAATTAATAGAAAATGTAATTCGTTATCATAGCGCGTATCGGCTGCCGGAAGAATTTGATTCTGTTACAAAGAAATTCTGTAATATTTTAAGAGATGCGGATAAAGTTGATATTTTGAAAGTGAATGTGGATTTTCCGCTAGAGGAGATATATAATGTAACAACGGAAGAACTGAGAAATTCCGAGGTAACAGAGGAAGTAATGGAAAGTCTTAAAGAAAAACATGCTACACTCCGGAGTTTGAAGAGAACTGCTGTTGACAATATAGCAGGGCATATATCACTTGTTTTTGAACTGGTTTATCCGGAGAGCCTGAAGGTGGTAAAGGAGCAGGGATATTTGGAAAAGCTGCTTTCTTTTGAGTCGCAGAATGAAAGGACAAGGGAGCAGTTTAGAAAAATACGGAAGATTATGGAAGAATATATGGAAAGAGGAGTAAAATAAACGTAAAAAGGAATAATAGACGAATATTTATGAAATAATTGTGAATTGGGGATTGAGATTTACAGTGTTTCGGTCTATAATGGTTAAGTTACTATTATTACTTTATCATATTTGCACTGAGCAAAAGAATATTTTGGTCGGTGAATCAGGTAGAGTCCATAATTATAATACCCAGGAGGAATGGAAAGGTGAAGAAATTTTCTTATGTATTAGCGGGAGTTGTTTTGTCTGCATGCTTAGTCGGATGTGGGGATGTAAAGAGCATCTTGGGCAGTGCAAAAGAAGAGAGTACAGAAGTTGTTGAAAGCAGTGAAGTGGAAGAAAGCAAAGAAGTCGAAGAAAGTAAAGAAGAAGAAAAGCCTGAAATTGAGGATAAACCGGAAATTGAAGACAAACCGGAAATTGAAGATGAGGTGGGCAGCACAGGCGGTTACGAAGAAGGCCGCATTGGCGATACCATGAAAACATATTTCTTCGATTATACAGTAAACAGTGCATATTTATGTGATGAGTATAATGGATATCAGCCGGCAGAAGGAAAGTGTCTGCTTGTTGCAGAGGTAACTGTAAAAAATACTTTTAATGAATCAATCGAAATGTATGATACAGATTTCCAGATCCAGTGGAACAGTGATGGAGCTGACGATTATGATTTTCCGATTACCGCGTATGCAGATCCGGTGAGCGAGGAGCAGCTTTTATCAATATACAGTCTGGGTATTAATGAAGAAATAACAGGTCTTCTGGTATTTGAAGTACCAACAGAAAGAAAAGATTTCTCGATTTCTTATCTGGAAATGTTTGATAATGATACTGACGGTGATGTATATTTCGTATACTTTTCTGCTGATAAGCAGTAATAGTTTTAACGGGTGAAAGGCCCGAGTACACGCAGGCAACGACGAGGCACTTGCTGCTGACCGAAAGAACGGTCAGGCAGCAGGTGCTTTTTTCTCCTTTGAAAACTGAAATTTCTTGTATCTTCGGACATTTCTGTGATATTTAAGTTTTACACTATCCTTATCAACAGGCAGAAAGCCGTGAAAGGAGTTTAAAATATGAGTATTTTACAGACAATAGACCTTGATACCCCTACAAGTGGAACAGTCATTGTTCGTGGCGGGAAATCGGCGAAAAAGAATGGCAGGTTAAGGGGTGAAACGTTATGATATGGCCTTTTGAAAATGATACGAATGCTGTCGTAAAACGCATATCAAGCAAAAACATATCCGCTAATCGAAAGAGAAACCTATTTACTATTTTAACGATTGCGCTTGCGACTGCTCTATTATCCGCTATTATGCTTTATGGGTTCGGTGTACCACAAGAAACAAAGAACCTCAATATCTATTCATTTCCGTGGCCGGTAATATTGATATTTTTGGCGGTTCTTCTGGTCGTTCAGATGGTATTGATTGCTTATACCACCGGTAACTTAAAAAAGAACTCTCTTGTAGAGCAAATCAGAGTGACAGAATAACCTGTGATTATCGAAAACAGAGCAGCGGGCGTTGACGGAATGACAGTCAAAAAGCCTGGCGCTGTAACTTATTTTGAAGGAATGCCCGGAAAGCAGGCGGCGGGGATGCGCATACTTATAAGAGATAAACCTCCGGTTGATTATTTTATAGATATCTTAAATCAGCATGTATGGTACGGCCTGTTTATTGTGCGTATAATACAATTACAGCGCTGAAGAAAACAGGAGGTTAAGGGATATGACTGATTTAGAGAAAGAAAAGATTGGAAGAAGGATTTCGACTTTGCGTAAAGAGCGGGGATATACGGGAGAAGCGCTTGCGGAGCGGCTGTGCGTAAGTCCTCAGGCGATATCGAAATGGGAGAATGCAAAATGTCTGCCGGAGACGGCTGTCCTGCCGGAACTGGCGGAGGCGCTGGACTGCAGTATTGACAGCCTGCTTTGCCCCAAAGAGCTTTTGGTATTGGAAGCCGTTTATACGGACGGACAGACCGGGGTTTCCGTAACCCGTATCCTAAATGATATGGTGTGTGGCAGCAGGCTTACCTTTTGCGTGAATCCGTCGCTGATGGGCGCTTCTATTGAAAGCGACCGCCTGAAAATTTTGACCGTAAAATATGAAACTTCCGAAGGAATCTATTATTCCTATGCGGTGCAGAATGAAAATCTGATACTTGACAGGAAAAGTATCAGCTATACGGGAGAAAAGAACTTTCAGATTATCGGCGCATACTATGGGAATGAAAAGGGATTTTCCTCTTGTATGCAGAAGATGGAGCATTATGAATACTTCAAATGGGACAGGATAGAGGTCAGTCATGAAGTCTTTCCCAGCAATCCGGCAAGCGATGATACGGAATATCTGACACTGGTGTACCTGAATGGGGAGGGAATCCATGTAATCAGCTGTCCGGAAAACGATGCCATATATTATGGCGGTCATGGTACGCAGCTTTTGCTTCAGGATCATTCCAGATGCATGCTGGATAATGTGATGCGCTTCACCTGGACAGAAGGAACGGAAGAAAGCAGATTGGAATGCACCTGGGCCGGATCTCTATACGCGGCTCTTAAATATATGGGAGAAGCTTACACCTATGACCAGATTATGGGAATGAGCGGCGCCTGCTACCGGATCTGCTTTACCGACGTATGGGACTACAGCTGTATGGACGCCCTTGTAGCCTATGATTATGCCTCGCCGCTGTCAGACGCCATCGGGCTTGCATTCCACTTCGTGGAGAGGCTGGAAAAGCAGGAGAGAAAAACGGAGCGGCAGGCAATTATGGAGGATATTCAAAACGGCCGCCCTGTGCTGGCAATTAATCTGCGGGTAGCCCCTGAGTGGGGGATCATTACCGGGTATACCGATAATGGGAGCAAATTTTTGTGCCGGACTTATTTCGACAAGGAGGTCTTTGATGATCTGGAGCAGGAACACAGACAGGCTGACAGACGTTTGGTCTTTGAGGAAAACGGGGGATATCTTTACAGTGATTTCTGGCCTTTTATTATCCTGCATCTCGGTGAAAAGAAGGACAGACCGTCAGCGTTTTCTATCCTGAGGAGTTCTCTTTCCACGTTTGTCAAATCCTTCCGGGCAGAAATATGTCGCGGTTATTATCAGGGAAAAGAGGCTTACCGGGCATGGATAGAGGGGTTGTCAAAGGAAGAGGATTTCAGGCTGGAAAACGATAGCGAAAATGTCTCAAGGCGTTTGAACGTGAATGATAATATGCTGTGCAGTCTTATAGATGCAAGGTATGCGGCGTCTGTCTGGCTGCAGGAAAATCTGCCGTTGGTTTCGGAAACATGCAGGGAACGTCTTGAAAAGATAGCCGGAAACTGTCGAATGATATCGGATATGCTGTCCGCATTTCGGAGCAGGGTGTACCGTTCTTCAACCAGTGAAATCGCTTATAACACTGGGAATGCCTTTGGCGTATCTACGCCGGGGCTTCGCAGGGAGCAGATCAGCCTGCTTGAAAAGGCACTTGCGCTGGAGGAAGTAAGCTGCGGGCTGGCGGAAGAGATCCTGGAAATGTCGGAAACGTAAAAACAGTTTGGAAAAATTTGAGGGCAGGTATGGCGCAGATCCATATCTGAAAAGGGCATGGGAAAATAAGGATATATTGGTTAATATAAGTCATAACCCCTTAGAATACTTCATACAATGTAAAAAAGTATTCTGAGGGGATTTCTCTTGAAGGATTATATCGAAGAAAGAGCAATCGGTATTGCTAATTATATCATTGAGAACAATGCCACTGTCAGACAGACGGCAAGGCAGTTCGGTATTTCCAAATCCACTGTACATAAGGACGTAACAGAACGTCTGATGCAGATTAACCCGACACTTGCGAAAGAAGCAAGGAAAGTATTGGATGTCAATAAATCGGAACGTCATATCAGAGGCGGACTTGCAACAAAAGAAAAATATTTACATCAGCACGAATTGGGAATACAATAACGGAGGAAAGAATAACAGAACCTGACAGATTGGAAAAGTAATGGAATCTCCAGGCAGGAAGGGAACGAAAGATGTTATACAGTAATAAGGATTTGAAAAAGTTAATAGCCCCGCTTATTATGGAACAGCTGCTTGCCATTTTGGTTGGACTTGCGGATACGGTCATGATTGCAGGAGAAGGGGAAGCGGCAATGTCCGGTGTCTCGCTTGTAGATACGATCAATATTCTGATCATAAATATTTTTGCAGCACTTTCGACCGGCGGTGCAGTCGTAGCCGGACATTTTCTGGGACAGAAAGACTCAGAAAATGCCTGTAAGTCTGCATGGCAGCTTATGCTGTTTTCCATTGTATCGTCACTGGGGATTACGGTTGTCTTCATCGGATTTCATTCTTTTCTTTTAAAACTCATTTTCGGACAGGTTGAAGAAGCGGTTATGCAGAATGCCAGAATTTATCTGGTATTGACAGCAGTTTCTATTTGTCCTCTTGCCGTATACAATGCGTGTGCGGCGCTTTTTCGCGCTATGGGGGATTCTAAAACTACGATGTTTATCTCCATTTTAATGAATGGACTGAATGTGGCAGGTAATGCCATTTTGATTTTCGGCGCTAAAATTGGCGTGGCGGGCGCGGCGATTTCTACCAGTTTTTCCAGAGTCGTTGCAATGGTTATTATTCTGATTCTGATGTTTAACGGGAGCAGGACGATTAACTTTAAAGGTCAGGTAACAGGCAGGATGGATGGAGAACTGATTAAAAAGATCCTTCATATCGGGATTCCCAACGGACTGGAAAACAGTCTGTTTCAGTTGGGAAAAATATTACTGCTCAGTCTGGTTACGACTTTTGGCACTTATGCGATTGCGGCAAATTCTATCTGTAATGCGCTCGCCTGTTTTAATGTACTTCCGGGTACGGCAATTAATTTTGCCCTGCTTTCCGTAGTGGCGGTCTGCATAGGCGCGGGGGAATATGAACAGGCGCGTTATTATACCAAAAAGCTGGTACTTATTGCGATTGGAAGTGTGGTAGTTATTTCCATCATTTTTATAGTATTTGCGCCTCAGTTTGTGGGAATTTATCGTGCCAGTGAAGAAACGGCACAGATAGCGGTGCGGGTACTGAGATGGCATGCTTTTATGGCAATGATTGCGTGGGTGCCCTCTTTTACGCTTCCTAATACCCTGCGGGCAGCAGGAGACGTGATTGTGCCAATGGTAATAGCAATTCTGTCCATGTGGATTTTCCGGATCGGAACGGCCTATGTGTTTAGTTATTTCTTTGATATGGGACTGTTGGGAGTATGGGTTGCCATGACGATTGACTGGGTATTCAGGGCAGTTTGTTATGGAGTGCGCTATCATGGAAATAAGTGGGAACGTATTATGGAGAAGAACAGGGGGCAGGCAGAAAGGGGCTGATCAAAATGAGTTTATTGGTTCAAAAACTAAACAGGGCGGACGGAACGGATATATATGATTTTTTACAGCAATTGCCGGCAGAGGAAAACGGATTTTTGAATACCGTTTATGGCAAATCATTTGAGGAATATCAGAAATGGCTGGAAGGCGCCGTGAAAAGTTCCGAACGAAAAGAGATCATTGACGGGTGGAAGGTTCCTGAGACGGTTTTTTGGCTGATGGAAGATGGAAAACCTGTTGGTTACGGTAAAATCCGGCATTATTTAACTGACAGGCTGAGAGAAGAAGGCGGGAATATCGGGTATTCCATACTCCCTCAAAAAAGAGGGAAGGGACTTGGAAGCGCGTTTGTATCGCTGTTGATCGGCGAGGCGGATAAAATGGGGATAGGAGAATTGCTGTTCACTGTCAAAAATGGCAACCAGCCTTCGATTCAGGCAGTGCTGTCAAATGGCGGAGTGATAGAAAGACAATCGGAGGAACTTCAATATATTTGGGTCCGCACAAGGGACAGGTAAAGAATTTTCGTATATTTATAAATGATAAAATTAATAATTGATAAACAGGACGGCGGGATGTTTCGATGGTAAATATCCCGTTATTTTTTTGAATCCGTGTCTATTTGAAAGTTTTGTTGACACGATCCTGTAAATACTGTATAATACAGTAGTGTTAAATACAGTATTAGAAGGAGGAAAAATGTCTACAATTGATTTGATTATTTTAGGTTCATTGTACCAAAGTCCTAAAAGTGCATATGAACTGCAAAAACAGGTAGAAGCCAGAAATTTATCGCGCTGGGTAAAAATAGGCTCATTTACTGTTTACAAAAAGGTGGTTCAATATGAGAAAAAAGAATATGTGACAAGTAAAACCGTAAAAAATGGCAATATGCCGGATAAAACGATCTATACGATTACACCGTCAGGTGAAAAAACGTTTAAGGAACTCATGAAAAAATTCTCGATGGCAGAGACCAGAGTGTTTTTGGATTTTAACGCCGTTATTGTGAATTTAGCTTTGCTTGATGATAATGAATCGAAGGAATGCCTTACTAACATTCGGGAAAGCATTCATAATACAAAAATGCAGATTTCTGAAGAACTGCCTGTTCATGAGAACATTCCGTTGTATGGGAGAACTATCATGGAGCAGCAGGCCCTTCTTTTAGAAGTTCTGGAACAATGGGAGGAAGATTTTGAAAAGCAATTATCCGGAATGAAAGGAGACAGAGGATGACTTTTTTTGTTTTATTAAATCTGGTAATTTATATGCCGTTTCATTTATTTGAAGAAGGAATCGGAGATTTTCCGAAGTGGATGTATGAACATAAATGGCTGCCATATCATATGACACACGGACACTGGATGGCTAATAATATTTTTCTCTATTATCCAATGCTTTTAGCGGCCGTTTTCTTATTTTTGGCAAACCGGGTATTTGTCTGTTTTGGGGCAGGGATTTTGATATGGGGTGTAATTAACTTCGGCGATCATTTTTTTTATACATTAAGGGATAAAAGAGTTTCTCCGGGATTGTTTACCGGGATCATATTCCTTATTAATTCTGTACTGGGATTAAAAAATTTTATGTTTTCAAGTGCTTTTTCAGGAATACAGTTCATAGGAGGAATTCTTATAGGAGGCGTATTATTTGGACTTCCTATCGGTCTGTGTGTTGTCTTTTATCAGTTTTTTGAGCGATATTTCAGTAAACAGGGGGGAAACGTGAGGGTTTGAATGTGCTGACAGTATAAATCCGGTGTATAAAATGGTAATAAATGAATTATTATTTTGACAAGTATAAAAGTTCTGACATATAATAGGGGACAGATACAGAAGGTGCAGCAAACGGCAGGCAGGAAGTTCTTACCGGAAACTGCTGAAAGTAAGAATGGAGGATGAACGTGGAAAGAGAAATGGTGCTTGTTCTGGATTTTGGAGGACAGTATAATCAGCTGATTGCCCGAAGAGTGCGGGAATGTAATGTTTACTGTGAGGTTCATCCTTATAGTATCAGTCTTGACCAAATTCGGGAAATGAAGCCAAAGGGCATTATTTTTACAGGAGGTCCCAATAGTGTTTACGGGGAGGGATCGCCTTTGTGCAACAGGGAAATCTTCGATTTGGGGATTCCGATTCTTGGTATTTGTTATGGTTCCCAGATTATGGCGTATATGCTTGGAGGAAAAGTAACAACCGCGCCGGTCAGCGAGTATGGAAGGACAGAAGTGGAAGTAGATACTTCTACGGTTTTATTTAAGGATGTTTCAGAAAAAACGGTGTGCTGGATGAGCCATACTGATTACATAGAGAAAGCGCCGGAGCATTTTACCGTAACTGCGCATACGCCGGTATGTCCGGTTGCCGCAATGGAAAATGTGGAAAAGGGGCTTTATGCAGTGCAATTTCACCCAGAGGTTATGCATACGCAGGAAGGAATGAAGATGCTTTCCAATTTCGTACTGGGTGTGTGTAATTGCAGTGGAGACTGGAGAATGGACTCTTTCGTGGAGACTACTATAAAAGCGGTTCGGGAAAAAGTAGGAACGGGGAAGGTGCTGTGTGCGTTGTCGGGGGGAGTGGATTCTTCTGTAGCGGCGGTACTTTTGGCAAAAGCTGTCGGAAAGCAGCTTACCTGTGTTTTTGTGGATCATGGTCTGCTCCGTAAGAATGAAGGAGATGAGGTAGAAGCTGTATTTGGACCTGACGGGCCATATGATTTGAATTTTATTCGCGTGAATGCACAGGAAAGGTTTTATGAAAAGTTAGCAGGGGTGACGGAACCGGAGGAAAAAAGAAAAATCATCGGGGAAGAATTTATCCGCGTTTTTGAGGAAGAAGCAAAGAAGATCGGGGCAGTGGATTTTCTTGTACAGGGAACGATTTATCCTGATGTGATTGAAAGCGGCTTAGGAAAGAGCGCAGTTATTAAATCCCATCATAATGTCGGCGGACTGCCGGATTATGTTGATTTTAAAGAAATCATTGAACCGCTCCGCCTGTTGTTTAAAGATGAGGTGAGAAAAGCCGGCTTAGAGCTTGGAATCCCGGAATATCTTGTATACAGGCAGCCGTTTCCGGGACCGGGACTTGGGATTAGGATTATAGGAGAGGTAACGGCCGAGAAGGTTCGGATTGTGCAGGATGCGGACGCCATCTATCGGGAAGAGATAGCAAAAGCAGGTGTTGATAAAGGGCTGGGTCAGTATTTTGCGGCGCTGACGAACATGCGGAGTGTGGGCTGTATGGGAGATGAGAGAACGTATGACTATGCGGTGGCACTTCGGGCAGTGATGACGAGTGACTTTATGACGGCAGAGAGTGCCAAGCTGCCGTGGGAAGTACTGGAGAAGGTGACGAGCAGGATTGTGAATGAAGTGAAGGGGGTCAACCGGGTGCTGTATGATTGCACGGGGAAACCGCCGGGGACGATTGAGTTCGAGTGAGAAGTAAAATCCTCGCAAGCCTTGAAAA
>CANSUS010000007.1 GCA_947650155.1 uncultured Lachnospiraceae bacterium
ATTTCGTATTAAAATAGACTCCAAAAGATTATAGTGCTAAATCCGAAAGACGGGTCTATACGCAATGACTTTTTAACAAATTTTTTAATATTTTGTAAATTTATTTAGAAGTAATTGACTAAATTTATCTTTGTTCTTATAATTTTATTATACAGATAGTATAAACATTTTTTCACATATTTTATGTTTTATTGCAGTTATGAGGAGGTATCTTCGTGTTACATATTACTTCTTTGAATGAAGGACTTGAAGTGTTTAAGGCTCTTGGTTCCGACGTCAGAATCGAAATTCTGAATATCCTTTTGGAAAATAACCATATGAGCATGAATGAACTTGCTTCCCGCCTCAACATTACAAATGGCGCCCTGACAAGTCATATTAAAAAACTGGAAACCAGCGGTCTGATTACAACCTCCAGTGAATCTGCCGGTCATGGCAATCAGAAAATTTGTTCTGTCCATTTAGATAAAATTTTAATTGATTTAGAAAAGCAGGAAGATTTTCAAAATGTATATAATACAGAATTAAAAGTTGGCCACTACTCCGCCTACAAAATTTGTCCAACCTGCGGCCTGGCTTCCAACAAAGCCATTATAGGCGAAGTAGACGACAGCAGATATTTTGAACACCCTGACCGCTATAATGCAGAAATCCTGTGGTTTACAAAGGGATACGTGGAATATATTATCCCCAATTTTATACCTATTTCACAGCGGATCACACAGATTACTATTTCTGCGGAATTAAGCTCAGAAGCGCCGGGCATTAATAACGTATGGCCTTCGGACATCAGTTTTTATTTGAATGATGTATGTGTGGGTACCTGGCTGTCTCCGGGAGATTTTGGTGATTCCAGAGGACTTTTCACACCGGAATGGTGGCTGCCGAACTGGAACCAGTACGGACTGCTGAAATTACTTGTTATAAATAGAAAAGGAACGTTCATTGACGGGCTCAAGATTTCTGATGTAACGATAGACGATTTTAATCTGGACTACCGCAGCGGTATCCGTTTCCGCCTTGCAGTAGAGGAAGATGCAGAACATGTGGGCGGTCTTACCATCTTTGGAAAATCTTTTGGAAATTATGGACAGGATATAAAAGTCAGTCTGAATTATGCCCCTATTGAATGAAATACCTGCCTGCACTTTCATCGAGTACAGGCAGGTATCTTATTTTAACTGTTTATCCTTTTACAGCTCCCGCCGTCATTCCATTTACGAAAAATTTCATCAGGCAAAAGTATAAGATAACGATCGGTACTGCAATAAATACGGAACCCGCTGCAAATCGGGAAAATTCTGTATCCCCAAGACTCATTAAGCCTACTGCCACCGTATACAAATCTTTTTCCTTAAGAAGCAGTTTCGGTAAAATAAAATCGCTCCAGGGAAAAGTAAAACTGGTCAGTGCCGTATATACAATGATCGGCAGGGAAAGCGGCAGATTGATCTTTAAAAAGACCTGAAAATTGGTAGCTCCATCGATTCTTGCCGCCTCATCTATGGAAGAAGGTATCGTATCAAAAAAACCTTTCTGCGTTAAATACCCCATCGGCGCATTGGCGCTGTATATCAAAATCAATCCCCACATTTTATTAATCAGACCAAATTGTGTCATAATAATATAAACTGCAATCATTCCCATAAATGAGGGAAACATTCCCAAAACCAATGTCGTCTTCATGATTCCCTTTCTTCCCTTAAACTGAAATCTGGACATTGTGTAAGCTGTTAAAATAACAAGAAAACCTCCTATCAGACAGCTCATCGTAGCAATAAACAAAGTATTTCCAAACCACTTAGGATAATTATACATTTCCGTATCCGTAAAGAGATTGCGAAAAGTATCAAGACTGTATGCGCTTGGAAAAAATCCTTCAAAAGAATAAATGGAACCCGATTTACTGAAAGATGCAAGGATCAGCCACAAACATGGAAACAAAAAGATAAAGCAGACTGCAATTAATATTACATGCGTTACAACGGAATCCAAAATACGCATTGTTTTCATACTTTTCATCGGAAAGTATCCTCCTCTCTGTAAGATGAACTTCTTGTATAAATCAGCAGGGAAATCAATGATGTAATCATAAAAATAACCAGACTGATCGTAGCTCCGATATTATAATAGTTATTACTAATAGAAAGATTATACAGCCAGTTAATCAAAAGATCAGTATCACTTGCAAGGAAATATCCGTCTATATACAATCCCCCTCTCAGGAAGAAAAAGATACCGAAATTATTAAAATTTCCTATAAACTGCGAAATTAATACCGGCGTCGTGGAAAATAATACAAATGGCAGCGTAATATGTCTGAACTGCTGAAACGCATTTGCTCCGTCGATTTTTGCAGATTCCATCTGACTGGCATCCCTGTTAGAAAGAATACCTGTAGCAAGCAGCATAATGGAAGGCACGCTGATCCATGCGTTTACCGCAAACCCGATTCCTCTTGCGATCCACTTTGCATCTATATCCAAAAAGCCGACTGCCCTGTGTCCCATATCTGTAATAATCTGATTAATAGGTCCGCCGTAAGAAAACATAAATTTAAATCCTAATAAAGTAATAAATCCGGGTACTGCATAAGCAAGCATAGGAAATGCGCGCCAAAAAGCTTTTCCTTTTACGCAGCTCTTGTTTAAAAGCAGCGCCAATCCTAATCCTGCAAAATAATTGATCGTAGTTGATAATGCCGCCCATATCAGGTTCCAAAGAAGAATCCTTCCAAATGTAGGTGCAAACTGTGACAAAGTTGCAATCTGCACAAAGTTATCTATACCTACCCAGTCTACCAGCTTAGGCGGAACAATACTTCCGCCATAATTGGTAAATGAAATCAGAATCATAAAAATAATCGGCAGTATATTAAAGATACATACCCCTATGATTGGTAAGAACAAAACTGTCTTATAAAATTTCTTATCCAGAAACTGTTTCAGATCCTCTTTAAATTTAATCGGACTGCCGCCTCTTTCACAAAGTCTTTGCGTCTCTAAAGCATCTTTTATATTTGATACATAACAAAGCAGGAAAAACAACAGTGCAATGACTGCCAGGATTCCCATAAGCAGCATTACTACTGAGTTATCACCCTCTATGCCAAGCCATGTATCCGCTTCTTTCGTTCCTAATGTGAACAAACCGACAAGATCTGAAAATCCGCGATATATAAAATAAACAATCGCCAGGATAAGAACAGCAAGGTAACAAATTCCTCTTCCAATCTGGCCATAAAAAAACTGACCTAAACCCATTAAGCACATGCTTAATTTTACGTTTTTACCCCATTTGTCCGCTTTAACGGACTTGACTTTTACATCCTTCATAACTTACACCTCTCCACGTACTCCGGCACGTATGATTCTCCACGGCCTAATTGGTTGCGAGCGTATGGACAGCATCATAAATCTGCTTATCTACAGATTCTAGACCTGCCTTGATCTGTTCCAGTGTTTCATACTTTTTATCCGTTGTACGAAATGCGTCTTTTGCAAGATCCTGAAAGAAAGTCTGTGCCGGCGTCCAAATCTGCTCCACTGCACGGATGGACGGCATAACTACAATATTTCCTTCATCCAGGTTCTGATATATAATCTCAGAAATACCTCCCGCCGATTCCGCAGCGTCGCTTCTTGCCGGAACAATTCCCAGGTATTCATGCCTTTTCATTACCATATCGTAACCGGAAGCAAACTCTACGAAAGCCAGACAGGCATTCGGCGCTTTTGTATAAGCGCTGATAGCATAACCGTTTACGCCTCCCATTGCTTTTAAAGGTATTAACTCCGGGTTTTCCTCCGTCAGATCCCCGCTGGCCGGAAGTTTTGGTACATCCGTAATCACCAGATTTTCTTCTGCCAACGCTTTTGCTTCTTCTGCACTCATCCCTTCATTTTGATATGCCATTGTCAGCTCTTTTAAGAAAAGTGAGCTTACATCCGGCGTAGTCATCGTCGCAAAATAAGTGCCGTCCGCCAATTTACTGTATGCGCTGACCGTTATGGAATCATCGATACAGTCTTCGTTCATCAGACCTGCCTGCTGTAAAAGTACATTAGCGCCTATTTCTGCGTTCCCGGCTGAAAATCCGATATCTTCCGCATTCGTGTTATTATCCCCGAAAACATATCCTCCGTAAGAGAACAGAAAACCGGAAGAAAAATACACATCATAGAGGGAACGCATATAACCGTATCTTCCTTCTCCTGCCTCTACGATCGACTGGGAATAGCGATACATATCATTCCAGTTTTCAACCATATCAGGAATTTTATTTCCATTCTTATCCCATTCCGTTTCCCAATTTTCCGGCAGTAAATCCTTTCGATAATAAAGCATGGAAGACTGTACGTTCACAGGTACACCCATATAATAAGTTACGCCGTCGATTTCTGTCTTATAGGCATCCCAAGCCGTCTGCGGAATCTTATCATAGCTTTCCAGACTTTGGACAGGAATCGGATAAATATGCTTTCCTTCCACATATTTCATTAACACGTCGTTTGCCTGATACAAAACGTCAGGACCATAGCCATAAGGGCCATCATCCGCAAGATTACTGTACTGATCCATATTAGCATCCACTGCTACAATTCCATACTCTGCATAGGCCTCGTTAAATGCGTCGATGACTTCCTGGAAATATCCTTCTGCAATCGCCGTATCATTTTCCAACACCCGAATGGTTACATTTCTTTCCAGTTCTCCACTATAAATTGCACTTAAATCCGCAGTCTCTCCTGACGCCGCCGTCTCCGTATTGTTGTCCTTTGGTTCCTGCTCTGCTTCTCCACTTTCCTTTCCGCACCCTGAAAAAAGTCCAATGCACATTGATACCATAAGCAAAACACATATAAACCTTTTCATAATCTACACCAACCTTTCTTTCTACTTACAAAATACTCCCGTTTCATCATTTATTGTTTTATCTGCTATATCGCCTGTTCCATCCAAAGATCATCTTTACTGCCTTTGAAAATCAAAAATCCGTCTGTCTTCAGTTTTCCCTGTATCTTTCCGGTTTCTTCTGCATTTTCCTTAACTTCAAATTGATTTTTTAACAGAAGTTCTCCCTTATATGATATAAGAAACTCTTTTCCCGACTGATTTGCTATTAGTACAAGCTCCCCTTCCTCCGAATATCTGCTTAAAATAAACAAATCCTCTTTTGCAGTTATGGAAATTTGGCCTTTCTCCACTATCTTGTTCTGACGTAATCTAATCACTTCTCTAAACTGCTTTCCAAATTCCTTATCCCAATGTTCTTCATTCCAGTCAAAACATCTTCTGTTATCCGGATCGTATCCACCCTCTAATAAAATTTCCGTTCCGTAATAAATACAGGGTGCTCCAATAAACATACACATGACTGCCGCTGCAGAAAGCATTTTATCTTTATTCTTTTTCACATAAGTATAAAAACGATCCGTATCATGGGAATCTAACAAATTTAACATCATTGCGTTTACCTGATCAGTATTACGCATTAAAAGTTCATTCAGTTTCCACGCAAATTCCTCTGCTCCAAAAGTATCAAAAGCATAGTAATCCAGACAGGCTTTCGTAAACGCATAATTCATAATACTGTCATATTGGTCGCCTTTTAAAAAGCTGTTTGCATCATGCCAGTTTTCTCCTATGATAACACAATCCGCCTTTACTTCTTTAACCCGCTTTCTGAATGTCCTCCAAAAATCATGAGAAACTTCATCGGAAACGTCCAGCCGCCATCCATCTATATCGTATTTCTTGATCCAGGATACTGCAATATTGAGTAAAAATTCCTGTACCTCAGGATTAGAAGTATTGAACTTGGGCATATAGTCACAAAAAGCAAATACTTCATAATTCAGCTTTTCTTTATCCGGTTTATCCCCGTTAATAATAAACCAGTTAAAATAGGGAGACTGTTTTCCCCGTTTTAGTACGTCCTGAAATTGCGGCAGCAGTTCGCTGCAATGATTAAATACCGCATCCAAAACTACTTTTATTCCTCTTTTATGTGCCTGCCTTACCAGTTTTCCAAAGTCCTCATTCGTGCCGAAATGAGAGTCTATCATATGATAATCGGAAATATCATACTTATGGTTAGAAATTGCACAAAATATTGGAGTCAGATACAGAGCGTTTATACCTAATCCGCTGATGTAATCCAGCTTTTTTGTAATTCCCGGAATATCCCCGCCGGCAAAACTTTTCGGACTCGGTTTATCACCCCATTCTAAATTAATATAACTTCTGTCCTTATCCTCAATGCCGCAAAAGAAACGTTCTATAAATATTTCATAAAATACCGCCTGCCTCATCCACTGCGCTTCTTTATGAATATCCGCTTCATTGATATAAGCCACTTGAAAAAAGTTAAAATAGGCCAGTGCAAAATCATACTCTTCCGTCAAACCGTCCTCTGAATAATAATAACCTTTTCCATTTTCCCATATGCGAAAAAGATACGCAAATCTTACATCCTCAAGCGGCAGCAGAATCTCATAATAAGCGAAAAGCCGGTCTTCATATTTCCTTTCCATCTCACGGCGCTGCTGTTTTTGCTGGATAACATATTTACTTTCATATATTACTTCTACCTTTTCAATTTTATCTCTTCTGTCTACCCGAAGCCTCAATATCAGATTACGTGTATTCAGAGAAAAACAAAATCTGGAATCAGGTATATGTAACATTCCCTGTTCATTCATTATGATCCTCCATCTTTTGTAACAGTTCCGTTTCCTGACTGACGTTAGAATCCTGATCTGTCGGCAGTTGGAAGGCTGAACTGTTACTATCTTTTTTATTTTCGTGAAAGTGCCTCATTGACAAAAAAAGGCACTGAGTATATAAATAAGCTATGAGCAAAAAATATACGATTCGAGATATTGCCAAGCAGGCAGGTGTATCCGTAGCCACCGTATCTTATGTCATAAATGACCGTGACGATAAGAGAATCAGCGAAGAGACGAAGAAAAAAGTACGTCAGATTATTAATCTTTTAGACTACAAACCAAATTCTTCGGCAAAATCACTTGCAACAAATAAAACTTATACCGTTGCACTCTATCTTTCTAAAGAGGAATCTCTGTACAAACGTTCTGAACAGCTTTTAGTTGCCGAAACTCTCGCCGCAGCTTTAGAACGTCATGGATATCATCTTCTTTTACAAGGTGAACAGGAACTACAGCAGATCGATTATGCAGATGCGATCCTTTGCTACGACACCACCACCGATTTCTTTTGTGAAGTTGGTGACAAAAATTTAATCCCTCTGATTGCCATAGACATTCTGGTTGAAGCCCCTCTTCAAATCTTTTTCCAGATATGTACAGATTATCAGAAACAGAAGGAACAGGCTGATGCACATTTCGGTAAAGATAATTATACATATTGTTGTCTTTTACCCAATAATAAAGAGGTAAAAGCACTGATCTCCGATACCTTTTCATCTGTTTGCTTTTTAAAGGACGAACAGATCCCTTTCACTGGAAATATTGCATACAGCCAGGAGTCTTTGCGCTCTTTTATCCCTTCCGGCGCTCTGTATATTCCCTGTGATATGCAGTCGAAAATGGAGCAGGTATTTACCTGTATGGAGCTTGCCATGAACCGCGTTCCCGACTGCATTCACAATTGTTTCGTATAATAAAATATCTTTACTCTGCAAAATCCACTTTTAGTTCTTTTGTATCTGGATTATAGGTAAAAGTATAAGTACCTGCTTGTTTTGCAACGATGTTCTGGCTTTCGGTTCCATCTACAAAGGACAGGGAAGCCTCGTCGCTTATATTACTGTAGCGTACATATTCATTTCCTACGCTGGATTCTTCACCTACAGTTACAAGTGTTGTAAGCAGGAATTCATCGCCTTCTTCTAATGCAATTGTCAGAGTATGGACACCATCTGTCTCAGTAAACTTATATTCCTCATCATATTTATCTTCCCAGTTAGTTATAATAGCGCCCTTAATATAATAAGCAATATCCAGGTCTGCCTGTTCTGCTACCATTTCACCATTATAAGTCCACTCAATCTTATCGTAAGGATTTGAGTTGTAGTTTTCTTTTGTTTCCTCTGTATAATAACTATTTTCCGTATCATAAACATCCGCCCCCGGATACGTTGTCAGGGTAAGTGTATAATTACCGGAAACGGCACATTTGATGTTTGATTTTTTATTGCTGTCAGAAAGCCCGCCGGATACAACAAAATAATCTTTACCGTCCATAGAAGTAGTCGTCATATATCCGCCGCCCCTCTGGTTATTCCAGGAGCTGTCAATAGCAAACTGGAATTCGTCGCCTTCGCACAAATCCAAAGTAATACTGTATACGTTTTCTCCCTCACTTTTTGTCATATAATGCTCTTCATTAATCGTCTTTCCCCAGCTTGAAACGGAAAGTAACGGACTCGTACCGCTCCCCACGATCGCAAATGTTCTTGTATCCTCTACATTCTCCATAAAACCTGCAAATACTCCGACATCCCCTGTAACAGGCGCTGTAAAATCAAAGGCATGGGCCAAAGACGGCGTTGCAAACCATCCCATAAACATCTGGTTCTCCTTTTCCGGCACATATTCTGTAGCCAGTTCCCCATTCTTTACCTCTTCTGTAGATAATACAGTCGTACCGTCTGTGTCATAAAAAGTAACTGTAAAAGTCTCTGCCGTCTCCGCATCTGCTTGTTTCGTTTCTTCAGTTGTTTCTCCCTGGACACTTTCCTGCGTACTATCCGGCGTTGTGTCTTTGCTGCCGCATCCGTACAAAACAGACATACTTAAAACTGCTGCTGCAATTATAATGCTTACTTTCTTTCTCTTCATAAGATTTTCCTCCCTTAATAAAACGTTCTTATTTTCTACGCGTTTTGATCGACTGCCTGAATGTCAGGCGGTTTGCTTAACCAGTTAAGCACCAGGGTAAAAAAATTTGCTTAACCAGTTAAGCATATTGTAATATTTAAGTCTGCCTCTGTCAATTTCTTTATTTAACAAAAGCAGACTTACAATTTTGTAACTATTTAACAAATTAATCTTTATATTTATAACTTTCTTATGCTTTTTCAACACGAATCTCTACAACACTGTTTGCCGGCATATTTACGCTTAAACCGTCATCTGTCATGCTGTAATCTGCAAAATCGGCTTCCACCACTTCTTCCGGAGCTTCAAAAGTATTATGAGCGTGCATATCCTTATTGGTTACGATCTTTGCCTCCGTTACTTTATAGCCCCGTTCTACAAACTGAATTTCTACAGTTTCAGCCGCTTCAATTGAAAGGTTATTCATGGTAATGGTAATTGTCCCCTGCTCGTTTACGGATACGGACTCTGTTATTTTGGGTACTTTCCATTCGCCAACACCAATTTCATCCACTCCGGAAAGTGCGCTCTCCAAAAGTTCAGCTCCCTGATGATGACGATACATATGCATAACATGATAGGTCGGAGTCTTAATCATCCTGCCGCCTTCCGTCAAAAGTACCGCCTGAAGAACATTGACCATCTGTGCCAGTGCAGCCATTTTTACCCTGTCGCAATGCTTATTGAAAATATTTAAAGTAATGCCTGCAATAAGCGCATCTCTTACCGTATTCTGCTGATACAAAAAGCCCGGATTCGTACCCGGCTCACAAGTATACCAGGATCCCCACTCGTCTACACACATACCGATCTTCTTATCCGGATCATATTGATCCATGATTGCACCGTGGCGTTCTACCAGTGTATTCATATAAAATGCTTTATTCAGCGTTTTATACCATGCTTCATCATTAAAATCTGTAGCGCTTCCTTTAATTTCCCATCCTTCAGGATGTACATAATAATGCAGGGAAAGATAATCCATAAATCCGTGCAGAAAATCAGGTGTATGGTCAAACGCTGTATCTAATACTCCCTTAGTCCAGTGGTAATCGTCCACATTTGCACCGCAGCATATTTTTTTCACAGGATGCTCATTATCATAGTTCCTCACATAAGTCTGATAACGACGGTATTCGTTTGCATAATACTGCGGCGTCATATTTCCTCCGCAGCCCCAGTTTTCATTTCCTACACCAAAGTAGTCTACTACCCAGGGGTCTTCATGTCCATTTTTAGCACGCATGTCTGCCATAGGAGAAACACCCTTGAAAGTCATATATTCCACCCACTCTGACATTTCCTGAACCGTTCCGCTTCCAAGATTGCCGTTTATGTATGTCTTACAGCCAATCTGACGGCATAACTCCATAAATTCATGCGTTCCAAAGCTGTTATCTTCTACTACTCCGCCCCAGTGGGTATTAATCATTTTTTTACGGTTTTCTTTCGGACCAATACCGTCTTTCCAGTGATATTCATCCGCAAAACATCCTCCCGGCCAGCGCAGCACAGGAACTTTTAACTCTTTTAATGCCTCAACAACATCCGTACGCATTCCATTTACATTTGGAATATCAGAGTTTTCTCCCACATAAATTCCTTCATAAATACATCTTCCAAGGTGTTCTGAAAAGTGACCGTAGATTTCCGGTTCAATCGTTCCCTCTTTCTTCCATTCATTAATTACTAATTTTGCCATTTTTTGACTCCTATCTGCTCGTTTTAGGACACATATCCACTCACGCAGCGTTTTTAATCGTTTCAATATGTAACATTAAAATTCCAGACGGAAATATTTTCCTCACTTAGAATTTCTTTTCCTCATTTCATTTCTCAATTGTCATAAGAAAAAACAGGCTTTCCATCCTCATCCCATCTGATCTTCATAAGCATGGCATGACGATTGGGGTTATAAAGCGGGTTTCCTTCAATCACCGACTCTTTTCTTGCATGATATACCATTATATCATTTCCTTCTTCGTCCGTAGTAAAGGAATTATGTCCGGGGCCGTAGATTTCTCTTGTTTCATCTGTTTTCAAAACCGGAAATCTTTCTTTCTCCCAGGATCTTGGATCTAACAGGTCTGCATTCTCATCAGCTGTCAGCATTCCAACACAGTAACAGACACCTGTCTCGCTGGCGGAATAAGTCATAAAGATCTTTCCATTATGCTTAACTATCCCAGGACCTTCATTAACCCAAAAGCCAATCCTCTCCCAATCATAATCCGGCGTTGTTAAAAGAACCTGTACGGTTTTTAATGTATACCCGTTTTCCATTTTGGCAATGTAAAGATTGGAAATCTGTTTTCCAACGCCAACCTTCTCTGCCCATATGTAATAATATTCACCTTTATTTTCTAATATAGTGGCATCCAGAGAAAATGCTTCAAAGGAAAATTCATCCTCTTTTGCACGCTGCATTTTCCCTTTTTCTTCCCACGCATCTTCATAAGGATCGTTACCCTGACATTCTAAAACATAAGGGCGTATTTTCCAAATATCTTCCTTCTCTCCGCCTGCAAAATATATGTACCATTTCCCAAACAGGAAGTGGATTTCCGGCGCCCATATATGCTCGCTCATTGGACCGCTTTCATGCTTTTTCCAAATCACCTTTTCCTCCGCCGCTGAAAGCTCCGCTAAAGACTTCGCTCTTCTCAGAATAATACAGTCATAAGCCGGAACGGATGCAGTGAAATAATACCAGCCGTCTGTATGGCGGTATACATATGGATCTGCTCTCTGTAATATCCACGGTTCATTATATTTTAATTCCTTTCCGCTCTCCATTTTACCAATAAAACTCCTTTCCTTCTCTGTCATTTTCCATCCGGTTTTCCTGATGTTACTTTTATATATAGTAATTTTACCATGTTTTTGCAACGGCTCCATTACTTTTCTTATAACAGATTTCATTTACCGCAGGAATTCCGCCCACCCTATATTCCCATCCATGATCCATTGTCTGTCTTAAGAAAAATAATGGAGCTGCCAAAGTGACAGCTCCATTGGCTTTACTTTATATCTCAGTCTGTAAAATTATTTCTGGATGTCCAAGCAGCAGCCATCTACTGTGAGACAGAAATATACATCACCGCTTACAGCAATTCCAGCATACTTCTGCTGATGTTTATCACCTGATGCCGTTGTTACATCACAAACTATATCTGCCGTATCACCGTTGTTAGTAACAGATACTTCAACAGTTGCTCCCTGCATATCTGCTGAGAATGTATCCCAGTTCCAGTCGCTTTCCACTGTCCAGCCAAGGTCTTCTAAGTTGTTTGCTGTGTTCTGTTCTCCTAACCATCCATAGTTATCAGAACGTACTACTGCATATTCTGCATATTCTGCATTATCGTCCGCTGAATGAGCGTCTGCCACATTCTGAAGCACTACTACGAAATTATTCCAGTTAGAAGCTTCTGCGCCGTGCCAGTTTACAAATGTCTTGGAAACTGTTTCGCCTTCTGCAACTTCCCATGTTTCGCTGTGCGCTCCCCAGAAACCTGTAGACAAATCTTCTGCACCAACTGCTGTTCCTGTAATCTCAAATGTCGGAGCTTCTGCTTCCGGTTCTTCTGCGCCGCCTTCCGGTGCTGCTGTTGCAACGCTTGCATCGCCTAATGCATAAAGAGAAGCAACCTGACCCGGTGTTAAAGCGGTATCATAAACATATAAGTCATCAACAAATCCTTTAAATACTGTATCCCAGTAGTTAATTCCGAAGTAAGATTCATATTCGCTGTCACCAGGCTGCATCAAATTCGGTGCAAGAGTAGCATCCCATGTATACTCAAAGTATGCATTATTGGAATAGTTAGCCTGTGAGTCATAAACCATAACGCCGTCCACATAGAACTGAGCGCCCACTGTCTTTGAACCTGTAGCGCCAGTCTGTTCTTCACCGGTACATACGATGGTTACCATTGTCCATTCTCTCTTGCCATGAATCTCATTATCAAATGCATACATCCAAGGCCAGCAGTCTGTTCCGTCTGCCGCATCAGAAGCTTCATTACGGCTCCATACGATGGGGAAAATCTTCGCATTGTCTACGCCCCACTCAGCCTGTGTTACGTTAAACCATGTTACATTGTTTCCTGCATCTGCCGCTCTTCCTACGTTATATCCCATTGTAAGAGTCGGTCCATAAGTTGAAAGTCTGTCAGCATTTACCCAGAAAGACACGGTATATGTATCTGTATTTGTTGCCTCTAATCCGAGATCAAGCCCATAACTGCCGTCTAAGAAAATACATTTTCCTACCGGTCCGTCTGCATAAGCAAACGCTGCTTCCGTCTCTGCAATTCCGTATGTTCCTCCATCGATGTCGCCCAAATCGTCAGTCTGCACTACAGCTTTATATCCTTCATCTTCACCGTCAAAAGTAAGATGTGCAAAAGCCTCTGCCGGTAATTCTTCCGGTGCTGCCAGTTCTGCCTTGGGCGCCTCCGCTGCCGGTTCTGACTCTGCCTCTGTTTCTGCCGGCTGTGATTCCGGTGCAGATTCCTCTACTGCCGGAGCAGACTGTGTCTCAGGTGTTGTTTCCGTTTTGTTTCCGCATCCTGTAAATAACGTAGCGGTCATGGTTGCACACAAAAGTGCTGCTAAAACTTTCTTTTTCATAATTTACTATAAACTCCTTTCCTCCTGGAACATTTATGATAAAGCTTACGCTTATATCCATATACTATATCATTATTTTTGAACTGCATCTACCATTTGCTGATAAGTTGCAATTTCTTCTTCAGATAAGATGTTATAACCTTCCGGTCCAAAATACTGGATCATTGCCGATGCATGATGGTAATTAGCCATTTCCGTTGCTTCTGTTGCGTAATCGGCTGCTTTTGCTGTTCCTTTATCTACCAGATCATGAATACCGATCTTGTTAAAATATTCATCACAGTAGTTCCAATATCCTGCAATACTGGTCCAGCCATAAGAAATCGGCTGCATGCAGCTTGCGAAATATTCTCTCCAGTAACCCACATGCTCTTCATCCATTCCTTTGCAGTACATATCAATGTATGCATCCCAAACACCCTGATCTTTTGTGATCGGCGCCGGCATAACATCATATTTTAACGGATTGCCTGAAGCATTTGTCTTTGTTTCATCATTGTATAATTCGATTCTTGTCTTCCATCCGTCTACGCCAAAGCTCATGAATTTTAATAACTCATATGCTTCACGAGGATATTGACAGGAAGTTGTAATTCCGCCGTAATCAATGGTAGCAATTGTATGGTGGTCTTTACTTGCATCTTCTTCACTGACTGCCGGTACAACATAGGGAACAATATCAAGATCGTTTGCTTCTGCAGAACCTGCTGCCCAGGAACTCTGATAAGTCCAGAATGCTTCTGTAAATAATGCTACGTGTCCTGAATTTCCGCACCATTCTTCCCAGTCGCCCATCCAGTCTTCCATTTCCTGTGTTTCAGTTACCGGCGCAATATATCCGCCGAGTTTCAGATCGGAAAATTCCTGCTCGCCAATTGCCCAGACACCCAGATCAAAATCTGTTCCGTCAAAGCCAAATTCACCTTTGATTTCCTGACTTGCTGCAATTCCATAATAAGAGTCAAGTCTGTTGTAATAACCGCATCCGTAATATGCCATTCCGTCAGGGGAATCCAATACAGTACAATCTTTAATCAGCTGAATCATATCTGACCATGTCCAGTTTCTGCTCGGTACAGGTACGTTCAAGGTCTCTAATACATTTAAATCAATGTACATAACGCCCGGGAAAAACTTAACCGGCACTGCAAATCTTGCATTCGTCTCATAGCATCCAAGTCCGCAGTCATTGATTGTAGAAGCAAGGTTTGCTGTTTCAGGGTCGGAATTCCAAAAGCTGGAAATATCTGTTACAAGCATATTGGATAATGCAAAGTCCGCATCGGAGAACATGATAACGTCCGGCGTCTTTGAATCAGCTATCAGCGCATTCAATGTATCGTTATAGGTAGATACATTTTCATAAACTGCATTTACTTTAATGTTCGGATAGATCTCCATAAATCTGTCCGCCAGATACTGACAGGTTTCATTCTGGTCAAAATTAAAATAAGTAAGTTCAATCTCGTCCGTTGTCAGGTCTGTCGCCTTATTATATGTAATCCCGTTGATCTCGACAGCTTCTGTTTCTCCTGACACTGTCGTAGCGCCGCTTTTACTGCCGCCGCCATCACTGTTGCCGCCGCATGCCGTAAGTCCCAGTACCATACTGAGTGCTAACATTGCTGCAATAATCTTCCTTTTCATCTTTTTTCCTCCTTAATACGTTAACAATTTAAATCCATTGATACACGCCGTGCTTATTTGTTATTTGCATTATAGCACACTTACATGGTATTTGTATACTTTTTTATAAAATAATATATCTTTATTTAAAATATTTCTGTTTTTCACAAAAATATTACTATGAAACTGTGCTTTTTTACCTATGAATTGTATATTTTTACTACAAAATAAAAGGCTAAGTCCTTTTATTCAAAAGTCTTATCCTTTTATTTACATTTTTCTATATATTATTTTATACCCGCCGCCTGATTATATGAGCATTCAAACCAACTGATCCAACAGTTCCCCATAGCTGTCAATCATTCTTCCGTCCAGATCTTTGCAGTATTTCATGCTGGATATAAGCATAGAAGGATTTTTTTTATAAATATCTGCATGTTTCTTTGCTCTTTCGTACCATTTTTGCGCCTCATCATGGCGGTTTATCTTTTTATACAAATCGGATATCGTATAAGCCCTTCCGGCATAAGCACGATTGGCATATCCGCCCTCTTCGTCCATAAATAACTCGAACATTCCTATTTCCGTTTCCAAAAAGCAGATAGCAGTCTCATAGTTCCCTTCTCTTATATACATATCCGCCAATATGGATAAATCATTAAATACAAAAGTCTGCTGCCCGATACAATGACGCAGTATCCGTTCTTTTGCTTCTTTTCGTTTTCCCATTGCAAAAAGGCAGCATGCAATCAGATTATCGTATTTACCGCTTCCGTTCTGCTTTTCTAAAATATGAATCGCTTCTTCGTACTGCGCCATTTCTTCCAATGAATACAACGTGGCTATGTTAAAATAAAAAACCTCTTTTTTATATCCGTGCGACTGTATTTCATCAAACAATTCAATGCTTCGCTCATAATAATAAATCGCCTTTTCTATATCTTCCTTTTTTCTGCTCTGTTCATTTGTAGAAAAACAGAGACTATAGTAAGAATCTGCTATGATCTCATTGATTCTTGCATCGTTTGGGTATCTGCGCAGCACTGCCATCGCCTCTTTAATTGCTTCTCTGTATTGTTCTTTTTCCAAAAGAACAGTAACCCTGTCGATGATTCTGTCAATACTCTTATAGGACTTCTCATATCCCAGTAAAGAATCGATGGATATTTGAAAAATCTCTGCAAGATCAGGCAGAAGTTCCAGATCCGGGCGGTTATTTCCCAATTCCCACTTTGACACCGCGCTGACAGACACATTCAGCAGATTTGCCAATTGTTCCTGTGTTAAACCTCTTTCTTTTCTGAAGCGTACAATATTTTGACTTAACTCCATAATGGTTTCCGCCTTTCCTGATAACCCCCGTATCTATTGCCTTCCTGCTTTTTCGTTAACACATAGTAAGCTTTTTATTTTTAATAAGGATTCTTTTATTACAATGTTTGAAGTATTTCTCCGAATGGGAAATTACAATGATGATCCTGTCCGCATACATTGCTGTTATTTCATCAATAATATCTTCCCCGCTTTTTTCATCGATGGCATTAAACGATTCATCCAAAATAATTACGTCCGGGTCCTGTAAAAAAATCCGTCCCAGCATAATCTTCTGTTTATCCCCTCCCGACAGGTTATTACCGTTTTCGTATACCATCATATCCAGCCCTTCATCCTGTCTGATGAACTTCTGCATAAAATTATGCTTTAACAATTGTTCCCATTTCTCCTCCGGATAAAAATCTCCTAATGTAATATTATCTTTAATGGAAAACGGAAGCAGATAAGAACTCTGTGCCAGATAAAATACTTTTTTTCTTATGAACTGATTGGATATTTCATTGATATCACAATGATTAATCTGAATCCCTTCTCCTTTTAAAAATTTATTCAACATTTTCACGAAGGTAGATTTTCCGGTCCCCGAATCTCCCGTTAAGGCAGCGATATCACCCCTGCATAGTAGAAAATCTCCTTCCTCGATCAATTTTTTATCCTGATACCCCACGTCCTTTATAATACCCGAAACCGAATCGATTCTCTCAAAACTTTTTTTGCCGTCATCCTCATAATTTTTTTCTATTTCGTCGGATACGAATTTAACCGCCCCGTGCAAGTCCCGCAGATTGATCTGTATCGTAATCAAATCGCTTATGGAAGTATAGAAAATATCATTGACCAGATTCAGGTAAATCATATCGCCTATGGAGGCTTTATTAGTCACATATAAATAAATGATATAAATATAGCTGCTGTTTTTCAATAAAAGTGAAATATAATTTAAAATCGTACAGACGTCCATAGCATAAGAATTGGCTTTTCTTTCCATCCTCGTAATATTTTCTATGCTTTGTCTGATAAAAGATAAAATACCTTCCGAATCACTATACTGCTTAATGCTATCCACATCGGAAACCACCGCTTTTATATTTTTATTACTTTTGGCAGCAATCGTTGTCAGCTCATAGCTATATTGTGACAATTTGGATTTTTCCCCATTGAGCAGTTTTTGGAAGCCAAAATACTGTAACGGAACCTGTAAAAAATATAATAGCGCCAAAGGAACATCAATCCCCGCAGTTACAGATAATATGACGATCACCGTCAATATGGATACAAAAATTCCGGTCAGTGAATTACAGTACAAACTGAAGATGGTATTGACCGTATCCCGCACTCTTTCTGTGATATAAGTCGGTTCCATTTCATTTATTTTATCATAAGACATATGAAAAATTTTTTTATATAAATTGACAGTCTCAAAATTTTTGAATTTTTCGGAAAACCAGAAAGAAAATCTGTTATATCCAAATTTAACGGAATACAGAAGTGTAATAAGAATCAAATAATATGCTATAATTTCTTTACGAAACCCCATGCTGCTTTCATAGTCTACTGCGTTTCTCAGCACTAATGGCGCCGCTATAGATAAAGCGCTGATAATCAAAAGCAGCAAAATATTTTTTATTATATCCTTATAATATCGTTTCAGAAGTTCCTTATCATACAAAAATCTCATGTTAAAATCCACACCTTTCCATTTTCACGTTAACTTCCACCTGCCTGCTTCCACACAGCTTTTTGCTGGTCTGCCGGTAATTTCATTGTAACAAGAGAAAGTGTTTTTTTGTATGGATTATATCTTGAATTGTGAACGTGGAAATTGTAACGATAATCTATATATCAGATAAAAATTTCGTAAAAACATTTTTTCCCAGCATTATTTTCACAAACCTGCTTCCTTTTTGCACTTTTGCGTAAATTCTATAAATGCGTTCCTATCATGTAACATCTCCTTTTTAAGTTTATCACATGTATGCATTGCAAGATCAAATTGTCCCTGTGTAATATCCTTTTGGGACAATGCCTGTTCCAATTCATCCATATCGTCAACGATGACCGTTCCGTCAGGATAAACGACCAAGTCAAGATACAAATCATCAAAATAGGGCATACCATCCAAATCGGTTCCCTGTCCGTCTATCATATCTATGTACCATAACAGAATATTACCTTTGCTGTCCATCATGGCTGTAATACAATAGAAGTCATTCTGTGGCAAGATAGATAACCATTGAAATCCATTATCACAAACTACTATGTTCTCACCGTTAAATTTCCATATTTGGGCTTCACTTACTTCTTTAATTTTAATCAATTCCACATATCCTTCAAAAAAATCCGTATGAATTCTTTTTCCTGAAATATCTTTTGATGTGATACATTTCCATTCATCATAAGATAATCTGCATCTTTTCATATAAACCCCCATATTGCGGTTCTACCGTGAATCAAATTATGTCTGTCTGTTTATTTTTCTATTGCTCTTTTTCCCATTTTTCTATTACACAGCTATGGGGCTTTTCTTTATTGTCCTTATCATAGTTAATACCGACAAGCAGAATCTCTCCCACATATCCTTCCAGCGCCTGCGTATATTTCCTGTCTTTGATCTGCTGTATGGCTGCCTCCGCATTCTTATTGTATTTCAGTTCTACCACAAGCGCAGGTTTCTTCACACACGGCAGGGGCAGAAACACAATGTCTGCAAAGCCTTTCCCTGCTGGCAGTTCCCTGACCAGCCTATAGTCTTTTCTCGCGCTGTAGTATGCAAGCCCGACTGCCGCCCCAAGCGCATTTTCATCATTATATGTCAGAATGGACGCCGCCTCCATATGGGCTCTGTCCAGTCCTTCGGCTACCTTTTCTTCTTCTCCGCTTAAGGTGTCTTCCAGCAGCCTTTCCGACGCTCTCAGAATCCGCATGATCTCTGCCCAGCCGCCCACGCTCATGGCATTCTCAAACTCTCCTATAATCTCCTTATTGGGGATAAACGCTTCTTTCGTCTCAGAGTCATATCCCAGATACCCCAGATGGATTAACAGTGTAAGTACGTCGTCCTTCGTCTTAAAGTTACGCATGTCATTCTGGAAACTTAACGTATTCACCCTGACGCTCCCGCCGCCCAGCATCTTCACAATATCCCCACGCAGTCCGTCAAAATCCATGTCCATATATACTTTCAAGGCATCGTATGTTTCCGTGGCAGTCCAGTAGCTTGCAAAATCCTGAAAGCTCATGGCTGACACAACAGACCTGGGATTATAAATATGTTTGAATTTTCGGAATCGGTATCCGTCATACCAGCTGCCGGTCTTTTCAAAATCCATATCGTAACGCACACACAGCGACTTTACTTCCTCTTCGGTAAAGCCGGTATATTCCTCAAAAACATATTGGTTCGTCATGGAAAATTCCAGAAACATATTCAGTGCGGAATGCTGCCCGTACTTTTTTACAGGCAGGATTCCCGTCATATAGACAAGCGCTGCATAATCCTGATCTTTTAAAAGATTTCTTAAAAAATCAAGATACTGCTTCTGTAAATCTTCCGACTCCTGTTTTTCCCGCATTACGCAGTCCCATTCGTCAATTAGAAAAACAACCTGTCTGCCTGTTTTTACAAAAATTTTCCTGAATGCAGCGGCAATCCCTATGTCTTTTCGTCCATTCAAAATTTCCCCGTATTCCTCATTCAGTTCTTCAAGCACTTCCTGCGTCAAATATTCTGTCACTTTCCCCTGTTCTGCTTCAATCAGAAACTGCTGCATATTCAAATATATCACATCATACTGATTGAGATGTTCTTTAAATGCCTCATCCTTCTCTATCTTAAATCCTTTGAATAAATCCGAAGAATCACATCCCCGGCTGTAATAAGCAGCAAGCATTTCAAGTGTCATAGATTTTCCAAAACGTCTCGGTCTGCTGACACAAATAAACTGTTCTCTTGTATTTAAGTATTTGTTTGTATATGCAATCAACCCTGTTTTATCCACATATATTTCAGAGCGGATTGATTTCCAAAAATTTTTATTCCCAGGATTCAAATAGATTCCCATAAACAATACCCCGCTTTTCCTATAATAACTTCATTTCACATTAAGCTTCATGCTGCCTTTACACTGATTATTGCTTCTCCCATTTCTCTATCACGCAGCTATGGGGCTTTTCTTTATTGTCCTTATCATAGTTAATCCCGACAAGCAGAATCTCTCCCACATATCCTTCCAGCGCCTGCGTATATTTCCTGTCTTTGATCTGCTGTATGGCTGCCTCCGCATTCTTATTGTATTTCAGTTCTACCACAAGCGCAGGTTTCTTCACACACGGCAGGGGCAGAAACACAATGTCTGCAAAGCCTTTCCCTGCTGGCAGTTCCCTGACCAGCCTATAGTCTTTTCTCGCGCTGTAGTATGCAAGCCCGACTGCCGCCCCAAGCGCATTTTCATCATTATATGTCAGAATGGACGCCGCCTCCATATGGGCTCTGTCCAGTCCTTCGGCTACCTTTTCTTCTTCTCCGCTTAAGGTGTCTTCCAGCAGCCTTTCCGACGCTCTCAGAATCCGCATGATCTCTGCCCAGCCGCCCACGCTCATGGCATTCTCAAACTCTCCTATAATCTCCTTATTGGGGATAAACGCTTCTTTCGTCTCAGAGTCATATCCCAGATACCCCAGATGGATTAACAGTGTAAGTACGTCGTCCTTCGTCTTAAAGTTACGCATGTCATTCTGGAAACTTAACGTATTCACCCTGACGCTCCCGCCGCCCAGCATCTTCACAATATCCCCACGCAGTCCGTCAAAATCCATGTCCATATATACTTTCAAGGCATCGTATGTTTCCGTGGCAGTCCAGTAGCTTGCAAAATCCTGAAAGCTCATGGCTGACACAACAGACCTGGGATTATAAATATGTTTGAATTTTCGGAATCGGTATCCGTCATACCAGCTGCCGGTCTTTTCAAAATCCATATCGTAACGCACACACAGCGACTTTACTTCCTCTTCGGTAAAGCCGGTATATTCCTCAAAAACATATTGGTTCGTCATGGAAAATTCCAGAAACATATTCAGTGCGGAATGCTGCCCGTACTTTTTTACAGGCAGGATTCCCGTCATATAGACAAGCGCTGCATAATCCTGATCTTTTAAAAGATTTCTTAAAAAATCAAGATACTGCTTCTGTAAATCTTCCGACTCCTGTTTTTCCCGCATTACGCAGTCCCATTCGTCAATTAGAAAAACAACCTGTCTGCCTGTTTTTACAAAAATTTTCCTGAATGCAGCGGCAATCCCTATGTCTTTTCGTCCATTCAAAATTTCCCCGTATTCCTCATTCAGTTCTTCAAGCACTTCCTGCGTCAAATATTCTGTCACTTTCCCCTGTTCTGCTTCAATCAGAAACTGCTGCATATTCAAATATATCACATCATACTGATTGAGATGTTGTTTAAATGTCGCATCCTTCTCTATCTTAAATCCTTTGAATAAGTCCGAAGAATCACAGCCCCGGCTGTAATAAGCGGCAAGCATTTTCAATGCCATAGATTTTCCAAACCGCCTTGGTCTGCTGACACAGATATATTTTTGTTCTGTATTTAAATACTTATTTGTACATGTAATCAGTTCTGTTTTATCTACATATATTTCAGAACGAACAGATTCCCAAAATCTCATATTCCCAGGATTCAAATAGATTCCCATAAACGATACCACTCTTTCTTTTCCGGCTTATTTTATTATTATAACCTTATTTATTCCCACTCACAACCTGTGTTTTGGGAATCCAAAACCCCGCGCGTCAAAAAACTTCCATGTATGAATCCTAAAAATATCGAATCCACACATGGAAGCCGTATAACACATAACTATTTCAAAAAACTGCATTCAAACTATCCGATACAACATAACGCCTGTTTCTAAGCCGTCAATACCACTGTCCTTTTTATTCACCAGTAATACCTGTACGGTCGATACTCTCAACAAAGTATCTCTGCAATACAAAGTACATCAGTAACAGCGGCAGGATAGAAAGCATTGTGCCCGCTAAGTTAATAGACTCATTCAAACTGGTCGCCGCATTTGTTGCTGTCGTAGCGTAGCTTGAATAGTTCGTTGCAAAGTTATCAAGCTGTATAATCAATGAAGTCCATCCCGATTTTGTCATAACGCCGGATACATACATTTCTGTCAGGTAAGATTCATTCCAGTACCATACAAAGGAAAACAAGGATACTGTAATGATCGCCGGACTTGCAGACGGCAGGGAAATCTTTAAAAATGATTTAAAATATCCTGCACCGTCAATCTGCGCCGCCTCGATCAAAACCTTAGGTACCTGTTTAAAGAACTGGTAGAAAATCAGGATAAAAATCGGTCCGTTAATACCCATTCCCAATATAGAAGGCAGGATAAATGACCAAAGCGTACCTAAAATCTTCATGTTAGAATATAACACATAAGTCGGAATCATTGTAATCTGGCTTGGAAGTACGAAAGAGAAGATAATCACCGCAAGGATAATCTTTTTCCCCGGAAATTCAAATCTTGCCAGTCCATATCCGATCAAAGAACAGGAAGCAACATTACAGAGCGTGGGAAGACCCGCAATAATAATACTCTGTCCCAATGACTTCCAGAAGTCCATACTTTTTGCTGCCTGTGCATAATTTGATAAATTCAGGCTGCTCGGAATCCAGTTAATGGAGGAATCCAAGAGGTCATCCAATGACATAAAACTGTTGCTTATCATATAGAGGATCGGATAAAGGTAAATAAATCCGATACAAATCAGCAGTGCATAGATAAGGAACATTTTCAAGAAGCCTTCTTTATCTTTAGAGCCCAGCAGGAACTTACGCACTTTTTCTTTGTTCAAATCCTGATACCACTTTTTGTTTAACACCACTGCCGCCTGCGATCCATTAATAGTCGCCGCTGCCATCGTAGGTTGAATATTTGCGTTTTTGTCTTGCTTTTTCAATCTTTTTGGCATTTCTTATACTTCTCCTTTCTATCTTTTTCACTGTTCTTGCTTCTTTTTTCAGCGCTTTCTTTGCTCTCTTAACCTGTTTCTCGTAAATATCCTTCTTTGCGAGGAATATCAGCGCAAAGAGTCCGACAATCAAAAGAACTACTACGGAATACAGCCACGCCATTGCTGATGCATATCCATATCCTTTTTCTTTTGTTCCTGAGAACATAGAGTTCTTAATTAATTCAATAATGGCATTCTGGTTGTTGTTTGAAATAAATACAACCGTATATACACAATTTAATAACACCAATGGTTTAATATTGGGTAAAGTGATCTTCCAAAAACACTCCCAGCCGGAACCGCCGTCAATCTGTGCTGCTTCATACATGGACCGGTCAATTTTCTGCAGTCCGGAAAGGAAAATCAAAATCTGTACACCGGAATACCAGAGAATCGTTACCATATTTTCAAAGATTTCAGAAATGGGCTCTGCAAGACTGTATGGCAGGAAACTATGTACTGCAGTGCTGATCGCCTGTGTGTCGATTGCCGTAATACTTCCTGCACCCTGTTCGGTAAGCATTCCGAGAATCGGTCCGCTTACAATGATAACCGGAAGGAAGAATATCAAACGGAAAAATCCTCTTGCCTTAATTTTCTGATTTAACATCATAGCAATAATCAGCGCAAATACTACGATGATCGGAACCGATATAATGGTTGTCGTCAGATAATCAACCAGCTGCGTCGGAAAATCTGCATCCGAAAGCAAAATCTGCGTAAAGTTTCCGTATCCTACAAAAGTAAATGATTTTCCAAGCGGTGTAATACGGATATTATTAAGCGCATAGTAGAAGGAAGTTCCTAACGGGTAAGCAAGAAAGATGCAGGCGCCGAGTATCCAAGGCGAAACAAAGATCAGTCCTGTAATTGCCTCACGTTTTGCAAGACGTCCCGGTTTGATTTTATTTTTATTCTTTTTTTCTTCACGGTTTGTTTTTTCTTTTTTACTCATTACGCCTCACCTACCTTATAAGACATCGCCGGAACAGTTACACCGTTAACAGTCTGCTCCTGTTCTGAATAATTTACATAGATAGCAATTCCATTATCGTATGTGACTACCGTAACGTCATTGTCTAATTTCTCATGACGAATGATCATCGCGCCATCCACCGCTTCCGCTACTTCCTTTAACTTCTGATCATACTCTATGATTATATCCTTATAGGTACTGTATTCCGTACTATAGAGATCCGATGAATTTGTATAAATCAATGCGGAAGAATTTTCATAAGTAATATAGAAAGACGGATAAACGCCGGATTCTACCATTTGCAGGAAAAACTCTGTTTTGTTCGCTTCAAAATTCACATAATCGGAATACATAGGGATGACGCCCTTTAATGTCATAGACAGAAACGGTACTTCTTCGTCTACATACATATAATCCGATGATCCAAGAGGCATATCAAGGAACGCGTCTGTATAATTCCAAAGATATGCAAATGGCTGCTGTAAAATCAGGTTCGTACTCTCATCTATGGATGCCAGCGTATTTTCATAGTCTGCGGCACAATCATATCTGGTTAAGAAGCTGCCCCTGTTGCTGGAAGAAAACAAAGTATTGGAAATCCCCTCAACTGCAATATTAGAAACTCCTTTTTTCGTATAGGACTTCACAAATTTTTCTAAAGTTGAATTACTTTTCGCCGAAGTCTGATACATAAAAGTCCTATATACATTTGCCCAGAACTCATCTTTAAAAGTACGTTTATTTACTTTTTTCACTACGTTAAAGGTAGAACTGTTGGTAGCCGGATTTAATCTCAAAGCGTCGTTATAAAGATAGATATGGTAATCATTCTCTTCCGATTCTTTGATTAATCTTGTCAGGGCTCCCGTGCCGCCTATATGAGAATCTGCTTTATACTTACTGATCGGTAGATTATAAATTCCACCTTTCTGCCAGCCTTTATATACGGACAGTACACTGCTTATTCCTGCTGCCTGTAATTCTCCATAAATCTCTTCGATATTGTCAACGGTAGTTACTGTAACGGCCTTCGTTCCCATCAGAAATTCTTCCCTGTCAGTTCCAAGAAAATCTACTCTGGTTTTATAACTATTATCTTTTACTGTAACCAGTCCGTTATCTAACAGATAGTTTCTGTATTTTACCGCCATACCTGAGTAATTTGCATCTTCACCGGAAAGCAGCATATATCTGACCTGTAAATCCGTATGAGTACGGTCTGCTTCTACATTTGTCACAGTTCCGGAATTGGAATTATTCAGCGGCTGTATATAAATGTCCCGAAGTAAAAATCTTGCAAAGCAGCGATTATAATTTACCATAACTCCGTTCGGATGCGCTTCTACACTGGCACGTTTTTCACCCTGCTCTACAATGGCAAGATAACCGAGGTTTTGATTCGTGTGTGCCATACCGAATATCGGCGCGATAACCTGATTTGCACTTCTTACCATATCTACTTCTTCCCAAAGAAGCGTCTGTGTACCGGAATCGGTAAATCCGACGTCCTTACCATAGATCATTTGAGAAAAACCTGTAGAATAACGGCCTTCTTTGTTATCTAAATGGATCAGTGCACCATTTCCGTCAGGAATCAGCATATATCCTTCTTCGTCGTCTAAAAAGGTATATCCCATAAACGGATAAAGACTGATCATGGAAATATAACTGCCTTCTTTTTGCTCAATAATAGACTCATCCGGTATATTAACAATCAGCTGGTCTTCTTCCAGAGAAACATTTACAGTAAGTCCAAACTGATATTCCGTAAAGAATATTTTTGCCGAAAATCCATTGTCTGTTTTAGTAACATCAATTGTATTTTCACAGGTAACCAAATCTACCTGATATGTATTTACCGTACCAACAATTGCCTGAATCACAATACCGGATTTCATATAACCGTTCCATGACCTGTTACTGTTACCGTCATCCTTCGCATCATTTAATGTCGATTCCAACAGTTCGCCGGTTTCCTTGTTTTCCAAAATGATGGAAAGCCTCGGTTCATATAAATACATTTTGTAGGTACTGCTTTCGGCAACCAGTTCATAATCCTCTAAAGTAACCCATTCTGATTCGTCTACTTTACCGAGTGCACCCTCCATGACTACTTCACCGTCATCCAAAACGGTTTCTCCATTAGCCTGTGCGCCCCCTTCATTTGCATTATCCGCTTCATTGGAAGATTCTGCGCCATCTTCTATCTGTGCCGCAAAGGAAACGGTATTGGGTGCTGCTGCTATCATAGCTGCTGCCAAAAGCCACGCGATTACTTTTTTATTTTTAATAGCCAAGCCGATACACCACCTCTCCAAAGATAGAACTAATAAACTCAAATACCTGTGCCCATAATACATAAATGATAAAGATCAATAATGCCATTATCAAAATTGTAAATAAAGTCAGGGCAATAATTTTAACAGTTTCTTTTCCGGTATAATTATTTACTTCTTTAATTGACAGAACTAAAAGTACTAAAAGCCATCCAATCATTAACAGTTGAACTAAAGTAACCAGAAAAGCTTCATTGTTTGTCAATACATGCGTCAGTACAAATGCAATCGGCGTCAGCATGATATACGGTGTCAGGCTGTAGCAGAAATAGGTATAGATTTTCTTTACAGTACCTTCGCCTTCGTTAATGGTACATACAAGATAATTACAGGATGTTACCGCCGCTATCACAATGACCACAACGCCGATGTCTGACAGAATATCATATCTTCCTTCTCTTACGTTTTTCCATAAAAAGCCGCAAAGATATTTGTTAATGACATATTCTATCGTAAAAATCAAAAGCAATATGCTGGGTGCTGCCCATGATGCTCTGCCTTCCCTTGCAATCCCATAAGAACCGTCCATCGGATGTCTCATAAAATATTTTGCATAAAGCAGATTGGAGACCACTTTCTTTTGTTTGCAGTTTTCCCAGATCTCCCTTGGCTTTCCAAGTATATTTTTCTTTTTATCTAAAACTTTTATCACTTTAATCAATATGTAAGCTGCCACAATAACCAATAATGCAGCTACAATATTTCTTTTAAGCCATTGATTTCTGATTTCCCAGTAAGCATCGGAATAACCTTCATAATCCTTGGCAAGCCTTGCATAGTGAAGCGCCATGTCATAATTTTCTTCCTGGAAATATGCCCTGCCCATTGCCTGGTTTGCATAATCGAACATACTGTTCATTTTCAGGACTTCTGTTAACGGCTCCTTACTTTCGGTATACCGCCCTTTAGAGTAAAGATAAAGCGCCTGATGCAGTAAATTGGTGAACTCGGAAGGTTCGTATATCTGAATCTGGCATTTATCCGAATCCAATATATAGATCTTATCTTCCGTATCGACCTGAATACTGGTAACTAATGTGGAAAGACCTACTCTCTGCGTACCGTCGTCCAAACCGCCGAATACATAAAGCAGATCCCCTTCGTTATTGTATTCGTAGATATAACCCTGCTGGGATGCCACATATACGTTATCATGGTTTCCTGCCGTAACTGCTGCCGGGATGGGATCATAGGAATCAGGATCAATCAGATTCTTACCGGCAATATTGAGCCTTTTCAGGGTTCTGCTTCTATCACCACGGGTAACAGTATAGATCAGTCCCTTTTTGTCAATCGCAAGATTATCCGGTGTAGCAGGGATGTTACTTGCCATTTTTGCTCTTTGTGCGTCTGTTAAAATCGCGCGGTATATAATTGTCTGTATACTCTGATCTGCAAAGTTTGTTCCAAAATATCCAAGGAACGTCCCGCCGTCTGTAGGTGAAATTTCTACAATACCGTTTGTATTAGATTCACAGACGATATACATAACTCCCGCTTCATTTACTACGATCTTAATCGGTAAAAAACTTAAATTATCACCGTAGAGTGGGCTGTCCGGTTTTGTATATTGATTGACCACCTGACCGTTTTCATCAAATTCAAAAACGGCTTCTGCATCCCTGTCAGCTACATATACATGATTGTTTTCTTCTGTTACAAAAACACCTTTTGGAGCAAGTAAAGTGCCTTCGCCAATCACTTCTATCAAATTTCCTTCTATATCACCGACAATAATTCTTCCGTTGCCGGTATCCGCTACATAAATTTTGCCATTCTCTGTCACGTACATATCACTGGGACCATTTAAAAATTTATCCCCGAATTTTGTAATGGTCGCATATGCAAGATAAGCTGTCTGTGTTTCCTGCACATATCCGTAACCATCTACTGTATAAGTACGATAAGGGGTTTCTGCCTGTACGGACAAAGTACCCATTCCTGAAACAAGAATAAGTGCAATCAGGAATATGGCTGTCAGTCTTAAAACTCTTTTTTTCATATGATAGTTTTACTCCTTTCCAAGCTTTCCCTGATTTACTTGATACCTGAATGTGCCATTGTGTTCATAACGCTGTTCTGTAAGATAATAAATAATACTAAGTTCGGTACGAACATAATTAATGTTGCCGCTGCTGCAATACCCTGACCGGAAACGGTGTTATTGGCGTTTACAAGCGTATTCATATAAAACGTCAATGTCTTCATATTATCTGCATTGATATAATAATTGGATGTTTCCATATTCGTCCACACCTGCTGGAATACCAGAATGGATGCGGTTGCGATTGCCGGCTTTATCATCGGCAGGATCAGTTTCCAATATACCTGCATATCGGTCGCACCGTCCATATATGCCGCTTCGATCAAAGAATCCGGAACCTGTTCCACGAACTGCTTTACTAAGAAAAGCGCTACCGGATAAGCTACTAACGGCAGAATATGCGCCCAGATACTGTCGATCATTCCAAGCTGGCAGACTACCAGATATCTCGGAATTAATACTGCAACCGCAACAAACATCAGAGCGATCTGATTGATCTGCATCATCAGGTTTCTTCCCTTAAATTTTATTTTTGCAAGTGCAAAAGCCGCGCAGGTCGTAAATAATAAGGAGAGTCCCACCGTAAGTACGGTAACAATAATACTGTTAAATACATAACGGCTGAGAGGAATGCCTGCTGTCCGGCTGAATTTGATCAGCTTCGTAAAATTATCCATTGTTGCATTTCTTACAAAAAAGGTAGGCGGGAATGCAAACAACTCTTCCATCGGCTTAAATGCATGGTTCGCAATGAATATTAACGGCATTGCCATAAAAATAACTAACGGAAGTATCAGAATAATAATTTTAATCTGGCTTCGCTCAAACTTCTGCGGATTGATTCTTTTTCCTTTATATGCCATATCCTGCTTCCCCCTCTCTAAAATTCATCCTTCTCTGAGAACAGTGAATTCGCTGCCCTGGAGAATAATTGTACAATTAACAGTAACACTACGGAAACGGCCGCCGCGTATCCCATTTCATATCTTAAGAAACCATAATCTTCAATATGGTTTACAATCAACTGCGCCGCATATCCGGGCGACGGGTTTCCTGTAAGAAGCGTGGAAACCAGACCGTTCTGGAAAGCTCCTACAATCGCCATAACCGCTGCAAACAGCATCTGCGGTTTCATCTGCGGAATCGTTATATATATCATTTCCTGAAAACGGTTCTTAACGCCGTCGATTGCCGCCGCTTCATATAAAGATTCATCGGAATTCAGAATACCTGCTATCATGGATAAGAAACCAACACCCATAGAGGACCATAAACCGATCACAATAACAATTGGAAGAAGGTATTTAGTCGCTACCAGCCAGATAATCGGCTCATTTATGATTCCCAGTTCCATCAGCCAGCTGTTTAAAAGTCCTGTCTGGTCACCGGAAAAAATAACTTTCCAAAGTACTGTCATAGCTACACCGGTTGTCATACTCGGTGAATATAAAATCAATGCAAATATTGTTCTTGGAATCTTTGTCAGATTGCAGAGCGCCCATGCAAGCACAAAAGATAAAATATATCCTCCGATACCTACCACAACTGCATAAATTACGGTATTTGGCAATACATACTGCATAAATACTTCATCACTGGTGATCAGAGTAATATAATTTAAAAATCCAACCCATGACGGCCACTGAATGGCATTAAAGTTTGTAAAGGAAAGTATTACTGCCAAGATAACCGGAATCAAAATGAAAATCACAAATACAATGGCGTAAGGCGCTACGAAAAAGTATCCGTTTCTATTGTTATTTGCATGTCTTCCGATATTGCTTTTCTTTTTCTTCATTTCATCCCTCACCCCATTTCCTACTCTTCATCTGTCCGGCCTAAAAGTTCACGGACGGTTTCCATTGTCGGAATTTCGTATTCGCTTATCACGTTACCTTCACTGTCGTTATAACCGAATTCCTCTAACTTACGATTGAATTCCCTGTTAATGGATTTTACTGCCTTGTCAATTCTGGTCTGCTCATTGTCCCCATTAACGACAATATCATTGAATGTGTTGCTCATTTCACGTTCCAGCAAATAAGTACCCGGTACTCTCGCAATGTCCACTACATTTTTTGCTGTTTCCATAATCACTTCTCTTGCATTGGAACCCCAGGGAAGCTGTGCAAACGCCTCCATATTGGCGGTAGCCCACATATATTCGTCACCGTAAGTGATCTGGATTGTCTGTCCAAATTCCGCCTGCGTTTCCGTCGAAGACCACCATTTTATAAATTCCCATGCTTTTGCTTCTCTTTCAGAATTGCTCTTAAAAATTACCGTACTTTCTGCACAGCCGCATACAGAACGGTCAATGCTTCCATCTTCCTGTACCGTTCCGGGCGCCAGCGCGATCTCCCATGAACTGGAAAGCTCAGGCGCTGCGTTTGTCAAAAGGTTATAGGCTGAATAATCTGCAATTCCAATCGGATAATCGCCATTCCTGAAATGCTGATAAAAATTATCCACATTAACAGGAAGGTTATAGATTGTAAATAAATCTGTCAGCTGTGTAAAACCGTCAACGGATTTTTCATCGCCAAGCGCTGTTCCGGTTGATGCTGTCGGGTTATAAAGGGACCCGCCGTTTTGCATAATAATCGGTGTAGTTCCGTGGAAGTTACGAAGCTGTAACATTCCGGCTGTAGGATAATAGAAGTTCAAACCTCTCATTTGCAGTTCCGGAAGCATATCAATTACATCATCCATTGTCTGAGGTACTTCCAAACCTAATTTTTCCATAACATCGCTTCGATAATACAATACCCAGAAATTCATTGTCTCCGGCATGGAGTAAATTCCCTTTCCAATCGAACCTGTCATGAAAAATCCTGTCTCGTAAGGTTCCGCCGCTTCTTTAAAATCATCAAATTGAGCCATATCCACCAATGCGCCGCGAATGCCAAGTTCGTAGGGAATCGTATAGTTAATTCCGGTTGCAACATCAGGCGCATTCCCTGAAGAATTGGATAATACCAGTTTATACTGATCCGGCATGATACTGATATCCACCTCGATACCCGTTTCCGGCGTAAAGGATTCGTCTATCATTTTCTGCATGATCTGCACATACTGACTGGACCGGTTTACCCAAACCTGTAAATGATCGGGATTTGTATTGCTTGCAGAATAATCCTGATCGGTAAAGGAAGTAATAAATCTCTGGAGATTCATTCCAATTGATTTAAAAAATCCCGGTTTTTTCGGCAGTTTCGCATCATCCTGATAAAGCCAGATGCGGTCAATTGCAAGATTGTTTTCAATCAGATTGTCAATTGCGTTCGCCAGATAATGGTTAACAGAGTTCATACTTGTAGAAAGCTCACCGATACGATAAGGAATCTCATCAGGATTATCCGCGAGACTCTCTAACTGTTTCGCTGCAATCAGCATAGAAGACATAACCGCAACGGATTTATTACTGTCGCTCCATTTAATTGCGCTCTTTTCCAGTTCGCGGAGTCTGTCCGCATAACCATAAAGAGTATCTTCCAAATCAGGAATATATCTGGATAATTTTAAATCTCTGTATTTATCCGCGTTTGTTCCTGCAACTTTGGTAATCTCCAGTGCAAGATCATTTACATCGGACATGATCTCATCAATGGATTCCATTACATAACAGATCAGATCCATTGAAATTGTAAAGGAAATTGTATGTACGCCTTCATCTAAATAAACACTTAAATAATTGCCGTCTTCATCTGTCAGGGTTCTTGTTTTATACTTTGTTGTGTAAGCCATGCCATAGGCTTCAAAAGCACTGTTCGGAATTTCACCGTCTATTCTGATATCTACAAAAACAGGAAAATCTGTTTTATCCGAAGATCTGTAATTCGTTGCAATTTTGTAATAACCGCTTTCTCCTTCTTTTACTCTGAATTCATAGGATACCTCTTGTCCTGCCACGCTGAAAGAATCAGAATCCAAAGTATTCAGAACGGTATCCTTTACTTCATAAGGCGTCAGACTTGTATCATATTCTGCCACACCATGAATAGAGGAGCTGTTCGTCTTCAGAAAATCTTCACCCTGAATTTCAATCAGTCCGTTTCCTTCTGCTTTTTCTGAACCCGTATAGGCAGGCGTTTCAAAAGGCGCTCTCAGCGTCAGATCCCCTAAAAGGAAATTTCCTTCCTTTACTTCAAATGAAAATTCATGGGTTCCTGCTGTAAGTTCTAAAGCGAGCGGTGCAGAATGACGATAACTTGCATCCATCAGGTATTTTTCCTCCCACTGAATCATTTTATTCGGTACAGTTACCACCTGATTACCGTAGCGGTCATAGGATGGTTCTAAATCCGGCGTCCAGGATGTTTCAAACTCCAGATTTCTACATTCATAAAACGGATACTCACCATCCACCTGCATTCCCATCGCGATTGGAAGAATGGATTCATCATAGGATAAATAGTCAAACAGCATAAAGTACTGCCCATCCTGCGGTACTTCCACTTTCAGGTTTAGGATATCTCCTCTGGTCAGATCCACAACCTTTCCCGTACCGTCGTAATCTCTTGTCTCAGTCGTGAAATGATCTCCCATTCCCGTCACATGAGATTCCATGTCAATCACCACATCTTCTCCTGAATATAGCGGTGCTGAATATCCGGCGCTGACCTTCGTATAATTATTGGATATCCTTTCACTCCTATACTCGTCGGCACTATAGGAATAACTCTTTGCAGAAGTATCTCCCGTTTCCTGTTCTGCGGTTCCGGTCGATAAATCCTTTGCAGCCACTTCTTTGATCCCTGTAGTACTCAGGCAAAGCACCACGATCAGACTGAGTGAGACTGCTTTCATAAATTTTTTCTTGTGCCTCATAGCAAACCTCCTTCTACCATATTTTCCCTGACAGGTAGTTTAGTTTTTTACAAATTACTTTAGTTATTTCTATAATACTATTATATTAGCCGAAAGTCAATGCTATACTTCTCTTTATTGTTATGATATTTTATAGTTAAGAAATATAATTTTAATTTTATTTTATCATTTTGCACAAATTATGGATACTATTTATACTATTTTTTTACATAACGATAGAATAATAAAAATCAAAAATATTTTAGGAGGTTATTTTTTATGAAGAAATATTTTAGAAAAGCCGCTGTTCTGGGCCTTAGCATTGCCACTGTCTGTTCGCTCTGCGGCTGTAACTCTACAGACAAGTCCGCTTCCACTGTAAATGAAAATTTGGAAACAGAATCCGCTTCCAAAAATACGGACGCCGGTGCAGAACCTTTATCCGCAGTTTATAAAGTAAATACCGATATTTCTTCTTTGGAAAATCCTGTATCTGTTTCCGATACCCTTTATGGTCTCTTTTTGGAGGACATTAATTTTGCCGTCGACGGCGGGCTTTATGCGGAATTAATCAAAAACCGTTCTTTTGAATACGGTTCTGCCGCCGCCAATGAAAATATGCACGGATGGACAAACGAATATCCTGATTATGTAACTTTTGCAGTAATAGACGGATCTGCAGGTTCATTGAATGAAAACAACCCTCATTATGCCCTGCTTTTTTATAATGGCCTATCCTCTGCCGACCAGTATTACGGAATCGGCAATGTGGGATATCTGGATGGTCTGGCTGTTACGGGAAATGAGGAATATCATGTTTCCATATATTTAAGAGCCGCATCGGAATCGGATATAGCGCAGATAGATACAGACAGCCTTTCAGACACTCTTACCCCCATTCCCGGGACGGGCGCGGCTGTGAGACTGACACTTCGGGATACGGACGGCACTGTCTATGCGCAGACTTTTATTGAAAATATATCCGATACTTGGACAAAATATGAAACGACTTTAACTCCGACTGAAACCGTAAATAAAAATCTTCGCCTTTATGTAGAATGCAGCGGTCCCGCCGTCTGTCTGGATATGGTGTCCATGATGCCGGCAGACACTTATAAAGGACTGCCGATCCGTAAAGACATCGGCGAATATATGGAAGCATTAAATCCTTCCTTCTTACGTTTTCCCGGCGGCTGTGTCATAGAAGGAAGGGACGAGGAAAGTATATATAACTGGAAAGACTCCATCGGAAACGGTCTTCGTTTTACGATAAACGGAGAAGAAACCACCGGAGATATTGCCGCGCGTCCACAGGGAAAAGATATCTGGTCGGGGACGAAAAATGATCCTTACTATACTACCTATGGTATTGGTTTTTATGAATATTTTGCGCTATGCGAGGCGCTTGACTGTCTTCCGGTTCCTGTTTTAAATGCCGGTATGACCTGCCAGGTTCAAAGTCCCCGTTATATTGTCTATCCATTAAACAGCGACGAATTTAAACAATATGTTCAGGATGCTTTGGATCTGGTGGAATTCTGCCGGGGCGGCGCCGACACTGCATGGGGAGCCGTCAGAATTGCTATGGGACATGAAGAACCTTTCCCTTTAAAATATATTGGAATCGGAAATGAACAGTGGCAGAGCGAATACCATGCTCATTATGAAAAATTTGTAGAAGCATTTGAAAATGCCGCAAAGGAAAAGCCTGAGCTTTACGGCGACATTGAATTGATCGTGGCTAACGGTACGGCATCCGGCAGCACGGAAGGGTGGTCATACATTGAGGATTATCCTGACTCCATTACCACGCTGGTAGATGAACATTATTATGAATCTCCCAACTGGTTTTTAACGAATACCAAACGGTATGACGCTTATGACAGAAATACGCAGGCAAAGGTATTTTTAGGGGAATATGCGGCGCAGTCCAATACTTTACATGCAGCGCTGGCGGAAGCCGCTTATATGACCGGACTGGAAAGAAATTCCGACATTGTGGAAATGGCCTGCTATGCGCCTATGTTTGGCAACATTAAAACAAATCAATGGCTGCCTGATATGATGTTTTTTTCCAATCATGCTTTATATGGAACCGCCGATTATTATGTACAGAAAATGTTTGCAAACCATGTGGGGAAGACCATTCTTCCTTCCGAACTTACCATAACGGGAAATGCGAAAGAAACCGGTTTATCCGGCGCTGTAGGTCTTGGTTCATGGATGACCTCCGTTTCCTATGACAATCTGACCATCACCTCCAACGCAGACGGTTCTGTACTATACAGTTCGGACTTTGAAAAGGAAGATACTCTCAAAACGGACGGTTATACGGAGCATGAAGGCGAATGGAGCATTCAGGACGGAAAATTAGTACAGAGTTATACCGGAGATCCTTTCGACGCCAATACCGGAGATGTGGTTTATATTGGAGAAAAAGACTGGAGCAATTACACTTTAACTGTAGATGCTGAAATATTAAACGGAAATGAAGGCTTTTTAATCCCTGTATGCGTAAAAGATCCGGGAAACAATATTTTCTGGAATATCGGCGGCTGGGGAAATACGGTTTCCTGTTTACAGATTGTATCCGGCAATGCCAAAAGCGGTCAGATTACCGGAACAACGAAGAACCTTGTCTTAAAGAAAAACCAGGTATATCAGTTAAAGGTAGTCGTAGAAGATAATCATATTAAATGTTATATTGATGATACACTTTATATAGATTATACACAGGAAACCCCGGAAAGTATTTATGAAACCTCCAGCGTTGACGAAAACGGAAATATAATACTTAAGTTTGTGAACGTAGCAGAAGAATCCATTGATATTGATATTTCTCTTGAAAATATAGATATGAACAGTTTTCATTCTACTGCCTCTGTAACCGTTTTAAAGGGGGAAAATCTTTCAGATGTGAATTCTTTTGAAGAACCGGAAAAGATCGCGCTGACGGAAGGAACGGTAGAAGCGGCAGAAAACTTTACTTATACTGCGCCAAAGTATTCCGTAAGTATTATCGTAATATCAAAAAATAATTAGTTGTATATTAATGTGGCAGAAGAAAGATGGTTAAATTTATCCATCTTTCTTCTGTTTTGCAGTTCATAAAGAACTTCATTGTTCACAAACAATATCCTCCATTCTAATTTCCTCCCAATTTTCATAATCCTCTTTACAAAAATCATGCGTAATTAAAATGATCATAGCGTTACTTTCATTCAAAATATGAATGACTTGTTTTTTTGTCTCCTGATCCATTGCCGAAAAAGGCTCGTCCAATAATAGAATTCTTTTATTCTGAACCCATGCGCGACATATTTTTAATAATTGTTGTTCCCCGCCGCTTAATAAAGCTGCATTCTTCATTTGTTTTACCTGTTCATATAAATTTACATTGCTCATTTGTCGATCCAGATTGTCTTGATTCAATTCATAAGAATGAAACACAGTAACATTTTGTTCAAAACCACCTAAAAACACATGCTGATTTTGAGAAAGATAGAAAAATGCATTTTCAGCAATTCTACTTTTTTTCTGATCGATAATTACACTCCCACTATAGTCCATCCAATTTGCCAGAACATTTAATAATGTTGACTTTCCACTTCCGCTTGCACCCCTTAGTACATACTTTTTATTCATCTCAAATGTTACATTATATTCTAATACTTTATTTGCATACTCTACTTTAACATCAGAAACTTTAATTTGTTTTTGCGGCATATCTCCTCTGTCTTTTTGTGGATTATATATAAAAAATTCTTCTAATATATCTACTACTTCTTTCGTAGAATTAATTGTATTGATATCATAAAGAATTTCTTCCACTGGTTCTGTAAAACTCTGCGCATATGTAAGCGCTGCGACAATAACTCCGGCTGTAATATAACCTCTCTGAAATAAAATCCCACATAAAATAAACACTAATAAGTCAATAAGACATACCGCGGTTCCTGATATAATATTACTGTCTACTTTGGCATATCCATATTTTTTACGTTTCTTTGTAAGGTTATCTGTAATTTTGCCATTCTGATATTGAAATCCCTTTATGCTTTTACTATCGATTAAATCAAATCCTTTCAATATATCTGTCATATTTTTTGTATAATTTTCCGCTTCTCCCATAAACTCTTTTCCAGCTTTACTCAATTTACGCTTATAAAACTTTGGAGAAATACCTGATAAAATTGATAATGACAATAACACGAAACAAATCAACCAATTCGTATGATACGCAATAACAAATACATAGATTAAAACAGACATAACCGACTTAATCAAAGCTGTCCAGGGAGTTAAATAATCTTGTTCTATCTGTGTTATCTGGTTAGTCAACATAGAAAGATATTCCCCATAATTCTTTTTTGTATAATCTTTATAATCCATTGTCGTTAATTTTTCAAAACATTTCTTTTTTAATCTGTTTTCAAAACTAAGCGCACTTTTCCAAACAAATCGTTCCGATACCCATGTTGCCGCCAAATATATGATAAAACTTATACAATATAATACGATTAAACTGCCAAAATGAAAGTTTTTATCTATAATCAATGCATCTACTAAATATTTATTGTATGCAGGAATAAATGAAATCGCTGCTGTCGCAATAAATGTAAATAGAACCTGCATAAAGATATATTTTTTTGTTTTAAGTAATTCCTTTTTTACTGTCATGTGTACTTCCTCTTATCTCTTCGTATATATCGATATTATAATGTTTTGTTATACGTAAACATACAATCTCTGGAAAATTTTTGAATTCTATGAAACAATAAAAATGCATGGTTATGAATTAATGTCATTTCCATGCATTTCTATCATAAATACATTATATCTCATTATTTCTAAATGATTAAACTGTTTTTTTAAATTTAACAAAATAATTTTTCTTACTTTAATGATAAATTCACACTTCTGATTTTATCCCGTACTTTCAAAATCATGGACGGCGTCACAGACAATTCATCAAATCCCATTCTGAGAAACTCTTCCGTCAATGTGGTATCCGCGCCAAGTTCCCCACAGATCCCTACCCAACAGTCCTCTTTATGTCCATTTTCCACTACCATTTTAAGCATTCTTAAAACTGCCTCGTGATGAGAGTCATAAATAGAATCAAGTTTCGGATTCTGTCTGTCGATTGCCAAAGTATACTGCGTCAGATCATTGGTGCCAATGGAGAAAAAGTCTACTTCCTTTGCCAGAAGGTCGCTGATCATGACTGCTGCCGGCGTTTCGATCATAATTCCGATCTCCGCATCTTTGTAGGGAAGATTTTCCTGATCCAGTTCCGCCTTCACTTCTGCAATTATTTCTTTGATTTCTTTTACTTCCCGTACGGAAATAATCATGGGAAACATAATGGATATTGTACCATAGTAACTTGCACGGTAAATTGCGCGAAGCTGTGTCTTGAAAATCTCTTTTCTGTCAAGACAAATACGAATCGCCCGATAACCCATCGCCGGATTTTCTTCTTTTTCCAGACCAAAATAATCCACCTGTTTATCAGCGCCTATATCCAGGGTACGGATAATCACCTTTTTTCCCGCCATATTTTCCGCTACCGTCTTATATGCATTGAACTGTACTTCTTCTGTCGGAAAATCTTCGGATTCCAGAAACAAAAATTCACTTCGGAATAATCCGATTCCTCCGGCGTCGTTGGCAAGCACATTTGCCACGTCCGCCACACTTCCGATGTTAGCGTAAAGATGAATCTTTTTCCCGTCTAAAGTAACATTATCCTTTCCTTTTAACTCTTGAAGAAGACGTTTTTTCTGTTCGTCCTCTTCCTTTAATTTTTCATATCTTAAAAGAGTTTCCCGATCCGGTTCCACATAAAGCGTTCCTTCATAACCGTCTACAATGCCCCATTTTCCGTCCATTTCTTCCAAATTATCCAAACTTACACCGATCAGAGCCGGAATATTCATTGTACGGGCAAGAATGGCAGTATGAGAATTTGTGGAACCTTTTCTTGTTACAAAAGAAAGTACTTTCGACTTATCCAGCTGCACGGTTTCACTGGGCGCCAAATCCTCCGCCAATAAAATTACCGGTTCGTCTCCCATCTCTTTTCCTTCCGATGCGCCCTGTAGAACAGAAATAACCCTGTTGCTGATATCCCGTACATCTGCTGCACGTTCCCGCATATACTCGTCTTCCATTGCAGAAAACATTCCGGCAAAATTATCGCCTGTTGTCGCCGTTGCAAATTCGGCATTCACTTCCTGCGACCGGATCATATTGGTAATGGATTCTATATAATCTAAATCATCTAACATCATCTTATGTACTTCAAAAATCATGGCATTCACTTCTCCGACTTCCTTTAATGCCTTATCATAAAGTACAGTAAGCTGATCTTTCGCTTTTTCTCTTGCAGAGGTAAAACGGATTACCTCTGCCTCTGTATCATGAATTTTTATTCGCTTTACCTGATGATCTTTTTTACCATACACGGAAAGTCTGCCGATTGCAATTCCACCAAATACACTTTTACCTTTCAGTAACATGTAACCCCTCCGTTCCTGTTTACAGATTTTCTTCTAAAAATTTACCAAGCGCCTCTATTGCTTCTTCTTCCTTTTCACCGTTTGTTCTGACAATGATTTCTTCTCCGCACTTTGCACCCAGTCCCATAATCCCGAAAATACGTTTTGCATCTGCTTCTTTTTCTCCCTTACAGATTGTTACAGTACACGGATAAGCTGCCGCCTCTTTTACAAATAATCCTGCCGGTCTTGCATGAATGCCTTCTTTGTCCTTAATTACATATTTGATTTCTTTCATAGTCTCTTTCCTCCATTTTGATATCATATTTTTTCATGTTTACTTTTTAAATCCTATACTCTTTATTATTTATGAATCTCTTTTTTTAATACGCCAAGCAGCACACAGGATACTGCTGAACCGACTGCAAGAGCAATCAGGTACATCAACGGATTTCCTACGGTCAGGAATACAAAGATTCCTCCGTGAGGCGCCATAAGCGTACAATGAAATGCCATTGACAACGCTCCTGACACGGCTGCTCCCGCTACACAGGCCGGCAATACACGAAGCGGATCTGCCGCTGCAAAAGGTATCGCGCCCTCTGTGATAAAAGACAGCCCCATGATAAAATTGGTAGGTCCGGCCTTTCTTTCTTCTGCTGTAAATTTATTTTTGAAAAACAAAGTTGCAAGAGCAATGGCAATCGGAGGCACCATACCGCCTATCATCACTGCCGCCATAATGTTGTAATTACCCGCTGCAATCGACGCCGTACCAAAAACGTATGCCGCTTTATTCACAGGGCCTCCCATGTCAACAGACATCATGCCGCCAAGCAATGCCCCTAATAAAACAGCGCTCGCACCATTCATACTGTTAAGACCGTTATTGATCAAAGTATTTAACCCACCAATAGGCGGTTCAACAAGATAAGTCATAATCAGCCCGATAATTAAAATTCCAAAAAGCGGATAAAGCAATACCGGTTTTAAACCTTCCAAACTATCGGGAAGTTTATCAAAAATTTTCTTTAACAGTTTTACCACATATCCTGCAAGAAAACCTGCGGCCAATGCTCCTAAAAAGCCTGAAGTTCCGCCTGCCGCGATAGAACCTCCTACGAAACCTACTGCAAGACCGGGACGGTCTGCAATACTCATCGCGATAAATCCTGCAAGAATCGGAAGCATGAATCCAAATGCGGCGTCACCGATTTGTTTAAACATTGCCGCAAAAGAAGTAATTGTACCAAAATTTCCTCTTTCTTCCAGTGATAAAGAATTCAGGTCAACGGAAAAACCATCGATTAAAAATGCTATTGCAATTAATATACCGCCGCCTACTACAAAGGGAAGCATATGGGATACTCCATTCATCAGGTTCTTGTAAATCTGATGACCAATACTGTCACTTTCTCCGCCATCCTCTGTTGCTTCAGCTTTTCCATTCCCATGATAAACAGACGCCTGACCGTTCATTGCTTTTGTAAGCAATTCTTCGGCTTTACTGATACCGTCCGCTACTTTACACTGGATTACCTGCTTTCCGTCAAATCGGTCCATAGGCACTTGCGTATCAGCCGCTACAATAATACAATCCGCCTCATTGATTTCGCTTTTTGTCAGCACATTTTTTGCACCGCCTGAACCTCTTGTTTCTACTTTTATTCTACACCCTAATTCTTTTGCCTTTTTTTCCAGGCTTTCTGCCGCCATATAAGTATGCGCAATTCCCGTAGGGCATCCTGTTACGGCAAGGATAAATTTCTGATTCTCTGCAGAATTTTTATTTTGTTCCACGATTTTTTTATTTTCTGCTTCGTCCTTTTCTTCCTCTGCTTTATCAATAACTTTTAAAAATTCCTCTACTGTTTTCGCATTTCTCAAACTGCCTGTAAAATATTCATCCATAAGAAGCACCGATAATTTACTCAATACATCCAAATGTACATTGTCTTCTGTATTTGGCGCTGCAATCAGAAAAATCAGGTTTACCTTTTCTCCATCCAGCGCATCGAAATCCACTCCTTCCGGTATCACCATCGCCGCAAGTCCCGGCTTTGTCACTGCATTGGATTTACAATGGGGAATGGCTATGCCCTCTCCAATTCCGGTAGTGCTTTCTTCTTCTCTGGCATACACTCCTTTCCGGTAGGTCTCAACATCATTTATCTTTCCGCTCTTTGCCATAAGATCTACCATTTGATCCAGCGCTTCTTTTTTTCCTGCTGCAGCGCCTTGAAGTTCAATGCTTTCTTCTGATAATAATTCTCTGATCTTCATAATCCATACCTCCGTCCGTTATGACAACTGCTTGATTTCCATTTTTAATACATTAAAATCTTATATTTTTATTTCAAGTTCTACATGATTGTCTTTCATTAAATCAAATACTTCTTTTTTTGTTGCCAGCTCATTGGAAAATGCTGATGCGCTTCCGGTATAGAGTCCCATTTGAAATGCCCTTTCATAGTCTTTATACTCCAAATAACCTGCTAAAAATCCTGCCACCATAGAATCTCCGGCTCCTACGGAATTTATGACTCTTCCTTTCGGAGCTTCTGACTGATATACGCTTCCGTCCTTCGCCGCCAATACGGCGCCGTCTCCTGCCATAGACACCAATACATTTTCCGCACCCTTTTCCTGCAGCTGTTTTGCATAAAAAATCACATCTTCTTTTTCCATAATCTGCGTATGAAAAATTTCTCCCAATTCATGATTATTTGGCTTAATCAGAAAAGGATGGTACTGCAGTACGTTAACCAGAAGGTCTTTTGTAGCATCCACAACAATTCTTAGCTGTTTTTTCTCTAAACGTTTCATAATATCCATGTACATTGTCCCCGGCATCACATCAGGAATACTGCCTGCCATTACTAAAATATCATCTTCGTTTAACTGATCCAGCCGTGTATAAAGTTTTTCTATATCCTCTTTTCCAATGACCGGTCCCTGCCCGTTAATTTCCGTTTCCTGATCGGAGCGAAGCTTCACGTTAATCCTTGTCATTCCCTCTTTCACGGAAAGAAATTCTGTCTGAATCCCTCTGTCCTCCAAAAGTTCTTTTAGTTTATCTCCGGTAAACCCTGCCAAATATCCAAGCGCTGTGCTTTCAAATCCAAGATTTTTTAACACCATAGAAACGTTGATCCCTTTTCCGCCCGGAAATAAAATCTCTTCCGTTGTCCGGTTCACCATGCCGCAGGTAAAATGAGGCACCGTTAAAATATAATCTAATGAAGGATTAAAAGTTAATGTGTAAATCATATTTGATCACATCCTTTCCATTCGTTTACAGGTTCAAAATATTTTGGCACTTTTGAAATGCTTCCTGTTTCATGTCGGTCGTAATGATTGTGGCGCTTTCAAAAGGTGCAAAGGTAACGCTGGAAATTTGATTAAACTTACTGCTGTCTGCCAGTACATAACATTCTCTGCAATTTTCCATAGATTTCTTTTTTACCATAGCTTCTCTTAATTCCGGGGTGGAAAATCCTTTTTGTATACTGATGCCATTGGTTCCAAAAAAACCTTTTGTAAAATTATACTTCTCCAAAGTTTCGACCGCCTCTTCCCCAACAATCGCTTCTGTTACTGCTTTGAACTCTCCTCCTAAAATGTAGACTTTACAGCCCTTTTCCGCCAGCCTTTTTGCATGGGTAATTGCATTTGTAACGAGTATTGCCTGCTTCTCAGTTATATAGTCAATCATAAATTCCGTCGTCGTTCCTGCGTCAATATATACAAAATCACCCGGTTTTATCAACCCTGCCGCGTATTTTGCAATGATCTCCTTCGCTTCCCTGTTTTGCTCTTTTCGATGGATTACTTCGTCGTCTATTGTACTGTAAGCTGCATTTTTCAAAATTGCACCTCCGTGTACCTTTGTAAGCTGTCCATTTGCATCAAGCGCAGTCAGGTCTCTTCTGATCGTAGATTCCGAAGTATTTAATTCTGCCATTAACTGCTGTACTGTTACACTTCCTGTACGTTCCAGTATGGATAAAATCTTTGCAAATCTTTCTTCTGTGAGCATTTATTACCTCCATTTCCGTTCAAATTCATTCAAAACCGTTCATATCTTATAATTGCATTATAAAGTCATATTCGGTCAAAGTCAATCATTTTCATTCAAATTCATTCACAAAAATCCCATGTCAAATTTGTGAAGAATCCATAAAAAAGGATGCCCTTTTATGAATTATAAATCCATAAAAGAGCATCCTTTCCATACATACAACTAAATTTTTCAATCATTAATGCCTTCTTCTGTAAATCAGCACCCCGATATATCCTATAGAAACAACCGCCATAATTACAAGAGAAATATTCACGATTTCTTCAAAAGTAACATGCCATACATTCACCAGAAACAAAGACGCAAGCAGCAGCATCGCCATAGAATATATAAAAGCAATCGCTGTTACGACAAGCCAGGCAAGTATATCTTTTACAATATCAACCGCATATTCTTTTCCGCTTCTACCTTCTGTTTTCATCCTTTTATTCAAAATATTTCACACCCCAGATACTTTCATTGGAACCTACTGCACTAAAGGTCATTACAGGTGTTCCCGCTTCATCGTTCATTTCACAGAATACACCGCTGTACTCTTCTTCGTCAATAGTAATGTGTACATAATAACTGCCGTCTTTCACTTCCCAGGTTCCGGTTACACCATCGCCGTAAACATTTCCTTTTTTGGATAATACCAGTTTAAAAGGTTCCGCAATCTTAGCATCAATAGCCATTCCCTGATTAATCACATAATATTCACCGACTACCTTTTCCTTTTCATAACCGGTCTCGGATACTGTCTCTCCATCCGCAGCGTAAGGCAGCATACACGGCCATCCTTCTTCATTTAAAATAAACTGATGCACGCGAGGTTCATGATATTCCTGCCCGTTATCAAATCTGGTATGATAAACTACATATCTCTTTCCATCATCATCCACAAAAGCAGAATTATGTCCCGTTGCCATATACGCCATATTCAGACTGGGTAAAAAATAATTGCCGGATAATTTCAATCCAAAATAAGCATGATTGCCTTCTATAGAAGAACGCCCGCTCATATCCACATATTCCCCGTCCGGTTTATCAGAACGGAATACTCTGATCTGATAACCGCCTTCCCGTGTAAGAGCGCCATAAGATACAAACAAATAATAATATCCGCTTGCCTTATCATATAAAATATAGGGAGCTTCTATCGATTTATGCCCGCCGCCAAGCAGTTTCTTTCCAAAATACGGATCTACATTATTTGCCTCGTCCGCTTCAGGATGAATGACCAGCCCGGTCTGTTCATCTATTTCCAACAGGAAAATACCGCCGGACCAAGAGCCGTATACCATCCACATTTTTCCGTTTTCGTCATAAAAAACTGTAGGATCGATGGCATTCGGACACTCATCAAAATTATATTCATTTCCTGGAGTTATGTAATGCTCTTTTGCATACTCTTCACTCACATAATCAAGTACATCCGTCGCACTAAGAGATTCTTCATTAAAACCGGAATAGATCAGAGCGCCTTTCCAAGTATAAGGACCTTCCGCCTTTTCGGAAGTCGCATAACATAAGTTTGACGCGTTCCAGGTTGAAGAAGTACAAAAATACATATAATATAGTCCCTGCGCTTCATTATAAACGATATCCGGCGCCCATACATGTCTGCCGCCATCGTCTGTAGGTATTACACTGTTTTTGCTGCCTGAATAGTCAAAGACACTCTCTGTTGCAAACAAATTGTCAAAAATCGGGTTGTTTGGCGTATAACCGTCTCCCACAACTTCCCAATTCCTTAAGTCTGTTGAAGAAGCTCCTGACATATGGGAACCGAAAATGTAATATGTTCCATCCGCCTTTATAATGGACGGATCATGTACACTGACCCCTGCTGAAATGTCGGCTGCAGCAATTCCATCGTAACTTACCGAAAAATCAGAATCTACCTTTTCAGAGAATAATTGATCTCTGTTCAAAAAAATACCTGTACCTACTGCGATTACAACAACCGCTGCCGCCACGCCAATAATAATCTTGTTTTTTTTCGCCATAATCAGTAACCATACCTTTCTCATCATTTAAGAAATTACAAATAATAATGCCTCTGAATACTCTCCTGCCCCCATAATGGAAAGTATATTCTATTAATTCTAATATAGCAAAATTATCAGATATTTTCAATTGAATTATTTATATTTTTGTAAATTATTTTATAATTATATATATCATTTTCCTTCCATTGTCTGTTCAATAATGCTGAGCATCATTTCTTCATTTAGCTGCCCGCTGACATAACCAAATACATTACCATCCTTGTCAATCATAAAAGTAGTTGGAAGAGCATAAGCTCCATAATTCAAAAACTGCTCCCCCGTCAGATCCATTAACACCGGATAGGTATATCCGTTTTCCTCCAGAAAATCAGCAATACCTTCCTGTGTCGTCTCCCGTCCCTGACCAGGTCCTGCAATGCCTAAAATAACCAGGGAATCATCCCCATTATCCTGATAAGAATCATATATTTTTTGAATATCCGGCATTTCCGCACGACAGGGAGGACACCATGTGGCCCAAAAATTCAGAAATACCGTCTTACCTTTATAGTCTGATAAAGTATGGCTGTTACCGTATTGATCTGTCAAAGTAAAATCAATGGCCGGAATAACCGGCTTTGCAGCATCAGCGCTTTGATCTGTTTCCTGGCCGGCTTCTGTTTCGGTTCCCTCATTTTCTTCAATGGAAACTGTCTCTTCCGGTAAATCCTGAACAGAAGCGTTTTCTTTATTATCTGTTGATGAAACTCCTGATAAATACCCGGTTACGGAGTTCATCTTTCCTGTAAACATCAATATTCCCATGACCAGCATTAAAACGCCGCCGATTTTAACCGTATATTTTACTATATGATTATGCTTCCTGAAAAAATCCAACAGAGAAGCAGTAAACAGTCCTACCGCTAAAAATGGCAGTACAAATCCTAATGTATATATTCCTATCAGTGCAATTCCCGCCGTCTGGGTGGATGCGGAGGAAACCATAATCAATACGCCTGCTAATGTAGGTCCCACACAAGGCGTCCATGCAAAGCTAAACGTAAAACCCATAATCAGTGCTGTGATCGGAGACATTGCCATAGCGTCCAGCCGGACAGGAAGTCTGCGTTCTTTTCCCAATACAGAAGAGGATCCAAATACACCTAACTGATAAAGTCCGAAAAGAAAAACCAATATCCCTCCAATGCGGGCAAACAGCAATTGATTATGATTAAAAAACTGCCCCAAAACGGTCATTCCCAATCCCAGAAGTAAAAATGCAAAACTGACTCCAAGCACAAAAAACAGTGTATTCATCATCACCTTTCCACGCTTGTAGATAATTCTTCCATTTTCGTCTTTGCTGCCGGTTCCTCCTGACAAATATCCAATATAAAGTGGAAGAAGCGGCAGTACGCATGGTGAAAAAAAGCTGATAATCCCCTGTAAAAATACTGTTATTACTGAAACATTCACATCTAAAGAAAAGTTCATTTTCTTTCTCCTTATAAACCTGTTAGTATGTAGAAATTAACTTTTCACAAAACCATCTTTCATCCGTCTGTTTAATAATCTTTCCGCTTTGAATGACCGGGTGCGCTATATCATTCGGAGGTATATATTTGATCGTACCGAAATTACCATTTGACATCAGAACTTTTTTATCTAAAAAATGCTCCCTCATATTCTTAATCAGCACCATAACAAGATCCATATCCAATCCGTCATATTCCCCGTTATAAAAATTTTCCAATACATCAAAGGGCAGCTTTTCTTCTTTATAACAGCGTTTTGAAACCATAGCATCATAGATATCTGAAACCGCAGTAATCTTGGCAAAGAGAGAGATTTCCCCTTCTTCTATCCCATCGGGATAACCGCTTCCGTCTATTTTTTCATGATGATGCCTTGCCGCAAATTTAACTCTTTCATCAAAATCAGTCCCCAGAAGTTCGTAGGAATAAAGAGGATGAGATCTTATAATCTGAAACTCCTCATCTGTTAACTTTCTGGGTGCATCCAATATTTCTACAGGAATTTTTGTTTTTCCAACATCATGTAAAAGCCCCGCCATTACCAATGTTCTGACATCCTCTTTGGGAAGTTTAAGCCACTCTCCCATCAGACCGTTTAAAAAAGCAACATTTAAAGAATGTCTCTGTAAATACTCATCCATTGGTCTTGGAAAATTAATACATTCAAAAATTACTGTCGGGTCAACGACTTCCAGCCTTTGTGAAATATCATGAATAACCGGTTCCACTTCTTCACTTTGTATTTTTTCTTCTGTGCTTGCTTTGTGAAGAACATAACCAATATCTTTCTTTATCTCTGTATAACCAGTCTCATCTTCTGTCATTTTTTGATGAACTTCATGGGGAATCTTCCCTTTTGCCAGAATCTTATAATAACTTTCCTCATAGACCATAATATGTTTACTGTCAGAGTCAAATTTAAGAAGTCTTCCTAACTTCTTTTGTGTGATTTCTTCTCCGCTTGGAATCAAAAGAACATTCCCGTCATGATTATAAAGATCATCTGTTAATACTAAACCGTCCCATAGATATTCAACCGGCAGTTTTTTTAATTTTGCTTTTATTACCTGCATACCCTTCCCCTATACCAAAACTGTTGCATTTACTTTACACCCATACTCTTCTGTTCTTATGGTACTATTTTGAATTCTTACCACTTCACATTTTAGTTCCATTGCTTTTTCTTCTACATCTAAAAGCAGTAAAAACTCATTTCCAATATGAAAACTTCCGACATCCGCCTGAAACAGAATACCATTAGAACTTATATTGATTGTTCTTACTTTCAGCGGCTTTTTTAAAGTGATATTCCAACCGTCAATCATAATACTGGGAATCATACCTGTCATGCTGATATTGTATCGGCACCGCCTTCTGTCTTCTTTCATCCGGCTTTTTCCTAATAGTATTTCTACTTCATTTGCAATCACTGTACCTCTGATAGAACCAACATACTCATACAAACTGTCACTTCCAAAAATAAGCGCATATATTTTCTCATGTTCTCTCCTCTGTACGCTGGCGGCACTGATCCTGACTATATTATTAGAAGTGTCATATTCTAATATTTGTGTATCTGCAATTATTTTCTGGCTGTTCAGATTTTTAATAATAATTCTGCGATTTTTAAAATCTTTTTCAAAAACCATTTCTGCCTCCATTTGTATAGTTTTAACACATCATGACAAATTTATCGATATAAAACATAATCCTGCATTTCCTTTTGAAATCTCGCATGAACGAGCGCTTCCTTTGCAGTTTCCGGGTATTCTTTTACTACAATACGTTTTACCGGAGAAAACAGTCTTCCTTCTTTAAAATCCTCTGCAAATAGTTTAAGACATTCCTTCTGTATTTTTTCTTCAAAAATGCGAAGAATCCTGCCCTGTCTTTCAAAAACCGCCACTGGAATACCTCCGAAAAAAGCAATTACATTACCCGGTATATTCATAAAACTTCTGCCTTCTTTATGCGGTAATATTTTTCCCAGACATTGAACCGGGTCCACTGCACTTATCCAAACAAGTTTCTTTTCCGGTTTATTCAGCATCCGTATTATACTCGTATAATCTTTTCTTCTGATAAACTGTGCACCGGACATTCCTTCCACAAAATATCCTCTTCTGGCCTGACCTGTATATTCCCACACACGGAGAACGGATAATGCTTCCTGCCAGGAAATCCCAAAAACAGATATTGTTTCTTTGCTGACAATCAGATAACAATCAAAGCATCTTTCCAGTTTTTCTTCTGTCGATTTTTCTCTGACTGGTCTTATTACATCCCATCTTCCCGCATGTAATGCTTTCACTCTCATATTAACACGTTGCCTTGCAGCCGCTTTTTTTGTTTTTTCTTTTTGGAGCCATTGTCTGACCGGTACGAAACTATCTGCATATACCAATCCTTTTTCCAGTAAAGATAATAATGGTTCATACGGCGATTCTTCTCCTGACACTCCTCTTAACGCCTGCATAAAACTGGCTCCGCGTTTTAAAAGAGCTTCATAAATAAGCTTTTCGTTTTCACCAAGCCCTTCTATCCTTTCACTTAAATCAGCATCCCAGTCAATTTCTTCCTGATAATCGAAACGCAGCGCTCCGTTTTCTTCCATTTTCCAAAAGAGCTCGCCTTCTGAAAGGTAGGCATCTAACATGGATTCCCGATAATTTTTTACACGCCCGGGAAGCAGAATCTGCTCCCAATATGCTGCCGGAAACGCCATACCTGCATATCGCTTTAATGTATTTTCCATACTCTCTTTTGAAGGTGCGCTCGATTCCATACGGGAACATAATAAAGCCATATAATTTTCTGAAGGAGAAGTACTGATTTCTTCTCTGCGGTTTTTCAATGTTTTTATTCTTGCCATACGGTAGACAGCTGCATGATAATATTTTTCATTCTGCTTTACTGCTTCTTTACGTTTGCATAATTCATTGAGTATTCCTTCAGAAACAGAAACAGACCACCCGTAACGTTCCGCTGTCTGTATTTTATCTGCCGCGCCTCTGTAACGAAGCATGCGCCTGACAATATGAAGCCTTTCTTTATCTCCACTATCCTTATTTTCCTCTACAGCCCCGGAATCCTTTAATGCTGCAGCATACTCTGCCTCCTGTTCGGCAGCAATCCAAAGTCCCTGTTCCAGATATACTACTCTGCCTCCTTTTGCCAGGTTTTCCAACCATTCTACAGGTATATCCAATTCTCCTGCTGCCAGATCACCTTCCGCCATTAAAAGAGAATGAAGTTGTTTTTCATCTTTTGGGAGTTTTTCTCTTTCCTGCAGTTGTGCAAGTTCATTGCTTCCCGGCTGTAAAAGTTCTTTTTCCTGTTTTAATGCTTCCTCAACTGCGTTATGAATCCCTCTTGGCGTAGGAGCATAATCATACATAACTGCCGCTTCCTGACTCCATTGCAGCGGAAGTGACATGGGAGAAGCCGTTTCAGTATAAACTTCTCTTATCTGTACTGCACCGGAACAAATATCCTGTAAAAGTTCCAGAACTCCTTTAGAATCCCATAACTCCTGCATACATTCTCTCCTGGTTTCCCGAATCAGAGGATGCTCTTTTTCTCTTACAACCTGTTCCAACATTTCTGCACTCCGCAATCTCTGCATCCAAAGAGGCTGTCTGCCGTTTTTTCTGACGCCCATCATTAATGCCCGACCACTGTTATATCGGAATGCCATATTAAAAAGGGGTGTGGCTGGCAGCATAATTTCCAACTGCCTGATACAGGCGGCAGGATCGATTCTTTGCAAAATCCCTTCCGGCAAAGTTCCCGATCCGTAAGAATATAAAAGAAAACCATCCTCTTCATCCACGCTTCCGATTTCGATTCCCAGCTGTTCTCTTGCCGCCTGTGCAGCAAGGAGCGCTAAAGGTGCATTAATCCTTCTGCCAAATATGGAGTGTATCATTAATTGACTGTTTCCAGATGAATCTTTAAAATGTTCAATGATAATCGTCTTATGATCCGGCAGACTTCCTGTAGCTTTAATCTGCCGTTCTAAATAATACGAAGAGATATTTACCGCCGCTTCGTCCAGTCCAAGTTCCTTCAAAGCATCCGATAGTTTTCCGGACTCATAACTCTTCTGTAAAGAGCATAAAATGCGTCCAAAAGCTTCTCCTGTCCGTTTTCCTCTTCCTTTTATTTCTCCTTTCCAAAAAGGCAGTCTGGCGCCCTCTACCTGCGCCTGAGTCACAGTTACTGTATCACGGCTGATATTCACTATCCTCCATGCAAATGCACCTAAGATAAACCGATCTCCCTTTTGAGACTCATATACAAATTCTTCATCTACTTCGCCAAGTTTGATTCCCTCTTCTGTTCTCACATGATATAACCCTTTATCGGGAATCGTGCCTCCTGCAGAGATAGCAAGCATTCTGCTGTAACCGTCTCCTTCTACTCTTTCATGTATTCTATCATATAAGATCCTCGGACGTACAGGAATATCTTTATCATGTTCATAATCCCCTGCCAGCATATTTAATACTGATTTTACATCTTCTTTTGTAAGATTACGGAACGCCCATGCACGTGGCAGAATTTGCATAACTTCATCTAAATTATAACTTTTAAAAGCTACCATAGAAACCAGATGCTGTGCCAGCACATCCAAACACTCGGAAGGCGGATTTACGTGTTCCACTCCTCCCTCCCTTGTAACCTGTGCTGTCATGCCGCAGGATACACATTCTGCTGCAGTCCTGGGAAAAAGATACATGACACTGACTCTCCCCGGGTTATGCCCTGCCCGGCCTAATCTTTGTAATGTTCCTGAAATAGTACGGGGACATCCCACTTGCAGCACCCTGTCAATCTCTCCCACATCAATACCCAGTTCCATTGAAGAAGTGGCACACAAAAGTCTGAGTCTGCCATCCCGCAGGGAGATTTCCGTTTCCATCCTCTGTTCCTTTGATAAACTTCCATGATGCACTTTTGCAAAGCCTTCTCCTCCCAGTAAATTCACATAGTATGCCAGTTTTTCCGCATACCTTCTTCCTTCTACAAAAGCAATTACACTGCGGTTTCCCTGACAATATTGATAAACCAGTTTTCCCAGTTCTTCCCACACCGGATCTTTTCTTGCGCCTTTTGATGCATCAGAATAAGGACTTAATATCTCCAGGCGAATTTCTTTTTTCATAATCGGAGCTGCAATCTTTACTTCTTCCGGCGCCAAATATTGTGCTGCTTCTTCCAGAGGTTCGATTGTAGCGGATAAACCTATACGCTGCAAAGGACGCTTACATAAAATATCCAGACGTGCCAGAGAAAACATCAGATGCGCTCCTCTTTTCGTATCAATCAATGCATGAAGTTCATCCAGAATAACTGCTTTTGCCGTCGCCAGAAGGTTTTGTCCCGTCTTACTGGTAAGCATAAGATATAAAGATTCCGGTGTAGTAATCAGAATATGCGGCGGTTTTTTGATCATTTTCTGCCTGTCTTTTTGCAGGGTATCGCCTGTTCTGATTCCAACTGAAATTTTATCTTCTGCACCAATGCCTTCCAAGGGGCGTTTCAGGTTTTCCCTTATATCCGCCGCCAGGGATTTTAATGGAGAGATATAAATAAGTTGTAATTCCTGTTTTAAAATTCCCTCTTCCGCCTGCTTTTTCATAGAATCAAGAAATACAAAAAAAGCAGAAAGCGTTTTTCCGGTTCCTGTAGGCGCCGATACTAACACATGATTTCCTTCAGAAATCATGGGCCATGCTTCTTTTTGTATTGGAGTTGGTTCTCCTAGTGTATCTTGAAACCATTTTGCACTTTCTTCTCCAAAGAGTTCTAACACATTTTCCATATTCTGCTCCTGTCTGCATATTCATCACATATATAAAACAAAAAGAGCATTGAAAAAAACGTTCTTTTCAATGCCTTACCTTAATTCAAGGAATGCTCCCAGTAGGAATCGAACCTACAACTAGCCCTTAGGAGGGGCTTATTATATCCATTTAACTATGGAAGCTTTTTGATTTTTAAAAATCAGGATAGTTAATAAATCCCTGAAGCCAGACCGTACCTTTAAACCGTCGTCCGACCTTTGGTTCACCGAACAAGTCTATTATATTAATACAGACGTCAAATGTCAATTCATTACAGTTAATTGTTAAAATATAAATTTTTTCTTCTGTCATTTTGTTTGTAACAAGGCGGCATTCCATAATCTCTCCGAGTACAGAATACTGGTCGCATTCTACTCCGTAGGGCATAAAATAAGTATCTACAAGGCTGAAAACATCTGACTTTTGTATTTTTCTGGATATAATAGTATACATATCCATATCCTCTAATGTCAGAGTTTCAATCGCTTCCTCATCTCCTTTTCTTGCTGCCGCAATTAAATGATGTCTGTTATTTGTCTCTTTTTTTGTTCTTTGTTTCTGTTTTTCATTTTTCATAATAGGCATCATAATTGTGCCCTGTATGGAAAGACCTGATAAAGTAAGGCTTGTACCTTTAACAGGAAGTTTACCCAAATTTTTTGCTTTAATATACGTAATCATATCCTGGAGATAAAATATCAAAGAAACACCAACTTTGATATCATCACAAATCCCGGCATAAGATTCATTTGCTGCATGACGGTCTATGGAAATATCTTCATTAGAACTGATACCGGTACCTCGAAGATAAGGATAATAATAGTCATAAGTAAATTTATCCTCATCATCGAATTCACCGCATACTGCTATTCCTATGTTTTCGGCGAAATCTTTGCAAAATTCTGCAATTACGGTTTCATTTGTTTTCGTCGTGTATTTTCGTTCATCCGCATTAATAATTACATCTGTTAATAATGACTGAAGTTGTTTTCTGTCCTGTAGTTTTGAAAATCCGATTGCCTTCATAAATCTATGCAAAAAAATCACCTCTTTTCTGTCAAAATAATATTTCATTCTTTTTATTATTGTATTATAACATTTATTTTATAACAGATTGTCCGCCCATATAAGGCCTTAATACTTCAGGAATTTTTATTGTTCCATCAGCCTGCAGATTATTTTCAAGAAATGCTATCAGCATTCTGGGAGGCGCAACTACTGTATTATTAAGCGTGTGAGCAAAATACTTTCCATTTTCGCCATTTACACGGATTTTTAATCTCCTTGCCTGTGCATCTCCCAGATTAGAACAACTTCCGACTTCAAAGTATTTTTTCTGTCTTGGAGACCACGCCTCAACATCATATGATTTCACTTTAAGATCAGCAAGATCACCGGAACAGCATTCTATCGTTCTTACCGGAATATCCATAGAACGGAATAAATCTACGGTATTCTGCCATAATTTTTCAAACCACATTTTTGATTCTTCAGGTTTGCACACTACAATCATTTCCTGTTTTTCAAATTGATGGATACGGTATACACCTCTTTCTTCCAATCCATGTGCACCCTTTTCTTTTCTAAAACAGGGTGAATAACTGGTAAGAGTCTGAGGAAGTTTTTCTTCAGGTATTATTGTATCAATAAATTTACCAATCATAGAATGCTCAGAAGTTCCAATTAAATACAAATCCTCTCCTTCAATCTTATACATCATTGCATCCATTTCATCAAAACTCATTACACCGGTCACAACGCTGCTTCTGATCATAAACGGGGGAACACAATAAGTAAAACCCCTGCCAATCATAAAATCTCTTGCATAGGCAATCACTGCAGAATGAAGTCTTGCAATATCTCCCATAAGATAATAAAATCCATTTCCTGCTACTTTCCTTGCACTGTCAAGATCAATGCCTTCCAATTTTTCCATAATATCAGTATGATAAGGAATTTCAAAGTCAGGTACTGCCGGCTCGCCGTATTTTTTGATTTCCACATTCTCACTATCATCTTTACCGATTGGAACACTGGGATCGATGATATTCGGAATTGTCATCATTATTTTTTTGATTTTCTCTTCCAATTCCGCTTCTTTCGTTTCCAATTCTTCCAGTCTCTTTGCATTTGCAGCAACTTCCGCTTTTTTGGCTTCTGCCTCTTCCTTCTTTCCCTGGCCCATTAATGCGCCTATTTCTTTGGAAATTTTATTACGATTAGAACGAAGATCATCTGCTTCCTGTTTTGCTTTTCTGCTTTCAACATCCAATTCAATTACTTCATCTACCAAAGGTAATTTACGGTCCTGGAATTTTTTTCTTATATTCTCTTTTACTGCCTCAGGATTTTCCCTTAAAAATTTTATATCTATCATTTTATAACTATACTCCTTTCATATTGAAAATATCTCATCCGCATTAAATAGCAGACGTTTTATTCTCAGCCTTCAGTCTTTCATTTATCCAAAACTTCAACTATGTAAACATTATTTGCATCTTTCAGATCTTTTACCCTATCTCCAAAAACCGGATTTCCAACTATATCACGTACAATTTTTAATACCGGTTTATCTGGAAATTCTTTATTCTGACGAAGAACAATTGCTACTTCCCCTTCACTGGTTCTCACCAATGACCCAGCCGGATAAACAGCGGTAAAATCCAAAAATGCATTTACCACTTTTTTATCAAATTTTGTTTCTTTATTGGATTTTAGAAATTCTACTGCTTCATGGACTTTAACTCTTTTACATCCAATTCCACATATCATTTCATCAAAAGAATCACATATGCTGATCACTCTGCATTCTATTGGAATATCTGTAGCTCTTAAAGGATATCCCGAACCATCCATTCTTTCATGATGATATAATATTATATTTTTAACTCTTTCAGAAATCCATGTTTCCTGTCTTAATGCAGTATATCCATAAACTGAATGTTTTTTGTATTCTCCTCTTTCCACATCTGACATTTCTTCTAAATCTTTGTCTGCATAGTTAATAGTAAGATATCTTAATCCTATATCATGTAAAAGACTTCCCACACCAATATCATGTACTTCTTCCTGTGATAATCCTATTTTGATCGCAGTCAAAACTGACAAAGAACAAAGACTTAAAGAATGTTCATATAAATCTGAACTTCTTTCTTTTATATCGAATACCTGTTCCACTACTTCTTTTTCTTCTAAAATATTCATAATTACATCGTCGGCAGCATGATTTAATGCCACCAATTCTTCATTATGATTATATGTATGTTTTTCCAACACAGTTTTAATCTGTGTTTTAACATTATCTTCAATATCCTTTTTTAAAATAGCGACTTCTTCTGCATCAGGAATTCTTTTTTCCTCAACATAAACTTCTGTAATTCCTATATCTTTTAATTTTTCAACATAATCAGGACGCAGCATTGTTCCTTCTGATAATAAAATCTGATAATCAGGAGTTACAACAGCTCTTGCAAGCGTAGCGTCTGATTCAATATCATCTAGTTTACATAATCTCATAAATGCCTCCATCTGTATATTTCGACACAGTGTTAATTATTTATCATTACCCATTGCAATATTCAATGCTTTTTCCTCTTCGTTCCCCAAAGAAATTTCACACTCGCCATTTTTTATTTCTTTTGTGTAAGAGTAACACCCCTCGCTGCTATGTACTGAGTTTAAAATGAAACCATCATTATTTTCGTTTAGCAATGCAAGACTAAAACTTAATTTTCCGCCCATTTGCTGAAATGCATCATATTTTACAATTCCGATTTTTTGGAATGTCAATTCCATGTTTTTATACAGCTTTTTTATATCCTGTCTGTTTGTATCCGTCATAGATTTTAAATCATGATTATCTTCGTATAACTTAATAATATCTGCTTCTAAACTCTTTGCATCTTTTCCCTGCATAAATTTATTGTATTTCTTTTTCAGTTTACTTGTCTTTGCTATTTGTACAATGGTCACAATAAGGAGGATCACAGTTAGTACAATAACTCCTAATAAAATGTATCCAATGTCTATCCAGCCAAGTCCTATACTATTAAAAAAATCACTGGACATTTTAATAACCTTTTACCTTTCTGTTTTGTATACTTTTATTTGTATTTCTCTATATGGTATATAAAATCCAAAGTCTATCCATTTAGTTTCATCAAACTTTCAACAAGCCTGTCCAAATCTTCATGACTGTAAAATTCTATTTCAATTTTCCCAGCACCGTTTTCTTTTGATGAAACGGCAACCTTTGTACTTAAAGACTGTTTTAATTTTTCTTCAATATCCCTGTAAATTACTTCCAGGCTTTGATTTACCTCCTTTTTAGGTTTTTCAGGTTTATTTATATTTTTAACCAGTTTTTCAACATCTCTTACACTTAGCTTTTCATCAAAAATTTTTTGTGCAATAGAATACTGCTGATCAGCATCTTCAATTGCTAACAGTGCTCTTGCATGACCTGTAGAAATCATTTCATTGATCACCATTTGTTGTACTTCATCACATAATTTCAAAAGCCTCATAGAGTTTGTTACTGCTGTTCTGCTTTTTGAAACTCTTTCCGCAACTTCATCCTGTTTTAAATGAAATTCATTCAACAGTCTTTTATATGCCTGCGCTTCTTCAATAGGATTTAAATTTTCTCTTTGTATATTCTCAATTAATGAAATTTCAACAATTTCCTGATCACTTAAATTTTTGATTATAACAGGTACTTCCTTTAGTCCTGCTAACTTAGCGGCGCGCCATCTTCTCTCACCTGCTATAATTTCATAATGATCTTTTCTATCCTGAACAAGAATAGGCTGTAATAATCCAAATTGCTTAATGGATTCTGCTAACTCCATTAATGCATCTTCATCGAAATTTTTTCGCGGCTGTTCCCTGTTGGGTTCTACCATTGTTATTTTAACTAAAGTTTCCGGTGCAGCATTTTCTTCTTTTGCGTTTTTATTTTCAGAATCTGTTTTACTATTTTTTGACTCCCCAACTGCATTTGGAATTAAAGAATCCAAACCTTTTCCTAATCCTCTTGCCGCCATTTTTTATTCACCCTTTCTATTGATTACTTCATCGGCCAACAACATATATGCTTCTGCACCCGCAGACTTTGGTTCATAAGAACTGATTGGCATACCATAACTTGGCGCCTCTGCCAGTCTGATATTTCTTGGTATTATAGTTTTATATACTCTTTGATTTAAATGATTTTTAACATTTTCTACAACCTGCATAGAAAGATTAGTTCTGGAATCATACATCGTAAATACAACGCCCTCCATGTCTAATTCAGGATTCAATCTTTCCTTCACAAGATTTACAGTGTGTATCAATTGGCTCAAACCTTCCAAAGCATAATATTCACATTGAATCGGTACTAATACTGAATTAGCAGTAGTCATGGCATTAATAGTAAGCATATTCAAAGAAGGGGGACAATCTATAATCACAAAGTCATATTTATCTCTTATCCAGTCAACTTCATTTTTTAATATGTATTCCTTCTTTTCAATTCCTATCAATTCAATTTCTGCTGCTGCTAAATTAACATTAGATGGTATTAAATCAACGCCCTCTACTACATTTTTAACAAGACAATCTTGAATAGAACATTCACCTAATATTAATTCATATATTGTATTATCTAATTCATTCTTATCTACTCCAAATCCGCTTGTTGTATTTCCTTGCGGATCTGTATCAATTACTAACACCTTCTGATTTTTAAGTGCCAATGACGCAGATAAATTAATCGAAGTTGTTGTTTTTCCTACCCCACCCTTTTGATTTGCGATTGCAATAATTCTTCCCATTGTATTTTCACCTTTCGTTAAACTTCGCAATCCGTTTTTTTAGAATACCCTTTTCTTTATAAATAGATATATAGAATTGATTTCATTTTTCAACGTTTTACTTTTCGATTATATCACTTTTTTGGAGTATTTACTATAAGGAAAATAGACTATTACCAAATAAATTATAAAAGTTTAACTATGCAGAAATGATTTCTACAAACTAAAATACAAAAATTTATAATGTTTCACAAACCAATTTGTAAGAATAAAATGTTTCACGGATGGTTTTACAATATATTGGGTAGAAATGTTTCACATGAAACATTATATTGTGTTTATATGATTTATAGATTAAAATGTTTCACGTGAAACATTTTATTAGTAAATAATCACTTTGAAAATTAATATTAAAAACTATAATTTTCGTTCCATTACTACAATTGAATAATTTACATCCTGGGTTTCAATACCTGTAAATGTAAACTTATTCTTATTCCAAAAACATTTGCTTTCATTATTTCCTTTAATATATCCTAATCTTATAAATAAAAAATCACTCTTTTTTAAATAGTAACATATGTCTGTTATAATTTTTGTACCTATCCCTTTATGCTGAAAATTTTTGTTCATCATAAACCATCCTATAAAAGCAGTTTGATTATTCGGATAATTTAATATCAAATCTAAGATCGCCACTAACCGTTCTTCATGATTATAAAAACCCAAAAAAAATTTATCACTCATTGTTTTATTAGGTGGTAAAGCATTAAATACATCTTTTAGATTTTCATAAGTCGGTTCTGTTTTCATATACTTATAATATGTTGGATTTGCTTTTGCAAGATTATAAATATCGGTTATATCTATCTCAGTAAACTTTCTAACGCTGTACTCAGAAGATAAATTTTCTATCATAAATTTACAACACATATAACTAAACTCCATTTCATTTTATATTTATTTTCACATAAAAATATTTATTTTAAACTAGCGTACTGACAAATTTATTTTTCAGTACACAATCACTACTTAATATAAATCTAAATATTTGATTTTAAAACTTCTTTCATAATATTTAATTTATTTATTTTATTTTAAACTACAAATTTATATTATACAACCTTATTAAAAATATAATATGGAAAATAAAAGATTAATTACAATATTTAAAAAATAAAATGTAATTTTTAAAAACATTCATTTTATCTGGAAGAATTAGAAGCGTTATGAGACGTTTCACTGAAAACAATGGAGAGAAAATAGTAAAACATAAATTTAAAAAAATATTACAGGTAAAGATATATCTCTACCTGTAATACTTTTCTACAAATAGCATTATTATATTATTCTTATAAACTAAAATTCTTTTTTATTCATGATAATCATACTGATTTTAATTGAAATAAATAACATAACAAAAGCAACTATATATACCAATACAAAAAATGTACTCAAATTTAAAACCGGAAGATTATTAAAAATAGAAACTATATCAATATGAAATAATTCTGATATTTTTACTAATGCAATTACGACAAGAAAAACAAGTCCAAATGTACATATAATAGCTACTCTTCCTTTGTCACCCCCAAACTTTAATTGAAATGGAAACATTACTGAAATCGTTATTAACACAACAGGAATTAAAGCCAAAGCCATTACAAAAATATCATACAAATTATTTGTTCCTTTTAAATACGCAATTACCATAACCAAAGTTGTAGCAAAAGCCCATGAAATACTGTTAATAATTAAAGCAAAGCAATATTTTTCAATTACATATCCTGTCCTTGTAATCGGTAATGAAAACAAGAAAGCATTTCCATTATCAAACTCATCATAACTAACTGAATTTAATGGAAATAAAGAAAAAACAAAAGTAAAAAAACTTAAAGAAGATGAAACATTACTGGAAAGCATCGCCATTCCAAAAAATATAATTAAAATATAGAATATAGAATTTCTCTGCAATTTTAACAATTTAAAATCTTTTACTAATAAACCTTTCATACCCTATTCCTTTCTCTTGATCCGACGGAAATCAAATTTTATTTATTTCCTTTTATCATCATTGTAATCAGCTCATCAATATTTCCTTTTTCGATTATAATATCCGGATTATTATCTATATAGTATTGCTTTTGATTCGTTAAACAACTATAACCATAACTTTCTTTTTTAAAACGGATAATATATTCTTTATCCAAACTTGCATATTGTTTTTCGTCTACTTTTAATAAAGCATATTCACTAAGCAATACATCTGTATCTTCATGAAGAATAATTTTTCCTTCATCTATCATATAAAAATCATCACATAATGTTTCAAGATCACTGGAAATATGGGAACTAATAAGAATAGAATGTCTTTCATCTTTTTCCATATATTCTCTCAGCATTTCCAATAACTCATCTCTTGCCAAAACATCCAACCCTGCTGTCGGTTCATCAAGTATTAATAAATCAGCATTATGAGAAATTGCAATTAATACTTTTAATTTTACCTTCATGCCGGTTGAAAAATCTTTAATTTTTTTGTCAATTGGCAGTTTGAATTTTCTGATCTGATCCATAAAAAATTCTTTATCAAAACATTTATAAAGATTACTCAAAACAGGTATAATATCTTTAATAGTCAAATATCCGCTAAAACCTGAATCTGATAACACGATACCGATTTTTTCTTTATCTTCAACATTAAAATCTTTTAAATCCTTATCAAAAACACGAACCATACCGCCATCAATAGAAATCAAACCTAAAATTGCTTTAAAAGTTGTACTCTTTCCAGCGCCATTTTGACCAATTAAACCTGTTACATAACCCGGTTTAATTTCCATAGAACAATTCAAAGAGAAATTTTTATAATTCTTTTGTAAGTTTTCAATTTTTAACATATTTACCTCCATTTATCTATTTCGCTAACGCTTGACTTTTTTAATATAAGATAAAGTACTTCTCACACATCTCCTTGCAAAATCAACTCAAATAAACTTCTAATATCTTCATCGCTTATTCCACATCTTCTGCCTTTTTGAATTGCATTTTCTAAATCAGATTCCAATTCTTTTTTCTGCTCTTCTAATAAAAGCTCACCATTAACTGCAGCTACATAAGTTCCTTTACCATGTACTGTTATGGTAAAGCCTTCTTCTTCCAAATAATCATACGCCTTTTTTACAGTTAAAGCGCTGATCTTTAATTCCTTTGATAAGCTACGAACAGAAGGAAGAATATCATTTTCTTTCAATTCTCCACTACGAATCAACTTTTTTATCTGATCTATAATCTGCTCATATATAGGAACCATTATAGAAGTATTTATTATTATTTTCACTTTTTATCTTTCTCCCATCTGTTTATTTCAATATTAATAAAAATATATTCTATTTTTAATCTCTATCATCCTTTTGTATAAACAGTATATAACAGTTTATTACTGTTGTAAAGTGTTTTATACTGTTTATTATAAATTTATAGTAAGACAATTAATGACAATTATGATACAATTGTATGTAATCAGCTATGTAAAAGGAGAAAAATTATGTTAGATAGTAAAGGTTTTGATTTATGGTCTGATGGCTATGACAAAAGTGTTAATTTAAGTGAAGAAGAAAATACATATCCCTTTGCAGGATATAAAGATATATTGGGAAAAATATATCAGACAGTAAGAAACAGCAGCGGAAAAACCATTTTAGATATTGGATTTGGAACCGGAATTTTATCAAAAAAATTTTATGATGACGGATATACTATTTATGGTATAGACTTTTCAGAAAAAATGATTGAAAAAGCAAAAGAAAAAATGCCTGCTGCAACATTAATAAAACATGATTTTATAAATGGGCTTCCAGCATCCTTCAAAAATAGAAAATTTGATTTTATTATTTGTACTTATGCAATTCATCACTTAGAAGATTCCCAAAAAATAAAATTTATAAAAGAATTATTATCACAATTATCTGATAACAATGCAAAATTACTTATTGGCGACGTCGCATTTTCAACGATGGAAGAAATGAAAATTTGTGAAGAAAAAAGCGGGGACGAATGGGATGATGAAGAATTTTACCCTGTAGAAGAAACATTAAAAACAGCATTTCCTAATATAAAATTTGAAAAAATTTCATTCTGTTCTGGAATATTTACAGTAACAAAATAACACAAACACACAACATATTAAATGTTTCTATACAATCAATATGTCTACAGTCTGAAAGAATGCTTTTTGCATTCTTTCACTTTATCTCAAATTTTTATAATATCATTTCTTATTGCAAACACAGCAGCCTGCGTCCGATCAGAAACCTGTATTTTTTTAAATATATTTGAAATATGATTTTTTACAGTTCGTTCGCTGATATTCAAAGAAACTGCTATTTCTCTGTTAAACATACCTTTTGCTACTTTAGCCAAAACTTCTATTTCACGTTTTGTTAATTGTTCAACTTTATCTTTATCTTCATCTTTATTAATTAATCTTGCATTCAATGCCGGAATAAGACTTGGCTGGATATATTTTTCACCTTCCATAATAGAAAATATAGCCTTCTTCAATTCAGCCGATTCCGAATCTTTTAATATATAACCATTTAAACCTAATTCCAGAGCCTTAATTAAATACTCTACTTCATTATGTACTGTAAGCATCAGTACCTTTAAATCAGAACCGCTTTTTCGTATTTCTCTTAATACTTCAATGCCATTTTTTTTCGGCATATTAATATCCAATAATAAAACATCCGGAGAACTATTTTCTAATAATTTCAAACATTCTTCCCCGTCACCAGTTTCCAAAATAACTTTCATATCGCCGTCAAATTCCAACAGCTGCTTAATTCCTTCTCTGATCATAATATGATCGTCTGCAATCATAAGATTTATACACATATATCTATATTTCTCCGTTTCTGGTATATCTACGAATTTTCTCTTAAATAATCCAAAGGTAATTTTATATTAATATTTGTCCCTTTATCTTTTTCAGATTGAAAGTCAATAGTACCATGCAAAATATTCACTCTTTCTTCCAATATCATCAAACCAAAATGATGATTTTCTTTTTCATTCTGCAATACTTTATCTACTTCAAATCCCTTTCCATCGTCAGATATTTCAATATGAAAAGTAGTTCCGTCATCTTTTATTTTGATATTTACAAGACTTCCATCCGAATGTTTTACTGCGTTATTCATACACTCCTGAACAATTCTGAATATTGCCATTAGAACTGCTTTATTATTTAAATCCAAATCATCTACATCAAAAATAATATTAATTGAGGATTCATTTTTCATCTTATTTACCAGCTGTTCAACTGATTCTTTAAAACCAAGATCATCAAACTGCATGGGTCGAAGATCAAAAATAGTACTTCTTATTTCATTTATAACCTCTCTTATATTTTTTGATATAGAAACCAATTCCAATTTTGCCTGTATAGGATCTTTATCAATATATTTAGAAGCCAATTCCAATTCATGTATTGTGTGAGTCAGATTTTGAAGGGAAGAATCATGTAAATCTCTCGCAATCCTTCGTCTTTCTGTTTCCTGGATTTCCAATTCATACATATCATCTGGATTTACTAAAAGAATTTCAATCTTTTTTAACCGGTTTTCAATAATTTCTTTTTTTCTTAAATGATTTTTATATTCTTCTTCGTATAATAATTTTAATTTTCTATTTTCTTCTAAAGAATCTTTATATATAGTTTCCACATCTCTTGGTGAAAAAAATTTGAAATCAGAATCTTCAATACTGATAATACTGTCGATAAAAGAATTTACTTCAGAAATTTTATTTTTACACTCATCTATCTTTTCCTGTATAGAATTTTTCTCTCTTAAAAAATCATCATATAATTTTTCTAATATTTTTTTCTTTTCTTCCATTTTTCTTTCCGTATATACAAACACTTACATTAAAGAGTTATTTCTATCATAAACTATATTTTTAAATAATAAAAGAAAATTTTTAAATATAGATTTTTCAACATTAATAATAGTAAATTACCTTTATCTTATCTACCAAAATCAATTCAATATTTTAAAAGTAGGAAAATAACTAAATTCTGCTTTACCAACAATGGAATCAAACGGAACAAATTTGTGAATCCAATACCTGGAATCAAAAGAATTATTTCTATTGTCTCCCATTACAAAATAACAATCTTCCGGGACAGTATAAGGTCCAAAGTCTTCCTGAAACACGACAGAAGTAAAATCTTCTTCTAACGGTTCACCATTAATATATATAATTCCATCTTTTCCTTCTATTGTCTCATAAGGCAGAGCAATAATTCTTTTTAATAAATTCTTTTTTTCATTATCCGGAAAATAAAAACTAATAATATCACCCCTCTTCGGAGGTTCACTTATATATGCAAGTCTGTTTATAATAATTCTGTCTCCCGTCATCACAGTAGTTTCCATAGAACCGGTTGGAACTTTTGCATTCACTGCAATATAATTATTTACTGCAAATGCAATAATCAGAGCAGTCAAAATTACACGGGAATAAAAAAATATTTCTTTTAAAAATTTAGCAAAAAAATGATTATGAGATTTATTTGAATTATTATTTTTCATTATAATCTTTTACTTCCATCCGCCTTATTTAATAATAACTTTATTACTTTCTTCCTACTTATTTTAATATTATTCCTTTTACTTCTATAAAAATGTAGAAATCTGCTCTAACACTCTTTCCGGTTTTTCTAAATGAGGCAGCTGTTTTGTATTTTTTATATAAACTGTTTCGATAGAATTATTATAATAAATATAATTTTCTACTATCGTTTCGCTCTCCTCCTTATTAGCGCCGGCCAGAATAAATATACTGTTATTGATCTCCTTTAAAGCATGAACAATATTTGCATTCATATAATTTGAAATATAACTTGCAAAACTATATTTATCAGAATAGCCTTTCCTATGAGAAGCTTCCAAATAACTTAATATATCCTCTTCCTTTATATCATTGCTATTCTCAAAATATTTATTCTCAAATATATTTTCAAAAGCTGCTTTTGAGGTAAAAAGATTAAAAACAAACGTACCAAAAACAGGGAGTTCGATAAAAAATTTTAAAAGTCTTGTCTGTTTAGACGGAATCTGATTACAATGATATAAATTTTCAGGATTTATAAAAATTAAATTGCTGATTACTTCAGGATCATTATGTGCAACCATAACAGCAATGGAAGAAGAATCTCCTGAAGTTATTACATTTGCTTTTTTACCAATTACGTTTTTTATAAAATCAGTAATAAGCTGCACATATAAAAAATTAGTATAAGTCATATTAGGTTTGTCTGATGCTCCATAACCCAGTAAGTCTATTGTATATACTTCATTCGTTTCTGATAAAGTTTCTATTAATTTTTTAAACTCATAACTGGAACTGCCAACAGACAAATCATGAATAAGAAGAACCGGATTACCTTTTCCTGTTTTAGCATAACATATTTTACCAAATCTCCATTCATAATAAAAATTCTTTTCCGTGGAAAGAGAATTCTTTTCTGTATACATGGCATATTTTATTTTATTAATAATATGTATCGTTGTTGTTGTAATTGCTGCCAAAGCTATGATCGTTTTTGATCTCCGGTTCATATTTTCCTCATTTCTGTTCTCTTCAGCCAAATAAATATCTGCTAAAAGAAACTATAAATTTCATTATAAAATATTGATTTAAAAAATCTTTATAATACTTATCCACAATCTAACTCTATTATAATATACTTAACCTTTATATACAAATTTAGATTTTATAAACTTTTCGACATGAAATATACATCCATATTATTTTATAGGTTCTTTAGAAGGAAGACCTGCCTTTCTCGGATATTTTTTCGGAGTATTTTTCTTTTTCTGTATGATAAATAAATTTCTGTAAATATCTGAATCCGGCAGGGTAAACTCCACCTGTTTAAAAAATTCCCCTCCTAATATAGAAACTGCTCTCTTGGCAGCGTCTTTTTCTTCCATCACTTTTTCCGATTTATAAGAAATAAAGAAACCTCCTGTCTTTACAAATGGAAGACAATACTCAGAAAGAGTAGAAAGATTTGCCACAGCCCTTGATACACATAAATCAAAATTTTCTCTCAAATCAAGCGACTTTGCCGCATCTTCCGCTCTCCCATGAAATGCATCAATGTTCTTCAGTTTTAACGTATCTATGACTTCATTTAAAAATTTAACCCTTTTGTTCAGGGAATCCAGTAAAGCGATTTTCAAATCAGGAAATGCAATCTTTAACGGAATACCAGGAAATCCTGCACCTGTCCCTACGTCAATTACTGAAAGCTCTTTTGTCAAATCCACCGCTTTTATAAGAGAAATACTATCTATAAAATGTTTTGTCACTACCTCGTCAAATTCTGTAATAGCAGTTAAATTCATAAAAGAATTCCATTCTGATAATAATTCATAATATGCAACAAACTGCTCTGTTTGTCTGTCTGATAAGGATACATTCAATTGCGTACATCCGCTTATAAATTTTTCTAAATTATATTTTTCCATGAAATATTTTTATCCTTTTTCATATATCATATTAATTTTTTTTAGAATCTATATCCAAAAGTGCTTTTCTTTCTTTAAAATGTTCCAAATAAACAAGCAAAACGGAAATATCTGCCGGAGAAACTCCTGAAATCCTTGATGCCTGCCCAACTGATACCGGTTTAAACTTGATTAATTTCTGTCTTGCTTCCAGTCGAAGACTGTCAATATCTCCATAATCAATATCTTCCGGTATTTTTCTTGTTTCCATTTTTTTGTATTGTTTCACCTGGCGCATTTGCCGCTCTATATAGCCTTCATATTTTATATTGATATTGACCTGCTCTATTACATCATAAGGAAGAGGTTTTCTTTTTTCATCAATTTCAGAAACCAGTTCATAATTTAATTCGGGACGACATATTAATTCAGCAAGACTTGCTGCTGTTTTTAAAGAAGCGCTTCCCATTTTCTCCAGAAATTGTTGAATCTCTTTTGAAGCGCCGACCATCGTATTCTTAATACGATTTGTTTCTTCATCAATCATTTTTTCCTTATTACATACATAATCATATTGTCCTTTTGTAATAAGACCTACTTCATATCCCTTTTTTCTGAGACGCAGGTCTGCATTATCCTGTCTTAACAGTAAACGATATTCTGCTCTGGAAGTCATCATACGATAAGGTTCAAAATTTTCTTTCGTTACAAGATCATCTATTAAAACTCCAATATATGCTTCTGAACGATCTAATATTAAGGGTTCCTTTCCAAAAATTGACTGAGCCGCATTAATTCCGGCAATCAAACCCTGTGCTGCAGCTTCTTCATATCCACTGCTTCCATTAAACTGACCACCGCTGAATAAACCTTTTATTTCTTTAAATTCCAGAGAAGGATATAACTGCATCGGATCAATACAATCATATTCAATTGCATAAGCATTTCTGACAATTTTACAATGTTCCAGCCCCGGTACGGTGCGGTACATGGCAAGTTGTACATCCTCAGGAAGCGAAGAAGACATACCTCCCACATACATTTCATTTGTATGTAATCCTTCCGGTTCTATAAAAACCTGATGTCTTTCCTTATCTGCAAATTTTACTACTTTATCTTCAATAGAGGGACAATATCTTGGTCCCGTACCCTCTATGACACCTGCATAAATAGGAGAACGATCAAGATTATTTTTAATAATTTCATGAGTTTTTTCATTTGTATAAGTCAGGTAACAGGAAACCTGATCTATCTGTACATCATCAGGATTTGTAGAAAAAGAAAAGGGGACTACTTTTTCATCTCCAAACTGCTCTTCCATTTTTGAAAAATCTATAGAACGTCTATCCATTCTGGCGGGCGTACCTGTTTTAAATCTTCTGATTTCAATTCCAAGATCTTTTAAAGAATCTGTCAGATGATTCGCCGGCTGAAGACCATTCGGACCTGTATAAGTAATTGCTTCTCCGCAAAGACATCTTGCTTTTAAATAAGTACCGGTACAAAGAATAACCGATTTACATTCATAAACAGCGCCGGTAAACGTTTTGATTCCTACAATTTTTTTCTTTGCAGTACATTTTTCATCTTCATTTAAATCTTCTGCTAAAAGTTCACATACTTCCGCCTGCTTTACAGTCAAATGATCCTGATTTTCCAAAACTTTTCTCATCTCTCTTGAATATTCCGATTTATCCGCCTGCGCCCTGAGAGAATGTACTGCAGGACCTTTTGAAATATTAAGCATTTTAGACTGAATAAAAGTCTTATCAATATTTTTTCCCATCTCTCCGCCAAGAGCATCTATTTCACGTACAAGATGTCCTTTAGAAGATCCTCCAATATTAGGATTACAGGGCATAAGTGCAATACTGTCTACACTGACTGTAAAAATAACCGTTTCCAATCCAAGCCTTGCACATGCAAGAGCTGCTTCACATCCGGCATGACCGGCTCCAACCACACACACATCTACTTGTTCTCTAATCTCAGGCATTGTAAATTCCTTTCACATTCACTTTAAATCTTTTACAACTTATTTTCCCATACAAAATTTTGAAAAAATTTCATTTACCAAATCATCTTTCACTTCTTCCCCGATAATAATACCAAGTGAAGTATAAGCATTCATCAGATCAATAGAATAAAAATCTTCCGGCATACGATCTTCCAAACTTCTTTTAACCAAAAGAAGACTGTCATATGCATCCTGAAGCGCTTCTTTATGACGCATATTGGTAATAAAAACTTCATCATTAAATTTCAATTCATGATGGAAAAACATTTCTTTCACCATATCTTCAAAATCATCTATCCCAATATTTTCTTTTGTAGAAGTTTTAATTATTTTATATTTTCTATTTTTTAATCCTATACCGCTATCTATATTTATGCTTGACTCTTTCTGTAAATCATCTAATTTTTTACACAAATCATCTTCTGTAATTACAGGATCTAAATCTGTCTTATTTAAAAGAATAATCGTATTTTTTTCTTTTATCATTTCCATAATATCTTCGTCGCTCTCATCCAAATCTACGGAAGAATCCACAACATAAACAATCAAATCTGCAGATTTGGCATATTTTTTTGCCTTTTCCACGCCAATCTTTTCCACCGCGTCTTCTGTAGAACGAATACCTGCCGTATCTATGATATTCAGACTTATTCCATGAAGTTTTATTGTTTCTTCAAGCGCATCTCTGGTAGTTCCCGCTATATCTGTAACGATTGCTTTCTCTTCTCCTGCCAGAAGATTTAAAAGAGAAGATTTTCCTACATTTGGTTTTCCAACAATCACAGTATTAATTCCCTCTTTTAATATTTTACCATTCTCAGAAGAAAGAATCAGTTTAAAAATACGTTTGGTTAAATCTTCTATTTTAACGGTAAGTTTTTCATGATAACCCTCTGTACTAATATGTTCCGGATCATCTAAAGCCGATTCTATAAAGGCAATTTCAAAAATGATTTCTTCCCTGAGTTCTTTTATCTTTTTATATATGGAACCATTTAACTGATTCATAGAAGATTTCAATGCAAATTCATTTTTTGACTGAATCACATCCATTACCGCTTCCGCTTTTGAAAGATCAATTCTTCCATTTAAAAATGCACGCTTTGTAAACTCGCCAGGTTCGGCAATTCTTGCTCCGTTTTTTAATACTACACCCAAAATACGATTCATAAGCAAAATACCGCCATGACAATTGATTTCTACCGTATCCTCTGTAGTATAACTGTGAGGTCCCTTCATTACTGCAACCATTACTTCATCTATTAACTCTTCCCCATCATAAATAAAGCCATAATGAATCGTATGACTTTTTACCTGAGAAAGCTTTTTCTTTTTATTTTTTGAGCAATATATTTTATCTATAATAGAAACTGCATCTTCACCGCTTATTCTAATAATACCAATTCCAGAATCAGACATTGCCGTAGCAATTGCTGCAATTGTTTCTGTTTTCACAATGTTCCTCCGTTATTTCATAAAGTTTTTTCTATTTAAATAAAACAGTAGTTTATATAAACCACTGTTTTATTTATCATATCATTATTTATCTTTTTAAAGCAACAACTACATGTCTGAATGGTTCATCACCTTCACTATAGGTTGTAACATATCTGTCATTTTGAAGAGCAGAATGTATAATTCTTCTTTCATAAGGATTCATGGGTTCCAAAGAGACCGGTCTTTTTGTTCTTTTTACTTTATAAGCAATATTTTTTGCAAGGTTCTCTAAAGTTTCTCTTCTTCTCTGACGGTAATTTTCTGTATCAACCTTTACTCTTATGTAATCTTCCACATCTTTATTTACAACTAAAGATACAAGATACTGTAAAGAATCCAGGGTTTGTCCTCTTTTTCCAATCAATACGCCCATTTCATTACCTGATAAATCAATATTCATGGATCTGTCAAGTTCATCATATTTTAAATCAATATTTACATCAAGGTTCATTGCTTTAAATACATCATTCAGAAAATTCTTTGTTTTATCTTCAATTGTATCTTTTATTTTTGCTTTAATCACAGCAGGTTTAGACCCTATTCCAAGAAATCCTGACGAACCCTCTTCCACTACTACATATTCCAGTTTTTCACTGGAAACCATAAGTTTCTGACATGCTTCTGTAATTGCATCAGATACTGTTTTTGCAGATACTTCAATAAAATCCATAAAATCTGACCTCCATTCCGATTTTACCATTTATTTATTATTATTTTCGTTATATTTTTTTACCATATTAGCCTTTGCCGCTATACTTCCCGGTTTTGCATTGTTGTTATAATATTCTGTTGCTTTTTTCATAGCTGCGTCTCTTTCTTCCTGTGTCATAGAAGATTTCGCGGAAGCTTTGGATGCCGTATTTACATTACGGGTACTCATGGTAGCATAATTATTTAATTTCTGAGGATCAATACCCGCTTTTTCAAGCTTTTTATTTCTCTTTTCCACATTCTTTTTAATCACTTCATCCAAATCCATTTTATCAATATGCTTATTAATAATGATTTGTTGAATTGTCCTTACTACGGCGCCGGCAATCCAGTAAAGTCCCATACCGGAAGGTAAAGTAAAACAGAAAATGATAGACATAATGGGCATTGTCATATTCATCATTTTCATGGACTGCGCCATTGTACTCTGTTGATCATTGTTATTATTATTTGCTTCCGGCTGCGGCATCAGTTTTACATTAATCCACTGTGTAATACCGGAAAGAATAGGAATTAATAATGCGCCTATCACCAAAAGCCAGGAACCTGCATCCATTGCCTTACTCACTGCAAAGGCAGGAGAATCAGCCATATTTAACCCAAAGAAATAATTATATTTATCCAATAAACCAACTGTATTGTTTACATCTACTGATAAATCAGGAAATTTTTCTGCAATGCTTGTCCACTCTGCACTGGATAATTTATTTAATACGTCAACATAAGTATTCCTGACATAATCAGTAGCCGTACCGGCAATAAAAGAACTGTTTGTAAACTGTTTTGCAAACTGTGCCGCTGCACTGAATGACTGTATAAATTCTGCGTTTACATCCACAGTAATCAGCTTATCCACTAAAGGAAAAAAAGCGTCTTTTATTTTTCCAACATAAGCAGGCATTGCATAGATTACACGATAAAGCGCAAATAAAATAGGCATCTGTATTAATAACTGAAGACAGCTTCCTGACGGGGACACTCCATATTTCGCATAAACCGCCTGCGTCTCCTGATTCATTGCCATCATGGATTCATTATCTTTTTTTCCTTTGTATTTATTCTGAATTGCCTGCAGCTCAGGATTCATCTTTGCAGATAACTTTGAAAACTTCTGCTGCTTTATTGTAAGCGGCATCATTAACAAATATATTACAATTGTAAATAAAATAATCGATAAACCGACATTTGGAATCCCTATCTTATCAAGAACCCAAAAAATACCTTCCATAATATAACCGAGTAATTTCGCAACCGGTCCTATGATAAACGTAGAATTCTGTGTTAATAAAATACCTGACATATTTATACTCCATTCCATCCTTTTAAGGAACCGGATCATATCCACCCTTTGAAAAAGGATTACATCTGACTATTCTCCACGCGGCCAAAAGCCCGCCTTTCCATGCTCCGTACTTTTCAACTGCCTCTAACCCGTATTGAGAACATGTGGGATAATAGGGACATTTTGTACTTTTCATGGGAGAAATATACTTTCTATAAAATTTTATCATTCTGATTAATATTTTTTTCATCATAATTTACATCTCAAACTTTAATCAAAATCAAAAAAAGTTTTTACTATTTTATGAAGCTTTCCAAGATGTAATAAAGCACTTTCTATCTCATAATAACCAACGGAAGAAGCGCTGTTTCTTGCAACGACTACAATATCCAAACTACTATTGAATATATTTTCATGTAATCTGTAACTTTCCCTTACTAATCTTGTAACTCTGTGCCTTACGACACTGTTTCCTACTTTTTTACTTACCGAAATTCCCAGCCTGTTTTTTTCAAGATTATTCTCCAACACATACATAACAAGATACTTATTGGCATAGGACCTGCCGTTTCTGTAAACATTCTGGAATTCATAAGTTTTTTTTAACGATTCCGAATTTCTCATTCTATCTCCGAAGCTTTTTTTCAAATATCATACACGTAGAAAAAAAGGCCACATAATTGCGGCCTATGCTGATAATCTTTTTCTTCCTTTTGCTCTTCTTGCAGCGATAACTTTTCTTCCGCCCGGAGTACTCATTCTTGCTCTAAAACCATGAACTTTAGATCTCTGTCTCTTTTTAGGCTGAAATGTCATTTTCATATAAGATGCACCTCCTTCTGACAAACCTTAAATCTATAAAATAAGGTAACAAAATTTTCATTGTGTGGAAAAATATCTTTAGCAATTATATAAAAAAAGCAATAAAACGTCAAGTAAAATGGGACTTTTTTTCATTTTATTTTTTGAATCCAATATATTGTTGTTTGTTAGATATCAAAAACTATATGTTGTTTTTATTTTAAAATTTGGAATTTTTACACACTACAATTTTTGAAAATTTTATAAATTATCCAATTTCTTAATTTTTCCACAATCAACTAATTTACATAAAAATATCCACAAAATGTTTATAACTTGTGGATAACTTTCATTTTTACGTGAAAATTATATGCATAAAATATAAAAATGTGGATAAATACCGTGTGGAAACTGTTAATATTAAATTTTAACTTATCCACATAATTTTCTCCTGAACATAATATGTTAACCATTTATTTTTATTATCAACATGAAGTGGATATGGCTTATCCACATATATCCATACCTCTTAATCTGAATAATCATTTGATATTTTTACTTATTTATATTAAGATATAAAAGAGATATTTTCGATTTAACATAATTTTTTATATGATTTCAAATACATATTATGCTTTTATTATCATATAGGCCGGAGGCAGATTAAATGGCATTTAATAATGAAGAAAGTTATAAAATTATAAAAGACAACTGGGATACCATAAAAGAAACAATAAGAAAAGAATATGATTTATCTACGATTTCTTATAATACCTGGGTATTTCCCCTTAAATTTTATAAAGTAGAAAATGATATGGTTACTATAGTAATCCCTTCTGATCAGGGACATGCCCTGAATTATATATCCAGCAAATATAAAAGTTTTTTTCAGGTTACTATTTCTGAAATGATGGATCACGAATTTAGTGTTTCTTTCATATTAGAAAAGGATGCCGCTTTGGAAGAAAAGGAAGAACATAATATTTCTCCCTCACATAATCCTTCTTATAACGTAAATTATGAGAATGCAAATTTGAATCCCAAATACAAATTTGATACTTTTGTAGTTGGAAGCAACAATAAATTTGCTCATTCTGCTTCTTTAGCCGTTGCAGAATCTCCGGGAGAAGCTTATAACCCTCTTTATCTTTATGGGGGTGCAGGACTTGGTAAAACCCATCTTATGCACTCTATAGGTCATTTTATTTTAGAACAGAATCCTGATATGAAGATTCTTTATGTTACTTCCGAAGCGTTTACAAATGAAGTAATTGAATCTATCCGAAGCGGTAATGCCGCAACAATGACCAAATTAAGAGAAAAATATAGAACTGTAGATGTTCTTTTAGTAGATGACGTGCAGTTTATAATAGGAAAAGAAAGTACACAGGAAGAGTTTTTTCACACTTTTAACGTACTTCATGCTGCCGGAAAACAGATTATTCTTTCATCAGATAAACCTCCGAAAGAAATGGAAACTCTGGACGAACGTTTTCGTTCCCGTTTTGAATGGGGATTAATTGCGGATATACAGGCACCTGATTATGAAACGCGTATGGCAATTCTAAGAAAAAATGCGGAAAACTATGATAAACAAATTGATGATGAAATTATTCAATATATTGCAACAAATATAAAATCAAATATTAGAGAGCTGGAAGGAGCTTTTAATAAAATCATTGCATTTGGAAAGTTAAATAAAGTGGATCTGACTCTTCCTCTTGCAGAAGAAGCCTTAAAAGACATTATATATCCGGGTCAGCCAAAAGAAATAACTCCTACTCTTATTATTAATGTAGTTGCAGAACATTTCGGCGTAACTGCGGATGACATTACTTCCAAAAAAAGAAATTCGGAATTTGTTCTTCCAAGACAGGTTGTAATGTATCTTTGCCGTGACCTTACTGAAATATCTCTGACACAGGTAGCAAAAATACTTGGTAAAAAAGACCATACAACAGTAATACATGGTATTGATAAAATATCTGCCGAACTTGCGTCTAATGAAGAATTAAAAAACAAAATAGAGATTATTAAAAAGAAGATTAATCCTGCATAATATAAAATTTGCATTAAAAACAGAATAGAATACATATCCACATTTATATGTGAATATGTGGATATGTATTTCTTTTTTCAAAATATCTTTTTATAGTTTTAAACATTTTAGTTATTTTTATTGTGGTTTTTCTGTTTATAATAAAAAAACAAATAAGATAGTTTTTTAAGTCTTTTTTTATACTGTGGAAAAATGAAAGTTTATCCGGAAGTTAAAAAAACTTTTTCACATGGAAAACATTTCTTTTTTTATTGAGAAATAGTATAATAGATAAGGTTATACACTTTTAAACAACTATTACTAATTATATTATTAAATTATTTATTTATAAAATATATTTACATTCAAAAACGATACACACATACAAGAAGGGAGTTATTCACATTATGAAAATAGTATGTTCAAAATCTAACCTTTTAAGTGGTCTACAGATCGTATCAAAAGCAGTTCCAAGTAAAACTACTATGTCCATTTTAGAATGTATTTTAATAGATGCTTCAAAAGGAGTTATTAAATTAACAGCAAACGATATGGAGCTTGGTATAGAAACCGTTATTGAAGGTGAAATAATAAATAAAGGCATTATTGCATTGGATGCAAAAATATTTTTAGATATTATAAGAAAACTTCCTGACAATGATGTAACGATAGAAACGGATGCCTCTTACAAGACATCCATAATATGTGAAAAAGCAAAGTTTAACATTATAGGGAAATCAGGAGAAGATTTTTCATATCTTCCTTTAATTGAGAGAGAAGATTCTATTGTAATTTCACAGTTTACATTGAAAGAAGTAGTACGCCAGACTATTTTTTCTATTTCTGATAATGACAATAATAAATTAATGACAGGGGAATTATTTGAAATAAACGGAAATGAGTTAAAAGTGGTTTCTCTGGACGGACATCGTATTTCTATTCGTAAAATTGAATTAAAAAATGAATATACAAATAAAAAAGTTGTAGTACCGGGAAAAACACTTAATGAAATCAGCAAGATTTTATCCGGTGATACAGAAAATGATGTAAGTATTTTCTTTACTGATAAACATGTGGTATTTGAATTTGATCAGACAATTGTTGTGTCACGTTTAATTGAGGGTGAATATTTCAAAATAGATCAAATGCTTTCCAGCGATTATGAAACAAAAGTTAAGATTAATAAAAAAGAATTTTTGAATTGTATAGACAGGGCCACACTTCTTGTAAAAGAAGGCGATAAAAAACCTATCATTATCAATATATCTGATGATACAATGGAATTAAAGATAAATTCTACAGTAGGAAGCATGAACGAAGAAATTGATATTAAAAAACAGGGAAAAGATCTTATGATTGGATTTAATCCAAAGTTTTTAATAGATGCATTAAAAGTAATAGATGATGAAGAAATAGATATTTATCTTGTAAATCCCAAAGCCCCCTGTTTCATAAAAGATCCGGAAGAAAAATACATCTACCTGATCCTTCCCGTGAATTTTACGACAGTAAACTAGATATAAAGATATGTGGATACGTAAAATTCACGTTGAATTATTACTACAGTAAATTAAATTTGGAGTATCAACATGGAAGTAATAAAATTAAAAGATGATTATATAAAATTAGGTCAGGCACTGAAGGCATGCGGATTGGCACAATCAGGCGTAGATGCAAAATTTGCAATACAGGATGGACTTGTTAAAGTAAATGGAAAGGTAGAATTACAAAGAGGAAAAAAATTAGTTCATGGTGATATTGTAGAATTTGACGGAGAAAAGATTGAAATAATATAGATTTTGTGTGTAAAGATTTTATGCACATGGAGGTGGTATGCGTGCCTTGGCATGCAGGGGGGTATAATGATAATAAAATCATTGGAACTGGCTGATTTTAGAAATTATGAAAATTTAAATATTGAGTTTGACAAAGGGACAAATATTCTTTATGGGGATAACGCGCAGGGAAAAACAAATATCTTAGAAGCTATTTATTTATCTTCCACAACAAAATCCCATAAAAGCAGTAAAGATCAGGATATTATTCGTTTTGGTTTTGAAGAAGGTCATATAAGAACTTATCTTGAAAAGGAAGATGTAGAATATAAAGTGGATATGCATCTTAGAAAAAGCAAATCAAAGGGAATTGCCATAAATGGGCAAAAAATAAAAAAAGCAGCTGAATTATTAGGGCTGCTGAACGTAGTTTTCTTTTCTCCGGAAGATTTGAGTATTATAAAAAACGGTCCTTCAGAGAGAAGAAGATTTGTTGATATGGAATTATGCCAATTAGACAATTTTTATCTTTATAATCTCAACCATTATAATAAGATCGTAAATCAAAGAAATAAACTTTTAAAAGATTTGTTTATGAATCCCGATTTAAAGGATACACTTAATATATGGGATTCTCAGCTTGTCTCTTTTGGAAGTAAAATTATTGAAAGACGTCAGGTTTTCGTTTCACAGTTAAATGAAATTATATTTGATATACATAAGAAATTATCAGGAGAAAAGGAAGAACTGATTATTAAATATGAACCGCATGTTACGATAGAAGATTATGAAAAAAAATTAAGTATGAATCAGGAAAAAGACATACGTTTAAAACAAACATCCACAGGACCTCACAGAGATGATTTTTCTTTTATAGTAAATGATGTGGATATCAGAAAATTTGGTTCACAGGGACAACAGAGGACAGCGGCGCTTTCTTTAAAACTTTCTGAAATTGAACTTGTAAAAAAAATAGCAAAAGATACGCCTGTTCTTTTATTGGATGATGTTTTATCAGAACTTGACAGTAACAGACAAAACTATCTTTTAAACAGTATAGGAGATATACAGACAATTATTACATGTACAGGGTTGGATGAGTTTGTAAATAACAGATTTGAAATCAACAGAGTATTTAATGTACAAAATGGTGTTGTAGAAAGAAAATAAAAGGCTTAGCAGGAAGTTTAATACATGGAGGAATATCATGAGCAGTGAATACGGAGCAGACCAAATACAAATATTAGAAGGTTTGGAAGCAGTCAGAAAAAGACCGGGAATGTATATTGGAAGTACTTCTTCAAGAGGATTACATCATCTTGTATATGAAATTGTAGATAATTCTGTTGATGAAGCGTTAGCAGGGTTTTGTGATACAATCAGTGTTACGATTAACAAAGATAATTCTATTACAGTAGTTGATAACGGACGGGGTATTCCAATTGGAATTAATCATAAAGCGGGCATTCCTGCTGTAGAAGTGGTATTTACTATTTTGCATGCCGGCGGAAAATTTGGCGGCGGAGGATATAAAGTATCCGGCGGTCTTCATGGAGTGGGCGCATCTGTAGTAAACGCACTTTCCGACTGGTTGGAAGTTGAAATATTTTCAGAAGGAAAAGTATACAGACAGCGTTATGAAAGAGGTCATGTTTGTTATGCCCTGAAAGAAGCAGGAACATGTGAACCGGAAAAAACAGGCACAAAAGTATGGTTTAAACCGGATGCTTCTATTTTTGAAGATACGGTTTTTGACTATGATACTTTAAAACAAAGATTTCGAGAGATGGCTTTTCTTACTAAAAATTTAAAGATTATACTTTGTGATGACAGAGAAGAACCTCAGAAAGTAAAAGAATTTCATTATGCCGGAGGCATTAAAGAATTTGTTACTTATCTGAACAGAAGTAAAGTTGCTTTATATGATGATGTTATGTATTTTGAAGGATCAAAAAATAACGTATATGTAGAAGCAGCGCTTCAGCATAATGACTCTTATACAGAAAGTGTATATACTTTTGTAAATAATATTACAACTCCTGAAGGCGGCACACATCTTGTAGGTTTTAGAAATGCCTTGACAAAAACTTTTAATGATTATGCCAGAACAAATAAAATATTAAAAGACAGTGAAGCAAATCTTTCCGGTGAGGATATCAGAGAAGGACTGACTGCAATTGTCAGCGTAAAAATAGAAGAGCCTCAATTTGAGGGACAGACGAAACAAAAGCTTGGAAATTCGGAGGCAAGAGGAGCAGTTGACAGTATTGTAAGTGAGCAGCTCACATATTTTCTGGAGCAGAATCCGGGAATTGCAAAAGTGATCTGTGAAAAATCTATTCTTGCACAGCGTGCAAGAGATGCAGCGAGAAAAGCAAGAGATTTAACGAGAAGAAAGACAGCTTTGGAGGGAAGTTCCCTTCCAGGAAAGCTTGCAGACTGTTCCGATAAAGATCCTAAAAACTGTGAAATCTATATTGTAGAGGGAGATTCTGCAGGAGGAAGTGCGAAGACTGCAAGAAGCCGTGCAACGCAGGCAATTCTGCCTCTTCGTGGTAAAATATTAAATGTGGAAAAAGCAAGGCTTGATAAAATATACGGAAATGCAGAAATTAAGGCAATGATTACTGCATTTGGAACAGGAATCCATGAAGATTTTGATATCAGCAAACTGCGATATCATAAAATTATTATTATGACAGATGCCGATGTTGACGGCGCTCATATCGCGACTCTTCTACTTACGTTTATTTATCGTTTTATGCCCGATTTAATAAAAGGAGGATATGTATATTTAGCGCAGCCGCCGCTTTTTAAATTGGAAAAAAATAAAAAAGTCTGGTATGCATACAGTGATGAAGAACTGGATGATATTTTAAAAGAGGTAGGAAGAGATCAGAATAATAAGATTCAGCGTTACAAAGGACTTGGAGAGATGGATGCGGAGCAGCTGTGGGATACGACAATGGACCCTGAAAAAAGAGTTCTTCTCAGAGTTTCTATGAATGAGGAGGCGGAATCTGAACTGGATCTGACATTTACTACTTTAATGGGTGATAAAGTAGAGCCAAGACGTGAATTTATAGAAGAAAATGCAAAATATGTTAAGAATCTTGACATATAAAATGTGAATTAGTTAGTTTTAATGGATTGGAGATAGTATGGACGATCAGATTTTTGATAAAATTCATGAAGTGGATTTAAAAAAGACAATGGAGAAATCTTATATAGATTATGCCATGAGCGTGATTGCTGCCCGAGCGCTTCCTGATGTAAGAGATGGATTAAAGCCGGTTCAAAGAAGAGTTTTATATTCCATGATTGAATTAAATAATGGTCCTGACAAGCCGCATAGAAAGAGTGCGCGTATTGTCGGTGATACAATGGGTAAATATCATCCTCATGGCGACAGTTCTATTTACGGTGCATTAGTAAATATGGCTCAGGAATGGTCTACCCGCTATCCGCTTGTAGATGGACACGGAAATTTTGGTTCTGTAGATGGGGACGGTGCTGCCGCCATGCGTTATACGGAAGCAAGACTCAGTAAGATTTCTATGGAACTTTTGGCGGATATTGGAAAAGATACTGTTGATTTTAAACCAAATTTTGATGAAACAGAAAAAGAGCCTGTTGTCCTTCCAAGCCGTTATCCGAATCTTCTGGTAAATGGTACTTCCGGTATTGCAGTAGGTATGGCTACAAATATACCTCCACATAATCTGGTGGAAGTTATAAATGCTGTTGTAAAAATTATTGATAATAAAATAGAAGGAAGAAAAACAGAAATAGAGGAACTTCTGAAAATAATTAAAGGACCGGATTTTCCTACAGGCGGTATTATTCTTGGTACAAGAGGAAGTGAAGAAGCATACCGTACAGGACGTGGTAAAGTAAAAGTAAGGGCTGTTACTAATATTGAAACAATGTCCAATGGTAAGAGCCGTATTATTGTAACAGAACTTCCTTACATGGTAAATAAAGCAAGACTGATTGAAAAAATAGCAGAAATGGTAAGGGATAAAAAAATAGATGGAATTACGGATCTTCGTGATGAATCTAACAGAGAGGGTATGCGTATTGTAATAGAACTGCGTCGTGATGCAAATGCTAATGTAATCATGAACAGACTGTATAAACATACACAGCTTCAGGATACATTCGGTATTATCATGCTTGCCCTTGTAAATAATGAACCAAAGGTTATGAATCTTCTTGATATGCTTGGATATTATTTAAAACATCAGGAAGAAGTAGTTACAAGAAGGACAAAATATGATTTAAATAAAGCAGAAGAAAGAGATCATATTTTACAGGGTTTACTGATTGCTCTTGATAATATTGATGAAGTAATCAAGATTATAAGAGGCAGCCAGAATACACAGATTGCCAAAGAAAGTTTGATGGAGCGTTTTGGTCTTACTGATATTCAGGCTCAGGCAATTGTAGATATGCGTCTTCGTGCTCTGACCGGGTTAGAAAGAGAAAAGCTTGAAAATGAACATAAGGAATTGCTTGCTAAAATAGCAGAATTAAAGGCAATTTTAGCTGATGAAAAGTTACTGCTTGGTGTAATCAGAGAAGAAATTCTTATTATTTCTGATAAATATGGTGATGAAAGAAGAAGTGCAATTGGTTTTGATCAGTTTGATATTTCAATGGAAGATTTGATTCCAAAAGATAATACGGTCATTGCCATGACAAGTCTCGGATATATTAAAAGAATGACCGTTGATAATTTCAAAGCGCAGAACAGAGGCGGTAAGGGTATCAAAGGAATGCAGACAATTGAAGAAGATTATATTGAAGATCTTCTTATGACGACAACGCATCACTATTTGATGTTTTTTACCAATTTCGGACGTGTATACAGGTTAAAAGCTTATGAAATACCGGAAGCAGGCAGAACTGCGAGAGGTACTGCAATTATAAATATTTTGCAGCTGAATCCGGGTGAAAAGATTACGGCAATGATACCTATTAAAAATTATGATGAAAATAAAAATCTTTTCATGATAACGAAAAAAGGAATTGCAAAGAAAACGTCTGTTTTAGAATTTAAAAATGTACGTAAAAACGGTCTTGCAGCAATTACATTAAAAGAAGATGATGAATTAATCGAAGTAAAGACAACCGACAAAGACACAGAAATCTTTCTTGTAACAAAACAGGGAATGTGTATTCGTTTTAAAGAAACAGACGTAAGAAATACCGGAAGAAATTCTATGGGTGTAATTGGAATGAGTTTATCTGACAGGGATGAAATAGTAGGAATGCAGTTAGATCATCAAGGCGATTCATTACTGATTGTTTCTGAAAACGGAATGGGTAAAAGAACCTTTTTGGATGAATTTACAGTTCAAAAACGTGGTGGAAAAGGAGTAAAATGTTATAAAATAACAGAAAAAACCGGAGATGTCATTGGTGTTAAAGCTGTAAATGATGATAATGAAATTATGATGATTACAACAGAAGGAATCATTATTCAGCTGAGAATGGAAGATATTTCTACTTTAGGCAGAATTACTTCCGGAGTAAAACTGATTAATCTGGATAAAGGAATAACCGTTGCAAAGATTGCAAAAGTAAGAGAAAAAGTATCGAATGGTAATCAGGAATTTGAGAATATCGATGATGCTTTGGAGGATATTCCGGAAGAAGAAAGAAATCCTATTATCGTAGATGACGAAGAGGATGAAGAAATCATATTACCTATAGAAGAAGAAAATGAAGAATAAATATTTTATATTTGCAGGTATTGGATGATAGGTAAACTGTTGTATTTTTAAAAGCAGAAATATTGCTTTTAAAATATAACAGTTTATTCTTTTATAGTCGGGTTATGCTGTTTATTAGATTATTAGAAAGAAAATAAACGGAAGGTTAATAAAAGAAATGACAAGTAATAAAAAAATAATAAAAGCATTACTTATAATAAGCAGTCTACAGTTTTTAATAGGTATTTTTGTTTTGATCGTAGCTGCAATACGGCTATTTGGAGAAGTAAACAGCCTTATTTTTGTGACGGCAGGAATTATGATTTGCAGCAGTATTGTATCTATTTTTGTGTTATATGCCTTTTATCAAAATCAAAATAATAATTTAGAAGAGAGTATGAAAAACCTGGAAGAATTAAATACAAAATTAAGAGCGCAGAGACATGATTATTTGAATCATCTTCAGGTTATATATGGACTTTTAGAATTAGAAGAATATGAAGAGGCAAAAAAATATATGGCGCCTGTTTTTAAAGATATTATGAAATTAAGTAAAGCTTTAAAAACAAAACAGCCCGCAGTAAATGCACTTTTACAGGCTAAAATGGAAGCAGCTGAAAAAGAGAGCATTGATTTTTATCTGGAAGTTCGCTCCGATTTGAAACATATTTCTGTAGAACCCTGGGATTTATGTAAAATACTGGCAAATTTAATTGATAATGCCATTACTGCTTTGTCAGAAAAAGAAAATGAAAAACAGCTTCATGTTGAAATATGGGAGGATAAAGAAAAATATTATTTCTGTATTTATAATAATGGTCCTGTGATACCTGAAGAGAATATAAATCACATATTTAATCAGGGTTTTACGACAAAAAAGGAAGAAGGACATGGTATGGGCCTGGCTATTATAAGTAGAATTTTAAAGGAAAATAATGGACAAATTACTGTTTCTTCCAAAGAAGAAAAGACAAGTTTTCAGGTAGAAATTCCAAAAATGACATTTTAAATGTAAAAATGTATAAATGAGAGAATATATATTTAAGTAAGAGAATATTTGACTTATAATACAATCATAAAAAAGTTAATACAAACTTAAAACCAACAAATTCCAGATGAAATCCAATTGTGAAATGGAATTTGATTTTAAAGAAAGGGGGAAAATAAAATGATAGAATGGCTTATGATTCTGGGTATTGCTTTTATTGTGATAGGATTTATTTTAATTGGAATTGAGATGATAGTACCGGGATTTGGCGCTCCGGGAATTGCAGGTATCATATGTATGATTGCAGGAATATTCCTTACTGCGGATACCATTGAGGAAGGTATTATTATTTTACTGATTGTATTAGCATTATTGGCTGTAATGCTCGTAATTATTCTTAGGCTTTTGGCAAAAGGAAAATTAAAATCGCCTATTATCTTAAAAGATGAAATATCCACAGAAAGCGGATTTATCAGTTCAGCAGATTTAAATTATCTGCTTGGAAAAAAAGGAACGGCAGCTACTGATTTAAGACCTGCAGGAAGAGGAAATTTTGATGGTGTGGAATTTAATGTAATATCGGAAGGCAAATATATTATTAAAGATACATCAATTGAAATTTACAAAGTAGAAGGTTCCAAATTGATTGTAAAAGAAATATAAAAATGAAAAATGGAGGGGTTAATATGTTACCAATTATTTTAATGGGAATTATCTTTTTACTTATTGTTCTATTCTTTGTATTTGTACCAGTTGGTCTGTGGATTTCATCAATGGCAGCCAACGTTAAAATCAGTATTTTTAATCTGATAGGTATGCGTTTAAGACGGGTAACACCGTCCAGAATTGTAATTCCGCTGATCAAAGCAACAAAAGCAGGACTTAAAATAAATATCAATCAGCTTGAAGCGCATTATCTTGCCGGCGGTAATGTTGATAAAGTAGTGGATGCTTTAATTGCTTCCGAAAGAGCGGGAATTGAGCTTACATTTGAAAAAGCTGCTGCAATTGACCTTGCAGGACGTGACGTATTAGAAGCAGTAAAAATGAGTGTTAATCCTAAAGTTATTGAAACAACCAATGTGTCTGCTGTGGCAAAAGACGGTATTGAGCTTCTTGTAAAAGCAAGAGTAACAGTTCGTGCAGATCTGGAAAGATTAGTCGGCGGCGCCGGTGAAGCAACCATACTTGCCAGAATTGGTGAAGGTATTGTAACGACAGTTGGTTCTGCAAATTCTCATAAAGAAGTTTTGGAAAATCCTGACGATATTTCAAAACGTGTACTTAGTAAAGGATTAGATTCAGGAACAGCATTTGAAATTCTTTCTATTGATATAGCAGATATTGATGTCGGAAGAAATATTGGGGCACAATTACAGTCCCTTCAGGCGGAAGCAGATAAAAATATTGCACAGGCAAAAGCAGAGGAAAGAAGAGCAATGGCTGTCGCAAAAGAACAGGAAATGCGCGCTTATGTAGTAGAAGCGGAAGCAGAAGTTCCCAAAGCTCTTGCATATGCTTTAAAAGAAGGAAAATTGGGAATTATGGATTATTATGATATGGAAAATATTAAAGCAGATACACAAATGAGAGATAAGATTGCCGAAAAAAGTGTGGAAGAAATTACATCAGGTAAAGAATAACAGCTGAATGAAGATCAGTTTAATAAGAAAGGCGTGATTTCTATGGGTAATGAAGGCTTAAATCTTTTAAAATCTGCCGGAAAAAATATCATGAACGGAATTGCCAGTGAATTATCTGAATCAGGGATTACAGAAGCGCTGATTAAAGAAGGGATTCCTTTAAATAAACTTATGATGACTTCTTCCAAAGAAAAAGGTGCAGCGAAAACAAATAAAAATAAAACATCAAATAAAAAGAAGCAGAATAAAAACAAAAAAAAGGGAAAACCGGAAAATACTAAAGAAAAAGATAAACAGCCGGTACAGAAAAAAACAGATGTTATTAATGCAAAAAGTAATTCAAAAGATAAATTTTCTGCAGGTAATGTTACAGCGGAGCAGCTTAGAGATGCAGTAATATGGTCGGAAATACTAGGAAAACCGGTTAGCAGAAAAAGAAGGAACAGAAGCATTCGGGCAGGGAGGTAATTAAGTGCCAATCAGTGTTATGCTTGTAGAAGATGAAGAAGGGATCAGAAAGCTTTTAAATAAGATCATTGAAAAGAAACAGAATTTTGAAGTGACAGCTGAAAGTGATAATCTGACAAATGCAATTACACTTTTTATGAAGAAAAAACCGGAAGTAGTATTTCTTGATATTGAAATAAAAGGTGAGAGTGGGTTAGAATGTGCAAAAATTATAGCAGATCTTGATCCAAAAACAAAAATCATATTTGCTACTGCCCACTCTGAATATATGTCAGATGCTTTTGAAGTTTATGCCTTTGATTATATTGTAAAACCCTTTAATGTGGACAGAGTAAATCATACTCTTGAAAGAATAGAAGCGTTAACGGAACAAAAAAATCCGGATCATTCTCATCTTGATAAAATTGTAAAGTATGAAAAAGGACTGGAAAAGCTTTTGGTAAAAGGAAAAGAGAGCATGAGCTTTGTTGATATCAAAGATATTATTCTGGTTCAAAGAGAAAATGGAAGTACTGTAATATATACAAAAAATGATTCTTTTACTACTTCTGCAAGTTTAAGTGATATTGAAGCAAAACTGGATAAGGAGCAATTTTTGAGAAGTCATAAATCTTATATCATAAATATTTCTCAAATTAAAAAAATAGAGCCGTATGGAAGATGGACTTATGTTGTAACATTTAAGGACATTATGATAGATGCTCTTATGATCAGTGAAAAATATGAAGAGATAAAGAAAAGATTTTTGTAATTTAGCTGTAATTTAAGAATAAAAATAAACATGACATTATCAATGTCATGTTTAATAGAAAGGAGACATAACAATCTATGAATCATGGAAAAAAGATGATAGCGCCGATTGTAATATCTCTTATTATAGTTTCCTATTATATAGGAATTGTAGTATTATTTATGTATATACCCGATATTCCTTTCATAATAAAATCATTGATGATATTGATACCGCTGCTTTTAGCAGCTGTCATGGTCGGAGTATTAATAAGCAGAATAAAAGAGATTAATGGAGGAGAAGAAGATGATCTTAGTAAATACTGATTATATTAATGGAAAAGAACTGGAAATGATTGGACTTGTAAAGGGAAGTACAATTCAGTCAAAAAATTTAGGGAGAGATATTACGCAGGGTTTTAAGACACTTGTTGGAGGTGAATTAAAAGCCTATACGGAAATGATGAATGATGCCAGAGCACTGGCAACAAAACGTATGGTAGAAGAAGCAGAAAAATTAGGGGCAGATGCTGTTGTGAATGTAAGATATGCATCTGCAGCAGTAATGCAGGGCGCTGCTGAAGTTATGGCATATGGCACTGCAGTTAAATTTTTGAATTAACGATAGATAGAGTCATTTTTTATATAAAGTTCATCATATATTATTGTAATTTAAAATAAATGTGATACAATCATAGCTTAGATATAGTTTATGAAATATTAATAATCATAAATTTATGTTTAGGCTATGATTTTTTTATGAATGGAGTGTTTTAAATGGAAACGTATGAATTATTTAAAGATCTTGCAATCATTATTGTAGCGGCAAAAATTTTTGGCATATTAGCAAGAAAATGTAAAGCGCCTCAGGTAGTAGGTGAAATTATAGCAGGATTATTAATAGGACCAAGTATGCTGGGTTTGGTTGAACAGACAGACTTCTTATTAAATATGGCAGAAATTGGCGTTGTATTATTAATGTTTTCCGCTGGTTTGGGAACAGATTTAAAAGAACTTCTAAAAACGGGTCCAATTGCTCTGTTAATTGCCTGTGCAGGAGTATTTATTCCTTTACTTGGAGGAACTCTTTTGTATATGGGATTTTATGGAGTATCACCGTGGGGTTCTGAAGAATTTTTTAAGGCAGTTTTTGTAGGTACAATTATGACTGCTACTTCAGTCAGTATTACAGTCGAATCACTTCGTGAAATGGGTTATTTAAAAGGAAAAGTAGGCACTACTATTTTAAGTGCGGCAATTATTGATGATGTGATAGGTATTATTGTACTTACTTTTGTCATAGGATTTAAAAATCCTGAATCTAATCCGGGAAGTGTTATTTTATCTACCGTATTATTCTTTATTTTTGCTATTGTAGTCGGATATTTATGCTATAAAGCTTTTAAATGGATCGATATGAAATATCCTCATACAAGGCGTATTCCCATAGCAGGACTTGCGCTTTGTTTTGCAATGGCTTACATAGCAGAAGTTTATTTTGGAATTGCAGATATTACAGGAGCTTATGTTGCAGGAATTATTTTATGTTCTATTAAGGATTCTAATTATATAGCAGAAAAAATGGATACAAATTCCTACATGTTGTTTGGACCGGTATTTTTTGCAAGTATCGGATTAAAGACAAATCTTGAAAGTATAGACAGTTCGCTTCTTTTATTTTCAATTGCATTTGTAATTGTTGCATTAGTTACCAAGATTATCGGATGTGGACTTATGGCAAAATTATGTAAGTTTACTTGGAAGGATTCTTTGAAAATAGGTGTAGGAATGATGACAAGAGGAGAGGTTGCATTAATTGTTTCACAAAAAGGACTTTCTGTAGGACTTTTGACGCCGATTTATTTTACAGCGGTGATTCTACTTATTATTATTTCTTCCATATCTACGCCAATTATATTAAAAGTACTCTATGCAAAAGATAAAGAAGCTTAAATAAAATACCCTGATTGTTATAGTTAACAGTCAGGGTATTTTATATTGTGTCACAGACAAAAATAAACCCCCTGCTATGCAGGGGGAGGGAAAATCTT
>CANSUS010000008.1 GCA_947650155.1 uncultured Lachnospiraceae bacterium
CGAGGTTTTCTTTTATTCAATTGGCGTTATTTCTGAATTACAGGAATGCTCCTACCCCATTTCTTCACATACTCCCTCAGACTGTCAGAAAATATTACCTCTCAAATAATGCGCTGACCTCCATCTTATCCATAATCCCCTGTGCATCCACTCCCGGATGCGTAACATAAATCCGGCACACCTGCTCTACAAATTCACGCTCAACTCCCAGATGTCCTGCAATGGACTCCACCTTATGTCCCGCTTTCATTTCCCGGATAATTACTTCCACCGTATGTTTCAGATTTCCCTCCGTCACATTAAGAATCGGCTGTTTGGGAGTATTTTCTGTCAGATCGATCTTTTCCACTTTAAAGTTTCCGTCAGGTTCTTCTATCTTAAGAACTGCCATTGTCACAGGCTGTCTGAAACGTCTCGGTCCGCAGCTTCCCGGATTCAGACAATAGACTCCGTTTTCCTTTTTCTCTTCATACTTATGAGAATGTCCGTAGATAAATAAATCCACGCCGCTTAAGTCTTCTTTCCTTTGCTTCTTATTGTGTACCATGTACACGCGCAGGCCAAACAGTGTAGCCTCTATCTGCGTCTGAAGCCCCTCCGCCCATTCTTTGTCATTATTTCCCCGTACCACATATACAGGCGCAATTGCATTTAGTTCGTCCAATATTTTCTGACTGTTAATATCTCCTCCATGCAGAATCATCTCACAGCCTTTCAATATCTCCTTGATTTCGGATCGAAGTAATCCATGCGTATCCGCTATCACTGCTATCCTATGCGTTAAATTCCCCATCTTTTTGTAACCTTCCGCCTTTCTCAAAACTGCATCCTGATCCGAAAAATTCCTGTCTTGCACTCTGCCTCCAGCCCGATTCCAAGCCCTTCTGCCAGACATGACACCACATACAGCCCCAGTCCGCTCCCTTCCATACTCCTTGCGCTGTCTCTGTAAAAAGGCTCAAATATCCTGTCTGTATCCGGCGTCCTCCCCTCTTCCATATCGTTCTCCACTATAAGCACAAGGGCATCGTTCTCCGAGCACACTTTCACTCCCACATAACTGTTTACATACTTTCGGACATTAGAAAACAAATTTTCCATCATCCGTTTCAGATCATGTTCATTTGTTTCCACAAACAGATCTGACTCCGGTAATTGAAAATCTGTTCTTATTTTCCGTTCTTCAATCCACCCGTACTGCTGTAAAATGCATTCAGCCAGAAAATTTCCCACATTCAAAAAAGTCTTCGACGTCTTATCTTCCTTTGCTTCCCAAGAAGATATTTCAAAGAAATCATCCGACAAAAGTTTTAAATATGTGACTTTATCCATTGCAATATCCAGATATTCCTTTTCTTTTCCGGTCAAGCCTGCGCTTTTTTCCAGTAACTGCATATATCCTTTTGCAGCGGTAAGAGGCGTGCGAAAATCATGGGAAATACCGGCAATCACATGTTTAAGCGCTCTTCTGTCTTCTTCATACTGCCTTGCAAGCCCCTTTTGTACTTCTGTGTATGCGTTAAGAGCATTGGCAAGTTCTACTATATCTGTTCCGAAGCAGTCCACCGTCACCGGCGTATTCCAATCCGCATTTTTTCTTTTTCTGATTGTTTTTGTAAAGTCTCTGATCTGCCTCTTATATTGATACATACGAAACGCCAGCGCAGCCACAGCCGCCGCCAGAACTCCCATACTTAAAATTATCATCCCTTTTCACGCCTCTTTTTTGCCATTATTCATAGAGTCTCTTTTTCATCCCCCTGTAAGAAATTGCATACCATACGCCGCCTTCTATCAGCATACCTGCAATCACCGTAAAAATCAAGTGTCCGGTAATCTCATATTCAAAGCTTATGATCTTTGCCAGCTTTATCATGGTAAACCATTCTCCGATTCTCACCATTACCGCTTCAGAAAACCGCCCTTCCAGTGACTGTATAAAAAACAGAAAAAACACTTCCACAAAAGTGAACCATACATAGGCAGCCGCTGCACCTGTGAGACGCCGGAAAGAAGTGAGAATCAGTATTCCATTGGCGCAGACCGAAAAGAACACCACAAATAAAAGGAGCAAACGAAGGGGAAACTGCCCAATCTGTCCAATCCCGTTGCAGCATCCTATTATGATCCAGTATAATCCCATAACCGCTAAAACAGATCCGGAAACCAGAACGGCATCCACAAATACTTTGCTGAATATAATCTGAAAAATTTTATTTCCTGCCATCACCTCATAATATGCCGTTTTGTTCCTATATCCGATCCCCACAATAACCGCTGAAAACCCTGCCAGAAGACCGGGCATGAAAATAGAAATCATTAATTGTGACGCCTTTAAATTTTCCGCTAAAGTTCCCTTACAGATTTCAAGATTTATAAGCGGCGGAAACACCGTACAGACTACACATGCTGCAAACAGCCACTTCATAAACCCGGAAGAATGTCTTACCCTGAACCATTCCGCTTTCATTAACCGATTCATATTTAAAGCCTCCTTTATTCCTGTGATACCTTTGACAAATAGTACTCTTCTAAATTTTCACCCTCTAACGCCAGCTTTGTCAGAATAAGCCCGTTGTCCGTAATACTCTTTGAAACCTTCTCTACCTCGTCCAAATGGGTATAAAGACGGATCTCTTCTTTTTCCATAACCTGATACTCTGTCACATGAAATTCCTCCTCTAACACTGCTGCCGTCCGGTTTATATCGTTCGTTTTAATTGTCAGAAAGCATCTGCATCGTTCTTCCAGTTCCCCATCAGAAAAGCACTCCACTAATTTTCCATGATTGATAATCACAAAATCCGTACACAGCTCTGATAATTCAGACAACAGATGACTGGAAATTAAAATCGTGGTTTTCTCCTCTGCACACAATCTTTTCAGTATATTGCGAATATCTACGATTCCTTCCGGGTCCAGTCCGTTCACCGGTTCATCCAGAACCATAATTTCAGGGCCGGGAAGGAGCGCCATACCGATGCCAAGACGTTGCTTCATGCCAAGTGAAAACTGTTTCACCGGTTTTTTCCCGGTATCGGCAAGCCCTACAAAGTCCAGTATCTCTTTGATCCTTTCCTCTCTTGCCACTCCTCTGACATAACGGATATACTCCATATTTTCAAAGGCAGTCATACTGCCGTCCAGATAAGGCGCTTCCAGCATAAAACTCATGCGGCTTCTGCTCTCCTCCAAATCTTTTTCATTTCCAAAAATTGTAATCTTACCCCCGGTAGGCTCTGTCAGTCCCGCTATCATTTTCATGATTGTCGTCTTTCCTGCACCGTTCGGTCCGATCAGTCCATAGATATGTCCTTTTTTTATTGTAAGCGTAAAATTTTCCGCTGCGGTATGATTTCCTTTTCCATATACTTTTGTCAGCCGCTCTAACTGTAAAATGTCCTCCATCACTTTTTCCTTTCTGTACGATAAGTTGTCTTAGCTTCCGCCATCCTTAACTTTGCTGTCTTAACTGACTATAGCATCCTATCTTAAAGAAAAGGTAAAGAAAAAGGTTAAGAAAAGGTAAAAGAAAAACAACAGCGCATGGTCTACTGTTTTAACCGGTATCCCATACGCCAGACAGTTTCAATGTATTCTTCTTCCTGTGCATACTGTTTTATTTTATTTCTCAAATTGCTTATATGTACTTTCAATGTACTGTCTTCGTTAAAATACGGCTCGTTCCATACGCTTTCAAATAAATTGGCCTTTGAAAACAGCTTTGTGGGATTACGCAGCATCAATTCCAAAATCCCATATTCTTTACTGGTTAAAACAAGAAGGTTTCCTTTGACTGTTACGGTCTTTGCATTGCAATCCATCTGTAATTCCTTATACTGCAATTTTTCTTTACCATCCCCCTTTTCCTGTTTATCGATCCTTCTTAACACAGCTTCTATCCTGACTGCCACTTCGTCCAGATCAAAGGGTTTTGTGATATAATCGTCGGCTCCCATACGGATCACGTCTATTTTGGTCTGCACCGTATCCTTTGCCGACAAAATGATAACCGGTATATCGGAAAATTCCCTTAACTTTGTGAGCACCACATCTCCGCTTTGAAACGGCAGCATCAGATCCAGGCAAACTAAATCAATGGTTTGTCCATCATGCAGTATCGTCAGCGCGCTTAAACCGTTTTCTGCAGTTACCACACTGTATCCCTGCGACTGCAGATAATCACAGAGCAGGCGGGTTATTTCTTTATCATCTTCTACAATAAGTATTTTTGCCATTGTATGATTTTCCTTTTTTCTATAAATATCGCAGTTCTAAAAATAGACATCCAACATAAAATGTATAAAGGAGAAACTTATGAAATTACAGTATAAAATTGTTCCTCATGACAACCTATACTCTTGCTTACAACAATTAAAAGAAGTAAAAATAATAACAATAAAATTTTACTTGAATGGATACTTTATACTTTTTTTATCATAAATTGCTGTAGTCTGGTGAAATCAGCTTAATTCCCATTGACTCACATATAGGCTCAAAATCTTGTCGATTACTGCTGCAGACTGCCATCTCTTCCTTCCCTGCAGCCTCGGATACTATAACGGTATCTCCCAGTTTTTGGCAATTCCTCCCTTTAAAGTTTTCCGCTTTCAATAATGATTTTCTAATAATATCTTTTAGGCTGTCATCATACTTCTCATTTTCCAAAAGAAGTTCTAATTTCTCTTTTCGTTTTTTCCAGAATTCACAAATTTGGCATTGTTCTTCCTTTTTAGAGCAAAAGATATTTTCTAATTTAGGAATACCATCCTCATATGTAACAAAAGCTTTTGCCTTATTACATTCCGTTTCATTCAATACCTCAACAAGTTCATCATAAAACCTCTCAATTATAATATGTAAATAATTATCTAAATTATCTTTTATAAGTTCTAAATCATAATCACAATTTGCCGCCAGATTATTAAACAATTTAAACATACGGCCCTGGCTGCGGCCAAAAACTTTTTCCGTTATTCTGCATCCTGTTTGTTCAATATCATTTTCCTGTAAAAATATATTATATAGGGTAACATAATCATTTACTATATTATAAAAGTACTCTCCCAATACATAAGTTGTTGAAATTAATTCATTTCCCCTCAGCACTTCATCTATTCTTTTAAGCCTTTTGTTAGATCCAAATATTCTGTCTATTTGTATAGTTGTATCTAATACGACTTTCATTCACTTACTCCCATTCTACCATTGTTCTTAATCCAACTCTCCTGAATTCCCTTTCCATCTTTACCATAAAATTATCATATTCCATTTCGTCATTCTGAAGAGCAGCCATAATGTTCCTGAATTCTTCCAACTGTTCTTCGCTGAAAATTTCCAGATCGCTATTTATTTTTAATACGCTTCTAAAGAAAACTATCATTTTTCTTTTTTTAGAATCTATATTATAATTTTTACGCAATATATCTAACTGATTAATGATTCTGGTAGTACACTGAATCTGAATACGAATATCATCATTATCTCTCAATTCGTCAATTATAGTTTCCGCCTTTTCTATATTAATGTTTGTAGAACTTTTTTCTTTCAGATCCTGCTTTTTTAACAGCCCCTTATTATCTTTACTCAATAAAAAATCAACTTTTTTATCAAGTTCATCTATCCGCTCTTCATATTTGTTTATTTTATTATCAATCTTTATGTCCAACAGCGCTTCATAATTGAAAACAATATTTCCTTTATTCGGATAAATATATGTCGTATATTTTTTCTTTACTCCATCCATTGTATTTTCCCTCTAACTCCCATCCGCCTGCTTTGGCAGGCATACCAATCAATGTGGAGAATGCCCGTATTTGGGGCATTCTTCTGTGTGAGACTTAGTACTTCTTGACGAAATGCCCTCTGGCATGAGTCTTAGAAGCACTTCTCACACTATAATCAGCATGAAAGCAATTTCTTTTTTATCGTCTCTAATTGTTCGATCAAATAATCCAAATCGTTCACATCACACACAAATTCTACTTTTTCTTCTCTGTCTTCAATTAATTTTATAACTTCATTTGGTAACGTAAAATCAGGTAATTTTTTATTTACCGCTATCCTGATCAAAGCATATTTAAGCTCTTCCTCATTATTAATTATATATTTATTTATGTCTGATTGAAATCCGGAAATTTTATTGTTTATTGTATTCTCTTTAAAATAATATCTTCGTACTGTATCATTATTAACAATTCTTTCTACCACATATTTGTATTTTTCCTCCACTATGTTCAATATATCCTGTATATCGTCTTCCTCTATCATACCATCTTCACATTGTGTTTCCAAATAATCATTCAAATCCTGTAAATCAAAATCCCCCTCTAAAGCCTCTTCCAATAAAGAAACCACTTCGCGCATTACAATTTTTTTTAACTCCGGTTTCTCATTTGGTATCTCAACATAGATATTTTTTATACAGCCATATAATAACTTTGCTTTGTTTTCTTTTAAGCATTCAAAAAAGTAATTCGCTGCTTCTTCAAATTTCTCCCATGAACTTCTATATCTAAAATCTCTTGGCATTCTCATATTTGCTCCCATCTGTCCGCTTTTACGGACACTTTACCCCACTTTTGCTGCTATTCTGCTATTAATATAACCACATTAAAAATACAATATAAGGTATAATGAATTCATCCAATTAATGCTCTTTCCCTTTTTATTTCAGCGAGTCCCTTTACAAATTTTCTTCCTTATATTTTTCTATTCCCCTTTTCACCGCTTTACTGATTTCGGGAATACTTTCTTCAATTGCATTCTTTACCGCCCACTTGATCACAAAATACATAGCAAATAAAATGATAAGAGCGCTGCCAGCGCTTAATCCCAATTCACCTAACATAAAATTTCCTCCACTTTCTAATCTCCATAAATTTCTATCATCTTAAATAGTAATATACCACATATAATCCCGTTTCGCATTATTTTTTACTTTCTTTGGATAAACAAACGGACATATGATAAAATAAATCTAACTTTAGGAAAGGAAAATAAATACATAAATCATATGACAAGACAAGAAATCAATCTTCTGAATTTTGAAAATGAACTTGCAGCCGCAAGACAAAAATTAAATAACCTGATCTATGAAATGAATCTGCCTTCCGATGAAACTACCAAAAAAATAATGAAGACAAAAATAGATCTGATGACAAATGAGCTGACACATATGGAGACGCAGTTACAATTGCTAAAGGAAAGTCTGGCGACAGGCACAGAAGCTTCTAACATGCCTGCAAAAATGCCCGTAATGCCTCAAAAATCTGTAGTAAGTCCACAGGCACAGGTTCATCAAAAACTGCCAGCGCAGCCTGTAATCCAACCCTCTTTAAACCAGATGCCGCAAACACCGCCGCCCACTGTTTTGCCCTCTTCTTACCAGAAAAAGCCTTCCAATATGGAGGACATTTTCGGCCGGAATCTGATGGGCATTCTGGCGTCCGTTTTGATCCTGATAGGAATGGTTCTTTTCGGTACGGTAGTCGTACCCGCCCTGTCTGACGGAATGAAAATCCTTTGCATGTATCTTATCAGCTTTCTGGTGACTGCGGCGGGAATGCTCTTTATGAAAAAATCGCCTGCCAATAAATTTTTTATCTCTTTAACGGGTCTGGGCGCAGGCGGCGTGTTTTTGTCCCTTATCATGAGCAATGTGTACTTTCACCTATTTGGAGACTTGTTGACTTATTTTCTCTTATTTGTCTGGGCGGCAGGAACTATTTTTCTATCCAGGTATGAGAAAAAACTTTCCGGAACAGACCACAAAATCAAAATTTTTGAAATTATTGGCCAGTTGGGCGTTATGATCTCTGTTATCCTTGGATGCGTATTGTGTGCGGGCAGAAAGGATTCCTTTAAGTTTCTTATGCTTGCAGTCTATCATTTGATTGCAGTTTTTACTTTTCACTGCAGTACTGTAAAGACTGCCAAAACAGAAAACAGGATTATGTTGTCTGCTGGAAAATATAAAGTACAAAACCATATTTTCAAATTAATGAATCTGTGGATTTTAATCTTATCCTATCTCATATTTATAATAACGCCAGGCAGTACTTACCGCATGACAGTAAAAGAATTTTTAATTACTTTTGTTTTCTTTATGACTTTGGCTGTCGATCTGCTGACTGCATATAAAGAAGAAAAAGACACAGATTTCTCCCATGCATGGTATCACGCTTTTTTCATCGCTTACGCCCTGCCCGGCGTCCTGCTTTTTTTACAGTCCGGGTTACTCAGACTGCCGGAAATTCTTTTATCCTACGCATTGTGCGTACTGTTGCTGTTATTCATTGAATCACAAGAAAAAAAATATGCGCCTGCCGCAGAGATTCCGTTATTTTGTATTATATTACTTTTACTGATTCGCAAAGAGGCGTCCGCCGGAATCCTTTCTATTCTACTGGCTGTCATTCCGCTTATGCTCATTGGCATGCGCAAAAAAAATGACATATGGCTGGGCGCTGCAACTGCATCCGTCTATCTGTGGACTTTCGGACAGCTCCTGTTCTATTCCGTCAATCTGCAGACTATACTGGCTGTCTCCTTATGTACTGTTGTCTATCTATATATAAGAACCAAAACGGAAAATACGGCAGTCAGACTTTTCGGATATCCTATTATATTGATTGCGGTTACCGCCATATTTTCCATATACTTTACCGACATCATAGACCATTTGATCGGAAATGAGATCCGTCACTTTAAAGCAATTTCTGCATTCAGTATTGCCGGTATCTTCCATATCATAATGACAAAAACAGACTGCTTTCACAGTCCGGATGAAAAGGTTCTTTCCCGTGTCATAAATGTCATCCTCATGCTGATGGGCTGCCAAGCCATCTCACACCATGAGATACCGTTTATACCAATCCTCATTGCTGTCGGCGTCTTTACTTTAAATTCCCGTGAACTACTGGAAGAGCAGGAAGCGAAACAAAGGCCGGATAACAGACCTTATTGGGTGATGGCTTATATTACATTCAAATATACAATACTCCTTGCGGTCATTTTATATGCTTTCCAGACCCCGGAATTTCTCATCAGTATTTCCCTGCTTGTATTTGCAGTATGCAGCATTATAGCAGGCTTTTGGAAAAAGAAAAAGGGGTATCGGTTATATGGGCTTGTCCTTTCTATGATAAGTATCTTTAAACTGGTCATGCTGGACGCTGACATAAAGGATGCGGTAACCGGATCTGTCAGCTTCATCATATGCGGTTTATTGTGCTTTGCTATCAGCTTTATCTATAATAAAATACAAAAAGGATATTTGGATGATAAGGAGCGATAGGTTAACAGAGCGTTTAAAAAAAACAATAAAAATAATTGGGGAAAATGAAAGAGGCGAATGGAGGAAACCTCCCCTCCATTCACCTGCTTAATAACATCCCTGAAATGTTCACTGAAACAATTTCAAAAAATTCTTTGCCTTCCTCCATTCCATCCCGGTAATTCACCTCAAAATGATTAAGATACAATATTCTGTCCTCATCGATTACAATCCGGTTATACGGCTTCATCGCTTCACTGAATTCCTCTTTCCCTGCACCTGGATGTTCTGCTTCATAGGCAATACATCGCTCCATAAGATCACTTAAATCCACTGTCAGCGCTTCCGCTTCTTTACTGCCCCTCTTTATAAGTCGAAAAGCAGAAAAATCTATCGGAACCCGGTCGCCGCCAAAATGACTATATTCACTGTCCTGATTCATCATATCGAAGCTGCTGTAACCGCTGACATCCAGATTCCCCACCATCTGACAACAGTGTATGCTATGATACTCTTTCTGCGTCAGATTTTTCTCTTCTATTCCAGACACCGCCAGACTGCCTGCAAAATCCTCCTCATAAATGTCGAACTGCTCTATCAGTTCCTGTTTTCCGGCTTCCTTCTTCAAATATTGATACGCCCCTTCTAAACGTTCAAACTCTTCCTGTGCAAGCGTCTCACCGGAAACCACTTTTTGATAATAAGTTTCCAGAAAGGTCTGCTGCCATCTGTTGGACACACTGTACATATTGATGCCGGGAATAAAGACTGACACAATAATACCTGCCCCGATTATCAAAAGTACACGTTCCAACCTGTCTTTCCAAAAATACCATACGAACAGCACAATAATTTCAAAAAGGACCATGACAACGCCCATATATCTGTCCGGCGTCATGCCATTATAATAAATCCTCACACAAATGGCATATGCCTGTACTAAAATAACCGGCGCCAGACCATAAGGAAGTTTTTGTACAAAGCGCATATATTTCGTATCGTCCCGGTAAAAATATCCTATGATCCAGACAGGCATGCCAAGGCAGAACAATCCGGAGGCAATACCATAAATTTCATTAGATGGCATTTCCCACAGAATCAAAATCTTAAGCAGATAGACATACACCACTGCCAGCGCACAAATTGTCAGTCCCGAAAGCACATATTTCAACAAGATGCCGCCTTTATAATCTTTCATTTCACCGTTCAAATGATTCATTGCCATCATACATGCCGGTCCATAATAAATGCCTGTAATCAGAACCGTACTATAACTGTCAAGAGAAGCATTTCCATGAAAGAACAGCAGATTTACAATTCCCATAACAAGATTGATTCCGATCAGAAGTACAATATAAACCGCCGTAGCTACTGTAAAATTTATAAATGTATGTAAACCATACTCTATAAATCCCACGCCGCTTTTCCTGTGACAGACATAAAAAACCGCCGTTATCAGCAAAAGTACATATCCGATTGCAAAACGGCGGCACCATTCTTCTATCACACTGCCTGAAAAATGAAAAATCAGTTCTGCTTCACCTGCCCTGTCTCCGGCAAATATTCCCCACACAAATACTGCTGCAAACAATGCGCCTGTCGCAAATCCCAATATTTTTTTAACCTTCTCACCCTTCTGTTTCTTTTCACAGGGGAACAGGCTTTCCACCAGCATAGATACCAAAATAAAAAGAAAAAAAGCCATCGACATCCAACCCTGAAAAAGAAAATCCGCCATCTGCAATTTATATTGGAGTCCAAGATCCTCCCACAACATCTCTAAGACCGTATAAAGCGTAAAAAGTTCAACGGCGCATATCGTCACTTTGTAAGCGGTACACGCCTGTTTTATTTTCTGATATAAAAAAATAATTTTTTCTCGAATAAACTTCATATTTCCATCTGTTCCTTTCCTGCGGCCCGGCTTTTGAAATCTAACCAATTTCCTTGCAGCATAAATTCTTTCCCTCTTTAACGGAATATCTGATATAAGGCTGCTCAATTCATTTTATCAATTGTAAAGGTAATATCAGAAATTCCACAATCATCCTTGTAACTGCTGCAATAGGCATCAAAATCCAGCTCTACTGTTTTTTGCAGCGTCTCTGAAAGTTCCTGCATGGAAAGGGAACCATAATTAAACAGCCATAATCCCTGGTTTAAAGCATCTCCGGCAATCAAAAGCCTTTCTTCCTGTACAAGTACTCTATGGAACCTTTCGTATGTCCCGGCAGGGCAACAATCTGAACATGCCTGCCGCCCAGAGAAATTTCCCTTTCATGTCCTATTTCCTTTAATTGATAAGATTTTTTATCCTGTATCTTTTCAAATCTGCTTCTGTCAGCAATACTAAAATTATAGCACACACCAGACGGGTTCACAACGATATATCCTTCCTGCTTTCTTCCTCACAACAAACGTATTTCCTAAATGATAATAGACTTTGCGTTCCACCTATGGTATACTGAATATAATCAAACAACCGTTTTGTAATTGACAGTATATGTATGATTCAAACGCGCCTCTCTGCCACCGGGTAAAGAGCTTCAGCGTCAAACTTTCCGTCGTTAGGTCTTAGAAGACAGAAAGCTTGACGCTTTTCATTTTTTATCGTAATTTTTTTATCGGGAAAGGAAAAAGAAATGCAGTCAAAAAAACTTTTTAAAGAATTTCTACAGTATGTCACCCTGAATATATTGGGTATGATCGGTCTGTCCTGCTATATCCTTGCCGACACTTTTTTTGTGTCTAACGGTCTGGGAGCAGACGGACTGACTGCGCTCAATCTGGCAATTCCGGTTTACAGCCTGATTCACGGATGCGGTCTTATGCTGGGAATGGGCGGCGCAACAAAATATTCTATTTTCAGAGGACGAAAAGAAACGGCAAATGCCAATCATGCATTCTCTAATGTTCTCTGCCTTACCCTGATTCTGTCTGTTTTATTCTTTTTTGCCGGTATTTTCCTCTCCGAAAAAATCACCCTGATTTTGGGTGCTGATGGGAATGTATTTAACATGACCAGAACTTATTTGCAGGTTATTCTGCTTTTTTCTCCTGCATTTTTAGCAAATGATGTATTGATCTGCTTTGTACGAAATGACGGAAATCCAAAGCTTGCCATGACGGCAATGTTAGCCGGCAGTGCGGCTAATATTTTCTTAGACTATCTGTTTATATTTCCGATGAAGCTGGGCATATTGGGCGCCGTACTGGCAACCGGCGCTGCCCCTGCAATCAGTATATGCATTCTTTCCTGGCACCGGATCTCTAAACAGAATCATTTTCATTTACAGAAATTAAAATTCTTTCCTTCCCTGATCAGAGATACGGTTTCGCTTGGCATCCCTTCCCTGATTACGGAAGCAGCCTCTGGCATTGTCATGATTGTTTTTAATTTTATTATTCTTGGCCTGCTTGGAAATATTGGCGTGGCCGCCTATGGTATCATTGCCAACCTGTCCCTTGTGGTGATTTCCATTTATACGGGAATTGCACAGGGCACTCAGCCCATTATAAGCCGTGCTTACGGATGCGGTGATTGGACCGACATAAAAAAGCTTCTAAAGTACGCAGTCGTTACAACGCTGCTTCTTTCGGCATGTATTTTTTGTGTATTTTTTGCCTGTACCGATTCTATCGTAAATCTGTTTAACAAAGAGCAGAACATCCGGCTGCAGCAGACTGCCGCATCTGGAATGAAGCTATACTTTACCGCGATTCCTTTTGCCGGATTCAATATTGTGCTTTCCACGTATTTTACCTCTATCGAAAGAGCAGTAAAAGCACAGACGATTTCCCTGCTGCGGGGATTTTTTATCATCATTCCCATGACGTTCCTGCTGTCCCGTATCTGGGGAATCACAGGCGTATGGCTCTCCTTCCCGATTACAGAGATTATTGTTGCCGTAACCGGTCTTATTTTAAAGTATTCCGAAAAAACTCTCAGAAGAAAATGACCATTTTACAAAAACAATTCCAGATCTCTTCTATATGTCCGGAAACCGGCGCTTTCGTAACATTTCAGCGCGCTTTCATTAAATTCCCACATATTCAGTTCCACTTTCGGGAATCCCCGCCGCTTCGCATCCTCTTTAATAAAATCTATCAGCAGTGTGGCGATCCCCTGCCGTCTGTATTCTTCATCCACGCCAAACTCCTCAATATGGCAGAAATTCCTTGCCTGCTGAAACGGCGACTCTGGCCTGCGTATATACTGCACAACTGCAGTTCCCACGATCCTGCCTTCCTTACATGCCACAATGACATTGCTGTCCTCCGACTCAAACCGCAGCTTTACCAGATCTCGGATTTCCTCCCAGCCATCCGGTTTAAAATTATTTTCTCTTTGGATACAGTGCAGTTTATGAATCTGCTTTCTGATCTGATTTACCTGCTCTAATTCCTCTTCCTTCGCAAAACGAATCACTATCTTTTGTTCTTCCATTTTATGATATTCTCCCTTCTCCTCATATTTGTATTAAAATGAACGGTATCGTCATTTCCCACTTTCCCACAAAAAAACTACATCAGACTTTTAGTATCCGGTGCAGTTATGTTTTCTCCTTTATTATTTTACAATCATATCATTGTTGTGATTCCATGTCAATCTGAAGAATACAGGCATATCATATTTTATAACCCTTCTGTAAGCACGAAGAAGGGAGATTTTATTACTATAATTCAGGAGGTATTTGCATATGAAACCGATAAATAAATATGGATCTGTCCGTGAATGTGAAGAAATCGCCTTTTCCTTCCCACCCCAGCATCAGGACAGACAGCCCGGATTTGAATACGTCATGGAGCCAAGACCCGTGTCGGAAACATCTATGTTCAAACGCAAATTGGAAAATAAAACTGCCATTATTACAGGCGGAGACAGCGGTATCGGAAGAGCCGCCGCCTATGATTTTGTAAAAGAAGGCGCAAACGTCGTCATTATCTATTATGACGAAGAATACGACGCACAGGAAACCGCGGATAGAATCAGGCAGTTAGGCGGAAGGTGTCTGCTGATGCAGGGCGATTTAAAGGAACTGTCTTTTGTCCAAAAATGTATTGACACTACCATAAAGCAATTTGGAAAAATTGATATTCTTGTCAATAATCATGCCTTCCAATTTGTGAAAGACAGTATTTTGGATATTTCACCTGAACAGCTTCAGTTTATATTCCAGAATAATATCATATCGTATTTTTATACAATTCAGGCTGCACTGCCGTATATGAAAAAAGGAAGCAGTATCATCAATACCACTTCCGTAACCGCCTATCAGGGAAATAAAGAGCTGATCGACTACAGTGCCACAAAAGGCGCCATTGTTTCTCTGACCAGATCCTTATCCTTATCTTTGGCAGAGAAGGGAATACGCGTCAATGCGGTCTCACCGGGACCAATATGGACTCCTCTGATCCCCGCCTCCTACTCCGCCGACGCAGTAGCCACTTTCGGAAGAAAGACCTCCCAAGTACCTCTGATGAGAGCCGGACAGCCCTGCGAAGTATCTCCCTGCTATGTATTTTTAGCATCCGATGACGCTTCCTACATGACCGGACAGGTGCTTCACCCAAACGGCGGCACTATTGTAGGTTCCTGACAGATACTGCGTTTATTTTCTTTAACACGGAAATATTTCCTGCGCATCTGCAGGCAGTGTCCGCACATGTTCTAAAAATGCCCGGGCATTCTCCCCTTCTGCCTCATTATATTCATAGGAAAGTTTCTCTCCCACAAACCTTGCCGTCCTTTCAAACAGCGTACACATTCTCATGACAGCTTCCCATGCCTCTTCTGTGTCACACCTGAAAAAGGTGGAAAGGTACTCCTCCCATTCCGCCTTTTCAAGCCACTTGACCATATATTTGGCCGACTTCCCGACACTCACACCAAAATCTGTATCAATACCGATCTTCCATGACAGCATCTTTTCTAATTGTTTTCTGACCACAAAATTCGTCATGTCCTGCACATATAAAAGTTCTCTTCTCCACAACCCTTTTGCAATATTGTTAGAACACCACCAAAACTCGTTGCAGGCTGCCAAAAACTGCTCCTTTGACGGCTTTTTTACATGATAATCCTCATCCGCAGCCTCTGGCAGAACCGGCAGAATATTCTTCTTATCAAGCAGTATTTTACAGAGTTTATCTTCCGTTATATGTGCGAGCGCATACGTAACCGTTTCCACATGCAGATCGATTCTGTTCCCATCGTCAAACTGCATCAGCCACCCATAGCAGTTCTCCTTATCACCCGGATCGTCCGGAGATTCATCCGGGTATTGCATATAAAGGATTGTACCAAATTTTTTTATCCAGTTTTTATCTTTCCTGAAACTTCCCGTTTCTTCTACCACATATACAATATCAAAGTCCTGAAAAATGTCCTTCGGCACCTTTTTATTGGTTCTGGAACCATTCATATATACTGCATAGATCCGCTCATCCTGCTTTGCAATGTTAAGGATCAGATCATATATCTGTGTTTCACTGCGCATTTGCGTTCCCCCTGCTTTCCAGCTCCGCTTATTACTCCACCTTCGGCAGTTTTGAGATCGCCGCCTGCAGCTCCTCATCCGTAGGAATATAATCGCTCATATCTCCGTCATTGTACTTCTGATAAGCTACCATATCAAAATATCCTGTACCGGTCAGACCAAATACTATATTTTTCTCTTCGCCGGTTTCTTTACATCTCTCCGCCTCATCAATGGCAACCTTGATCGCATGACTGCTTTCCGGCGCAGGAAGAATCCCCTCCACTCTTGCAAAGGTCTCCGCCGCCTTAAACACTTCTGTCTGCTCTACGCTTCTGGCCTTAAGCAGTCCCTGATCGTACAGCTCTGAAACCGTAGAACTCATGCCGTGGTAACGAAGCCCGCCTGCATGGTTGGCGGAAGGCATAAAGCCGCTTCCCAAAGTATACATCTTAGACAGAGGACATACCTTTCCCGTATCGCAGAAATCATAGGCATAAACGCCTCTTGTCAGACTTGGGCAGGAAGCAGGTTCAACGGCAATCATTTCATACTCCGCTTCTCCTCTTAAGATCTCTCCGGCAAAAGGGGAAATCAGTCCGCCTAAATTAGAACCGCCGCCGGCACATCCTATAATGGTATCCGCCTTGATTCCGTATTTATCCAGAGCCGCTTTTGTTTCCAAACCAATAATAGACTGATGCAGCAGTACCTGGGACAGCACCGAACCCAATACATAGCGGTATCCTTCTTTACTGGTTGCCGCCTCCACCGCTTCTGAAATTGCGCATCCAAGACTTCCTGTTGTTCCCGGAAATTCTTCATTAATCTTTCGTCCCACGCTTGTATCCATCGATGGGGACGGTGTTACCTTTGCGCCATAAGTACGCATAACCTCACGTCTGAAAGGCTTTTGTTCATAAGAACATTTAACCATATATACCTGACAGTCCAGGTCAAAATAAGAACACGCCATAGAAAGCGCCGTTCCCCACTGTCCTGCACCCGTTTCTGTCGTAACGCCCTTTAATCCCTGCTGTTTTGCATAATATGCCTGTGCAATTGCAGAATTCAGCTTATGGCTGCCTGATGTATTATTTCCTTCAAATTTATAATAAATATGCGCCGGAGTCTGTAACTTTTCCTCCAGACAATATGCCCTTACCAACGGTGAGGGGCGGTACATTTTATAGAAATCCCGGATCTCCTGCGGAATATCAAAATACGGGGTCGTATCATCCAGTTCCTGCTTTGCCAGTTCTCTGCAGAAAATGCCGGAAAGTTCTTCCTCCGTAACCGGCTGCAGCGTACCGGGATTTAAAATCGGCGCCGGTTTCTTTTTCATATCCGCCCGCACATTGTACCACTGCCTTGGCATCTCCTGTTCTTCCAGGTAAATCTTATAAGGTATTTTTTTATCCATATCTGCTCCTATCTGCGTACAAACCGCCTGTAAATTCATTGCTCTTTTTGATATGCTTCTGACACATGGTGATATTATACAATGATTTCTGGCGCTTAGCAATTTTAAATATAATATTATCGTTTCATTCTACTTTTCTATTTGCACATAAGTATAGGTCTTATCTGCTTCCACTGTATACTTTTCACCGGACTCCTGCAAGTAGGGAATCACTTTATCTTCGATTACGTTCTTATCCATTTTGAAAGAGCTGATAATATACAGACGGCCTCCTGCTTTCAATACCCTTTTACTTTCCGTAATTGCTTCGGAAATTACCGTATCAAGATGTCCAATGGCATTGTACATTACCACCGTGTCAAAGGTCTGCTCTCCGTATTTCATATCTGTTACGTCCATTAATTCAAAAGTAAGATTTTTACACTCCTTGATTTCCTCTATTAAGCGAAAATCCACCAGATCGACACAGTAAACTTCTTGTGCAGTCTTTGATGCATAAACGGAAAACTCCGCCCGCCCACAGGCTGCCTCCAATACCTTTTTGCCTGCAATATCCTCTTTTATTTTCTCTAATACTTTACTTATTTGTGACATTTCATATTTTCTCCTTTGTATTTATATTGAATAGTCTGCCGGATAAGTCACTGCATACTCGCTGTCATATACATTCCGCAGTGCCTCATAACTGTTAAATTCCTCCGTCATGACAAAACCTTTGCTCCATACCATAAAATAACACCACGGAACGCAGCTTTTACACAGCATTTCCATATCCGGAAGTATCCCGATTTCCGCAAGAGCCACAGGCTTTTTCGCCTCTGTTATGGAAATCAGTTCTTCATATTCTCTGAAGTAATCTGTCTTTGTTCCTTTGTCTTCATATAGATCACGGGATAAAATGTCCACCACATCATCTCCCGGATATCCCTCTTTTAACGGACAATTCCATACCCATAACAAATTATCCAAATGATAGGTATATACAAAATACTCATACTGCAGACGATATAATTTCGCCGCCACGGAAGGTCCCTTTCTGCCCCACCAGAACCAGTCGCCTTCCGATTCATGAAACGGTCTCCAAAGCACAGGAATATCTTCTTCATAAAAAGGCTTCAAGTATCCCGCCATGATATCCAGATCATGATAAAAAGCCTGTCGTTCTTTTGTTCCTTCCATAAGTACCTTTTCAGGATCAAAGTCTGTTTTTACCGAATAAAAACTTTTATCCTCTCCTCCAAGAGGTGAGAACCAGTGCCATGTAAAAGTCACAATACCGCCGTTCCTGCCGAAATGAAGCGCATGTGCCAGCGTATCTTTGTTCTCGTCGATTTCCTTTCTGCAATGCTCGTCTCCTGTCTCATAGCGGATATTGGGGGAGTAAGCAAGCAGTTCAAATCCCCGAAGCGCCGGCTCTTTACCCGTAATCTCTTTTATCTTTTCAATTTCCTCCATTGCCACTGTCTGCGTATGCTGCCCTGTCACGATCTTTTGTCCGCCAATCCCGCTTAAATACTGAAACAGCCTTCTTGCATTCGGCGTTGCCTGTGCATTTACCGGTTCCATACTAATCCTCCTTCACATTCCTTTTATCGTGTCCCGTCTAAAATTCTATTATGTTTTTTCTTTTTTTGCAAGTATAACAGCTGCCTGTCAAAAAAATAACTGCATTGCCCCGAATGCAACACAGTTACTTCTTTTTTATTCTGCTGTACTCTTGATCCTGTTCTCCTGCACATACATGCTGTCACGACGGCTTATCACTGGTATCGAAAATACGAATGTTCTCTTTTGATAAAGTTCCAATAATCTGAATCAGTTTCTGGAAATCTACGCTAAGCTCTTTTGCAACGTTTTCTGCCTTTTCATAAATTTTCTGCAGTTCTTCCGTATGCCCGCCGCGAAGGGCCTGCACCATTTCCATACCATAAGAATGAAACTTTTTGTGTTTTTCGCCAAGCCCATCCCAAACCGCTGTGACCTTAGGATTTAAAGGCTTAAAGGAATAATAAAAATGACCGAGTCCGCATTTTGTATAATCTGTCTGCAACGCCCTCAACTTTCCGGTCTGCGCTATCTCTTTTAAAGTATTCAGCCAGTTTTGATGCGCGCTGACAGCACTGTGCAGGCAGTTTAAAACTACCTGGTTATCCAGCATATAGAAAGCGTCTTTTGCCATATCTCCCATAATCTTTGCAGACTCATCCAGATGCTTCTCAATCGTTTTAGAAGGCGCCACAAGCTCTGCAATGGCGTGGCTGGAAAGAGAAAGGGAATCTGTGTTTTCCTGTAAGTTCTGACACTCCCCGCTTACATACTGCATCTGATTATCCAGCTCGTTCATGGAACTGCTGATTTCTTCACTTACAGCTGCAAGAGAAGAAACCGAATCCGCAATATGATCTATGCCTTCGCGGTTGCTTCCGGTAATTTTCCACACATTTTGAATATTTTCATTAATATTTTCCAATTTGGATACGGTTGTATCCACACTGTCAGAGCTTTTCTTAGAAGCGCTCTGAATATTGTCAATAAATCCTCCCATCCGATTCGTCAAAGACTTTGTCTCATCTGCAAGGCTTCGGATTTCATCCGCAACCACAGCAAAGCCCCGTCCGGCCTCTCCTGCACGGGCCGCCTCGATAGATGCATTCAACGCTAACAGATTCGTCTGGGCAGAGATCGCATTGATTGCCTCAACCACATCATTCATATTTTTTATAATATCAAGCAGTCCATAAATATCCGTTTTCATTTCTGTTGCCGTGGAAATAGCGGAAGCCGACAGTCCCGTAATGGAAGTAAGTTCATTTTCACAATTATGTATGTCCTCCATGATCCTGCCGGATTCATCTGAAACCTCAATGATCGTAGAAGTCAGGTTTTCATGCGCCCTTGACACCTCGGATGCGATCTCTGCAGTCGCTTCCGCCGCCTCACTGATATGGCTTACTTCGGAAGCAATAGAAGTATTGATCTTTTCTACCGTCTCTATATTGGTTTCCAGCGTCAGATCCATTGCACTCATATGAATCACTGCATCCATCGTTTTTGTTACAGCCTGTTCAAATTCCTTTCTTCCTTTCATCAGACGTTTATGGATGTCATTCAGTTCTCCGTTCATCGGTTCATACGGCATAGCCACAAGCTGTGAAATGGATTTAATAGCAATATTGGAAGATTTACTGCCAAGTCTCATGATCATTTTCCTTTCTCTATGCAATTATACAAACTTTTTCCTGATTTATTGTCTGAAACAAGAAAATAAACCAGGAATTATTCATATAATTTTAACACTTTTCTGAATTTTGTCAATATTATCAAGCCTGAACTTCCGTAGGTTCGTCCCTTGCCTGATCCACATCTGCATCCGTTCCATCCTTCTGCTTAATAAATCCCTTTGTCTTCCACTTCCCTGACTGCCATCGCAAAAACATAAACACAGCACGCACACATTCGTCACCGGCAAGCCCTATATAAGCTCCGACTGCCAAAAGGTGAAAATGAATTCCGAAAAGCCATGTACCGCCCACCATACACAGATACATAAATACAACTGCAATCACTGTAGTAAAGAAAGCGTCTCCACTTGTCTTTAAAGCCTGCCCAAATACAAGATTTGTCACACGCCCCACTTCAAGAACAATATCAATTGTTAAAAGCGTTCCTACTAATGCCGTCATTTCTGCATTATCTGTAAATATCCGAATCAGATAATTCGCACTAAGTGCAAAAATGGCTGCCAGTCCTGCTGCCACACATATGCCGATGCCAGCCGCTTTTTTTGTCCCTTTATCGCAGGCTTCATAATCCCCCTCTCCGATTCTCCAGCCCGTCATAATAGCATTTGTCTGTGCCAGCGCCGCGCCTGCACAATAAGAAAAATTAGAGATCTGAGCCGCATATGCCCTTGCCGTTACATTGAGTCCCTCCTCATCCATTTGATTTAAGAACCGGATAGTAAGCGTCATAGCCACATTATAAAATGCCGTTTCCATAGCAGATGGCAGTCCCACCTTTATAATCTGTGAAAATATCTCTTTATTTTTTAACCGTTCCGGATCTTCCTTTGCCCGAATCAAAATTCTTCCTGCCACAATTACAATTGCCAGATTTATCATTCTTGATATAACCGTCGCGGCTGCAACACCTGCCACACCACTGTGAAATACAAACAGGAACAGTGCATTCAGGCACAAATTTACTGCGTTTCCAATCAATGTAGCAATCAGAGGCTGTCTGGTATGCCCAAATGCCCTTAAATAGCTTGAAAATATGGGAATCAGCGCATTTAAGAAGCAGCATCCTCCAACAATGCGCAGATACGTCTTTGCATACTCCATAAGAAGCGGCGCCACGCCTACGCTCTCCAGAATATTTTCTGAAAAGACAAACAAAAATACAGAAAGCAAAATCCCCAGCGCAAAGTTAAATACTGCCCCCAGCTGTCTTGCCTGATATGCCACCCCTACTCTTTTTGCCCCGATATACTGCGTCATTACAGCAATCATGCCCGATGACACAACGTTGAACATAATAATGAAAACACTGATATAAGTATTAGCCGTACCTACCGCCCCAACTGCGTGATCCCCCACATTGGAAAGCATGATGGTATCTACCATTCCTGCCAGCATATAGCACAAAGTTTCCAATGCGATCGGAATGTATAATTTCGTAAATGATTTCATAATACCGCATCTCCCGTTTTTCTGACTGTTCTACCCGCTTTGCACCAGCTGCTTACTCCACAAGCGCCACGATCTCATAATCTTCCAGACTTCCCGAAAATTCCCTGCCATCCACAAGATTTTTTCCGCCATTAAAACCGGGCAGTTTCACAGTTCCTTTTCTCGTATGAAAAATGACTGTCATACTTTGTCCGTCCAGTTCTTTTTTTATAAAAATAATTCCGGTACTGTCCTCTGTGTACTGTTCTATAACTGCTCCCTTTGTTAAAACCGGATACTCATGCCGTATTTTTATAAGCGTCTGATAAAATTGAAAAACTTCCCTGTTTTGTCTGGTTTCATCCCAGAGCATACCACGTCTGCAGTCCGGGTCCGGTCCGCCCTCCATCCCCACTTCATCACCATAATAAATCATTGGCATACCGGGAAGCAATAACTGCAATGCTGCCGCCAGCATCTGTTTTTTTATGCTGTTTTGTGCACTGTGTAAAAATCTTGCCGTATCATGTGTATCTATAAAATTCCAAAGATATCCTTCTAAACGTTTATTCAGGCTGCCTTTTATAAAATGAAGCTTCCCTGCAAAATCAGAAGCGCCTATTTCTTCCGATGCAGCCAAATCCAGCACCGCACGGTAAAACGGATAATTCATGACGCTGTCCCACTCGTCGCCTTCCAGAAAATCACCGGCAAAATGCCAAATTTCCCCAATAAGTAATATCTCCTTCTTTACTGCTTTCATCTCTTTGCGAAACCGCTTCCAAAAAGCATGCTCCACTTCATCTGCCACATCCAGGCGCCAGCCGTCGATATCGCACTCCTTGATCCAATAGGATGCCACATCTATCACAAAGTCTGCCGTCTCTTTATTTCCCAGATTTAATTTCGGCATAGATCCGGCATAACTAAAAGTCTTATAATTTGGCTTTTTTCCCCATTCCATCACAAGCGGAAAGTCTTCAATATAGTACCAGTTTAAATAAGCTGACTGTTCTTTCTTTTCCCTGATATCCCGAAAGGCAAAAAAGTTCACAGACGTATGATTGAATACACCGTCCAGGATCACATACATCCCCATTTCATGCGCCCTGTTTACCAGTTCTTTTAGATCTTCCTTACTCCCAAAGGAAGGATCGATTTTATAATAATCATCTATATTATACTTATGACTGGAATCAGAACAAAAAATCGGCGTCATATAAATAATATCCACGCCCAGATTTTTTAAATAGTCCAAATGATTGATAATGCCCCTTAAAGATCCTTTCAGTTCTGCTTCATGTCCAATAGGCGCCTGATACCAGACCTTATTTGCAATGTTCTGATCCGTAGCAAAACGGGAAGGAAAGATCTGGTATACTACCTTATTTTCTGCCCAGGCAGGCAGTTCAAACAGCTCTTTCTCCCTTAAGTTCTGCGGGCAGTCAAACATTCTTTCAATGTCCGTAATACACACATCATAAAAATCATGATTTCCATAATAAGTCACTTTCCCTGATGTGTCTTCTATTTCAAAGAAATATCTGAGACAGACCACATCAATCTCTATACTTGCTTCGTAATAGTCGGTATACTTGTCTGAATAAGCAATTTTCATTGCATATTCCTGTCTTGTATCCATGACTTGAACCGGCAGATATTTATCCTGTATGTGAAGAGTCACTCTTACTGTATCTTCTTTTTTGACCTCCAGCCTGATGAGAAAAAGTCCCTTTTTCAATGCATAACAGTACCTCTTATCTGCAAAATGTCTGATTGACGCATATTCCATATTTGCCCTCTTTTCTTCACACGTATCTCTCTTTCTTCTTACTTGCATTGTACTATTATACACGTTATAATTCTTGTAATATAACCTTATATTTTTAACACAATCCTATTTATATAGGATCAAATATCAGGAGGAGTCTCATGGATCATACGCCCTTGCACGAAACTAAAATACACGGAACCACCCATTTTCCATACAGTGTCTATCGAGGTAATATCCCCGAATGGATTCCTTCCTTTCCTTTGCACTGGCATGATGATTTTGAACTGATCTATTGTGCTTCAGGACAGATCCAGGTCACCCTGTGGGGACAGGCATATCAGCTTTGTGCCGGGGATATCATTGTAATTCTTCCCCATGCCGTACATTCCATCGAGCAAAGCGGTCCTGCAGGCGGAGAATATTTTAATATTATGTTCCATCCTTCTCTTTTTAAAGGTTCTTTTGAAGATCTGTGTTATGACAAATATGTTCTTCCGTTTTTAAACGGAGAAAGAACCCTGGACTGCTTCTATCCTTCAGGTTCCTCATTTAACCAGGCTGTCTCCCCATGTATCCTGTCAATGCTGGCACACCGCAAGGACAGTTATTCCACCCATGAATTGATCATCAAATCCAATCTTTTCCTTCTGCTCCATTACATCAACCAGTACAGCGCTGCTGCGGGCAGTGATAGCAGTTCTTTACAGCTGTCCTACAGCCGGCTTAAAAATGCACTTTACTATGTTCAGAAATTTTATGATCATGAAATTTCTATCAGAAAAGCGGCGGAACAATGCGGTTTTTCTGAAAGCCACTTTATGAAACTGTTTAAAGAATTTACCGGAATGAGTTTTAATTCCTATCTTGTGAATTATCGTCTGGATCTTGCCGCAAAGCAATTGTCGGAAACGGATTTTAAAGTAATTGATATTGCAGAAAACTGTGGTTTCCATAATCAATCTTATTTTACAAGAGCATTTCAGAAAAAATACAAAATGACGCCGCTCTCCTACAGGAAAGCGGCGCATTTGAAAACGCATTCATAAGATCTGCCGTTACTCTTCTTCACAATAATATTGAAAATACTTTTCCCGTAAAGGCTGGTAAGAACCACGGGGCGGATAGATTTTTTTGCCGTTATCCATCTCCACTTCCTGACGGCTTAAACTTTCTATATGGCTAAGGTTAACGATATAGGCAACGCCCACCCTTACAAATTCCTGATAACAGGAAAGCATTCCAAAAAGCTCTGTCATTGTAATACGCAGTATATAATATCTGCCGTCCGACAGATACAGGCACTGTACCTTTCCCTGTGCCTCACAGTATAGAATATCGTTTAATTCCACGCGCTGGAGCCTGCCTTCGATACGCAGCAGAATATATTTTTTACGTTCCAGCTCCACTTTTTCAAGTACGGTTTCCAAAATGGAAAAAAACTCTCTTTCTGATACCGGTTTTACCAGATATTGTACCGCATTTACCCGAAACGCCTCAAGTGCATGCTCTTTGGAAGCCGTAAGAAAAATAATTCTACTATGATTCCCCATCTCACGCAATTCTCTTACTACTTCAATCCCCGGTTTTTCCGGCATATAAATATCCATCAAAATGAGATCCGGCACATAATCCTCTTTCTTAACCCGATGCAGCAATGTATCCGCTGATTCATATCCTTCTACTGTAAATTCCACTTCAGGACGGGTATTTTGAAATTTAAGCAGCATTTGCCTCGTTTTCACCAGTTCATTTTTTTCATCATCGCAGAGCGCTATTAAATACATAGGATGTACACCTTTCATTTTCTGTAGTTAGTCCAGATTACCTGCCTTCTTGCTTCCCTCCTCTGCTGAAGGAATGTTCATGATCAGACGAAAGACAAATACGCCGTGATCATTTTTAAAATCATATTCTCCCTCGTAATTCTGAGCCGCCTTGATAATGCTTAGTACGCCAATTCCCCCTGTGAACTCCGGCTTTGGCTGTCCGTTTTTAAGTTCGGTTTCTATTCTGCATGTATTACTACAGTATATGACCAGTTTACTTTTCTTTCTTTTCAGCATAAGGTGAATAAGACATTCTCTTTCATCAGACTGCTTTTTTACCTCCATGCAGCCAAAAATTGCATTTTCATAAGCATTTGCCAGTATTGTAATCAAATCAATATTGGGAATGGTCAGATTCCCGTCAAGTTCCACATCAAGCGTAACTTTAATCTGTTCCTGTCTTGCCTTCCTTGTATACGCCGAAAGAATATTATTAACCGCGGTATTAGCACATATCACCTCCGCCGTACTTTCATCCGTCTCTTTCTGGTATTCCTCCAGATACTGCAACAGTTCGTCCGTCTGTCCTCTCCGCGCATATTCTGCTATGACCGCATTGTGATGTCTGGCATCATGTCTGATCCTTCTGCCGGATGCCACTGACTCCTCTAACAATTCCATGTTTCTTTCAAGCAGCCTCTGATTCATCCTGATCAGCTGATTTTCTTTTTCAAATTCCTTCTCTTTCCCAATATGCAGATAGAGCCGGAATACCAAAAGCTGCAAAGCTCCCGTAAGGAAAAAATTCGTGGCAAGCTGAAACAGCCGATAGGGAGTCTGATCCTTAACGGAAGGATTTAAAATAAAGCCGATTCCAAATAAAATACTGATAGTCATAACGGCCACACTGAATTTATCTAATTCATTTTCCACGTAATATCCAAATCCACGGATGGAACTTTTTACTTTCTTTTCTATAAAAAAAGCAATCAACAAAATAAGTATAACACGCGTAATAATATCTGCCCACACATTTCTATGAAAGAAAATAATGGAAACTTCAATTCCCACAACTAAAAATACTGCCAGCAGATAAAAATTAAGCGCCAGTTTATACACAGATAAAAAAAGAGAATCCCGGCTCATATAAATCGCAAAGAAGGAAAAGCAAAGATACATCACAAGCGCTGACATTCTGGAACAGCTTTTCCAATCTGCCGCATACCAGATACAGGCTGCTGCAACCAAAACCACACTGAAACAGCCATAACAGACTGCCGCCTTTTTTCTTCCAAACCTGGATTCACTCATCAGAGAAAACAAGAAAATTGTCCCTGCAAGGCTTAATATATACCGAAGCATTGCAATTACTAAAGAACCACCTAACATTTTGTGCCTCCTTACGTCAAAATCTTATGTTCGATAATTGTCCAGATTATGATTCATAACAGAAACCGTAGAAAGTGTTTCCTGTGTTACAGCTTCTATATTCTGCATATCTGTATCTATAGAGGATAAAAGTTCAGACGCTTTTACAATTTCTGTACTGTTTTCCTCGGAAGAAACGCTGACCACTGCCATAGCCTCTTTTATATTTTCCAGTGAACATACGTACTGCTGCATTATTTCCTGAAGCTGTTCCATAGACATTTTAATGTTATCGGATTTATCCGTAAAATTTTGGGAAACATCGCCAAACTTTTCATACTCCTCAATAATTTTTTCCTGCAGCAGAGAAAGCATTTTCTCTGACAGATGATCCAGTCCTTTGATCGCTTCCACCACATCTTTACTCATTTTCTGTATTTCATTTGCTGCCTCATTTGTGTTACCTGCCAGTTCCCCTATTTCCTGCGCAACCACCGCAAATCCCCTTCCCGCTTCTCCTGCCCTTGCAGCTTCTATAGAAGCATTTAAAGCCAAAAGGTTAGTCTGTCCCGAAATGTTCAGAATCGTATCTGATAATTCTTTGATTTTCAGAACCGCATCGGCTTTTTCTTTTTCCTCACGTAAGCTCTGAGACATCACTTCCACATTTTTTTCAATCATGGACGACGAATGCTTTGCCGTTTCATTCAGCTTTGCAGAAGAGAGATTGATATCCCGCAAATGCACCGTATTACTCGAAACTATATCCACAATATTCTGAATATCCCTGTATACAAGATCCACCTGTTCCCCGGCAATTCCAATGGATGCCGCTATCTCCTCTGATGATGCCACCATAGATTGTATTGTATCACTGATATTTGTAATATTGGAGGCAGAAGCGGAAACATGAGTATCAATATTCTGCATTTTCTCTTCAATGCTGTCTGTTCCATTCTTTACCTCTCTCACTGTATTCCCGGTTTTTTGTAAAAGCTGGTTTAAACTCTGTCCTATTACTTCGAGTTCATCGCCGGAAGAAATAGTTAATACTTTCGTCAAATCTCCGTCGGAAGAAATCACTTCCAGCAGTTTATTATTTACTTTGATAAAGTTTCTTTTCATTCTGGACGCTGCCAGCATTGCTGCGATCACTGCTGCCAAGACTCCCCCTGCTACCGCAATCAGAATGTTTCTGATCAGACTGTCAAGGGAAGTTTTAATGGAGGACGCTTCATAGTCTACCGCTACAATCCCCAGCACTTTACCGTTATGAAAAATCGGTGCATAACCACTGTAAAAAGTACCCCACTCATCGGTAAATACTTCCCTTGTCACAGATTCTTTTCCCTCCATTGCTTCAAACATAGCTTCCTGTGCTTCATAATCCTCAGCATACTCTCCCGGATCTTCCGGATCTGTGTCTACAACAAACTGAAAGTACTCCCTGTCTTTCGCCATAAGTGTATAGACATACGTCACCGAATCCCCTGAAAGAAAGAAGCTTAGAGAATCTTTTACCGCCGAAAGCGCATCACTGTCGCCTTCCATCGCTTTTTCAAAAGTCTCTCCATCCACATTTTCAGCTGCAATCACTGCAATTTCCATCACGTCTGCCATTGTCTTCTGCCTTAGAAAATTTCCCATAGTAGAATAAGAAACGCCTCCGACAATTGCAGAGACAATTACGGAAGCCCCAAAAATAAAAAGGAACAACTGCGCCGCAATGCTGATTTTCCTTGTTTTCATTCACAATCTCTCCTTAAATGCCTTTTTACATTTTTAATAAACAATAACGATTGCATTATAACAAAAAAAATATGTGTTCAGACTGATTCGACATAATTTGCATTTTTTGAGGTATGTTTTGTAAAAGCAAGATATTATTTATGTTATATTATAAAAAAGAGCATATGGATTACTCCTATATGCTCTGCCATATATGCTCTGACATATATGCTCTGACAACTGACTGTTGTTTTTTATAATCACATAACACTGATCCACGTCCGCATTTTTATTCCCCGATTGCCTGAATTGCAATGTCAAGAGCCTGCGTAATCACATCAAGCTGCATACCTGACCTGGGTTTTTCTGCCTGCTGCGGCAGGGATGGGACATGGATGAAACCAACCCGGGTTGTTGTCCCGTCAGAATGATGCAGCAAAGTATAAAACAGATCATTGCAGACATAGACTCCGGCAGAATAAGAAATCGCACAGGGAATCCCTGCATCTTTCACCGCCTGAAAAATTGTGCGGCCTGGAACGGAAGAAAAATATGCATTTTGTCCGTCTGCAATTACAGGTTCATCCTGCGGTTTCTTTCCGGCATTATCGGCTATGGATGCATCCCGCAGGTTAATTGCCACAACCTCCGGTGTAACCGAATCTCTTTTTCCTGCCTGCCCAATGCTTAAAATAACATCCGGGCAATATTCTTTTGCTGCTTCAAGCACTGTTTCCGCCGCCAGTCCAAACACAACAGGCACCTGCAGTTTCATCAGTTCAAACCTGCCTGCTTTATCCGGCAGCCTTTTTACCGCCTCCCATGATGGATTGACCGTGTCTTTGCCAAAGGGTTCAAAGCCTGTAATAAGAAGTTTTTTTCTCATTGGTACTCCTTTTTTGTTATACTCATTTTCACTTACGTTTATAATCATAGTATAACATAGTTTTCCACTTTGGACTACCTCAGACAGGCAGACTTCTTTTTCTTTATTTCCTGATGCTGTCAGTCACTTCTCCCGGAATCTCAAACTCTACCGTTCCCATATACATAGGCGCCACATCCCCTTCATTAAATCCAATAACTACATTTCCCTTTTCATTCAGATAAAAAGAAGTTTCCTCTGTGATTTGTTTAAAATTCCACTCCTCCACTTCATCTTCCAGCCAATAATAAACATTCTCGTCAGCCTCCATCTGTTCCCTCATCTGCTGCTTGATATTCTCACTGATCGGCGTGATATAGTCCGCGCCTTCCACAAATATATCTTTCAGTTTCAGACGCTCTCCGGTATTAAGGTCAATGGTATAAAAATAATTCCATTCGTATCCGCTGCCAGCTCCCTGATAGCAAATCAGCTTCAGAGTAAAATAATCCGGAGTGGATGCCAGTATTTCGCTTTTTACAAGCACGTCCTGATATCCCATTTCAGATTCCAGCCCTGCCTCAAATTCTTTAATCAGATCGTCTGTAATCTTCTGAATTTCCGCATTAATCTCATCCGTTGTATGATCCAGCTTATCTTGTATTTCACTGTTCTGTATCCCGGCTGTATCCGGCACTACCGGCTGTATTTCAGGGACTTCAATATCAGCTTTATTCCTTTCCGTTTCATATTCATAGTCTCTGAATGTAACTACCTCCACAAGCGGTCCGATAAAAGGAATCTGTTCCATTGCATGTGCAATCGTAACAGATGTATTGGGTAAAATAATAAAAGTACCCGCTAATACTGCTGCTGTTGCTGCTATTTTTATCATTTTTTTCTGACGTTTTTTTCCTTTTTCCATTTTCTTTGCCTCCTCTATTTTTTTATACAGCTGTTCCACCTGTCTGTCCGACATCTCCTGCTTCTGATAATCCTCTTTTAATGTCAAAAGCTCCTTCTCCAGAAAATCGTTCTGTTTTTTTATGTCCGAAAAATTATAAGTCATACTGCTCCTCCTTTCCTGCATTCAAATGATATATATTCCCATTCGTATCTGTTGCAAGGGTATTTCGGAGCTTCTTTATGCTGCGATATAACCTGCTCTTGACTGTATTGACATTTTCATTAAGGATTTCCGCTATTTCCTCTAATTTTTTATCCTCAAAAAACTTGAGAATCACAATTGCCTTATCCCGTTCAGGAAGAGAATCCAGCGCTTTTTGAAGATCAACATCCTCATAATGATCTTCCGTACAGCCCAGATCCATTCCCTTTTCTTCCTGCATGGCTTCATAGGAAAGAAACCGGGGCTGCTTTAAATATCTGAAACATTCATTCAGCATAATGCGATATACCCAGCTTTGTGCATATTCGGGCTGCTTTAATGAGTGACTGCTTCTCAGCGCTTTATATGCCCCATTCTGCACAATATCTCCTGCATCGTTTTCATTATGCACATAACTGTAAGCCAGACGATAATATTGATTATAGTTTTCCAAAATGATCCGTTCTATCAGATCCTGATTATTTTCCTCTTTTTTCGCGAAAAAAAAGTGCAAAATATTTCACCTCCCTGCTGCATCTGCTAAAGCGTGCCTGATACAGATTACTGTTATGAAACACGCTTTAGTATGCCCTTCTGAAATATTAGACACTCTGTATAACATGATTGTTTCATGAAAAATAAATTTTTTAATTTATTCTCTTTTCAGTGTTACCCATTGAAAAAATAGATTTCCTATTTTGATGCAAAATGCGCATACATATATGCATGATCGTCAATACATCCCCATTTGCTGTCAGCATTTGTAGTCACACAAATATATTTTTTCCCATTTTCATCTGTCCCAAAGCTGGCTGCACAGCTTCCCGACTGCTCTACATAACCTGTTTTACCGCCAACGAACAATCCTGCCGTATCCTTATCTTCAATACGCCGGATAAACCAGTTTGAGAGCGGTATCCCCTCAGGATGCTGTTCTGTTTTTGAGGTAATATAAGTACGTGTGGAAAGTACTTCAAGGCAGGTTTCATTCTGAAGCGCCGCTTCCATAATCATTGCCATATCATATATCGTACAATAATGATCTTCCTCATAAATCCCAACACAGTTCGTAAAATGTGTCGTCTCGGATAACCCCAGTTCCTCCAGCTTCTTATTCATTAATTCCACAAATGCTTCCTGTGACCCGGATACATAATGTGCCAGTCCCAATGCAGCATCTGCACCCGAAGGCAGTACGGTTGCATACAGCAGATCCCTCACTGTTACCTTCTCACCTTTTTCATATCCGGCGCTGCTGCATCCATGTACATAACAATACTCCGTAATCTCCTGCGTAATTGTAAACTCATCATCGAAATTATCTATATTTTCCACTGCTACAAGCAGCGTCAGCACTTTTGTCATAGAAGCCGGAACGATCCTGCTCATGGCATCCTTACAGGCAAGTACCGTTTGCTCCTCCATGTCTAAAAAAATAGCATGGCTGCTGATAATCTGACTTGTTAACTCGGAAGTATTTTCTGTCATCGCATACTTGTAAGAATGCTCTTCTTCCTTCACACTTGCTGTTTCCTCTTCCGCATCCTCAGATTCCTCTTTTTTTACTTTCGCAGCAAGTAAGGACTGCACCCCTTTCTGAGGTAAAATCCCTTCCTTTGTATCTTTAATATGCCGACCCTTAACGATAGAACTTATCACAGTAAAAACGCCCAAAACTGCAACAGCGCAGATTACCGCCAATCCCAATTTAAACAGATTGCGGCGCAGCTCCTGTTCTCGTTCTCTGCGTTTTCTTTCCTGTTTTCTTTTCATGCTTTGTAAACGGCGCATATCTTCTTCATCTAAATAATCGCCCATCTGTCTGCTCCCTTTTATGCCAGAATGTGTTGTAGTACAATTTATCGTATCATATGCATAAAAAAATGAAAAGCATAAAATCTTGATTTAATCGCCCGTGTATAGTACTATAAACCATACAGTAACAGTACGAAAATCCCCTGCTAAAAGGATTTCCAAAATCCGAAAAAGATAATAAAAACTCAGGAGTTTTGATATGGAAGAGAAAAACAAACTGCTTACGATCGGTCAATTTGCATCCCTGCATGGTATCAATAAAAAAACGCTGATGTGGTATGATGAAATCGGGTTATTGAAACCCGCCGCCATCAATCCCGAAAATGGATACCGCTGTTATAATTATCATCAAAGCCCTATATTGGAAACCATTCTGTTATTACGGGAACTGGACGTATCCATAGCAGAAATTCAGGAATTTATGAAAAACCGCTCCGCCGAAAGCCTGAAGCGCCTTCTGGATGAAAAAATTGCAAATCTGGATTTACAAATCATGCATCTACAGGCAGTCAGAAAAACTTTATGCAGCCATCATCAGAATATGGTTACTTTACTGACAATGGACTTATCAGAAATCAGTATAATCGAAAAAGAAGAACGCTGTCTTGTAACAGTAGATATCGATCAAAATATTACCTTTGAAAAAGAAGTGGAACTGATAACAGCCGAAACAGCAAAATATCAGCTTGGCCGTCTGCATGATGCCTCTTACGGTTCTATGATTCCTGTCAGCAGCCTGCTTAATGGCGATTTTGACAATTATACCGGATTGTTTATAGAAATTCCCTTTCTCAGACACAAAAAAGGGCTGCATATACAGCCCCGTGGTAAATATTTAAGAGCATTTCACAAAGGAGACTGGGACAGAATGCCTCTGCGGTATCAGGAAATTCTGGATTATGCCCGCCGGAACAGGCTCACACTCTCCGGATTTTCCTATGAAAAAGGAATAAACGAAATTGTCATTGACCGGATCGAAGATTATATCGTACAGATTGAAATCCCTATACAGGAGTAATTCCTGCATCATGCACCGGAATCTTTTTATCCACTATTTTCCATCACTAAAAAGCGGCGTTGACAAGTATCTGTCTCCACTGTCCGGAAGTAGCGCTACAATAACTTTCCCCCTGTTTTCAGGTCTTGCAGCTAAAATGCCTGCTGCCTTCAAAGCCGCGCCGGAAGAAATCCCCACAAGAATTCCTTCGCTTAAAGCGAAAGCTCTTCCTTCCTCAAATGCCTCTTCATTTTCAACCGGTATGATCTCATCATAGACGGATGTATTTAACACTTCCGGGACAAAACCTGCTCCAATCCCCTGTATCTTATGTGGTCCTGATACTCCCTTGGATAATACGGCGCTTCCTGCCGGTTCTACCGCCACAATCTTTATATTGGGATTTTTTTCTTTTAAATATTCTCCCACACCGGTGATCGTTCCGCCCGTACCCACGCCTGCAACAAAAATATCCACTTTTCCATCCGTCTGTTCCCAGATCTCCGGTCCCGTCGTTTCCTTATGGACCGCCGGATTTGCCGGATTCACAAACTGACCAAGAATGACAGCGCCCTCCATCGATTCTTTTAATTCCTCCGCCTTATCAATGGCTCCCTGCATGCCTTTGGCTCCTTCTGTAAGAACAAGTTCTGCGCCGTAAGCTTTTAACAAAGTTCTTCTCTCCATACTCATCGTATCCGGCAGAGTAAGAATTGCTTTATACCCCTTTGCCGCTGCCACTGCGGCAAGGCCGATCCCGGTATTGCCGCTTGTCGGTTCAATTATAACAGCCCCTTCTTTCAAAAGCCCCTTTTTCTCTGCATCCTCAATCATGGACAACGCAACTCTGTCTTTTACCGAACCGGCAGGGTTTAAGTATTCTAATTTTGCTAAAATATCAGCCTGTGTTATTCCCTTTTTTTTAGAATAACCATTTAATTTCAGTAACGGCGTTCCTCCGATCAATTCCAGTGCGCTTTCTTTAATTTTGCTCATGTCTTCTCCCCCTCTGTTTCTTTTGACCTATAATTCATAGTTTTTCACTAGGTTTAATAGGTTTTGTTTTATAATTATACATATATTTCCTTAACTGTCAATACCTTTAACGGAATTTTAATATCCATATCTTTTTCTGTATCTGAAAAACATAAAAGCAGATAATGCAAGCGCCATAAACTCCGCCACAGGTGTCGCCAGCCAGATGCCGTTTACCCCGAGGATCATCGGAAGCACAATCATGGTTATCAGCATAAACAGGAAAGATCTTGAAAAGGCGAGCGCCGCCGAAACAATTCCATTGGATAGTGCGGTAAACATTCCGCTGGCAAAAATGTTAAAACCGATAAAAAACAGTGCGGCAGTGCATATTCTGTTTCCTGTTACCGCCAGATCATATACCGGATTATCCGGACGAGCAAAAACGGATACCAAAGGCTTGGTCAGTAGAAAAGAAGCTGCAACCGTTATCACGGAAATCACAGAAATTACCTTCATGCTTACAGTAACCATTTTTTTCAGTTTTGCCTCATTCTGTTCTCCATAATAGTAGCTTAACATAGGCGCCACGCCGTAAGAATAACCCGTATACAGAGAACTTGCAAACATCAATACATACATAATGATTGTAACGGCTGCAACACCGTCTTCTCCGACATAATGAAGCATCGTCCAGTTAAACATCATGGTAATAATTCCGGTGACAAGCGCTGTCGCCATTTCTGAACATCCGTTTGTTGCTGCGCTTATCAGAACTTTCATCCGAAATACCGGCTTTTTAAAGTGCAGCAGGCTCTTTTTACTACCGAAAATATAGAGACCAACAACCGCCGTTACAGAATACCCCATACCCGTCGCAATCGCCGCACCGCTGATTCCCATATCAAATACTGCAATAAACACATAATCCATCACCATATTCAGTATGCCGCCCGTCACGGAACAGATGAGAGAAAGCGTCGCCTTCTCACTGGCGATCATATAAAGCGTAAAGTTATTCATTAAAAGGATCGGTACGGTAAACACAAGATAACGGCTTAAATATGCAACACAATATTCCTCTACATCCGCTGAAAGATTCATGCCGGCAAAAACAGAATTCATTGTAAGATATCCCAATGCACACATGATGATCCCCACAATCACATTCACCAGAATCAGAAAAGTAAAATCTTCCTTCGCTTCCTCATTCTTCTTTTCCCCCATTTTCTTCATGATAACCGCACTGCCTCCGGTGGCAAGCATAGTGGAAACAGCAGTCACAAGCTGAATAATCGGCGCTGTCAGATTAATTGCAGAAAGCGCATCCGTCCCAATCAGATTGGATACAAATAATCCGTCCACCATTGTATAAAAAGACATAAATACAGTCATGGCAATTGTGGGAACTGCAAATTTCAAAATATTTTTCAGTGTTACAGGTTTTAAATATACATTTTGATTTTCCATTCTATTTTTCCTCCCGTTTTGTATTTACTCCTGTAAACAGCATAATAAACCATACAGTAACAGTACGGTCAAGACTTTTTGATCGATAGTAAATGTACAAAAACAGAAATGTTCGGATAAACTACTGAAAGATGAAACATATCATAAAAAAGTCTTGCTTCTTCCCTGCAAAAAATAGTAAAATATAGGTAAATAAATCAACAAAGATAACAAACATATGGAAAAATACAATCCGTTGTCTGAAATCACCCTTCAGCAAGGGGAAAGGAGATGATTCTATGGGAATTGGCAGTATTACATCAATAAACAGCATGTCTGTCACGCAAATGACTGCGTCAGATTTAAAAGATCAAAAAAGTAAAAGCATTCAAAGCGAAATTACAAACGTGCAGCAGCAGATGCAGAAATTGTCTTCAAAAGAAGATCTGACCGTTAATGAAAAAACAAAGGAACAAAAGAAACTAAAAAAAGAAATATCCAGTCTCAATACGGAACTGAAACAGCATCAGGAAGAGCTCAGAAGGTCGCAAAAAAGAGAAATCATGATGGCTCAGCTGCAGGAAGACACGGAACCGGAAAAAGAGAAAAAAGCAGAAAATAAAACACAGCAGACAGAGGCATCCTCAGATACACAGGACAAAAAAAATCTGCCCGGCGACGAACAGCGGGCTGCGAACCAGGGAACTGTTATAACCCAAAACAGCGACGGCACTGTTATTCTTAAAGAAGCCGTAAACCAGAGTAAAAGCTCTGACACAGATACTGAAAACAAGCAAACTGATGAAACCAAAGAAAATGGCATTAATAGAATTGAGGCAGAAACTACGGATAATGATATGGCTGCAGACACAAATTTATCTGTCAGAGAGATGCATGCAATGGTTTCGGCAGACTCTTCCGTGAAACAGGCAGGTCATCTGGGAACAATTGTAGCCAAAACCAGAGATGGCATCGCTATTTTAAAGGGAGAAATAAACCGGGATGAAGGCCGTGGCATCGATACAGAAAGAAAAAAGGCTGAACTTGAAAAAATGCAGAAGCAGGAACAACGGGCGATGACATTCCAGTTCTCTATATTAGGTGATGCAAACGATACCATAAAATCAGCTGCAGAAACAAATGCATCCTTAAAGGACAACATACAGACTAAAACCGAAAATACTTTTTATGTAAGCGGTTTGAATACGCCGCAGGAAGAACAGATAGCACAACAGCAGTTTTATGTTTCTTTTGGATCATAAAAACTTGTCAATAGTTACTTAAGGGCAGGGCCGGCTTTAACCGGTTCTGCCTTTGTTGCAAAAAACGCCTCCACAACCGCCGGATCAAAGTGTGTACCGGATTCCTCCCTGATGATTGCATACGCCTTTTCAAGCGGCATGGCGTCTTTGTAACATCGCCGGGAAGTCAGTGCGTCAAAAACATCCGCTACCGCCATAATTCTCGCACAAAGCGGTATTTTTTCCCCACCAATGCCATAGGGATATCCTTTTCCATTCCACCATTCATGATGATATGCTGCCATCTCCACTGCCGTATTCAGATACCCCGATTCCCCAAGCTCCGCCTTTGCATGAGTAAGCAGTTCCTCTCCTGCCGTGGTATGGGTTTTCATAATCTCAAATTCTTCCTCTGTCAGTCTCCCCGGCTTGTTCAGCACAACGTCCGGTATATGTATTTTCCCAATGTCGTGAAGCGGCGCTGCCACCACCATGTCACTCAAATACCTGTCCGTGAGAATATCGCTGTATAACCCCTGTATTTTCAGTTCCTTGGCAATGCACTCCACATATTCCGCCGTGCGCTTGATGTGTCCGCCCGTATTGTCATCCCTGTTCTCCACAACCTCTGCCATGAACGTAATCATACCTGACTGCATACTGGCAACCCGTTCGTGGTAAAAGGCACGCTTATTTCCCTGCATAATCAACACAATAATCGTAATCGTCATAACAAAGGCAGAAACGCTGGTAATCCCGATAAAAGGAGCCAGCCCCCGCCCATATATGCTGTCTGCCATCCGCACATTCCCACCGTCCAATGTAATCTGCATTGCCGTGTGATTGGAAAAGAGCAGCATCAAAATCCCGATTATCCAAAGCAGATATTTTTCCGACTTCCGCAGGCTTCTGTGCTGCATATTCTCATGAAACCAACTTCGCCAGTTCTGTCCTTTCACATAGAATAAAATGAGCAGCACGGACAGTACCCCATAAATCAAAAACTGATAAGCCACAGTTTCCTGTGCCGGCAGTGCAAACAAGTACGGCGGCACAAGCAGCAAAGGAACAAAAAGCCCGTTGATAATGCCCGGAAACGGTATCATCAAAAACAATCCACGCAGCCTGTGTTCTTTCCTGCCAAGGCAGATATTTACCCCGATCAGAAACAGCGCCGCCAATGAGGCGACATCTTTTCCAAAGACAAAAAATACAATGCCTATCAGGAAAAAACTGACCAAATAAAAAATTCGCTGTTTCTCCGCCTCCATGTCATGTTCCAAAAATACATATTTTTTTATGAGGAAACCGCAGACTGCAATTGCCGCCGTTTCCAATATTCCCAACATTTCCGCTGCCATAATCTATATCTCTCCCCTTCGCTCTTTTTTCTTTTCTTTACATTCTGCACGGGTATTTTTCCTTTCCGTATCATCAATGCAATCGATGCAACAATCAGATAAAGAATGGTCATGCTTTTATGCCAAGTATAGGAAAGTATATTTTGCATTACAAGCAATTAGAGTTTACATTCCGCTTTTCTTTGCTATTTTGCGTAGCATTTCCTCTGTTCTGCAGTGACCGTCCCGGCTTGCAGTAATTTACTGTCTTTTCCTGTCTGATAAAGATAAGGACCTTGCGGGAACAAGCCTGCAAGGTCCTGAAATTTAGGTTTCTATTCACATCAATAAGAGTGCATCTACTACTTATTCGCGATTGCCGCCTGTGCCGCTGCCAATCTTGCAATCGGAACACGGAACGGTGAGCAGGATACATAATCCAAACCAATCTTATGGCAGAACTCTACGGAAGATGGATCTCCGCCATGCTCGCCACAGATACCGATATGAAGCTTCGGATTAACCGGCTTGCCAAGTTTAATGGATAATTCCATTAACTTACCTACGCCTGTCTGATCCAGCTTTGCAAACGGATCGTTCTCGAAGATCTTGGTGTCATAGTAAGCATCTAAGAACTTACCGGCATCATCACGGGAGAATCCGAATGTCATCTGTGTCAGATCGTTTGTACCAAAGCAGAAGAAGTCTGCCTCTGTTGCGATCTCGTCTGCAGTAAGAGCTGCTCTCGGGATCTCGATCATAGTACCTACTTCATATTCCAATTTAACGCCTGCTGCTGCGATTTCAGCGTCTGCTGTCTCAACAACAACTTTCTTAACAAATTTTAATTCTTTGATTTCACATACAAGCGGAATCATAATTTCCGGTTTAACATTCCAGTCCGGATGCGCTTTCTGTACTTCAATTGCTGCACGGATAACTGCCTTAGTCTGCATTTTGGCAATTTCAGGATACGTTACTGCAAGACGGCATCCTCTGTGTCCCATCATCGGGTTGAACTCATGTAAGGATGTGATAATATTCTTGATTGTCTCTACAGATTTACCCTGTGCATCTGCAAGTTTCTTAATATCCTCTTCTTCTGTCGGAACGAACTCATGAAGCGGCGGATCAAGGAAACGGATCGTAACCGGATTTCCTTCCAAAGCTTCATATAATGCTTTGAAGTCTCCCTGCTGGTAAGGAAGGATCTTGTCCAGAGCCGCTTCTCTCTCTTCTACTGTATCGGAGCAGATCATCTCACGGAATGCTGCGATTCTGTCCTCTTCAAAGAACATATGCTCTGTACGGCAAAGACCAATGCCCTCTGCACCAAGTTCGCGTGCTTTCTTTGCATCTGCCGGTGTATCAGCATTTGTTCTGACTTTCAGTGTTCTGTATTTGTCAGCCCATCCCATAATTCTTCCGAATTCTCCTGCGATGGTAGCATCAACAGTAGGAATCTGACCATCATAAATGTTACCTGTAGAACCGTCAATTGAAAGGTAGTCACCTTCTTTGAATGTCTTTCCAGCTAACGTAAACTGTTTATTTGCTTCATCCATAGCAATATCACCGCAGCCGGAAACACAGCATGTACCCATACCACGCGCAACTACTGCTGCATGAGACGTCATACCGCCTCGAACCGTTAAGATACCCTGAGAAGCTTTCATACCGGTAATATCTTCCGGTGATGTTTCCAAACGAACAAGAACGACTTTTTCGCCTCTTGCATTCCAGCTTTCAGCATCTTCTGCCGTAAATACGATCTTACCACATGCAGCGCCCGGAGAAGCGCCAAGACCTTTTCCGATTGGTGTGGCCGCTTTTAATGCCTTTGCGTCAAACTGCGGATGCAGTAAGGTATCCAGGTTACGGGGATCAATCATAGCTACTGCTTCTTCCTCTGTTCTCATACCCTCATCTACCAGATCACAGGCAATCTTTAAAGCTGCCTGAGCGGTTCTTTTACCGTTTCTTGTCTGTAACATGAACAGCTTTCTGTCCTGAATGGTAAATTCCATATCCTGCATATCTCTGTAATGATTTTCCAAAGTAGAACATACGTTTTTGAACTGTTCAAATACTTCCGGCATAACCTCTGCCAGAGAAGCGATAGGCTGCGGTGTACGAACGCCGGCAACAACGTCTTCACCCTGTGCGTTGATTAAGAATTCACCCATGAGTTTTCTCTCACCTGTAGCCGGATCTCTTGTAAATGCAACACCTGTACCGGACTCATCTGACCAGTTACCAAATGCCATTTCCTGTACGTTTACAGCAGTACCCCATGAATACGGAATATCATTGTCACGACGGTATACATTTGCACGAGGGTTGTCCCATGAACGGAATACCGCTTTTACAGCGCCCATTAACTGTTCCTTCGGATCATCCGGGAAGTCCTCGCCAATCTTTTCTTTGTATTCAGCTTTAAACTGATTTGCCAGTTCTTTTAAGTCTTCTGCCGTCAGATCAACGTCCTGTGTAACGCCTCTGTCAGCTTTCATTTTATCAATTAATTCTTCAAAGTATTTCTTGCCGACTTCCATAACAACGTCGGAATACATCTGAATAAATCTTCTGTAGCAGTCACGGGCCCATCTCTCGTTACCTGTCTTCTTTGCTACAACTTCTACAACTTCTTCATTCAGACCAAGATTCAAAATTGTATCCATCATACCAGGCATGGATGCTCTTGCGCCGGAACGTACAGATACAAGAAGCGGATTCTCAAGGTCTCCGAATTTCTTTCCCGTAATCTCTTCCATCTTTACGATGTATTCATTGATCTGTGCCTGAATCTCATCGTTAATCTGTCTTCCGTCTTCATAGTACTGTGTGCAGGCTTCTGTTGTAATTGTAAAGCCCTGCGGTACCGGAAGTCCAAGGTTTGTCATCTCTGCAAGGTTTGCACCTTTGCCGCCTAAAAGTTCACGCATATTAGCGTTACCTTCACTAAATAAGTAAACCCATTTTGCCATTTGCTCTTTCTCCTTGAATTTATTTTATTATTATATTAAAGAATCGAGAATATTATAGCATATGCCCCATTTCTCTGCACCTAAATTTTGCCCTGTTTGGACATTTTTGTAAAAGTTGCCAAATCTTTTCGTTTTTACCACTTTAAAGCACTGAATTGTAAGCAATTACATCCAAGCGAATGTCCGCGTACGAAAAACATTTGATTTTTTAACGGCAACTTTCCTGAAGATACGCTTTCACCGCTTTGTATATTTTGCACAAATTGTATCATATTAATTCTTCATTCTTGCTCAATCTGCAAATTTACTAACCCGCCATATTCAAGTTTTCAAAAATATCCAAAATACTGGTTCGTTCTCCGCCGGACTGCATATAGTATCCGTCCTCTAAATAAATCCATCCTTCTGCCCCGTCCGTTCGGAAAAATTGTACCCAGTTTTTATTGTCCGTTGTTCCAAAAGTTACCTTTCCGTCCGACGGCTGAATCTCCAACGATTCCGCCCCCAGATCAGGTTCTTCATATACAGTAATGGGCGCAGTCTGCTTTACATTCGTCTCCGCTGAAGAATTTACATAAGGATAATACCACTCTTCCTCCACAAGCCGGACACTGTCTCCCACCGCTTCCCATGTAAAGGGTGCCCTCCAAGTCTGTAATATGGAAAGTCTTCCTGAACCGACGACTTTTCCGTCTCCTTTTACTTTCAGCCCGTCATAAGGCGTATCGGTAAAGATACTTCCCATATAGATCTGCTTTTCTCCGTCACATCTTATAATATGAAATTCCGGATCGCCGCTTGGACCGTCATCCAGAATTGCAATCTCCAGATAATCGTCTTCGCTGTTCAAATCCATCAAAAAATATCCTTCCGAATGTGGATTTTCCCACTCTGCTATCCTTCCTGTTTCCTCAAGGCAAAGATTCCCTTCACTGTCATAAATTAAAAACAACAGCTCGATATGAATATCATCAGACGACTGTATTTCATAGACGATTGTCTCTAAACTGCCGTCTCCGTTCAGATCCACCTTACAATCCGGCCATGCCGGAACAGCAATCACCTTGTTTTCACCAAAATCATCTTTCCCTAACACAGTTTGATCTTTCTGTTCTTCTTCTTTTTCCTCCGTCCTGGTTTCGCTTTCCGCCTCATTCTGATCCTCTGTACTCTCCGGCGCTGTTTCTATCACTTCCGGTTCATTTTCCGTCTGCTCCTTCTTTTGTTCTCCAAATATAAATGTCATCTGATCCGAGTCAAAGTTTTCTTCCTGCAAATGATAAAAATAGCCGCCATAAATAATGGTATTTCCGTCGGTTGAGATCTGGATCGAATCCACCGGATCATTTCCATTCAATAAAATAACCGAATAAAATTTTTCATTCAGCCCTCCGGCAGACTGCGTCTGTTCAAAATCAAGCCCGGCAAACAGCTGAAAAAATTCCTCTGTTCTTTTTTCATTTAATATAAGTTCTCCCCCATCTTCAAAAGACGTAAGTTTTATATTGGTATATTCTTTTTCAATCTGAGAAACCTGAAACGTATTCTTTTCCCCGCATGCATAGATTCCGACTGCCACTATTACAACCAAAAGCGCTGTCAAATATCTGTGTAGCTTTTTTTTCATAATAAATAAATCCCCCATTCTCCCTCAAAACTGATCCTGTATCTCAATCATGCCTGTACATTGCTTACCGTTTCCCTATTATACTAAAAGAACTCGTTTTCGGCAACCTATTACTTCATGAAACAATCAAACTAACGGCAGAGCCCCGTCAGCTCTGCCGCTTTTATATTCTTTACTCGATTTATAAAGTATCCTTATACACCTTCACATCCTGCACAAACTTCCACCATTCTTCTTCATTTTCCACATAATACTTGGGGCAGTTCTTTCCTCCCTCATCATAATGCCTGCGCAGATCTTCCGCCTCTAATCCGTATTTTTGCAAAAGCAGCGCTGCAAAATGAACCAGGGTATTGTATGTCTCTTCCGTAAATTCCCCGTTTTTATCCAGATAGCAACACTCGATAGAGATAGAGTCTTCATTTCTTTGTGCAACCGCATATGCGATTTCATCTAAAGGAATACATTGTATCAGTTCTCCTTCATATCCAATGATAAAATGCGCGCTTGCGGACGTTTCATGGGTCTGTGCAAGATTTTGAAAATAACTCTTGTTGTTCGCCGCGCTGGTGCCCGGATTCGCCGTATAATGTACAAAAATATTATTTACCTTCTCAAGTTTATCCCCCGGTCTGGAATATTCATTTACAGTCAGAAAATCCTGTGTACAGACAATCCCTTCCAGTCTTAATGCCGTAAAAATATCCTCTATTGACATAGTTTCTTCTTTCTGAAAATGATTTTCCGCAAAAGCGGCAAGCCCTTCGGTCTTACGCTCCTCTGTCTTTGGCGTTGGAAAAAGCAGCCTATAAGCGCACATTCCTGCACATCCTGCTATAATACAGATCGAAAAAAAGCAAATAAAGCGTGTCCAGAATGCCCTGCGCCTGCGCTTCTTTTTTCTGTATGCCTGACTGCTTTCTCTGACATCATAAGGTCTTTTTACGCTTTCAACAGTACTGCCCGTCATTTTAACACTGTTTTTGTATCCTGTATTGCTGCTCTTTCCCCTGTTGCTTCTCACGATATCTACATCAATGTCATTAACGCTGCTTTTGATACTATAACTGTCATAAATATTTACATCATAATCTCTTACGCTTTTTCTTCTTACATCAGTGTTTTTTGCATGGTTAATATTTCTGCCGCTGTTTTTTATTTGGTTATTTCTGTTTTCGTTTCTGTTTTTTGTATGTATCGTCCTGACATTGCCTGTCAGATAGCTGCTACTGCGCCTCTCATTACTTCTCACAATATCTGTATGATCGCCAAGATTGCCTTTTCTTGCGTTATTCGTTCTGATGCTGCCGCTCCTCTTTACCGGCTTTTTTTGTCCCGCTGCCTGTCCATAAGAAATAACATCCAAATCTCTGTATCCCCGATCCCCGCTCATACTTTTCTTTTGTCCCCTTTTTGAAAATCTTCCCGAATCAAATCCTGTTTTTTATTAAAACAAAAAAATTGAAAAATTTTAAAAATAAATTTTTAATTTTTTCTTATTTTCGGAATAAATCCATCAAAAATGATCCAATCAAAATCTTCCCGTGCCGTTTTTAGCTGTTCTTCACTTTTTATCGTCCATCCTGCCGCAGTTGCGCCAAAGAGATAACGGCATAATTGTCTTGACATATTTTTGGAATATTTATGGTTATAGGCAATAAAATCCGGCTTTGTCAAAAAATTCAAAATCAGATAATGAAGCAGAAAATAAAACGGCCCCTTTGCGGTTCCTTCTTTTCTGAAATGATCCGCAAGCTGTCCCCGCATCACCCTGTTTCGGTGCCTGCGGTACCAAAGCAGCCCTAACGGATTAAAGGACTCTATCACATAAATTCCCTTGTATTCTTCAAGCAGCTTGTCCGCCTCTCTGCAAACGCTGCAGTCGCTCCACTCGATCTTTAGCTCTACGATAATCGGCACTCTGCCGTTTACAAGTTCAAGAACTTCTTTAAACGTCGGAATATGCTCGTCCGACTGAAACAGAAAAAATTTTTTTAACTGCGCATAGGTATAGTCCGAAACTTTTCCTTTCTTCCCGCAGCCCCTTTCCAATGTAAAGTCATGAAATACGACCGGAATCCTGTCTTTTGTAAGCTGCACATCCATCTCAATTCCAAATCCTGCCTCCACCGCCTTTTTAAAAGCAGGAAGTGAGTTTTCCGGCGCCTGCGTACGGTTGTCAAACAATCCTCTGTGCGCATACATCCATCCCGTAAAAGGCGTCTTGTCCGGCCGCTTCATCATTCTTGGCATAATGGCAAAAAGATAAAGCGCCGCCAACGCCAAAACAATTAATCCTACGATTAAAAAATTCATACCTGTCCCCCAATAATTCATCTCATCCGTTTTTTCTACTATTATATATTATACACCTGACTGTGTTATTTTCAAATGAATATTATCTTAAGAAAACTGCCTCATTATGACCCAAACAATTACTTTCACGCGATTTTTCATTGAAAAAATAAAAACATTGTGTATAATGGTAACAGTGACTAAAAACGAAGTAAATATTGGAAAATGAGGTTTTATATGATCAGTGCAAATAATGTAACATACAGGGTTGGTAAAAAAGCCCTCTTTGAAGATGTAAACATCAAATTTACGGAAGGAAACTGCTATGGTCTGATTGGCGCAAACGGTGCGGGTAAATCCACCTTTTTAAAGATTCTTTCCGGACAGCTTGAAACGACAAACGGCGATATTGCCATTACTCCCGGACAGCGTCTGTCCGTATTGGAGCAGGATCACTTTAAATACGACGACTATCCGGTTATGGATGTGGTCATAATGGGAAATGAAAGACTTTATCAGATCATGAAAGAAAAAGACGCGATTTACGCAAAAGAAGATTTTTCTGATGAGGACGGTATCCGCGCCAGTGAATTAGAAGCGGAATTTGCAGAAATGGACGGCTGGGAGGCAGAGTCTAACGCTGCAATGCTCTTAAACGGTCTTGGTATCGACACTTCCATCCATGAAGTGCAGATGTCCACCCTGACCGGTAACGACAAAGTGAAGGTGCTGCTTGCAAAGGCGCTGTTCGGAAATCCCGATATTCTTTTACTGGATGAGCCTACGAACCATCTGGATTTAGACGCCATTGCATGGCTGGAAGAATTTTTAATCAATTTTGAAAATACGGTAATCGTCGTATCCCATGACCGTTATTTCTTAAATAAAGTATGTACCCATACTGCTGATATTGATTACGGTAAAATACAGCTCTATGCCGGAAATTACGATTTCTGGTATGAGTCAAGCCAGCTTCTGGTAAAGCAGATGAAAGAAGCCAACAAAAAGAAAGAAGAAAAAATCAAAGAACTGCAGGAATTTATTTCCCGCTTCTCTGCAAATGCTTCCAAATCCAAACAGGCAACTTCCAGAAAAAGAGCGTTGGAAAAAATTGAACTGGATGATATCAAACCCTCCAGCAGAAAATATCCTTATATTGATTTCCGTCCTGAAAGAGAAATCGGTAATGAAGTACTGACAGTGGAAGGAATCAGCAAAACCATTGACGGGGTAAAAGTTCTGGACAATCTCTCCTTTATTGTAGGACATGATGATAAGATTGCATTTGTGGGCGGAAATGAAATTGCCAAAACAACACTTTTCAAAATCCTTATGGGTGAAATGGAACCTGACAGCGGAAGTTACAAATGGGGCGTTACCACTTCACAGGCCTATTTTCCGAAAGACAACACCGAAGAATTTGACAATGATCTTACGATCGTAGACTGGCTTACCGGCTACTCTCCCGTAAAGGACGTGACCTATGTACGCGGATTTTTAGGCCGTATGCTCTTTGCCGGAGAAGACGGCGTGAAAAAAGTAAAAGTTTTATCCGGCGGAGAGAAAGTACGCTGCCTGTTATCCAAAATGATGATTTCCGGCGCCAACTGCCTGATTCTGGACGAACCCACCAACCATCTGGACATGGAATCCATTACGGCGCTTAATAACGGTCTGATCAAATTTTCCGGCGTGGAGCTCTTTTCCTGCCACGATCATCAGTTTGTACAGACTACGGCGAACCGTATTATGGAAATTCTGCCAAACGGCACTTTAATTGATAAAATCACAACCTATGACGAATATCTTGAAAGTGATGAAATGGCACGTAAGAGAACGGTATTTACTGCAAACAGAGAAGAAGACGACAATTAAGAATTATTTAATCACACGAGGAAAACTATGGAAATTGTAGATTTACATGTACACTCCACCAAATCGGACGGCAGCTTTACGCCGTCCGAACTTGTGAACTATGCACTGGAAAAAGGGCTCAGCGCATTTGCACTGACAGACCACGACACAACAGAAGGACTGGACGAAGCGCTGGAAGCTGCAAAAGGAAAAGCAGTCGAAGTCATTCCCGGCATAGAATTTTCTACCGAATATGAAGGAAAAGATATTCACATTGTAGGACTATATATCGATTATAAAGGAGAATCTTTTACAAAGCAGATTCAGGCTTTTGTAGATTCCCGCATAGAACGCAATCGAAAAATGTGTGCCAATCTGCAAAACGCTGGAATCGATATTTCCTATGAAAAACTGCTCTCTTCTTTTCCCGGCGCCGTTATTACAAGAGCGCACTATGCCAAATATCTGTTGGATCAGGGCGTCGTAAAAAGTATGCCTGAAGCCTTTGATAGATTTTTAGGGGATCATACCCGCTATTTTGTCCCAAGAGAAAAAGTAACGCCCACTCAGGCCGTAAAATTAATTCTGGATGCAAAAGGTATCCCGGTGCTTGCACACCCGACCCTTTATCATATGAGCGATAAGCGTCTGGAGCTTCTTCTCTATCGTTTGAAAGAAGCCGGACTGGCAGCAATGGAATGCATTTACAGTACTTACACGCCTGCCGAAGAACGGCAGATGAAAAAGCTTGCCGGCAAATACGGACTTTTGCCAAGCGGCGGTTCCGATTTTCACGGTTCCACCAAACCGAAGCTGGACATGGCTGTCGGTTACGGCAATTTACAAGTACCTGAAGAAATTCTGATTCATCTGAAAAAGTGGCATAAAACAAATTTCCCCGACGTAAAATAAAGAAAAAACTACAGGGATTATTATGTCATCATTTACCCATCACTTTTCTGTTTTACCCAATGATGCGCGTCAGGAGCATCTGGTTGACGTTCTCTTGTCCAAAGGATATCAGGTCGCCTATGATATGCCCCTCGAAAAACTATGCGCTGCTTCTCCCGTTCTCCTTGGCGGGATTCCTTTTTCTTATTCCTATGATGAACTTTTTCTGACTCCCGGACAGATTTTTTTCGGCGGCTGCCTTTCCAAAGAATTTCTTGACTCCTGTGCTAAAAATAAAGTGACAGCCTTCGACTACATGGCAGACAGAGAATTAACTGTTTTCAATGCCATTGCTACTGCGGAAGGAACGATTGCCGCCATGATACAAAATTCATATTATAACCTGCATGGGGCATCCGTTCTGATCTTCGGCTTTGGTACCTGTGCAAAAGCGCTTGCAAACCGTCTTTTGGCTCTGCATACAAATATCTGTATCTGTGCCAGAAATGCAGATGCCCGTGCGGAAGCCGCGTCACTTGGCTTTGATGTTATTCCTTTTACAGATCTGCGGGGACGGCTGCCGGGATTTTTATTCATTGTGAACACTGTTCCTTCTCTTGTCCTTACCAAAGAACTTTTAAACTTTGTCCATCCCGAATGTCTGATCACGGATATTGCTTCCGCACCGGGCGGCATCGATAAAGACAGCGCCGAAAAGCTGCAGTTCCATGTGCAGACTCTTCCCGGCATCCCAGGTAAGATTTCCCCCAAATCTTCAGCCGTATACATGGCTTCTTTCCTGTTGAAAACATTAAAAGACACGAAGATATAAACAAGGTACAGATTTCCTTTTTTTGCATAAAAATAAGTAAATTGCTTTGATCTCAAAGATCAAGAAAGGGAAATCTATGTCTTTTGAAGATGTAAAAATCGGGATTGCCTTCACCGGCTCCTTCTGCACTTACAACAAAATTTTTCCTGAACTGGAAAAGCTTGCAAGTAAAGGCGCCTACATTCAAACTATTTTCTCCACGGCTGCCCAGACCACGGACAGCCGTTTCGGAGAAGCCAAAGAATTTCTTAACCGCGCTAAAAACATTACAGGAAACGATCCAATCCTTTCCATTGAAGGAGCAGAACCGATCGGTCCCAAAGAATTACTTGACATTCTTGTCATTTTACCCTGTACCGGTAATACGCTTGCCAAGCTTTCTCACGGTATTACGGACAGTCCTGCCCTAATGGCAGCCAAAGCGCATCTGCGCAACGACAGGCCGCTTGTCCTTTCTCTTTCCACAAACGATGCCCTTGGCATGAATTTGAAAAACATTGGTCTAGTATTAAACGTCAAAAACATTTACTTCGTCCCCTTCGGACAGGATGATCCTGTCAAAAAACCAAACTCTATGATAGCGCACACTGAACTTTTACTCCCAACGATAGAACAGGCTCTGGCAGGACGTCAGCTTCAGCCCGTCATCCAAAGTCCATTTCTGACGGAAAGGAGTTAACTATGTGTGGAATAGCAGGATTTTTTCATGCAAAACAGGATTTTCTGAAAGAGAGCGAATACTTCTCCGCCGTCCTGGATACTATGCGAAAAACGTTAAAGCACCGGGGCGATGACGAACATGGCGTATACCTCTCCCATCACTGCGGTCTTTCCCATGCAAGACTCTCCATTATAGACTTAAAAACCGGCAATCAGCCCATGATAAAAAAGACAGCCGGAAATACCTGCGCCATCATTCACAATGGCGAAATCTATAATATGAAAGAATTGAAGGAAGAACTGATGGAAAAAGGCGTTGCTTTTTCTACCACAAGCGATACCGAAGTCATTCTTGCAGGCTACATGACAGAAGGAATTTCTTTTGTGGAAAAATTAAACGGCATTTTTGCAACTGCCATTTATGATGAAGCGCTGGAAACACTCTATTTATTCCGTGACCGTCTGGGCGTAAAACCATTATTTTTCATGCGCCTTGAAGATACTCTGCTGTTTGCTTCCGAACTCAAAGGACTTTTTGCCTACCCCGGAAATGCCCCCGAAATTGATCGCGACAGTCTCTGTGAAATTTTTGCCCTTGGGCCTGCCAAAACCTATGGAAAAGGTGTGTTTAAAAACACAAAGGAAGTGCCTCCCGGTACGATCCTTACCGTTTATTCGGATGGAATCAAAGAACAAACCTATTGGAAGTTAAAGAGCGCCCCTCATGAGGAAGATTTTGAAGAAACCATTGAAAAAACTGCTTTTTTAATCAAAGACGCCGTCAAAAAACAAATGCTTTCCGATGTCCCTGTCTGTACCTTTCTGTCGGGAGGCGTGGACAGCAGTCTTGTCACTTCCATCTGCGCCAGAGAACTAAGAGAAAAAGGGATTCCTCTTTCTACCTATTCTTTTGATTTTAAGGACAATTCCATTCACTTTAAGTCCAACTCCTTCCAGCCTTCTGAGGATCGTCCTTTTGTTGAAAAAATGGTAAAATATTGTAAAACCAAACATACTTTTTTAGAGTGCGACAACGATGATCTGATCGCAAACTTATATGAAGCGGTGGATGCCAGAGATCTTCCCTGTATGGCAGACGTAGAATCTTCCCTGCTTTATTTTTGCAAACAGGTTGTAAATAACCATAAAGTAGCGCTGACAGGCGAATGTGCCGACGAAATCTTTGGGGGCTATCCCTGGTTTCACAGGAAAGAATGTTTTGACGCGGATTGTTTCCCGTGGACTATGGATATGGCGCCCCGAAAGCTTCTTTTAAAAGAGGATGTAATTTCCACCCTTCCTTTAGAAGAATATGCAAAGAATGCCTATTACATGACAATTTCCGAAACACCGGTATTTCCAGATGACAGTCCTGTTGAAAAACGCCGCCGGGAAATCGCTTACCTGAATCTGAAATGGTTCATGGTAACTCTGCTTGACCGCATGGACCGCACCAGTATGGCATGCGGACTGGAAGCCAGAGTTCCCTTCGCCGATCACCGGATCGTAGAATATGTCTGGAATGTGCCCTGGGAAATGAAATGCCCAAACGGACTGGTAAAAGGGCTTTTACGCTATGCCTCCACCGGATTTCTTCCCGACGCCATATTATATCGTAAAAAAAGCCCCTATCCCAAAACTTACAATCCGGAATATGAAAAGCTGCTTGGCAGTTACCTGACCGAAGTATTGGAAGATACTGCTTCTCCTTTGAATACTTATGTGGATAAAAAGAAGGTCTCCGCTTTTCTTAAAAATCCTTCCGATTATGGATTGCCCTGGTATGGCCAGCTGATGGCCGGCCCGCAGCTTTTAGCCTATCTTCTGCAGGTTAACTACTGGTTAAAAAAATACCATCTCTGACCGCCGGCATATCCATTTCAAAAATTTCAAAACTTTCCTTTCAAAAAAGAGAGCCTAATTCAGGCTCTCTCTCTTTTTATCTGTTCTGAAAAACCATATACCAAGCAGCATCGTAACAACCGTCACTGCAAGAATCAGAATCCGAACCGCCATCGTATCCGGTAAACACGTTCCTGTCACATGCAAAAGCGTTGCCGAGAAATTATAAACAAAATGCAGTAAAATCGACGGATAAATGGAACCGTATCTGTACGCTGCATACCCCAGCACAAGCCCCAAGAGCGCCGCATAAACGCCCTGAATCAGATTCAAATGATAGATGCCAAACGCGACAGCCTGAATCAGATTTGCGGCGATAAAACCAGCGCCCGCCTTTTGTGCAATCCGCATGGTAATCCCTCTGAACATAATTTCCTCAACAATGGGAGCTAAAATAACAGTAGCCAGCAGGGAACCCATATTCATCTGCTCAATTCCGGCTGCTTCAACAAGTTTCATATACGCATCCAACAGATTGGGGAAAAGCAGATATAATGCCTGCAAAAACAAATTCGTCAAAAGCTGCAGGCCTATCCCTAGAAAAATAATGCATCCAATCGTTTTTACATGCACAACCTGCGTGAACGGCCTTACTTCCCTTCCTCTGTTCTGCTGTATATACCATACGCCAAATACTATAAACTCCAAAATCTGTGCAAGAATTAATACATATATAATAATGCTGTTGTATAATTCCAAAATATCCCAATCCGACTCCCACGCCATTGCATAAAAAACAGGATACAGACGTCCTGCCATAGTACCACATATTATCTGTATACCGAGACCAACAAAAAGCGGCACTGCTGTAAGTAAATAATTCCCCTTTTTTATCATTCCCAATTCCATCCTTTTATTTCAGCCAGTGGGTAATTCCTGTGATTTTCCGCGCTTTCAACATAATATCTCCTGCATTTTCCTTCAGATATTCTTCTAATTTTTCAATCTCTTCTCTTGAAAAACCAAAATTTGCATCAATTTTCCCCTCAGGAACAACTCCTTCCGCATACTCTCTTCCCGCGTCTCCTTTTCTCTCAAAGCAGACACGAACCATTTTTTCTCCTTTTTTATCATGCAAAATACTGGTATAAGTAAATGTCACATCTTTCTCATTATCCATATGGCATTCTCATCCCTTTCTGTCTGAAAATCCTTTTTAACGACACCGTTTCATCTTAGAAGGAGGCACATGATACTTCTTTTTAAACAGCTTGCTGAAATGATATACGTCGTCATATCCCACCTTCGCTGCCACCTCCTGTATACTCGTGTATTCTCCGCTTTCCAGAAGTTCTTTTGCGCGTTCCAGCCGGATATCGATCAGAAAACGAATCGGCGTATCCCCCGTCTCGCTCTTAAAGATTTTAGAAATGTAAAAAGGGCTTAAATACATATTTTCCGCAATCTGATCCAAAGATATCTTTTCCGCATAGTGATCCTCAAAGTAACTTACAATCTGTTCCACCACATACTTTCTTCCGACTGATTCAAACTCATAGCCTTTCTTTTGCTTCAAAGGTGCTGTCTGCTCCCTGATAATCAGCAAAATCATCTGTACCAGATAAGCACGGAGCATAAAATAGCGCCCCTGCCGGAGTATTTCCTTTTCCGCTTCCATACTGGAGGCAATACGGAAAAGCTTCTGTCTGAATTCCCCCGCCGTATGAAGCACCGCATCATCCAGAATTTCAAAATGATTCGGCTCCATTCCCTGAAACAGCACATCCGTAAAACCCACAAAAAATTCTACTGTAGGTTTTCCGTTTCCGTCCGTAAGCGCCTGATGATACACTCCCGGATTGAAAATAAGCAGATCCCCTTCTTCTACCGGATAAATCTTATCATCAATCCGATACCTGCCCTTTCCCGACAAAATAAAAGCCATTTCAATATGGTCATGACTGTGGTAATTCTTTTCATCGCAAAGCCGCGTCCCCTTCCACGTAAACAGAAACGTAGGATTCAATTCTTCCGTAAGGATCTCTTTTTTATCTATCATAATATTTTACTCCCTTTCCTATTGTACTAGAATTAAATTGAAAAGTAAAATACAAAATGGCAGGTTCTAAACGAACCTGCCAAAAAATAGCCAAATTACAAATACAAAAAATCCAATCACCAGCAAAAGCGCCGGGACAAACACGATAAAGGCCGCTATAATCATTGCCGGACGGTCCCTTTTTTCAAGTTCCACATCCTCCATGCGTTCCTCAAAATCTTCTTCTGCTTTTTCTACATCCAGTACGCGTTTTACCTTTTTGTTCAAAAACATATTGTCTCTCCCGCTGCTTCTTCTGGTTTCTGTTTCTGTATGCCGGATCTTATTTTTCCAATGGATAATGGCATGCTACCATGTGATTGTTCCCCATGTCTCTCATGACGGGTACTTCCTTTTTACACTTCTCCTGACACTGATAGCATCTTGTATGGAATTTACATCCTGTAGGCGGATTGACCGGACTCGGGATGTCCCCTTCCAATAAAATCCTCTCCCGCTTCTTATCATCCAGATCGGTAGTCGGAATGGCGGAAAGCAGCGCTTTCGTATAAGGATGCAGCGTTCTTTCAAACAACTCTTCCGTAGTGGACAGCTCAACCAGATTTCCCAAATACATGACACCGATTCTGTCGCTGATGTATTTTACTACGCTGAGATCATGGGTAATAAACAAATAGGTCAGATGCTCCTGCTCTTTTAAATCGGACAGCAGGTTAAGAATCTGTGACTGAATGGAAACGTCCAGTGCAGAAACCGCCTCGTCACAGACTACAAATCTGGGCTTTAGGGCAAGGCTTCTTGCAATACCGATTCTCTGACGCTGACCGCCGGAAAACTGATGGGGATAACGGCTGAACATATACGTATCCAGTCCGCATTTCTTCATAACGTCCATCACATAATCCCTGAGTTCAGTATCCCCTCTTTTGTATAATCCATGCGCCGTCAGACCTTCTCCGATGATCTGGCCTGCCGTCATTCTCGGATTTAAGGAAGAATAGGGGTCCTGAAAAATAAGCTGCATTTCTTTTCTGAATTCACGAAGCTTATTTGCCGGCTGCTCTTTTAAATTGACCATTTCACCGTCTTTCTCAAAGAGAATCTCTCCATGTGTCTGCGGATAGAGCTGTAAGATCGTTCTTCCAAATGTGGACTTACCGCACCCCGACTCTCCTACTAGACCTAAGGTTTCTCCTTCATAAATATCCAGTGAAATTCCGTCGTTTGCTTTTACATATTTTTGTTCCTCTCGGAAACTCTGCTTTTTTATCGGAAAATACTGTTTTACATCTCGGATGCTAAGCAGTACCTTTTTCTTTTCAGTCTGCATTTTCTCCTCCATTCCGAAGGGATGTTTCCTTCCTGATCGCTTTTTCGGCATAAAAGCATCTTACCTGATGATTTTCTTCTACCGTAAGAAGCTCCGGTTCCTCTTCCATACACTTCTTTGTGCAGTATTTGCAACGCGGCGCAAACTTGCAGCCTTTCGGCAGATATAACGGGTTGGGCACTGCTCCTTCAATCGGATCAAGACGCACTCCTTTTGGCGTATCCAGTCTCGGTATCGAAATCATCAATCCTTCTGTATAGGGATGTGAAAAAACGCCGTCTGTAAAGATCGTCTTTGCATCCGCCATCTCTACGACCTGTCCGCAGTACATAACGGCTACTTTATCCGCCATTTCATTGATAACGCCCAGATCATGTGTAATAAAAAGAATCGAAGTGCCAAGCTTATCCTTCATATCATTCATAAGCTTTAAGATCTGTGCCTGAATCGTAACGTCAAGTGCGGTAGTAGGTTCATCCGCAATCAAAAGCTTGGGCTTACATGCAAGCGCCATTGCAATCATCACACGCTGGCGCATACCGCCGGAAAGCTGAAACGGATACTGCTTTGCCACTCTCTCCGGATTCGGAATCTTTACTTCCGCCAGCATACGAACTGCTTCCGCAGCCGCCTGCTTCTTACTCATATTCTGATGGATACGAAATACTTCACCAATCTGCTTTTCTATTGTAAAAACAGGATTCAAAGAAGTCATAGGCTCCTGAAAAATCACAGAAATCTCATTTCCCCGGATCGCATACATCTCCTTTTCCGAACAGTTCACTACATCTTTACCATTAAAAGTAATTCTGCCGCTCTCTATATAACCATTACCGTCAAGAAGTTTTAAAATACTCATGGCAGAAACACTCTTTCCGCTGCCGCTTTCTCCTACGATCCCCAGGGTCTCGCCTTCCTCTAAAGAATAAGTGACATCATTAACTGCTTTTACCACACCGCGTTTTGTATTAAAAAATGTCCGCAAATGTTCTACTTCCAGTAAACTCATATGCCTCCCTACCTTTCTTTGGATTTTGGATCAATGGCATCACGAAGACCATCTCCAATACAGTTGATGCTGATCGTACTGACCGCCAGCACCAATGACGGGAATACCCAGCGCCACCAGTACTCTTTTATTACCGTTGCGCTTCTCGCGCTGTTTAACATATTTCCCCACGTAGCGTTAGGCTCGGTAACACCGAAGCCGATAAAGGACAACGAAGACTCGGTCAGCATACAGGTTGCAAAATCCAATGTTGCATTTACGATAATAACCGTTATGACATTCGGAAGAATGTGTCGGAAAATAATGCCCCACTCCTTTACGCCCAGCGCCTTTGCCGCCGTAACAAACTCCTGCTCTCTTTCCGCCAGCACACTGCCCCGCACCAGCCTTGCAATGCCCGGCCAGGAAAGCAGTCCCAAAATAACCATAATCATAATGATCCTTTGTGTTTCTGATATACTGTTCCCAATGATTGCCGATAAGATAATGGCAAACGGCAAAAACGGCAGGGAAGAGACGATCTCTGTCAGACGCATCATGATATTGTCTACTTTTCCGCCCTTATAACCGGATACACCGCCTACAATAACGCCAATAATTGTGGAAATAATAACCGCAATTGCACCGACTGTCATTGTCATACGTCCGCCCTTTAAAAGACGTCTGAACACATCCCGTCCGAAATCATCGGTTCCCATCAGGTATCCGTCAAGTCCCCAGCTATAAGTCTTATCGCTCTCTCCTATGGCGTAGGAACCGTAATAACCGGCACTGATCGATTTTACAGGTTCACCGATCGATGGCGCATGCGCCTGACCAAAGGTATTATCTCCCCATGCAGCAACAGAACCGTCATCCAAAATAACGACATAATGGAAACGTCCGCCTTCAATTACCTTTACATGTCCCTGAATTTCTTCCGGGATATCACAGCTTCCTTTCAGATTATTGCCCCATGCATAAACATGACCGTCATCCGTAACCACCGCAACACTCTCGTCCGACATGGCAATATCTACTGCGTGCCCCTGAACCCCTTCCGGGATATTCGCATAAGCCGTCGTCTTTTTCGTAAGAGGCACGACTTCCCCGTCATTGGTAAGCGCGATTACAATATCGTTATTGGCATCAAACGCTTTGATGTTTCCCTGAACCCCTTCCGGGAATCTGATATCAACCAGATAGCTGTTTCCCCAGCTATAAAGCCTTCCCTTATCTGTCAGTGCAAGAGAGAACTGATATCCTGCATAAACTTCCACAGGCGTTTCGCCCATACGCATTTCCACAGGAATAGAACTAAGGCCCATACGGTCGTTTCCCCAGGTAATCACCTCGTTATCTTCATTGATCGCGACAATGTGATCAAGTCCCGCCGATACCTGTATCAGTTTTCCCATATCTTTCGGAAGTTTTTTCAATTTATCCGTGGGAAAATTTCCCCATTCATACACATTTCCCTTCTCATCAATCCCTACGGAAAAAGTGCTGCCGATACTCAGCTGTTTTGCATTGCCGGCAAGACTTCCCGGCACTTTGAGCATACCAAAGCCCGGCGCAACATTTGCCTGTGTTACATCCTGATAATACATATCGATCGGCAGAAAAACCGGTAAAATAACGCAGCAGAGAAAGATGAGTAAAAAGCAGCAGACACCTGCCATTGCAATCTTATCCCCTACAAAGCTTCTGAACACCATCTGCATTGGGGTAAGTACTGCTTCCTGCTCTTCCGTCATGCCGCCGACCAGCATTTTCTGCGCCGCTTTTCCCATAGTGGATTTTTTGTTTTTCTTCATATTTTTCCACGCCTTTCTCTAGTTTTCAAGCTTGACTCTTGGATCGACCAAAGTATAAGCAATATCCATCAGTACATTTCCTGCCAGCGACAATATGACATAAAACATCTGCATTGCAAGCACAACAGAAAAATCCCTCTGGTTTAATCCTGTGATCATCATCTTTCCAAGGCCGTCCCACAGGAAAATAGATTCAATAACAACGGAACCACCAAACAAACCGATCAGCCACCATGTTGTTACTGTTACGATCGGTATCAGCGCATTACGGAACGCATGCACATAAACGACCACTTTTTCTTTTAAGCCCTTGGAACGGGCAGTTCTTATATAGTCCATCCGGAGCGCATCGATCATGGAAGCTCTTACGTAACGGGTGATGCTTCCGATTCCTCCGACAGACATGACAAGTACCGGCAGCATCATATGCCTTGCCGTATCCAGAAATGCCTCAAACCCTGTTCCATTAAATCCCGCAGTCTTCACACCGCTGATAGGAAAGATCGGAAACCGAATCGCAAATGCATAGATGGCAAGTAACGCAATGACAAAACCAGGTACACTATATCCGATAATCGTTACAACCTGTACTATTTTATCAAACACACCATTCTTTTTTACCGCCGTAGTAATGCCAAGCGGTACCGCAATTAAAAATACTAAAATCATGGAAAAAATATTCAATAGAACCGTATTACGCATAGGCACGCCGATCACGTCCTTTACCGGTCTTCTGTACTCTGTGGAGTACCCGAAATCACCGCGTAACATATTCGTAATCCATTTTACATACTGAACCGGAACCGGCTGATCCAGCCCCAACATCTTTTTCGTTGCTTCATACTGCTGCTGATATACTTCCGGCTTTACATTGTCCTGCATCATCATCCGGACAGGATCACCGGGCAGCGACTTATAGATCGCAAACATCAAAATAGAAATGATAAAAAACACAAAAATAATGTAGATTAACCTTTTTAAAAGATACCTTCCTGTACGCATACCGGGGAGTCCTCCTACCTTCATTCAGGTAACCGGGCAGACCGGATGAAAGATTTCATCCGGCATCTGTCCCAATCCCTTTTTATATCATAACGCTTCTTATTCCGTTACCCATGCATAGATCAGAGCTGAGGTCCAATCCCAGATAGAAGAGGTATCCCATCCCTGCAGTTTATTGCTGTAGAAGTCATGATATTCATCAGAATATAACGGAATATTCGGAAGTTTTTCATTCCATATTTTCTGATAATTCTGCCATGCTTCAAGCCATGCCGCATCATCATCGCTAGGAATGGATTTTAATGCCCATGCTGCGTCAGCAAGCTCCTGATCCAGAATCCAGTTATCATTTAAGCTTCCCAGATACATTTCATCCATAGAATAGTAATACCAGGGTGAATGCTGTAAAGAAAATCCTGTAGCAAGGTTATACATATTGTAGATCGTTTCCCCGTCATGGTTGATCGCTGTAAGCAAAGTAGGGAAGTCCGTGGTTGTAGGTTTCAGTTCCATACCTGCCTCTTTCATCGCTTCCGGAAGCATGGTGCTTAAAAGTTCGGATACAGGGTTTCCTTCTGTATTACACCACTGAATCTCAAGCGGTTTTAACTCTCCGTCCACTTCTTTGTAACGAACGCCGTCGCCGTCTTTATATTCTTCGCCCTCTGCATTTAAATTCCAGCCGTCTGCTGCAAGAACTTCTTTTGCTTTTTCAATATCTTTTTCATACGTATTTAAGTTCTCGTCAATCCAGTCTTTGGAATCTACGAACTCCCACTGGGAAAGACCGTATTCGCCGTGTACGACTGTCGCATAACCGCCGCTGTACTGTCTCGCAAATTCATTTCTGTCTAAGCAGTAAGCGATTGCCTGACGTACGTTTTCAGAATCTGTAGGGAACTGGGAACAGTCAAACTGAATCTTACCATATCCATAACGGAAATATGTATGCTTCTGTGCTGTTCCTGCATCTACAAGGTCAAGTCCCGCTTCGATAGATTCGCCGCCGCTGATGCCAAACAATAAGTCTACCGTACCTGCCTGCAGTTCGTTGATCTCTGTATCAGCTGTTACCGTTTTAATGATAACCGTTTTAATCATCGGTTTTACGCCGTCAAAAGTTCCGGCATAATTTTCGTTCACTTCAAAGGTTCCCTGTCTGCTGGATGCGTCATAGCTTACAAGCTTGTAAGGTCCGCAGACTACCTGAGGATTATAACGGTATCCTGTATCGGTATTGCCGATGGTTTCTAACAATAATTCCGTTGTAAATTCTCCTGTGATGGTTGCACCGTCTTCCGTGTCTTCCACATCGCATCCGGGAGCCAGAACCGCAAGCGGTCTCGGTGTTACAGCCGCATAGGCAAGATCATAGTGATAAGGAAGTTCTTCTGCTGCAATCGTAACAGAGAATGTCATATCATCAATCAGATGCACGCCTTTTAACGCTTTGGTAGAACCGCTGTTAAAATCAGCCCATCCTTCCAGAGTGGTATAACCTGTTGCCGTATAATTGTCTACACCCATCATTTCTGGTGAAGACTCCAGTAAAAGTGCAAATACATAATCTTTTGCCGTTACCGGTGAATCGTCTGACCATACAAGGCCGTCGTTAATTTTGATGGTATAGGTTTTCGTTCCGTCTTCATTTTCTGCTGTCTGTAAATCCGCTACAACAACCGGATCTGTCTGCCATTCGCCCTCTTTTGTAGTGATAACAGTACCATAGCCATGAAGCAGACCGCATACTTTATAATTGGTAGCGCTGTTGTTATAGATCGGATCATAGAAATCCTGCTCCAGATCTGTAGTAGTACCAATAATCAACTGACCTGACGGTGTCGTAGGTCTTTCCGTAGATGCTGCTTCCGGCGCTGTGCTTTCCGTTTCCGGCGTCTGCGCGTCAGCATCGCCATTGTCAGCCGGCGCTGTGCTTTCTGTCTGAGGCGCTTCGCTCTCGTTGTTTGTTACCGCACCATTATCATTTCCCCCGCATGCTGTAAGAGACACAAGCATTGCAGAAGCTAAAAGTACGGACAGTAACTTTTTTTTCATAATTGTTCCTCCTTCTTAAAAATTAGAAATTGTTTATATATAAATACCCATGCGGGCATTCATACCTGATTTAGAAATTCTGCTAAAAATAACTTTCTGAAAATACATCCTCTAAAGAAAAATAAAAAGTGCTACAGACACCCTTTGACACCTTTGCCCGCCGCACTTGACAATATCGTTCTGAGAAAATCAAGCTCTTTTTTCTATTAAATATTTTCTAAAGTCTTTAACAAATTTTCTAGTACATTATTATAAATACAAATAAAAAAAATGTCAACTTAAAATGGGCATTTAGGACTACATTTATATTTATACTTAATTTTCATTACTTTTCTATCATATATTGCATATATCGTCTGTGTCAATGCATATTATTAATCTTTTTAAGCCTATTTCTGGCAAAGCGCTGGTGAAAATTTGCAGGGAAGTTAAAAAGTGGGTAAAAAAAAATTTTTTTTCAGGCAGATAACGCTATGAATTTATACAAAAATATACATGAACCGCACAAGATACTACATTCCTTTTTCCTCCCAAATCCTTATACTGAAACTACAATAACTGCGAATCACAATATACTGAAATCAAAGGAGGCAGCACGATATGACAGCAAACAAATGGTTTCTTTCTTTCCTGAAAAAGTACAAATGGAAAATGGCGCTGGGGTTATTACTCACCACCTTAATCTCCGTTCTCGCCATTGTAAACCCCTATATTTCGGGGCTGATCGTAGACAATGTAATCATAGGGGGCGAATTTTCCCTCCTGCCGAAACTGATTATAACCCTTCTTGCCGTTACGGCCGTAAGGGGAATCCTGCGTTTTTACTATCAGGTCATTTTTGAGACCTGCTCTCAGGGTGTATTGTATGAAATGCGTGACAAAGTGTACCGCAAACTTTTACAAGAGGATTTTGCCTTTTATAATAAGAAGCGGACCGGTGATTTAATGTCCAGGCAGACCGGTGACATGGATGCGATCAGACATTTCGTAGCGTATGTTATTTACAGCGTTTATGAAAATATTCTTCTTTTTGGATTCGCATTAATTATGATCTTTACCGTGGATGTGAAGCTTGCTCTCTGCATGCTTGCAGTCCTGCCCTTCACCGCTCTGACTACTTATTTACAGTCTAAAGCGGTCAAACCGGCATTTCAGAGAAACCGGAACTGCTTCTCCTCTCTCAATGCCTTTGTACAGGAAAACGTCAGTGGCAACAGAGTGGTAAAGGCCTTTGCCAAAGAGGAATTTGAAATCAGTAAATTTAATAAGGAAAACGATGCTTTCAGGGCTTCCCAGCTGGATGCTTCCAAAGTCTGGATGAAATATCTTCCCATTTTTGAAATGCTTTCCAACCTGTTAACGATTATCCTTATGCTCTATGGAGGCTATATGGTCATTCAGGAAAAAATCAGCATGGGAAATCTGGTGACAGTAAACGGTTATCTTTGGATGTTAACAGTTCCTCTTCGTATGGCCGGATGGTGGGTAAACGATATTCAGCGCTTTACTACTTCCGTAGAAAAAATTTACGATACTTATATAGAAGAACCGAATGTAAAGTCTCCCCAGTCCGGAATCGACCGTAAACACTTTGACGGCAAAGTGGAATTTCGGAATGTTTCTTACCGCGCCGATGACGAAGAAATCGTAAACGATATTAATTTTACAGTTCCTCCGGGGCAGACCGTTGGAATCATTGGCTCAACGGGCGCAGGAAAATCCACGATTATGAACCTGTTATGCCGTTTTTATGACGCGACAGGCGGCGAAGTACTGGTAGACGGCATCAATGTAAAAGACCTGGATCTTTACGATCTGCGTGACAATATCGGTATGGCAATGCAGGACGTGTTCCTTTTCTCTGATACCATTGAGGGGAATATCGCTTACGCCAAACCGGACTGCCCTTTTGAAGAAGTGAAACAGGCGGCAATTATGGCAGACGCCAATCATTTTATTCAGTCCCTTCCGGATGGATATGATACCATTGTGGGAGAACGCGGCGTCGGTCTTTCCGGCGGTCAAAAACAGCGTATTTCTCTGGCAAGGGCATTGTTAAAAGACCCGGCAATCCTGATTTTGGACGATACCACTTCCGCCGTAGATATGGAAACGGAAAGTTACATACAGGAACAGTTAAAGAAAATCGAAAAAGACTGTACTATTTTTATCATCGCCTACCGCATCTCTTCCATTCGGGATGCAGATCTGATCCTTGTTATGGATAACGGGCGGATCATTGAACGCGGCACCCATGATGAACTGGTGGCGATGAACGGTTATTATGCCTCAGCATTTAGAAATCAATACGGCGAAATTCCTGAAGAAGTGAAAGGAGGCGCATCACATGGCACGAAATAAATACGACGTAGACGAAATTTTAGAAGACCGCTTTGACTTCAATCAGCTGAAACGTCTGGGAGGCTATATTTCTCCTTATAAAAAGCAAATGGCAGCCGTTATTTTCGTCATGCTGTCGGCTTCAGCGCTCACCATGCTGATCCCCCAGTTTTTTATGAAAATATTGGATGAATGTATTCCTGCAGAAGATATGAAGGCTATCGGCATGTACTGTATCTTTACCTTTGCCATAGCATTGTATTCCTCCGTCAGCCTTCGATATAAGATAAGAGTGACAAACCAGATCGGTCAGAATATCATTCACAAACTTCGTTACGATATTTTTGAACATTTGCAGGAACTGCCCTTTTCCTATTATGACGACAGGCCTCATGGAAAAATCCAGGTACGGGTTGTCAATTATGTCAACAGTTTAAGCGACCTGCTTTCCAACGGTATTATCAATACCATTACGGATCTTTGCAACCTGATTTTTATTCTGGTCTTCATGCTGCTTATTAACGTAAGGCTGACGCTGATCTGTTTATGCGGACTGCCGGTTTTAATCGCAGTCGTTATATTAATTAAGAAAAAGCAGCGGCGTGCATGGCAGATCCAGAGCAATAAACAGTCCAATTTAAATGCTTATATTGCAGAAAGCATCAACGGTATACGGGTTACGCAGTCTTTCACGAGAGAGGAAAAAAACTCTGATATCTTCAATTATTTAAGTTCCGGCTACCGCCAGTCCTGGATGCGCGCCGTCAAATTTAACTTTTTAATGGGACCAAGCGTAGATATTATTTCTGCAATCACTACTTCTTTTGTCTATGTACTTGGCATCTATTGGATGATGGATGGAGGAAAAAGCGGAATCACGGTCGGCGTACTGACTGCATTTACTGCTTATATCAGCCGCTTCTGGAACCCGATCAATACGCTGGCAAGCTTTTATAACTCCCTGCTTACGGCAATCTCTTATCTGGAACGTATTTTTGAGACAATCGATGAGGAAGTGCTTGTAAAGGATTCTCCTGATGCAGTGGAAATGCCGCCCATTATAGGAAAAATCGAGTTTAAGGACGTATCCTTCAGCTATGAAGAAGGACATCCGATCTTAAACCGCATCAATTTTACCGCGGCTCCCGGCGACTCCTTTGCCATTGTCGGTCCCACAGGAGCGGGAAAAACCACGATCGTGAATCTGATCAGCCGCTTTTACAATGTGGATTCCGGCAGCATTTATATCGATGATATTGATATTTCCTCGGTCACCATCCATTCCCTCAGAACACAGATGGGCGTCATGATGCAGGACAGCTTTATCTTTGCCGGAACGATTATGGATAACATACGGTATGGAAATATGGACGCTTCCGACGAAGATGTGATCCGCGCCGCAAAGACAGTATGCGCACATGACTTTATCATGGAAATGGAAAACGGCTATCAGACGGAAGTTAATGAAAGGGGAAGCCGTCTTTCTGCAGGACAGCGGCAGCTGATATCTTTCGCAAGAGCGCTGCTTGCCGATCCCAAAATCTTGATTCTGGATGAAGCGACTTCCAGTATTGATACAGAAACAGAAATGATTCTGCAAAAAGGATTACAGGAGTTATTAAAAGGTCGTACTTCCTTTATCATCGCCCACAGACTTTCTACTATAAAAAATGCAAACTGCATTATGTATGTAGATAAAGGAGATATTTTAGAACGCGGAACGCATGAAGAACTGCTGGCTTCCAAAGGGGAATATTACAAACTGTATATGTCACAGTTTGACTTCCTGAAAGAAAATTAAAAACCGGATCAAAAAACAGGGGCTGTGCCCCTGTTTTTTATTTCCGTTTTCTGTTGTTTATAATCCATGTCTTTTTATAATCCCAAGTCCAAGCGGATAGGGTCCTGTATGCACGCCAATCGTGGCGCCAATCTGAAAGATCGGAATTTCCTCTGTTTCCTGATTTCGTGCTTTCAAAAATGCCTTCAAATCTTTTTGAAATTCACAGGCTTCTTCATAGTCATAACCGAATCCTACTGCAATACTGTATTCTTTCATATCAACCTGAAATTCTTTCAGATATTCATCCAAAAGCTCCAGTACCTTTTCCATTGACTTCTTTCTGCTCCGTGTAATACCGGAAGGATAGATCTCACCCTCTTTTAAAGTAATGAGCGGCTTAATTCCCAATACCGATCCTGCAATGCCTGTAAGTTTTCCAATCCTTCCTCCATGTTTTAAATATTCCATATTGCCGACGGTAAAGAAAATACGCCCGCTGCTTTTGATCTCTTCCAATCTGGCAACGGTCTGTTCATACGGAATATTCTTTTCCCACATGGAAACTGCCTCTAATACAAAGAGCCCCTGTAGTACGGTATCAACCGTGGAATCCATCACTGTGATCTCAGCATCAGGATAGGTTTCCAATATGATTTCCTTTGCTCCCATTGCAGACTGCAAAGATCCACTGAACTTTGTCGTGATACAAATACATATAATCGCTGTTTTTTCTTTTACAAGCGGCAGAAAAGCGTCTACATAATCCTGTACGGAAGGCATGGAAGACTTGGGAAATGTCTTAGGATCTTCTACCATTTTATCATAAAATTCCCGTACGCTGATTTCTTCCATTTCTTTCAAATAATGTTCACTGTCAAAAGAAACATAAAAGGGAACTACAATAATATCCTTTTCCTTTGTCAGTTCTTTTGGCAGATCACAAGACCCGTCTGTTATAATTCTATACTTCTTTTGTTCCATGAAAACACCTCTTAAACCATCCATCATTCTATCTGTCTTATCCTATTATCTTTTAGTTTGCCCGGCATGTCAAGGTAAAAACCGTATAATATTTATAAAATTACCATAAAATAAGACTACGACAATTATTTGTCGTAGTCTTCAAAACTACATCCCGTATTAGAAAAATCCTTTTTTTACTTTTTCCGCGCACATTTCTCTTATTTTTTCCAGAACATCCGTCCCAACATATTGCGCTTTCATGGAAAAGCGTCTGATATCTTCCTGCCAGCCGGGCATTTCCAGGGATTTCTGTAAAAACTGCTCCAAAGTAACGCTTACTACTTCACCATCTTCTTCTGCCGTTTCGTCACTTTCTTCTCCATCTTCTGTTTCCACGTCGTTTTCATTTTCTTCTAAAGACGCACCCCCTGCTTTCCCCTCATAAAGCACTTCTTCAATATCCAGTTTATTATCCGTTATAAACCAGTCAAGCCACATTTGGTATTTTAATGTTGCATCTTCCTTCATTTATACCCACTCCTCTCCTAATTATCATTATTTTAGCACAGGGGATTTGTAAAATCAAACCCGGCCGTTCTTATATTGCTGCTTCTTTTCATACATCATCACGTCCGCGCGCTTCATTGTATTGTACAGACCACTGCCGTCCTTACTCTCTTCATAAACTGCATACCCTGCAGCCATACTAAACGTCACAACAAATCCTTTTTCATTCAGTTTCCGGGTTTCCTGTTCCAAAAACAACAGTTTTTCGTTGATATTCTCCAAAGAAATATCCGGCGCCCATGCACAAAATTCATCTCCGCCAATCCGGTAACATTTTCCCTCCCGTTCAAACATCTTTTTTAAAACATCCGCCGCCATTTTAATATACTGATCTCCATAATCATGTCCATAAGTATCATTACATTTCTTTAAATCATTCAGATCAAACATAAAAATAGTCGTTGGCAGAGTTTTTTCTTTCCCAGGCATTTCATTCTGCTCTATGCGCTTTTGCAAGTCTTCATTAAAAGCAGTCCGGTTTGCAAGTCCTGTCAGTTCATCTGTATAAGCAAGCTTGCGGTAAAGCGCGTTTTCTCTTGCCTGTTCCATCAATTCGCGGGTTCTTCGTACATTTGCGATCCCCATCACCACAACATAAATCAAAAAGCCAATACTGCCTAAAGGTGTACTTTGATTCCCCAGACGGTAAATCGCCAGCTCCAGAATGGTACTTAGCAGCATCACCATTACACAGATGCTGTTCAGTCTGACCTGTCCGGAAAAATTGTGCGACATAATCTCACGGATCGTCATTACCGCACAAACCACTGCAATGATCAGGAGGCAGACATGCGTCAGCAGTAACGTTTCCCGCAGATCGTAGATTCCCATAATCTGCAGAATCACCCTCAGGGCAATTACCACACAATTCAAATAACAGCAAAAACTCCATAACCTGCTCTCTTCATCATGATACATATGGCGCAGAAACAACACAAACGGAATGGGCAGGATCATCAGCATCAGATGGGATATAAATACGATGATAATACTGCACGGAAAAATCCAGTCCAGTATCTGCGTTTCACCGACAGACCATATACCAAGCATCATGGAAAAAACAGCAAACTGTATGATGATCTCCGCATCCTGTCCTTTCTCTACTACAAAAAAGCCGTAAAATAACATGACAAACCCTGCCAGCGCAATTAATACAGCCAGCGCAAGTTCCAGTATCCGCTCTGTCAAAATTCTGCGTTCGATTTCCTGATAAGTTCCATAATAGAAACTTTCTTTCGGCTTACTGTCATGATAAACCGGAGTTACACAAAATACAATTTCCCTGCCGGCATCTTCTTTCGTCAAAGTGATTGTATTCCAGCAAAATCCCGTCGTTTTAACCGCAGTATCCTTTCCCGTTTTCAGTTCATATACTTTATTCCCGTCAATGAATACTTCTAAATACATATGTACGGTATTATATACAATTACTTTCTCACTCGTATTCTCTTCTGGCAGCATCCTCCTGTAATAATAAGTATCTCCCTCTTTCGTCATCTCCATATCGTGATCCCATATGATGACTTCCTTCTCCTCTGCCCTGGTATTTACGATGATATTGTCACGCGTTGAAAATGCAATAAAAACAGCGTATAAAATACCTGTCAGCAATAATACAAAATAAATTCCTGTAACACGTTTCTTCAAGTATTTCACTCCCTGTCGTTGTACTTACTCCTGTAATATTCCTTCAGAATTTTTCCATATTCTTTATTCACTTTACTATAAATATCCTATCACAAATCTGCTGCATGGGCAAATCATTTTACTTTGCGGAATCTGTTTGCAGCGCCGGGCAACAGGTACAATAAAAGATGTTATTCTATAAAATTTAATATATATCTTCTATAAATTTAAATATATACCTTTCATTTCCAATCATTTATAATGAAATAAAATAATACCCAGAAAGGTGATTTTCATTATGCGCTATACAAATCCAATTATAAAAGGCTTTTATCCTGATCCAAGCGTATGTTACGCCAACGGAAAATACTATATGGTATGCAGTTCTTTTCAGTATTTCCCCGGCGTTCCTCTTTTTGAGAGCGGGGATCTCGTCAACTGGACCCAGATTGGGCATGTCCTTACCCGTAAGACACAGGTAATGTTAAAAAATGTCGAAAGCTCAGGCGGCGTATTTGCCCCCACTATTCGTTATCATAACGGTCGATTTTTTATGGTTACTACCAACAACACTACACAACAGAATTTCTATGTTTATACAGACGACATCCACAGTGAATGGTCTGAACCGCTCTATGTGGATCAGGGCGGTATCGATCCTTCTCTGTATTTTGAAGACGGAAAAGCGTTTTTTATGAGTAACGGCTGTGACGATCATGGCGTAAATGGTATCACTCAGTGTGAAATCGACATCACGACAGGACAGAAGCTTTCCGAAAGCCGCTCCATATGGCAGGGAACCGGCGGACGATTTCTGGAAAGCCCTCATCTGTACAAAATAAATAACAGTTATTATATTATGGCGGCTGAAGGTGGTACGGAATATGGACATATGATTACTTATGCCAAAGGAAATTCTGTCTATGGTCCCTTTGAAAACTATCCCCATAATCCGGTACTGACTAATCGGAACAAAGCGCCTTATAGGATTCAGGGAATTGGCCACGGCGACCTGATACAGGATAAGAACGGCGAATGGCATATATTAAGTCTTGGTTTCAGGCAGCAGGACCTCTGGATGCCCTACCACCAGCTCGGCAGAGAAGTTTTCCTTACTCCTGTAACCTTCCATGAAGACGGCTGGTTTAGCGCCGGAAACGACGGCACGACTGATGAAAGCTATGAAATTGCAGGGGACTTTGAACAAATCGAAAAGAAAAGCTATACTTTTTCCAATACAGACTGGCACACAGACTGGTGTTTTCTACGCCATCCCCATATGGAAAATTATGAGTTTTCAGAAGACAAACTTGTTCTTCACGGAACAGAGATTACTTTAGAAGAAGCCGATTCTCCTACTTTTATCGGATTAAGGCAAAAAGATTTTGACTTGGATCTATGCTTTGATATACAAATTGATGCGGGAGAGGCAGGCGTTACCTTTTATATGACCGAAGACGAGCATTATGACCTTGCCCTGTGCAAAACAGAGGCTGGATTCGCCGTCCTCCTGAAACTGAACATCGGCGGAATCAAACATATTCAGACTCTGATTCCTCTTACCGGTAATACGGCGAAACTTTATGTGCAGTCCACTCCTCTGGAATACCGTTTCTTCTTGAAAGACAAAGACCGCGAAATCCTGCTTGGCACAGGCCGGTCCAAATATCTTACAAGCGAAGTTTCCGGCGGCTTTACCGGTGTAATTATGGCGCTCTATGCTGTAGGGAACGGCTGCGCCACATTTGAAAATTTTAACTGTACTTATCAATAATTGAATACTCTGGAAAATACAAATGAACAGGCTTATTGCCCCTTGTGGAAATAAACCTGTTCTTTATTTATTGAAACTTCTGTTGTATATTTCATGACTTCTTGCTATATTTTGATTTTAATCTTCTATTTTGGCATAAGGCGATAACTCCAGCCGGACAAAATATCCCTGGTCATGATCACAGACCGGACATTTTCCAGGCGCCTTTTCTCCCTCGTAAATATGCCCGCAGTTTAAGCAGATCCATCCGGTTTTCACGTCAGATACAAATAACTGATTTTTCTCTACCCACTCCGCAAATTTACCGAAACGGTCGCCATGATACTTTTCAATTGCCCCGATCATGTGGAAAGAAGCCGCAATATGGTCAAATCCTTCTTCCCTTGCCTTTTCTTCAAATGCTTTGTAAACGGAATCATGCTCTTCATATTCATTATGCTGTGCCATACGCAGAAGCTTTCCCATATCTTCTGTAATATCCACCGGATATCCGCCGTCCACATGGATCGTCTCGCCGCCCATTTCCCTTAAATGCTCATAAAATACTTCTGCATGTTCTTTTTCCTGATTCGCCGTATAAGTAAATACAGCTTCAATCACATGCAGTTTCTCCTTATGCGCCTGTTCTGCCGCAAAAGTATAACGGTTTCTCGCCTGACTCTCGCCTGCAAAAGCTCTCATCAGATTATCCTTTGTCTCACTGTTTTTAAAATCGACCGGCATAGTTTTCTCCTTTTCTGATACGCATTCTGTAAACTTTCTTTCCGTCTTAGTCTTGCCGATCCTGAAAAAGATTATACAAAATTCTGACTCTGTCAATTCCATAAATTCGTCTCATGGCTGATCAGATATCTGTTCCCTTCCAATTCCTCTATGTCAAGCCGCATATCGCAGGAAAAACCGCCTGTATCCCGCAGGGCATTTTCCAGATATGCTTCCCTGTAATTTTCATACTGATATTCCTGCTGCCACTGATTTAGCAGATCTTCCCCTTCTATTACATTGTAGAAAGTATAACTTCCTATTCCGTTTTGTAAAATCTGATTATAGCAGTCCTCATAGTACTGCTGCATCGATGTCAGCACCTGTTCTTCCGTCATTCCCACATCGGAAAGACTTCTCAGACTGCTTCCCTCTTCCTCCTGTTCCAGATTACGATAAGTCTGCCCGTTACAGGGCGGCAGATAGACGGACAATTCCTGTCTCATATGATTACTTGCATAATCATCATCTGTTTTATTAAAATAATCATATTTACCGTTTCCGCTGTCATCCCATGTCGTATCCACATTGTAATATTCTCCGTCCAGTTCGACGATATTCCACGCATGGCTTTCACCCGCAAACCCGGTACAATAATAACAGGGAATCCCAAGCTGCTGCAGCAAATACTGAAAAGCTCTTGCGTATCCCGCACATACTGTCTGCCCGTTTACCAGGGCGCTGTAAGCGCTCTGATTCATTTCCGCTCCCAAATTATAGGAAATTCTGTCAAGCAGCGCGTCATGTACATATTTTTCTTTCTCATAATTAGTGGAAAGCCCCTGCGCGCCTGAAAGCGCCTGAACCGCATTGTCGTTAAATACCGCTTTGGCATTGTCCAGATCCTGAACCGTACGGTTAAACTTCAAATCGATTTCCACGCACTGTCCATTCCCCACAAATTTCCCTGCATAAGCAGTTTCCATCCAAAACAGCTCAGGATGATCATTATATACTGCGGAAAAAATATCTCTAAGCTGTCCCATCGTTACCGGTTCTACCGGCGCAAATACAGGATAAACCGCATTGGCATTCGCATAAATCTGACGGTACAGATGCTTTCCCGTATCATCCAGCATGGCATAATACGGATAAAACCGCTCGTCAAATGTAAGCCCGTCGCCGGTATCGCCGGTATCCAGCTGACTTTGCAGCTGTGCGGCCGCATCTTCATCAATTTCTTCCCGCTCATCCTGAATCTGCTGATACCCGGTTCTGCCCGCTACTTCTTCGGGAACGACAATTTCCGACTGTTCCGGCGGCGTATAATCAGAAGCAATATCATTTCCGATAATGCTGCCACCCTGATCTTCCGGCGTACTAAAACTGCCGGATTCCTGCTCTCCTGCCGGCTTTTCTTCCCTTACGGCCAGCTGTGTATGGTTCCCTGTATCATGATTTCCGTTCCAGACAGGATCCTCTGTCTGTCTGACTGCCCCTGTCTGTGTGTGATCCGGATAGAAATATCCAGCAATTGCCTCTGTCACATCGGGGTTAACGGCACATATAATTAGAAAAATACCAAAAAGCGCAAGCAATGCTCCTAACAAATAAAGTAATTTCCGTATCTTTTTCATATTCTTACTGTAATTCCCTTCTTCTGCTTTTCTCATCGTTCAAAGCAGTCTGTCACATGAATATTCTAAATCTATTATATCTACTATGAAAAAGTTACACAAGCCGGCATTTATCTGTATTATAACTTTTTTCGGGATTTTCCGTATTATTTTTATTAATTTTCTGATCCGCCTTCACAGCCCTTTCATTCCGTCCTTCATTGTTTTCACATAACCGGATACTTGTGAAACCGCACTCTTTCCATATTCTCCAATGATTCGTACAATTGCCGATCCCACAATAACCCCGTCCGCAGACTGTGCCATCTTCCTTGCCTGCTTTGGCGTGGAAATCCCAAAACCGATTGCGCAGGGAATGTCCGTGTTTTCCCGGACTACCTTTACAATGGAGTCTATATCTGTCGTAATCTCACTTCTTGTTCCCGTTACGCCAAGGCTGGATACAATATACAGAAAACCTTCTGCTTCTTTTGCAATCATGGCGATTCTTTGATCCGAAGTCGGCGCTATCATGGAAATCAAAACCACATGATTCTGCTTACAAAGCGATGCAAACTCCATTTTTTCCTCAAACGGCAGATCCGGCAAAATGATTCCGTCGATTCCGATTTCCTTACAGGTACGGATAAAGCTCTCTGCGCCATAAGAAAAAACCACATTGGCATAAGTCATAAATACCAGGGGTATGGTGATGTCTTTTCTCAGTTCTCTTACGAAATCAAAGATTTTATCCGTCGTCACACCTCCCCGTAAGGCTCTCAGGTTCGCCCCCTGAATAACGGGCCCCTCCGCCGTCGGATCGGAAAAAGGAATCCCCAGCTCTATCAAATCCGCGCCATTTTCTGCCGCGGCTCTCACCAGTTTTCCTGTGGTATCCAGATCAGGATCTCCACATGTCAAAAATGGTATGAATGCTTTTCCTTTTGTAAACGCTTCTCTTATTCTGTCTGTCGTTTTGTTACTCATAAATGTCCTCCCCTCTGTATCTGGCAATGGCAGCGCAGTCTTTATCCCCTCTGCCTGAAATTGTAATCACGATGATTTTGTCTTTCTCCATTTCGGGCGCCAGTTTCATGGCGTACGCAACCGCATGGGCGGATTCAATTGCCGGAATAATCCCTTCCGTCTTTGATAAAAATTCAAAAGCTTCTACCGCTTCCTCGTCCGTAACCGGAACATACTCCGCCCTGCCCGTGTCATGAAGATTTGCATGCTCCGGCCCGATTCCCGGATAGTCCAGTCCTGCGGAAATGGAGTAAACCGGAGCAATCTGCCCGTATTTATCCTGACAAAAATAGGACTTCATTCCGTGGAAAATACCAAGTCTTCCTGTATTTATGGCGGCTGCGGTTTCAAAAGTATCGATTCCTCTTCCTGCCGCTTCACATCCGATGAGCCGTACCCCTTCTTCTTCAATGAAATGGTAAAAACTTCCTATGGCATTGGAACCGCCGCCCACGCAGGCAATTACCGCATCCGGCAGTTTCCCTTCCTTTTGCAGCAGCTGTTCCTTGATTTCTCTGGAGATTACTGACTGAAAATCCCTGACAATGGTCGGAAAAGGATGGGGCCCCATTACAGAACCCAGACAGTAATGGGTATCCGCTATTCTGGAAGTCCACTCCCTCATAGCCTCTGATACCGCGTCTTTTAAAGTAGCTGTTCCGCTTGTAACCGGAATAACCTCCGCCCCTAAAAGCCGCATACGGTATACATTCAACGCCTGACGTTTTGTATCCTCTTCTCCCATAAACACCACGCATTCCATATCAAGAAGCGCCGCCGCAGTCGCGGTCGCCACACCATGCTGGCCCGCCCCCGTTTCTGCAATCAGTCTGGTTTTTCCCATTTTTTTTGCAAGAAGAGCCTGCCCGAGTACGTTGTTAATTTTGTGGGAACCGGTGTGGTTTAAATCCTCCCTCTTAAGATAAATTTTTGCGCCTCCCAAAGCTTTTGTCAGCTTCTTTGCATAATAAAGCCGTGACGGTCTGCCTGCATACTCATTTAACAACTCTGTCAGTTCCCGGTTAAAATCAGAATCATTTTTATAAAACTGATATGCTTTTTCCAGTTCAATCACTGCATTCATCAGAGTTTCCGGTATGTATTGTCCTCCATACACACCAAAACGTCCCTTTTCATTACTCATCTTTGATCTCCTTTCTTCTGACAGCTTCCACAAAAGCTGTCATTTTCCGTTTATCCTTCACGCCCTCTGTTTCCAGACAGGAGCTTGTGTCCACGCCAAAGGGCCTCAGCCTTTCTATAGCGTCCGCCACGTTTTTTGGCGTAAGCCCGCCTGCAAGAAAATAGGGCCTTTTCATATCCTGTAACAAATCCCAGTCAAAGGTTTTTCCGCCTCCGCTGCCGGAATCCAATAACACAATGTCCGCGCTGCTTTTTTCCGCTCTTTGAATATCTTCCCGTGTTTTCACCCGAAACGCCTGGATCACAGGAACCCCCGTCATCCCCCGCAGCCGTCTAAGATAAGCTTCATCCTCGTTTCCATGCAGTTGAACCATGTCTATCGTTCTCTGTCTGGTAAGCGCCGCTATCACTTCCGGCTCTTCATTGACAAAAACTCCGACTGCCTTTACAGGCTTATGAAGCATTGCTCTCAGTTTTTCTGCTTCTTTCCCTGTCACATAACGTTTACTTTGCCTGGCAAACACAAAACCGACATAATCCGGCTGTAGTTCATTTGCCCATTCTATATCGCAGACCCGCTTTAGTCCGCACAACTTTATTTTTGTCATAGGCAGCCCCGCAGTTCCTGAAGCTTTGCCTTTTTGTCCGGGGCTTTCATCAGTGCTTCGCCGACCAGTACGGCATCCACGCCAATCTCCTGTAATGTCTCCACGTCTTTTCTGGTTTTTATGCCGCTTTCCGCCACAAATAAGATCCCTTCCTGCACGATGTCTCGCAGCCTTTCACTGTTTTTTGTATCCACGGTAAAATCCTTCAGATTTCGATTGTTCACACCGACGATTCTTGCCCCCGCTTTTATGGCTGTTTCCGCCTCCTGCTCATTATGAACCTCCACAAGCGCCGAAAGACCAAGGCTGTCACAGATTCCAATATCGTCCGCTATCTCCGTTTCCGATAAAATCGAACAGATAAGCAGTACCGCGGAAGCGCCGAGCAGTTTCGCTTCATAAATCATATATTCATCCACCGTAAAATCTTTTCTTAAACAGGGAACGGATACTTTTCCGGCAATCTCTTTCAAATATTCGTCTTTTCCGAGAAACCATTTCGGTTCCGTAAGAACCGAAATACAGTCTGCCCCTGCCGACTCATAAGCAGATGCAATTTCTACATAGGGAAAGTCCTCCGCTATCATTCCTTTTGAAGGAGAAGCTTTTTTGCATTCACAGATAAAAGAAATTCCCGGTTTTTTTAATGCCTTTTCAAAGGCAAAGTCACCCTTTGGCAGCGTATAAGCAAGGCTTTTGATTTCCTCCAATGAAACCGTCTTTTTTGCCTGAGCCACACGTTCCGCTGCATGTTGCGCCAGTTGGTCCAATATCGTCATGCTTCTACCTCCGAACGATTGCTGATCTCAATCAGGCGGTTCAATGTCTCAAGCGCCCTGCCCGAATCGATCAGTGACGCGGCAAGGGATATGCCCTCTTTCATGCTTTCAGCCTTCCCGCCGATGTAAAGAGCTGCTCCGGCGTTTAGCAGCACTGCGTTTCTCTTATGACCTTTTTCTCCCTGCAGGATGGACAGGGTCAGTTTTGCATTTTCCTCCGGCGTGCCGCCCCTTAAATCCTCTTTGGCACAACGTTCAAATCCAAACTCTTCCGGTGTGATTACGGAAGTTTTAAACCATCCGTTCCGGATTTCACAAATGGTAGTCGGGGCGCTTAATGAAATTTCATCCAGTTTATCCTGACCATAAACCACCATTCCCCGTTTAATGCCAAGGTTTATCAGCACCTGCGCCAGAGGCTCCACCAGATAATCGTCATAGACTCCTAAAAGCTGCATGGACGGCGTTCCCGGGTTGGTTAACGGCCCCAGAATGTTAAACACCGTTCTAAACCCCAGTTCTTTTCGTATGGCTCCCACATATTTCATGGAAGTATGGTATTTTTGTGCAAAAAAGAAGCACATCCCCACTTCCTGTAAAAGTTCCTTACACCTCTCCGGGCTCTGGTTGATATTTACCCCGAGCGCCTCCAGACAATCTGCCGTTCCACACTGGGAAGAAGCTGCACGATTTCCATGTTTTGCCACCTTCATGCCTCCTGCCGCAGCGACAAGGGCGGATGTGGTGGAGATGTTAAAGCTGTGGGCATTATCCCCTCCGGTTCCTACAATTTCAAACAGATCCATACCCGTTTCCACTTTTGTAGCATGCGCCCTCATGGCTGCCGCACATCCTGCTATTTCATCGGTTGTCTCTGCTCTGGCGCTCTTGGTGGAAAGGGCGGCCAGAAAAGCTGCATTCTGCGTCGGCGTGGTTTCCCCGCTCATAATCTCATTCATTACGCTATATGCCTCATCATAGGTAAGGTCTTCTTTGTTTACAATTTTTACAATGGCTTCTTTAATCATCGCTCACATCTCCTTTAAAAAATTTTCCAACATCTGTTTTCCATTTGGCGTCATAATGGATTCCGGGTGAAACTGTACTCCGAACACAGGATAATCCCTGTGACGGACCGCCATGATTTCTCCGTCCGCCGTACTGGCAGTAACAAGCAGTTCTTCTGGTAGGGTATCCCGATCCACTGCCAGAGAATGATATCTTGCCACAAGCGCTTTTTTCGGGCAGTTACGAAACAGCAGACAATCCGTATTAAGTTCTGCCTCTGACTGTTTCCCGTGCATCAGCTTCTTTGCATAAGTTATGACTGCCCCGTAAGCTGCACAAATTGCCTGATGACCAAGGCAGACCCCCAAAACGGGAATTTCTGTTCCCAGATCCTTTACCACGTCGATCAGGATTCCGGCGTCCTCCGGCCTGCCCGGTCCCGGAGAGAGCAGGATCCTCTCCGGGGATAAATTTCGGATTTCTTCCGTCGTCAGCTCATCATTCCGGATTACTTTCAAATCCGGGCAGATCTCTCCGATCAGCTGATACAGATTGTAAGAAAAACTGTCGTAATTATCTATCAGTAAAATCAAACTTCCACCTCCTCTGCCAGTTTCAGTGCGTTTAAAACGGCCTTTGCTTTGTTGATACATTCTTCATATTCTTTTTCCGCTACGGAATCCGCCACAATACCCGCTCCGCTCCTTACAAACACCTTTCCGTTTTTCTGATAAGCAATACGGATCGCAATACAGGTATCCATATTTCCCGTAAAGTCAATATAGCCGATGGCTCCGCCGTAAATGCCCCGCTTATTATTTTCTAATTCACCGATCAGCTGGCAGGCGCGTATCTTTGGCGCACCGGACAATGTGCCCGCCGGAAGCACTGCCTCTATGGCATCCAGTCCATCATACTTCTCACCTATTTCTCCCCGCACCGTAGAACCGATGTGCATTACGTGGGAAAATTTCTCAACAGAATGCAGTTTTTCAACCTGCACCGTACCAAACTTACTTATTTTCCCCAGATCATTTCTTCCCAGGTCTACCAGCATGTTGTGTTCCGCAAGTTCCTTTTCATCGGCCAAAAGTTCCGCCTCCAGAATCTGATCTTCCGCTTCTGTCTTTCCTCTGGGTCTTGTTCCTGCCAGGGGAAAGGTATGAAGGATTCCGTTTTCAAGCTTTACAAGCGTTTCAGGAGAAGCGCCTGCAACCTCCACATCGGTTCCCGAAAAATAAAACATATAGGGCGACGGATTCATCGTTCTAAGGACGCGGTAGGTATTTAACAGACTTCCTTCAAATCCTGCACTGAAACGGTTTGATAACACAATCTGGAAAATATCGCCTTCCCGAATATAGCGCTTTGCTTTTTCCACCATTTCACAGTAATGTTTTCTGTCAAACAACGGCTCCGCCTCTCCTGTCAAACGCCCCGCGGGCTCTTTTTTCTTTTTCCCGTTTTTCAGCAGTTCTGCAAGCCGATTCAGCGCCTCCACCGCCCGCTTGTATTCCGTTTCCGGTTCTGCGAGGGACATATTGACAATCAGAATGATCTTCTGCCTCACATGATCAAAGGCTATGACCTTATCGAACAGCATAAGATCCATGTCTTTAAAACAATCCGTATCTTCCGCGCCGCATCTGGCCGCCGGCTCGCTGTAACCAAAATAATCAAAGGAAAAATATCCTACCAGTCCGCCCGTAAAAGAGGGAAGATAATCAAACCGCGGGCTTTTATAATCTGCAAGTATCTGCCGCAGATAATCTGACGGATGATCGGTTTTCATAGTCAGATTCCCTGCTTTCAGTTCTCCGTCCACACAACTGACCGCCATTTTGGGGTCGAACCCAAGGAAGGTATATCTGCCCCATTTATCGTTTGCCTGCGCCGATTCCAGCATATAGCAGTGTGTGGAGATGTTTTTTAATATCTTCATCGTTTCAATGGGTGTTGTAAAATCCGATAAAATCTCGCAGCTTACGGGAACTGCGTTATAGTTTCCTTTTTCCGCCAGCCGTTTTATTTCATCAAGTTCCGGTAAAATATTCATGCTTCCTTCCTCCTTTTCCTGTTCCGGGCAATAAAAAACTCCTTCGACTGATCTGTCAAAGGAGTCTGGAAACAAAAAAACGCCCCTGACAGAAAAATCGTTTCTGTCAAGGACGAATACCATACTAAAATAATAGTAATCTCTATCCGCGGTGCCACCTTGAATTCACAGGAATGACCCTGTGCGCTTAGCAGGATACCTACATATCCCCGGCAACTGACGTATGCCTGCACGTCACAGAATACTGGGTGTAAAGTAATTTACACTTTTGACTGTGCCCTCAACGGTCCATTTGACAACTTGTTTCTCACCTGATTCTCAGCATCACAGGCTCTCTGTAAAGGCATCATTGCCGTTATCTCCGTTTCAACGGTTTAGATTATTTAATTGTATTGAATTATAAAACGATAAAATTTGTTTGTCAAGTCTAATTTTTATTTTGAACTTGACTCGTGATTTTTTTAAACTATTTGCATTTCTCTTGACTTTTTGAACGCCGTTCAGTACAATAGTTATTGAACATCGTTCAGGAGGAAAGCGTATATGGAGAGTAAAGAAGCAATCATACAGACAACGATTGCACTCATTGAGGAAAAAGGCGAAGATTTAGATAAAATTACCGTCCGTGAAATATCTAAAAAAGCAGGCGTTGGATTAGGTCTTGTGAATTATCATTTTGAGAACAAAGATAAACTCATTGAACTATGCGTTGAGCGTATCATAAACAAAATTGTTGAACAATTTCAGAGTATTCGAGAGAAAACAGAGGGCTTTACACCTTTTAAAAAATTAGAATATCTCGGCAACATGACTTTTGATTTTCTGTTCGAGCATTATGCAGTTTCCAGAATTTCAGCGCTTACCGATATGAAAAATCCGAAGATAGACGACAATACTCACAGAACTTACGCTGCATATCTTCCTCTTGTCGCCGCCTGCCGTCCCGATTGGGATGAACAAACTGTAAAAAGAAAGACTTTTTGCCTGATTTCCGTTATGCAGCAGGCTTTTCTTCGGTATGAAACGACATCAATGATTCTTGATATCGATTTGAGTCAAAAAGAAAACCGCAGGGCGTGGCACACACAAATTTTACACGATATTTTGGAGATATAAGTATGCACTCTTCATTGATTGTTTGCGCCGCTGCAGGCAGCATGTTTGGAAGGTTGAATGAAAAACGCTTTCAACCTCCTTGATTTGAGTGTCCGCAAAAGCGGACAGATAGGAGCAATGATGAATATAACAGTTATTAATGGAACAGAAAAACACGGTGTAACTTATCGGTTGAAAGAAATGTTTTTAACCGCTTTCAGGGATCATGCAAACATTACAGAATATTATCTTCCAAAAGATTGTCCCAACTTCTGCAATGGCTGTATAAGCTGTACGATAAAAGGCGAAAACACCTGCAAAGACGCAGCATACATTGGAAAAATTGACAAATCACTCCTGGAAGCAGATTTAATTGTAATGACCTCTCCTGCATATGTATTTCACTCTACGGGAGCGATGAAAGCGCTTCTCGACCATTTTGCCTACCGTTGGATGCCCCACCGTCCCGCTTCCGAAATGTTTGGAAAACGGGCAGTGATTATTACGCAGTGCTTAGGCGCAGGAGCAAAATCCACGGCAATGGATATAAAGCACAGCTTATCTTGGTGGGGAATTTCTAAAATCGGAATATTCACCGGCGCATTGATGGGCGATATTGTTTGGGAAAGACTTTCCGAAAAGAAGCGGGCAGAACTGACAAAAAAAGTAGAAAAATTATCTCAAAAATTTGCACGGATAGACTATACCAAGCCCGCATACACAAATTGGATTACAAAGACTAAGTTTTCCATTTGCCGTTCGATGCAGCAGACACTACATAAAAATGACCCTGCATATCTCGATGGGAAGTATTGGGCAGAGCAAGGCTGGCTTGGCAAAACCAGACCGTGGAAAGCATAAGTTGGAAACTGTAGATTGCGGACAGGTCTGGAGAGTGTCTTAAAGTCTTATGAAAAAGAGAGCCAACGAACTGTGATTACTCACTTGTTCATCGGCTCTGCGTTTAAAGCATCTGGCTCTTTGGTGATTTATTTGTTCTCCCCTGCAAATCGGATTTAACTATTTCTTAATTAGTCGTTTAATTTTTGGAAGCATGAAACTCCCTAACAAATATAAATTACACAGATATACAAATAGATTTCCAATAT
>CANSUS010000009.1 GCA_947650155.1 uncultured Lachnospiraceae bacterium
TTTTGATTATATCTTATTAGTCACCTCTGTTACAACTTTACTTTATCACAACAATTCTTCATTGTGGTATGATGTGTCTGAGTAGGACTTTAAGTTCACATCAGACATGATCATGGAAGCAATGGTATGGGCATCAACTTTATCCGTTTTGGTCTTTCTAAGGCTGAGACTTTTTCTGTAAAGACTAGTATGTAACGGATTGATAACGCAGGTCGGCAAACCTTTACTAAAGAGAAAACCCAGAAGATTGTAACTGTAGTGTCCGGTAGCTTCGAGTCCTACTTTTACTTTGGACAGATCATTAGTTACGGATCGGATTTTCTGGTAAAGGGCATTAAAACCTTCGCGGTTGTTAGGGATGGAAAAGGCATTAAATAACACTTCACCATCTGAGTTAGAGATCAAGCAGTCGTGCTTATCCTTGGCAACATCAATTCCAACGTAGATCATACAAAATCTCCTTTGTAATGTAATTGATACTGTTTAGGACCACAGGTACTCTTTGCGGTTGTAACCTCGTTCTAAATAAACCGTCATGCGGTATCTAACTGATCAACAAATAAACAAAGAGACTGTGGTTGGAGCCTTTTTAAAACCATCAAGTGGTAGGAGGTGTTCACCAATCCACAGTATCTTAAACAGCATAGCCCAACCTGTAGAAAAGGTAAAGAAGGCTATGACTATATAATACGAGGCGGATTTTCCAAATAAATCTATATTTTGACGATAGTAAAATATGAATGATTGGTTCAGAAAGAAAAAGATAACTGCCTCATGACCTGATTGTTTTTCTTACCTTTCAGAATTGTGTTTTGGATACGGGCAGATTATAATAATATTGGTGAATCTGAAATTTATATCTGGTTAGAGGTGAAAGATGCCTGAATTTACATTCGAGGAAATAAAAGCGTCCTTATTAAAATGCATAAACGAATATGGATGTGAAGCAGAATTGAGCCTTATATTTTCTGACAGGCCAAATGAATATATGATCATCATTTATGAAGATCACTGTTCTTTTCAAAGATGCGGGATTGCGAAAGAACAAAGCGGGGAATATGAATATGCTACACTGGATGAATTATATGAAGCACAGCTGATTGACGATATCATTTTAGAAAGAGACTGGGATAAGATCATAGAAATTGATTGTATGGATTTTGATATATTGGGGTTCGGGAAATGATGTATTGGAATGGCCAGCTGGTACAGGGAAAGGAGAATGGAACTGAAATGACAAAATATTCGATTGTTAAGAAACATGTTGATGCAATGGATTATTATTCACTGCTTTTAAATGGGGCGCCTGATGATGAATTTGATTCTGAATCATGGGAAATCAGTGATAAGATCTCCTGCGGTCAGACGGAAGAGGATATTGCGGGCATCATAGCAGATGTATTTAACAGAACTTTTCAGCAGGAAAATACAGCAGATTGTTTTAGAGATTGTGCCAGAAAGATATATGCTGATCTGCATTGCTGATTTCAGTCTGTCTGAGTATTGTATGATGGATCAGGACTGATTTTTCAAGAGATCAAAATCGGAGGGAAAAAAGAATGGAATTTTTATGGGTAGCGTTGGGTGGTGCGGCAGGTGCAATGGGGAGATATGCAATCAGTCTGCTGCCATCAAAAACTGCATTTCCATTTTTAACACTTTTTACGAATATGGCAGGTGCAATATTGATCGGATTTATAACGGGTCTTGTCAGTACAAGGGACAATGTGTCACAGAATGCAGTCCTGTTCTGGAAAACGGGTGTCTGCGGCGGATTTACCACTTTTTCTACTTTTTCATTAGAAGCATGGGAATTATTAGAAAGAAGGTCATATGTGCAGGGCGGAGTATATATTGTATTGAGTGTCGCGTTCTGCATTTTGGGAGTGGTATGTGGTAAAAAATTAGCATTACTGAGATGAAAAAATTTCTTCTGATAAGTTCATTCCGCTAATATCAAATCCACTGTGGGATAGGATTTTTTAACAAGTCCGATTTTCCTGTAAGCTGTCTCAGCGCCGTTTCATCCTCCTCACTCAACTTGCCATACTGTCCTCTATCATTGGCAAGGTCATTTCAATTTCATGTATAAAAGCGGATAGGGATTGCCTTGCTCGTCATGGTCTGTCCGTTTGTAAACATGAAACCCCATATGCTCATAAAATCCTTTTGCAAGCGGGTTCTGCTCGTTGACTGCCAATTCGTTGACTGAATAGTGTTCAATCCCATATTGAATCAGCTTTCTCCCCAGCCCTTTTCCCCGTTCTTCGGGCGCAATAAACAGCATTTCAAGTTTTTGCTCCGCAATCCCCATAAACGCAACGGGACATTCCGATTTGCTTTCGACAATAATCAAATGTGCAATTCCATTCAAGGCCTGCGGGATATACTTTTTGATTTCTTCCACTTCACTCTCTGACAAAAACAGGTGCGTTGCCTTTACGGATTTTTCCCATACAACAATTAACTGCTCTAACAATGACGGTGTCATCTTTGCAACTTCTATGATTTTCATTTGTTCCTCCGTAAATTCCAGCGTGATTTCTAATTTTTTTATTTTATCATAACTCCGAGAGCGTGAAAATAGTAAGTTTTCCGGGCTGATTTCCTGCCTTATGGAAATGCATGAAGAACAGGAAAAGATATAGTGAGGCATTGAAAGGTATGGTATAATATGGGAGGAAAAGCAGGGTGTAAAGTTTATGAATAAAAAGTTAATCGGATATGAGAAAGGATTATTTGAATATGGAAGAGAATAGAGAAAGAATTCCGTTTGCTAAATAAGATCGAAGGCAGTACAAATACTGGATCGCTGGACGAGCCATTAACACAAGAACTGATCATCCTTTCCAGAATGAAAATGGCGGAGCAGGCAATGAATATATAAATGTTCAGAGACGTACTTTTACAGAATAAAGTACCGGACAAGCCAACAAGCACAGGAAAATTTCACAAAACAGAATCCAGGATTTCTTGTCAGTATTAACAAAAATACGGAAAACCGCAATACAAAAGCTTACAAAATTGTATTTTTAATGTTAAAATAACAGTAAAAAAGGGGAAACTATAAAGAGAAGCGTATTTTAATTATGTCGTTGCGCCATAAGCGCAGAAAGAAGTGAGGGAATCATGTTTGAAAAAGGTGAGTATATTGTTTACGGAACGACGGGTATCTGTGAAATAACGGATATCAAAACAATGGACATCAAAGGAGTACCCAGAGACAAACTGTTTTATGTGCTGACCCCTTACACACACCAGAGCAGTACGATTTTTACGCCGGTGGACAGTACAAAAACGATTATGAGAAAGGTAATTACGAAAGAACAGGCACAGGAGATAATTGATAATATGCCTGAGGCAGAAGAACTCCATTGCCCGGATGATAAACAGAGGGAAGAAACCTATAAGGAATGTATCAGGAGCTGTGACTGCAGAGCATTGATAAAGGTAATAAAAACGCTTTATATCCGGCGTGAACAAAAACTTTCCCAAGGGAAAAAATTTGCGGCGGCTGACGAGAGAAATCTGAAAGTAGCAGAAGATAATCTGTATTCGGAGTTATCCGTTGCACTTGGAATAGACAGACAGGAACTAAGGCGTTATATTGAAGACAGGCTGGGCGGCATAACGCTTGCAGAATAAAAGGTACGGAGGCATAGCATAAGTGGAAAAATTAGGAAGAAACGAGAAATGTTGGTGTGGAAGCGGGAAAAAATACAAACAGTGTCATTACGCAATGGACGAGAAAATCGAATCTTATGCTATTGCCGGTCATATTGTACCGGAACGTGAAATGATTAAAAATCCGGAACAGATTGAAGGAATCAGACAGAGCAGTAAAATCAATATTGCGGTGCTTGATTATGTAGCGGAAAACATAAGGATTGGAATGTCGACTGAAGAAATAGACAGAATGGTATATGAAAAAACAACAGAGCTTGGCGGGATTCCTGCACCGCTTCATTATGAAGGGTTTCCTAAAAGCGTATGCACATCAAGAAACAATGAAGTGTGCCACGGGATTCCTTCGCCGGATATTTTTTTATTGGACGGAGATATTATAAATGTCGATGCTTCTACGATCTATAAGGGTTACTATTCGGATTCCTCCAGAATGTTCTGCATTGGCAATGTAAGCGGGGAAAATAAAAAGCTTGTGGAGGTTGCGAAGCAGGCGGTGGAGGTCGGACTCTCCGAAGTAAAACCCTATCATTTTATTGGAGATATGGGGCAGGCAATTCAGGACTATGTAACTGCTAACGGATATTCCGTTGTACTTGATCTTGGAGGACACGGGGTCGGGCTGGAGTTTCACGAAGAGCCGATGATCACATACATAGGTCCAAGAAAAACAGAGATGCTCATGGTGCCGGGAATGGTATTTACGATTGAGCCAATGATTAATGCCGGTAAAAAGGAAGTTTATATTGATGAAGAGAGCGACTGGATTGTTCTTACAGAAGATCATTCCATGTCAGCACAGTGGGAAGTAACCGTTCTGGTGACAGAAGACGGATATGAAATATTAACCTATTAAAAGTGTGAAGAGAAAGCTTTTACGACGATTAATTTACAGTACGTCAAAATGAAAAAGGGGTATAAAATTGAACATATTAATTTTTGGAGGAACCCGTTTTTTCGGGATTTATCTTGTAGAAAAACTTTTGAAAAACGGTCATGAAGTGACCATTGCAACAAGAGGACTGACAAAAGATCAGTTTGGAGACCGTGTGAAAAGACTGATTGTAGACCGGTGCGATGAAAAGTCGCTTTCAGCAATCTTTATAGATAAGGAATATGATTGTATTATTGATAACATATGTTATACATCCAATGATGTAAAAAGGCTGTTGGAGACAGCGAAATGTAAACGGTATATTCTGACTTCTACTATGTCCGTTTATCCTGTTTCAGACTTTAAAATGAATATGAAGGAAGAAGATTTTGATCCTCTTTCTCATCCTTTGAAGTGGTATGAAAGACAGGATGCGCCTTATGATGAAATTAAAAGACAGGCGGAGGCAGCCCTTTTCCAGATTTATTCTGATTTTAATGCGGCAGCAGTCCGTTTTCCTTACGTGATCGGCAGGGGAGATTATACGAAACGGCTGTATTTTTATGTGGAGCATGTTTTAAAACAGATACCGATGGATATTGATAATTTGAAGGAAGAGATGAGTTTTATTCAGGCGGAAGAAGCGGCAGAATTTCTTATGTGGATGGCAATGGGAGAGGAGAAGGGATGCTTCAACGCGGCAAACGAAGGGACAACTACCATAGAAGAGATCCTTTCTTTGATAGAAAAAAAGAGTGGGAAAAAAGCCGTTATCAGCAAAGACGGGGAGCGGGCGCCTTATAATGGAACGCCGGAATATTCTATCAATACAAAAAAAGCGCAGACAGCAGGATTTCAGTTTTCTAAGCTGCAGGACTTTCTGCCGGATCTTTTAAATTTTTATATAGAAAAATGCTTGCATTTTTCAGATGATGGTGATATACTAACTAAGAATTAAATATATATTACTAGATAAGAGTGGACGCGTTCCACTCTTTCTTGTTTGTTTATCTAATTTTAGGAACCGGATAAATTTGTATTAAAAGCTGTTACATACAGTCAGGAAAGGAAAAAGGGAATGTCTAAAAGAGAGACATATGAGACCAGAACGGAAGAACTTTTACGTCCTATCGCTTTGGAAAATCAGGTAGAGATCTATGATGTGGAATATGTAAAAGAAGGAAGCGAGTGGTTTTTAAGAGCGTATATCGACAAAGAGGACGGTGTGGACATTGATGATTGTGTAGCAGTAAGCCGTAAATTGTCTGATAAGCTGGATGAGGAAGATTTCATTGACGAGGCCTATACACTTGAGGTGAGCAGTCCGGGACTTGGACGGACTTTAAAGAAGGACCGGCACTTTGAAAAAAGTCTTGAGAAAGAGGTTGAAGTGAAAACTTACAGACCGGTAGACGGGCAGAAAGAATTTTCCGGCATTTTAAAAGCATTTGATGCCGATACCATTACAATAGAAATAGAAGGAGAAACAAAAGTATTTGCAAAAGCGGATGCAGCGATTGTCCGTCTTGCACTTGATTTTTGATCAGGAGGGTAAAGGAAAATGAATAAGGAATTGATGGAAGCACTGGATATTTTGGAGAAGGAGAAAGAGATCAGCAAAGAAACGCTTTTTGAAGCAATTGAAAATTCGCTGATCACGGCATGTAAAAACCACTTTGGAAAATCAGATAATATAAAAGTGGAAATTAACAGAGAAACCTGCGACTTCTTATGCTATGCGGAAAAGGAAGTGGTAGAAGAAGTAGAAGACGACTGTCTGCAGATTTCTTTGGAAGATGCAAAGGAAATTTCCCAAAAGGCAGCGCTTGGAGATATTCTTCATGTAGAGATCAAGTCGAAAGAGTTTGGGCGTATTGCGACACAGAATGCAAAGAACGTGATTCTGCAAAAAATCAGAGAAGAAGAAAGAAGCGTTATCTATAATCAGTATTTTGAAAAAGAAAAAGATGTGGTAACCGGTGTAGTACAGCGTTATGTTGGAAAGAATATCAGCATTAATCTTGGAAAAGCGGATGCAATATTAAATGAAAGCGAACAGGTGAAAGGAGAGATCTTTAAGCCTACGGAAAGGATTAAGGTATACATTTTAGAAGTTAAGAATACACCTAAAGGACCAAGAATCCTGGTAAGCCGTACCCATCCTGAACTTGTAAAACGTCTGTTTGAATCAGAAGTTGCAGAAATCAATGACGGAACAGTAGAGATTATGAGCATTGCCAGAGAGGCAGGAAGCAGGACAAAACTTGCCGTATGGTCTAACGATCCTAATGTAGATGCGGTGGGAGCCTGCATTGGATCTTCCGGTGCCAGAGTGAATGCGATTGTGGAGGAACTTCGTGGTGAGAAGATTGATATTGTAGAATGGGATGAGAATCCTGGTAATCTGATTCAGAATGCACTTTCACCGGCTAAGATCGTCGCTGTGTTCGCAGATCCTGATGAAAAAACTGCCAAAGTTGTTGTTCCGGATTATCAACTGTCATTAGCAATCGGAAAAGAAGGGCAGAATGCAAGACTGGCTGCCAGACTTACGGGATATAAAATAGATATCAAGAGTGAGACACAGGCAAAAGATGCGCCAGGCTTTCGGTATGAAGACTACATGGATGAATTTGAAGAGTATGAGGATTATGAAGAGTATGAGGGGGAATATGAGGAGTATGAACCTGAGATTTCTGATGAAAGCATAGAGGAAGCAGGGGAAGAGTAAAGCCAGAGTAAAGAAGGGAAGTGTGGAATGGGTAAAAAAATCCCTTTAAGGCAATGTGTCGGATGCGGAGAAATGAAGAGCAAAAAGGAAATGATGCGGGTATTAAAAACTGCAGAAGGACCCATTGTTTTAGATGTAACAGGTAAAAAAAATGGAAGAGGGGCATACCTTTGTTTGTCTTTGGACTGTTTGAAAAAAGCGAAGAAAAATAAAGGATTGGAACGTTCTTTCAAAATGAGTATTCCTGAAGAGGTTTACGAGAGTCTGAAAAAGGAGTTTGAAGAATTTGAGTCAGAATAAAGTATTATCGTTATTGTCCATTGCAGCAAGAGGGCGAAATCTGGTAAGTGGTGAATTTGCTGTAGAAAGTACTGTGAAGGCAGACAAGGCTTTTTTAGTAGTGATCGCGGCAGATGTCTCAGAGAACACTAAGAAAAAGTTTACAAATATGTGTGATTATTATCAGGTACCACTCTTTTCATATGGGACAAAAGAAGAACTGGGGCATGCAATCGGTAAAGAATTTAGAGCCTCTCTTGCAGTAACGGACGGAGGACTCGCAAAGACGATCATAAATAAAATGGAAACTCATGAAGAATAAGACGGAGGTAGTGAGCATGGCAAAAGTAAAAGTACATGAACTTGCGAAAGAATTAGAAAAACAAAGCAAAGAAGTGATTGCTTTCTTACAGAATAAAGGAATAGAAGTAAAAGCGGCACAAAGCAGTTTGGAAGAGGATATAGCGGAATTGGTGCGAAAGCATTTTGGGAAAGCTTCATCTAGTGCAAAAGAAGGGGATAATACGGAATTGAAAGAAGAAAAGGCACAAAACATGAGTGCGCCGAAGGCGGCGCAGCCGGAGGGAACACAGATGTCGGAAGGGGCAGCGCCCAAAAAAAAGAAAAAGATTATCTTTGTAAGTAATCCGGGAAACTCCAAAATGCCTACAGGACAAAGGCCGCCTGCATCCACAGCGATGCGTCAGCCTGCAAAGCCGGCTCCGAAGCCAGTGCCTAAACCGGTTCCCAAACCGGTCGTAAGTGCAGCGGAAAAAGAAGAAAAGCCGGAGGCAGTAAAACCGGTTCCTGAAACTGTGGCAGAACCAAAGAAAGAAGAAAAAGTTTCTGCAGCTGTCCAGAACGTGGAACCTGAGGTAAAAGCACAGACAGTAACGCAGCCTAAAAGCGAAGCGCCGAAGGCGGAAAACGTGCAGGCAGCAAGTACTGCTAAAAAGGAAGAAAAAGCGGCTGATACAGAAAAGCAGCAGACGCCTCGAACAGACAATCAGAACAGGAACAATAATAATAACAGTAACAGCAGTGTTTCTACAAATAGTAATAATGTCTCTGTAAATAATAAATCCGGTTATCAGGATAGAAATAACAAAGGGAATTTCCAGGATAAAAACGGAAATCGTAACAACTTTCATGATAGAAATGACAGAAATGGAAATAATAACAGGGGCGGCTATCAGGACAGGAATAATAATGGAACAAGAACGCAAAATGCAGACAGAAACGCATCTAACGGCAGACAGGGTTTTGGCGGCACTCAGGGCGGCAGGACGAATAATGGCCCTAATCAGGGTAATAACCGTCCTTTCGGAAATAATGACCGCGATAGAAGAAGCAATGGAGGGCAGGACAATAAGTTCAGAAAGCAAAACCAGAGTAAAGGATTTATGGCGGAAGCTCCCATTAAAGATACGGAAAAGCATAGAGATGAAGAAAAACGCAGGATCAGTCAGGAGAAAGATAAACGTTCCAAAAAAGATCTGATCTATGAAGAGGACGACAGCGCAAAACTGAATAAAAATAAAGCAGGCAGATTTATTAAACCGGAGAAAAAGGTGGAAGTGGTAGAAGAGCAGATCAAAGTAATCACATTGCCGGAGTCTCTGACAATTAAAGAACTTGCGGATAAAATGAAGATGCAGCCGTCGGCAATTATTAAAAAACTGTTTCTTCAGGGTCAGATTGTGACAGTAAATTCTGAGATTTCATTTGAAGATGCAGAGAATATTGCCATTGATTATGAAATCATTTGTGAAAAAGAAGTCAAAGTAGACGTTATTGAAGAACTGTTAAAAGAGGAAGAGGACGCAGCGGAAGATATGGTGAGCAGACCGCCTGTCATTTGTGTAATGGGGCATGTTGATCATGGTAAGACGTCTCTTCTTGACGCCATCCGTAAGACCAATGTAACAGACCGGGAAGCGGGAGGCATTACCCAGCATATCGGTGCATATACCGTAAGTGCAGGCGGAAAGCAGATCACTTTCCTTGACACGCCCGGACATGAAGCTTTTACAGCAATGCGTATGCGTGGCGCAAATTCTACCGACATTGCGATTCTGGTAGTAGCGGCGGATGACGGCGTTATGCCGCAGACGATTGAAGCCATTAATCATGCAAAGGCGGCAGGCATTGAGATCATTGTTGCTGTAAATAAAATTGATAAGCCCAACGCTAATATTGACAGGGTAAAACAGGAGATGACAGAACATGAACTGATTCCTGTCGATTGGGGCGGAAGTACGGAATTTGTTCCGGTATCTGCAAAATCAGGAGAAGGAATTGATACTTTGTTGGAAACCATTCTGCTTACTGCTGAGATTATGGAATTAAAGGCGAATCCGAACAGAAGGGCAAGAGGTCTTGTGATCGAAGCGGAACTTGATAAAGGACGTGGTCCCGTTGCGACGGTACTGGTTCAAAAGGGTGTGCTCCATGTAGGCGATTTTGTATCTGCAGGTGCAAGCCACGGTAAAGTAAGGGCAATGGTAGACGATAAGGGAAGACGCGTAAAAGAAGCAGGCCCTTCCACACCGGTAGAAATTCTGGGGCTTTCTGACGTACCAAGCGCAGGGGAGGTAATTATTGCGCACGAGAATGATAAAACGGCAAGATCTTATGCGGAAACTTATCTTTCTCAAAATAAAGAGAAAAAACTGGAAGAGACGAAAACAAAGATGTCTTTGGACGATCTGTTTACACAGATTCAGGCAGGTAATCTGAAGGAACTGAATCTGATTGTAAAAGCAGATGTACAGGGAAGCGTAGAAGCGGTAAAACAAAGTCTTGTGAAACTTTCCAATGAGGAAGTAGTGGTGAAGTGTATCCACGGAGGCGTAGGCGCCATTAATGAATCTGATGTGAGTCTTGCATCCGCTTCTTCCGCAATTATTATTGGATTTAATGTTCGTCCTGATGCAACTGCAAAAACGATTGCAGAAAGAGAAGGGGTGGACGTAAGATTATATAAAGTTATTTATCAGGCGATTGAAGATGTAGAAGCAGCCATGAAAGGAATGCTGGATCCCATCTTTGAAGAAAAAGTGATTGGTCATGCAGAAGTTCGACAGATCTTTAAAGCATCGGCTGTTGGAAATATTGCAGGTTCCTATGTTCTTGACGGCGTTTTTGAAAGAGGATGTAAAGTGCGTATTTCAAGAGAAGGCGAGCAGATATTCGAAGGTGATCTGGCTTCTCTTAAGAGATTTAAAGATGATGTGAAGGAAGTTAAGGCCGGATTTGAATGCGGTCTTGTATTTGAAGGCTATGACCAGATGCAGGAGCTTGATATTGTAGAGGCATATAAAATGGTTGAAGTGCCGAGACAGTAAGAATGGGAGCAATATGAGAAAAAACAGTGTAAAAAATACAAGGATCAATGGGGAAGTGCAGAGGGTTCTTGCAGACATTATAAGGGGCGGCATTAAAGACCCCCGCATCAGTCCGCTTACCAGTGTGGTTGCTGTGGAGGTGGCGCCGGATCTGAAAACCTGTAAAGCATGGATAAGTGTATTAGGGGACGAAAAGGCAGTGGAAGATACGCTTGCCGGGCTCAACAGTGCGGAAGGGTATATCAAAGGGCAGCTGGCAAAAAAAATCAATTTAAGGAACACGCCGGAAATTCGTTTCATTATGGATCAGTCTATTGCTTACGGGGTTTCTATGTCGAAATTAATTGATGATGTAAACAAGAATATTCCAGATAGAAAAGAAGATGGTGAAAATGATTAATATTTTAGAGGAATGCAAAAATGCAAAAGTAATCGGTATCAGCAGTCATTTAAGACCGGATGGCGACTGTGTCGGCGCTTGCATGGGGTTATATTTATACTTGAAAAAAGAACTTCCGGAGGCAGAAATAGAGGTTTTTTTAGAAGAACCGGCAGAAGTTTTTTACTGCCTGGAAGGAGTGAATGAAATTAAAACTGATTTTAAATCAGAAAAGGTTCATGACGTATTTTTTGTTTTGGATTGTGATAATGAGCGGATGGGAGACGCGCGCGCATTTTTTGAGAAAGCGGCAAAGACGATCAACATTGACCATCATGTAAGCAATGCAGGCTGTGGGCAGTTAAATTATATCGTTTCCGATGCAAGTTCTACCAGTGAACTGGTCTATGACCTGTTTGAGGAAGAGAAAGTAAATACAGCCATTGCAAAAGCAATTTATATTGGTATGGTTCATGATACGGGGAGCTTTCAGTATTCCAATACTTCTCCGAAAACACTCCGTATAGCGGCAAAGCTGATAGAATTTGGTTTTGACTTTTCCAAACTGATCGAAGAAACTTTTTATCAGAAGACTTATGTGCAGAATCAAATCCTGGGAAGGGCTTTACTGGAAAGTATTTTATTTATGGATGGACACTGCATTGTCAGCAGCGTAGACAAAAAGACGATGGATTTTTATCATGTAAGACCGACAGATTTGGACGGTATTGTAAATCAGCTTCGTAATACGACGGGAGTAGACTGCGCTATTTTTATGTACGAGACAGAAGTATTAAAATATAAAGTCAGTCTGCGGTCCAATGAGAAAGTCAATGTGGCAAAAGTAGCGGAATATTTTGGCGGAGGCGGACATGTGCGCGCTGCAGGCTGTATCCTGTCAGGAACATTCCATGATGTAATCAATAATATTTCTTTACATATAGAAGAGCAGTTAAAGCAGGAGACAGAATCTTGATTAATGGAATGATAAACGTGTATAAAGAAGCCGGTTTTACTTCCCATGATGTGGTTGCAAAACTGCGGGGAATTTTGAAGCAGAAAAAGATCGGGCATACGGGAACGCTGGACCCGGATGCAGTCGGGGTACTTCCCGTATGCCTTGGAAATGGAACCAGACTTTGTGATATGCTTGCAGATAAGGATAAAGAATATGTGGCGCTTATGCGTCTCGGTATTGTTACGGACACGCAGGATATGTCCGGAAGAGTGCTCAGACAGTCAGTGGTTTCCTGTAAGGAAGAAGAACTGCGTCAGACGGTGCTTTCCTTTACAGGGGAATATTTACAGATTCCGCCGATGTATTCAGCATTAAAAGTAAATGGGAAAAAGCTTTATGAACTGGCGAGGCAGGGAAAAGAAATAGAAAGAGCGGCAAGACCTGTTACAATTAAGGAAATTGAAATTCTTTCCATTGATATGCCATTCGTGAAAATAAGGGTAGAGTGTTCCAAGGGGACTTATATTCGTACTCTGTGTCATGACATTGGAGAAAAGGCAGGATGCGGGGCGGCAATGGAAACGTTAGTCAGGACAAGAGTAGGCAGATTTACTTTAGAGGAAGCTGTTACCTTATCGGAGATAGAGACTATGGTGCAGGAAGGACGTATTATGCAGAAAATCATTCCGGCAGACTACATGTTTGAAAGGTTTCCCAAAGCAATTGTAAAAAAAGAATTTCGTAAAAGAATAGATAATGGTAATTTCCTTTTTACAGATCAGGTAAAGATGATAGAAGGAAAGTTTGAAAAAAGGGACAGTGAACAGTGCAGGATTTATAATGATGAAAATATTTTCTGCGGAATTTATGAATACCGCGAGAAGGAAAGACAGTTAAAACCTGTTAAAATGTTTCCTCCCAATGAATAGTCAGATAACAGTTATGGAGTAATTATGCAGATCATTCGGCAGACAACAGAATTTCACATAGAAGAAAAAACGGCGGCAGCAATTGGAAAGTTTGACGGAATACATAAAGGGCATGAGAAGCTGCTTGAAAAGATTATGATGCAGAAAGAAAAAGGTCTTAAGACAGTTATATTTACTTTTGACCCTCTTCCTGCTATTCTTTTTGGTCAGACGCAGATAAAAGAGCTTACGACCAGACAGGAGAAGGAAGAGATATTTGAGAGGATGGGGGTCGATATTCTCATCGAGTTTCCGCTGACAGAATCTACCGCTTCTATGAGCCCGGAAAACTTTATAGAGGAAATTCTTGTTCAGAAAATGAACACTGCCTATGTGGCGGCAGGTACAGATCTGTCTTTTGGATATAAGGGAAAGGGAGACGCCGCACTTTTAAAAAATCTTTCCGGTAAATTTAACTTTTGTGTGGAGATTATCGAAAAAGTCTGTCACAATAAAAGGGAAATCAGTTCGTCTTATATCAGAGAGGAGATCGAAAGGGGCAATATGGAAAATGCAGCAGCGCTTATCGGCAATGCATATTCCATATCAGGAATTGTAGAACATGGCAATCAGCTGGGAAGAACGTTATCCATGCCGACAGTAAATCTCTTACCGGATGAACGAAAGCTTCTTCCTCCTTACGGGGTCTATTTTTCCAGAATAAATATGGACGGGAAATTCTACTGCGGCGTCACTAATATTGGCTCTAAGCCTACTGTAAGTAACGAAAATCGTCCCGGGGTTGAAACGTACATTTTTGGTTTTGAGGAAGAAATATATGATAAAAAGATAACGGTCTATTTGGATCATTACAGAAGACCGGAGAAAAAATTTGCAGGGATAGAACAATTAAGAGCACAGCTTATGGAAGATAAAAAAGCAGGACGGGATTATTATTTTAATAAATAGTTAAAATACACAGGTATGTCAATTTTGTATGAAATAAATACAAGATTGGCATATTTTAATGTTTACAGATTTATTTTATCGGATTTTGTATCAGTAATCTTCTAAAGACTGTACAGAAAGCGAGAAAAAATTGAAATCAGATGATGTAAGTGTTGACATAAATATAGTTGCTTGATATAATAACAACGTAACATATGTAATAAGTTTGTAACAAATGAAGAAATTAATGAAATAGAAACGAAATAAATGTTGTGTGAATTGTATGGAATTTGAATGATTTCAGTCAGGGAAGGAAAGGCTATGAAGAGAGAATTGATCGGAACCGCTACACTTGTTTTAGGAGTTATGTTTTTTGCAAATCCGCTGCGTGTTCAGGCAGCAGAGGCAGACTCTTTAGTGAAAAATACACTGTCTGAGCCGGTCGGTGCAGCGTCTATTATGCAGGCAGATCTGACAGAGGACGAGTATATACAGACTGCCAATGAAGCACAGGAAAGTTTTTGGGGATATACGAATCTGGGAATCGCGCAGGTGGATAATAACCTGAATATTCGTGAAACGCCGGATGAGTCAGGAAAGCTTGTGGGAAAACTTCCTAAGGATGCAGCCTGTGAGATCTTAAGTATAGAAGGAAACTGGGCATATATTCATTCCGGTAAGGTGGACGGTTATGTCAGTCTGGATTATCTTCTTACAGGAATAGACGCGAAGCTGAAAGCAAGAGAGCTTGTTAAAAACATAGCAACCGTTACTACGGATGCGCTTAAGATCCGTGAAGAGCCGAATACAGACTGCGGAGTACTTACACTTGTTCCTGAGGGTGAGGAACTGGAAGTTGTAGAAGTTTTGGACGGATGGATAAAGATTAATCTGGATGACGAAGATTATTATGTCAGTGCAGACTATGTCGAGGTAGGAGAGAAACTGGAGACGGCGATTACAATGACAGAACTTTTGTATGGACAAGGTGTATCTGATCTTCGTGTAGACCTTTGCCAGTATGCAAAGCAGTTCTTGGGAAATCCCTATGTATGGGGTGGGACAAGCCTGACAAATGGTGCGGATTGCTCCGGCTTTGTATTAAGTGTATTTAAGAATTTTGGTTATACATTGCCGCATTATTCCGGTTCACAGGCAAATATGGGAACGAAAATTTCAGCTTCGGAGGCGCAACCGGGAGATTTATTCTTCTATGGAAAGAATGGAACGATTAATCATGTTGCAATCTACATTGGAAATGGTCAGGTAATCCATGCAAGCAGTCCGACAACGGGAATCCGTATTTCCAATTGCCAGTATCGTACACCGCTTAAAGTAGTAAGAATACTTCCATAAGAAAAAGGGGATAACGATAAATAAAAAAGACATGTACCGAATCAGGGGACATGTCTTTTTTGCGTTCATTTTCAATTTATTCAAGTTGAGGCAAACTGACTGTTATACAAAGCGGCATAGAAACCATTTTTCAAAAGCAGTTCTTCATGACTGCCTTGTTCTATGATATCACCATCTTTCATGACAAGGATCATATCCGCCTCTTTAATGGTAGAAAGCCTGTGTGCGACAATAAAACTGGTACGTCCTTTCATCATTTCTTCAAAAGCTTTCTGGATTCTGATTTCCGTTCTGGTATCTATGGAAGAAGTGGCTTCATCCAATATCAGCATGGGGGGCAGAGTCAGCATAACGCGGGAAATACACAGAAGCTGTTTCTGACCTTGGGAAAGGTTACCGCCGTCTTCGGAAATAATGGTGTCATATCCGTCTGGCATACGTTTTATAAAGCTATGTGCATGAGCTGCTTTTGCAGCGGCAATCACTTCTTCTTCTGTGGCGTCCGGTTTGCCGTAACAAATATTTTCCCGGATGGTGCCGGATTTTAACCATGTTTCCTGTAAAACCATTCCAAAATTTTCCCGCAGGCTGTTTCTGGTCATTTCCATAACAGGGGTGTTGTCTACACGGATTACACCGTTTTTTACATCATAAAACCGCATAAGAAGATTGATGAGAGTACTCTTTCCACAACCTGTCGGTCCGACAATAGCAATACGCTGACCGGGTTTTACATGAAGATTCAAGTCGGTAATCAGTTTCTGCTCAGGCGTATAGGAAAATGCCACGTGGTCTAAATCCACATTTCCCTGTGCGTGGGAAAGGACATGCGCATTTGGTGCATCCGGAGTCTGTGCAGGTTCTGCCATCAACTCAAAGACACGTTCGGCACAGGCAAAAGCATTTTGCAGTTCTGTGACCACACCCGAAATTTCATTAAAAGGCTTGGTATATTGGTTTGCGTAGCTTAAAAAGCAGGAAATCTGTCCAACACTCAGTCTGCGGTTTATTGCCAGTAATGCTCCTGTAATAGCGACGCCGGCGTAAACCAGCCCATTTACAAAGCGGGTGGCAGGATTCGTAATAGAAGAAAAGAAAATTGCTTTTACACTGCATTCCTGCAGCTGCTTATTAATTACGTCAAAACGTTCCTGCGCCCGTTTCTCATAACCAAATGCCTGAATAATTTTTTCATTTCCGACCATTTCGTCAGTCAGGGAAGTAAGCTTTCCTCTTGTTTCGGATTGTTTATGAAACATGGAAAAGGTTCGTTTGGCAATAAAGCTTGCCACAAAAAGAGAAACCGGCGTTAAAAGTACAACGACAAGAGTAATGCTTACATTTACGGACAACATAAAAAATAATGTGCCGATAATGGTGATAACACCGGAAAAAAGTTGTGTAAAACCCATTAAGAGACCATCCGAAAACTGATCCACATCGGAAACAATCCGGCTTAATATATCGCCATGCTGTTTGGAGTCGATGTATTTTAACGGAAGTTCTTCTAAATGACTGAAGGCACGGATGCGGATTTCTTTAACAACCTGGTAGGTAATGTGGTTATTACATAAATTCATAAACCATTGAGCGGCTGCGGTAATCAGAATCATAATTCCTAGTTGCTTTAATATGGCAAGAAGATTCTCAAAATCAACGTTTCCCGCTGCCATAATATAGTCGATGGCTTTTCCGGTTAACACCGGAACATAAAGCGTGAGTACGACTGTCAATATGGCAAGTAAAAAAGAAAGTACGACAAAAAACATATGTGGCTTGATCAAAAGGAATACTTGCTTTATCGTCGCTTTTTTCATCGTGTTCTGCTTCGTTTTCATGCGCCCATTACCTCCTCTTTTGACAGCTGTGACAGACAGATCTCACGATATACTTCACAGTTTTGAATCAAGTCTTTGTGTGTGCCGAATCCGGCAGCTTTTCCGTCATCTAAAACAAGAATTCTATCTGCATCTTTGATCGTTGCAGCACGCTGGGAGACGATCAGGACAGTGCAGTCCTTTGTATTTTTACGCAGGGCTTTCCTGAGTGCGGCATCTGTAGCAAAGTCCAGTGCAGAAGCACTGTCGTCTAAGATTAGAAATTCAGGATTCCCCACTAATGCCCGTGCAATGGTAAGCCTCTGTTTTTGACCGCCGGAGAGATTGGCGCCTCCCTGTTCAACAAAAGCGTCAAGACCGTCTTTCCTGCTTTTTACAAAGTCTAAAGCCTGGGCAGTTTCCAGCGCTCGTATGATCTCTTCTTCTGTGGCGTCTTCCTTCCCAAAACAAATATTTTCCCGTATGGTTCCTTTAAAGAGTACGGCTCTTTGCGGAACCATGCCAAATTTAGATCGAAGCGCTGAAAGAGGAAAGTCTTTTACGTTTTTACCGTCTATCATGACTTCACCTTTTTGCACATCATAGAAGCGAGGAAGGAGATTGACTAATGTAGATTTTCCTGAACCGGTACCGCCGATGATGCCAAGCGTATCGCCTTTTTTTATTGAAAAATCGATATCTTCCAGGGAATATTCCTTTGAACCGCCGTATGCAAAGGAAACATGCTTAAACGACAAAGCATCTTCGCAGGCATTTCCTTTTGGATATTCTTCTGTCAGGGATTTGATACTGGGGTTTAGATCAAACACTTCATTTAAGCGATTGGCACAGGCAAGGGATTTGGTTATATTAATAATCAGGTTTGCCAGTTTAATCAGTTCTACCAGAATCTGCGACATATAATTTACCAGTGCAATGACTTCGCCCTGTGTGATAATCCCTTGATCCACCTGTAATCCGCCGATCCATATAATAGCAATTAATGCAGCATTTACAATAATATAAGTGACCGGATTTAAAAAGGCGGAAATTCTACCTACAAAGACCTGGAGGTTCATAAGGGATGCATTGGTATCCTTAAAAGTCTCAATTTCGTGGTCTTGTCTGCAGACAGAGCGGATTACCCTCACGCCGGTCAGGTTTTCCCTCGTTATAAGAAGAACTTTATCCAGCTGCTTTTGCACTTTTTTATACAGGGGGATGCTCACAGCCATAATTCCGAAAACTACGAGTGCAAGCAGCGGTATGGCAATTACAAAAACAAGGGCGGCCTTAATATCGATAGTAAATGCCATTATCATTGCACCGGCTACAATAAAAGGGGAACGAAGAAACAGCCGGAGGACAAGATTAACACCTGACTGAATCTGATTAATATCGCTGGTCATTCTTGTAACAAGAGTGGAAGTTCCTGTTTTATCGATCTCTTCATAAGAAAGAGAGTTGATATGTGCAAAAAGATCCTGTCTGAGCGCTGTACCAAAGCCGACAGCGGCTTTAGCGGCAAAATATTGTGCCGTCAACGAACAGGCAAGTCCAATGATTCCGAGAAGAATCAGGATGCCGCCCATTTTCGCGATATATCCCATGTCTTTATTTAAGATGCCGATATCAATGATATTGGCAATGACCAAAGGGACAAAAAGCTCAAAACTGGCTTCCAGCATTTTAAAGAGAGGGGCAATAATACTTTCTTTTTTATAGTTTCTTAAATAGCGCAGCAGTCTTTTCATATTAAAAATCTACTCCTTTCGTAATCTGCCGTTTTTTAGTATAATACTTTTAAAATTAGGATGCAATATAATAGAGAGAGTAACAGAAAATTATCATTTACAAGCCTATAGCAGGTGTGCTATACTATACCAGTATGAAATTCAGCCAATACTCAGAAGAAGGACAACTCCGACCTTATCTTAGTATCTGGCGGTTTGAAAAGAAGGAGGAAATGAATCATGATTTCAAAGGAAAAGAAAACAGCAATTATCAAAGAGTATGCAAGGACAGAGGGCGATACAGGTTCACCGGAAGTGCAGGTTGCAGTACTTACAGCAAGAATTCAGGAGCTTACCGAGCATTTAAAGGATAATCCGAAGGATCATCACTCAAGAAGAGGTTTGCTTAAAATGGTTGGTCAGAGAAGAGGTTTACTTGACTATTTAAAGAAAACCGATATTGAAAGATACCGTACTTTGATCGGAAAGCTTGGAATCAGAAAGTAATTATTTTGATAAAAAAGGCGGCTTAAGAGTTGAACTCACCGCCTTTTTTCTATAAAAACCATAACCAGGGCAGAGGAAGGCATCCGAGACCACTGATAAGAATATGGAAAACAGGAAAGATAAAATATTTTTATCAGTAGTTTCGGTATCTTCTGCCTGAGGCATATTTAGTAAAGGAGAAGAAAAATATATGTATCAGACATTTACAATGGATCTGGCTGGCCGTACTTTAAAAGTAGATATTAACAGAGTCGGCAAGCAGGCTAACGGATGTGCATTTATGCAGTATGGAGAGACTACTGTTTTATGTACTGCAACCGCATCCGAAAAACCGAGAGAAGGGATTGACTTTTTCCCGCTCAGCGTAGAATATGAAGAAAAATTGTATGCGGTAGGAAAAATTCCGGGAGGATTTAATAAAAGAGAAGGAAAGGCATCTGAAAATGCCATTTTAACAAGCCGCGTAATTGACAGACCGATGCGTCCGTTATTTCCCAAGGACTACAGAAATGATGTGACTTTGAATAATATGGTTATGTCCGTAGATCCTGCGTGCCGTCCTGAACTTGTTGCCATGATCGGCGCTGCAATTGCAACAAGTATTTCTGATATTCCGTTTGACGGACCTTGTGCAATGACGCAGGTAGGACTGATAGATGGAGAATTTGTGGTAAACCCTTCTCAGGAACAGTGGAAGAACGGGGATCTGAATCTGACAGTTGCTTCCACAAGTGAAAAAGTAATCATGATTGAAGCCGGTGCAAACGAAGTACCGGAAGAGAAGATGATTGAAGCTATTTATATGGCGCACGAAGTCAACCAGACAATTATTGCGTTTATCAATGATATTGTTGCAAAAGCAGGAAAGCCGAAGCATGAGTATACAAGCTGTGCAATTCCGGCAGAACTGTTTGAGGAAATGAAAAAAATAGTTACTCCTGAAGAGATGGAAACAGCAGTATTTACGGATGAAAAACAGGTAAGAGAAGAAAATATCAGAAAAATTACAGAAAAATTTGAAGAAGCATTTGCAGAAAATGAAGAATGGCTTGCTCTTCTTGGGGAAGCAGTTTACCAATATCAAAAGAAAACGGTTCGTAAGATGATCTTAAAAGACCATAAACGTCCCGACGGCCGTGAGATCACACAAATCCGTCCGCTTGCAGCAGAAGTGGACCTGATTCCCAGAGTACACGGTTCTGCCATGTTTACAAGGGGACAGACTCAGATCTGTAATGTCTGTACGCTGGCGCCATTATCTGAGGTGCAAAGAATTGACGGTCTTGATGAAAATGAAGTAAACAAAAGATATATGCATCACTATAATTTCCCGTCCTATTCAGTTGGCGAAACAAAGCCGTCCAGAGGACCGGGGCGTCGTGAGATCGGACATGGTGCGCTGGCAGAAAGGGCGTTGATACCAGTACTTCCGTCAGAAGAAGAGTTCCCTTATGCGATTCGTACCGTATCGGAAACTTTTGAATCCAATGGTTCCACTTCAATGGCGTCTACCTGTGCTTCCTGTATGTCCCTAATGGCGGCAGGCGTACCGATTAAAAAGATGGTAGCAGGTATTTCCTGTGGACTTGTAACAGGAGATACGGATGAGGATTATGTACTTTTGACAGACATACAGGGACTGGAAGATTTCTTTGGCGATATGGACTTTAAAGTGACGGGCACAACGGAAGGAATAACAGCGATCCAGATGGATATTAAGATCCACGGTCTGACCAGACCAATTGTAGAAGGCGCTATTGCAAGATGCAGGGAAGCAAGACTGTTTATTATGGACAATTGTATGAAACCGGCAATTTCTGCGCCGAGAGCGTCTGTTGGAGAATATGCGCCCAAAATTATTCAGATTCAGATTAATCCGGAGAAAATTGGTGATGTTGTTGGTCAGAGAGGAAAGACGATCAATACAATCATTGAAAGAACCGGGGTCAAAATTGATATTTCTGACGAAGGCGCTGTATCTGTATGTGGTACGGACAAGGTAATGATGGATGAAGCAGTAAATATGATCAAGATCATTACTACAGATTTTGAAGAGGGACAAGTCTTTACGGGTAAAGTTGTCAGCATCAAAGAGTTTGGTGCATTTATAGAGTTTGCCCCGGGAAAAGAGGGAATGGTTCATATTTCCAAGATTTCAAGAGAAAGAATTAACCGTGTGGAAGACGTGCTTACCTTAGGCGATAAAGTTACCGTCGTATGTCTGGGAAAAGACAAAATGGGACGGATCAGCTTTTCCATGAAAGATGTGGCACAGCAGTAAAATAATTGATATAGGATATATAAAAAGGACTGTCGTATGTACGGCAGTCCTTTTTATATCGTAAAAATTTTACATAGCTTCATGGAAGGTACGGGAAATAACATCATTCTGCTGCTCCGGTGTTAATTTGATAAAGTTTACGGCATAACCGGAAACACGGATTGTAAGCTGAGGATATTTTTCAGGATTTTTCTGTGCGTCGAGTAGTGTATCACGGTTTAATACGTTTACATTGATATGATGTCCTCCTTTTTCAGCATATCCGTCTAATAAAGATACTAAATTATCAACCTGTTGTGTGTTCTGTACCATAATAAATACCTCCTATATTCAATAATAGTAATGATTACTGTTTGTAAAATTATAATATCATTTTTACTATCGTCTGTCTACTTATTTTATAAAAGTTTTTGTATTTATTTTCATACAAAAATAAGAAAATAAGATCTTTAAATTCTAAGCATAAATTGGACAAAGCCTCATATATTAGGTTAAGGACATAAGGATGTGGACAGGGATGAATAGAGGAAAAAGTATATTACAATTGTTTCCGGATACATACAGGGGTTTATTTAAAGAAGTGATTGCACAGGCAGAAAAATTAAATGAAATCCGGCTGAGAGCAGGACAGCCTGTCATTATTATATTAAAGGGCGGTGAATATTTCCTGACAGGAAGCGGCGCACTGACAAAATCAGAAGAAATGGCGGAAAAAATTGGACAAAGTGATTTGGAAACTATTTTAAATCACATATGCAATTATTCCATATATGCTTATGAGGACGAGATACGTCAGGGATTTTTGACGGTACAGGGAGGACACCGTATTGGCGTAGCAGGACAGGCCATTATGCGTACAGAAGGTGAAATTAAAAATATGAAATATATCAGCTTCTTAAATATCAGAATATCGCACCAGATTTTAGGTGCGGCAGACAGTGTCCTTCCGTTTTTATATGAAAATAAAAAGTTATGCAATACACTGCTTATTTCCATGCCGGGAGTTGGGAAGACAACGCTATTAAGGGATATAGTCAGACAAGTATCAAATGGAAACAGATTTGCAAAGGGAATGACTGTAGGCGTAGTAGATGAACGTTCGGAAATTGCCGGATGCTATAAAGGTGCAGCGCAAAATGATCTTGGAATCCGTACAGATGTATTGGATGCGTGTCCAAAGGCGCTTGGAATGATGATGCTGCTTCGTTCGATGGCTCCAAAAGTAATTGCAGTGGATGAAATCGGGGGCGGAGATGATGAAAAAATGATAAGACAGGTGACCCGGTGCGGCGTAGGCGTAATTGCAACAATACATGGAAGTGGTATGGATGATTTAAAAAGCAGCTGCATGGGAAAAAATCTGCTTGGAGAAAAAATATTTGAAAGATATATTGTTTTGGAAAGAACAGAACCGGAAAAGGTGAAAAAAACAATTTATAATAAGGAGTTTGTAAAATGCTTCGTTTGTTAGCAGGGATATTTATTCTGTTTGGAAGTATTGGATTTTCCTTTCAGCTGTGTCAGGAGATGCATAAACGTTTACAACATATTGAGCAGATGCAGGAAATTTTTCGTTTATTTCAATCAGAAGTTTCTTATAGTAAGGCAGCTTTTCCAGAAGTGTGCCTGGCTGTTTCGGGCAGGGTAATGGAGCCTTATAAAACAGTTATGAAAGAAATATATGAACAGGTTGCAGCAAAAAGCGGCGCTCAGTTTCCTGAAATATGGAAAGAAAAGATGGAAGAATGCTTAAGAGATATGCCGGTCAAAGAAGCAGAACGGAATATTTTTCTGGAATTTGGAAACAGGATTGGGTTTATAGACTGGGAGACACAGGCGGGAATGCTTGAGAAAAGCAGGGTACAGCTGGAGGAACTGCACATACAGCTAAAAAGTGTAATAGAAAATAAAGAAAAAGTAATTACAAGCGTAGGAATTTTAGGCGGGCTTATGCTGGTGGTTATTTTGATTTAGAGGAAAAGGAGCAAGGCATGGGAATTAGTCTCATTTTTAAAATAGCGGCAGTAGGAATACTGGTAACCATTTTAAGTCAGATATTAAAACACAGCGGCAGGGAGGAACATGCCTTTCTTTTGAGTCTTGCGGCGCTTATTCTTGTACTGACGTGGGTTATTCCATACATATACGAACTTTTCATGTCAATGCAGAGGTTATTTGATCTATAGAGGCTTCGTGGAAATTGTATGGATGGAAAGGACGCGTGATATTATGAGCATGATAAAAATTGGAATATTGGGAATTGTAGGTGTTTTGGCAGGGATTCAGTTTAAAAATTTTAAACAGGAATACAGCCTGTACATTGGTTTTGCAGTCTGCATTGTGATTTTTTCTTATGGAATACAATGTATGGAAGGCGTTCTGAACACAATATTTGAGTTAAAGCAGCTTCTGGGAAGCAGCGCATCCTACATAGGAGTGCTTATTAAAGTGACCGGAATTACTTATATATGTGAATTTTGTGCCAGCATCTGTAAAGATGCAGGATTTTCAGCAATTGCAGGTCAAATTGAAATTGCCGGAAAACTGTCTGTACTGTTAGCCGGAATGCCTATTGTGTTTGCGCTTATTGAAACAATGCAGGGACTGATCAGGTAAGGGAAAAAAGAAGGGCGGGATCATGTATGGATATCACTTCCTTATGGAATGAATATGGAATGGAAGAAATAAACAAAAGTTTATCCGGTTTTTTCCCCGATATAAACTGGAATCTGAAAGAACTTTTTTCCCAGATCCTTTCAGGAGATATTTGGGGAGCCCTTACGCATTTTGCAAAACAGGTTTTGGAAGCGGCAGGAGGACAGATACAGGGGTTTAAAAGCATGATTGTATGGTTGTTGATTTTGGGTATACTGTCTGCATTGTTTGTCCATTTCGGGGATATTTTTGAAAATCACCAGATTTCCGATTTGAGTTTTTATTTCTTATATATATTGCTGATTTCCGTATTGGTGCGTGGATATATGGAAATGGCACAGATCGCACAGACAACTGTAGAGAGTATAGTAACATTTATGAAAATTTTTATTCCCACCTATCTGATCACGGTTGGAGCTGCAAGCGGGAGCGCTACTGCATATGGCTACTATCAGATTGTAATGCTTTTATTGTATGGAATGGAAAACGTATTGAAACTTTTCATACTTCCGCTTATTAACACGTATATCTTTTTAGTATTTATGAATGGCATGTGGGGAGAGGACAGGCTGGTTCTGCTGATGGAGTGTGTAAAAAAGGCAGTCTCCTACGGTGTAAAGATTGCAATCGGCGCCATAACGGGAATCAGTTTATTTCAGTCCATCATTCTGCCGGCAGTGGATTCTTTAAAAAATACAACCTTACAGAAAGCAATAGGCGCTATTCCGGGAATAGGAGATGCGGCAGACGGGATTACACAGATCATAATGGGATCGGCGGTACTGATTAAGAACAGCATCGGTGTCATTATCCTTATTTTACTGCTCTTTTTGTGTGCGGTGCCTATATTAAAAATTATGATGCTTGCCTGGACTTTTAAAGGCTGTGCTGCTCTTATGGGGATGGTGGGCGATAAAAGGGTTTGTGAATGTACGGATCATATAGGAGAGGGCGGACTCATGCTTCTAAAAACAACACTTACCGTTCTTGCATTATTTATGATTGTAGTCGCCATTGCAGCTTACACAGTGAAATGATGGAATGGATGAGAGGAGAAATAATATGGATTTTTTCAAACAAATAAGTATCTTTCTTCTTCTGGGGCAGACGATCCAACATTTTGCACCCGGTGAAAAGTATGAGAAATACATAAAAATGCTGCTTGGATTTATGGTAGTGGCACAGTTTGCAGCGCCGCTTTTATCATTTGGGAATAAAGAGAGAATGGAAGAATATGAAAATAATAAGGAAACGTTTACGAAGAAAATGGAGGAGGCGCTGCAGACAGTAGACGAAAAATGGTTTTTATACAACGAACAGATAGAAGAGCAGATTGAAAAAGAACTTGAAAACGCACAGACTGCTCTTTCTGAGCAAAGAGAACTGGAGGAAGAAACCAAACAGGCGGATGCGGCAGTGAAAAAGAAGATAGAAGTCGAGGCAGTTAAAGTTGAGGTGACAGCCCATGAATAAATGGAAAGACTTAATAAAAAAATATGCAAAGAGCGGTCTGAAAAAAGAAAATATGATTGTGATCGTTCTGACAGGAATCTTATTGTTTATTATCGCCATGCCTGTAAAAGAAAATAAAACGAAAGAGTCCGTTTTAACGGACAATAAAAGTGAAATAATAGGGGAAACGAAAGATCCGTCACAATCAGAGATACAGCAGACTCAGGAACAGCTGATCCGATATTCGGATTATTTGGAGCAACGATTGGAGGAAACACTGTCCATGATGGAAAAGGTAGGCAGGGTAAAGGTGATGGTGACTGTAAATGCATCCAAAAGAGACGTGGTGGAGAAAGATCGAAGCACACTGCGATCGAATACGGCGGAGACCGATTCGGAGGGCGGCATCAGAAATATAAATAATATAGAAAGCAGCGAAGTGACATTATTTACAGTAGATGAGAACGGAAATCAGATTCCTTATGTAATACAGGTTTTTGAGCCGGAAATAGAAGGTGTAATGGTGGTAGCGCAGGGAGCGGGAAGAGAAAATGTAAATTCTGATATAACCGAAGCAATTCAGGCATTATTTGGAGTAGAGGCACATAAAATTAAAGTAGTTAAAATGAAAACAGAATAGAAAAGAGGTAAGCTTTTGAAAGGAATAGGGAAGAAAAATCAAATTATGATTACGGCACTTGCAATCATGATTGCCGTAGCAGGGTACTTACAATTTGCGGAAACCAAACTGGATGAAGAAGAACTTGCGGTGGGAAGTGACTCTATTACTTCCGATTTGAATACGACAGGAATGGATGAACTTTATATTGTGAACGAAGCGTTAGACGGCGTTTTGGAAGATGCAGATTTTGCAGCAGGATTTATGGACATTTCAGAAGAAGACTTGGAACAGGCGAATCTTACGGACATAGACAGCATGGATTCCGAAGTGGAAATTATTGAAGAAGATTATCTTGACGATGCTATGGAAGCAGTAATCAATGATGAAGCAACCGGAACGGAAGCGCCGGGAGAAGCAGTATTTACCGCAGCGCCGGGGATCACATCTCTTTCCGATGCCAAACTTTTAAAGGAACAGACGAGAGCAAGAAATAAAGAAATGCTAATGGAGATCATTAATAACGCAAGTCTGAGCGATGAGCAGAAACAGGATGCGGTTAACAGCATGATATCCATGACGGATATTGCAGAAAAAGAGACGGCAGCTGAAATTTTGCTTGAAGCAAAAGGATTTTCTGATGTGGTGGTAAGCATCAGTGAAAATGGAGTAGATGTGGTCGTTAATGCGATAGAACTGACAGATGCTATGCGTGCGCAGATTGAAGATATTGTAAAAAGAAAGACAGGGGTGGACGGCGCCAATATTGTAATCAGTCCTGTAGCCGCCGAATAAAACAAATCAGTATGTAAAATAAAAAAATTATGTTATACTATACGCATTGATACGAAACATACGAAAGGCGGTACGAAAGTGAAAAGAGTATTTTTGATTGTATTGGACAGTTTTGGAATAGGAGAAATGCCGGATGCGGGATACTATGGGGATAAAGGAACCAATACCCTTGCATCCGTGTCCGGCAGCCCCTGTTTTCACATGCCTAATATGGAGAAACTTGGCCTATTTGATATTGAAGGCGTAAAAGTGGAAAAAATGAGGGAAAAGATCCCGCATACGGCGGTGATCGCCCGTATGAAGGAAGCATCTAAAGGAAAGGATACTACGACAGGTCATTGGGAAATTGCCGGTATATGTTCACAGAATCCGCTTCCCACCTATCCGAATGGATTTCCTGAGAAAATATTGGCGGAGTTTAAGAAAAAAACCGGCAGAGGAGTCTTATGCAACAAACCCTATTCAGGGACAGAGGTCATTAAGGACTTTGGAGATGCGCACAGAAAGAGCGGTGATCTGATCGTTTATACATCTGCGGACAGCGTGTTTCAGATTGCAGCGCATGAATCTGTAGTGCCGGTAGAAACTCTGTATGAATACTGTCGTATTGCAAGGGAGATTTTACAGGGGGAAAACGGAGTAGGAAGAGTGATTGCACGTCCGTTTACAGGAGAAAGCGGAGCCTATAAAAGGACGGAACGCAGACATGATTTTTCATTGATGCCGCCTTCTGTTACCATGTTGGACCAGTTAAAGGAAAATGGCTATGATGTGGTGGCAGTAGGGAAGATCAATGATATATTTGCAGGGAAAGGCATTACGGAACATACGTATACAAAAAATAATCAGGAAGGGATTGAAAAGACGCTGGATTATTTTGACAAAGCATTTGAAGGACTATGCTTTATTAATCTGGTGGATTATGATATGCTTTATGGGCATCGCAATGATATAGACGGCTATGCAAAGGCACTTACTTATTTTGATGCAAAACTGCCGTTACTTATGGCAAAAATGAGAGAGGACGATGTGCTGATGATTACGGCAGATCATGGATGTGATCCCGGCTATACAGTATCAACCGATCATTCAAGAGAATATACCCCATTTATCATGTATGGTAAAAAGATCGTTCCTGCAAATCTTGGAACAAGGGATACTTTTGCAGATATCGGTGCAACAGTGCTTGATTATTTTGGGATTACCCCTCAATTTCAGGGAAAATCCATGTTATAAATGTAAAATAAGAAGCTGGAGGAAAAAAGCGTGGGAAACTATGCAGAAGAGATCAACAGAAGAAGAACATTTGCAATTATTTCACATCCTGATGCAGGAAAAACAACACTGACAGAAAAATTTCTGCTTTATGGAGGTGCGATCAATCTTGCAGGAAGTGTAAAAGGGAAAGCAACGGCAAGACATGCAGTATCCGATTGGATGGAAATTGAAAAGGAGAGGGGAATTTCCGTTACCTCTTCTGTACTGCAGTTTGAATATGACGGTTATTGTATCAATATTTTGGACACGCCCGGACATCAGGATTTCTCAGAAGATACTTATCGTACGTTAATGGCAGCGGATTCAGCTGTTATGGTTATTGATGCGTCTAAGGGGGTGGAAGCACAGACGAGAAAATTATTTAAGGTCTGTGTTATGAGAAAGATACCGATTTTTACTTTTATCAACAAAATGGACAGGGATGCCAACGATACATTTGAACTTCTGGATGAAATTGAAAAAGAACTTGGAATTGCAACCTGCCCGGTAAACTGGCCGATCGGTTCAGGAAAAAATTTTAAGGGAGTATATGATAGAAACGAAAACTGTGTGATCACTTATTCTGATACGGAAAAGGGAACAAAAGAAGGAGAAAGCACAGTCATTCCATTAGAAAATGAGAGTGAACTGCTTTCCCATATAGGACAGGAATATAAAGATCTTCTGGAGGAAGAAATTGAGCTTTTGGATGGCGCAAGTGCGGAATTTGATTTAGAACAGGTAAGAAAGGGAGAACTGACACCGGTATTTTTCGGTTCCGCTCTTACAAACTTCGGCGTAGAGTTCTTTTTAAAACATTTCCTTCAGATGACCACGACTCCGCTTCCAAGAAAAGCAGATACTGGATTCATAGAACCGGCAGAACATGATTTTTCTGCATTTGTATTTAAAATTCAGGCAAATATGAACAAAGCGCACAGAGACAGAATTGCCTTTATGAGAATTTGTTCAGGAAAATACGACGCCCAGATGGATGTAAAGCATGTGCAGGGGGGCAAAATTATGAGACTGTCACAGCCTCAGCAGATTATGGCGAGTGAAAGAAAAATACTGGAAGAGGCATATGCGGGAGACATTATCGGAGTTTTTGATCCGGGGATTTTTTCAATCGGAGACACACTTTGTATGCCGAAAGAACAGTTTCAGTATGAAGGAATTCCGACTTTTGCACCGGAACATTTTGCAAGGGTGCGTCAGATGGATACGATGAAACGAAAGCAGTTTGTGAAAGGGATTATGCAGATTGCCCAGGAAGGCGCTATCCAGATCTTTCAGGAATTTAATACCGGAATGGAAGAGATCATAGTAGGAGTTGTAGGCGTATTGCAGTTTGATGTATTAAAATACCGCCTGGAAAATGAATACAATGTGGAGATTCGTCTGGAGAATCTGCCATACGAACATATCCGCTGGATAGAAAATAAAGAAATTGATTTAAATAAGCTGGTTGGAACTTCCGATATGAAGAAGATCAAAGATTTAAAAGGAAATCCCCTTCTTCTTTTTATTAACCAGTGGAGTATTGGAATGACACTTGATAGAAACGAAGGATTGATTCTTTCAGAATTTGGACGTGATTAGATGAAGAAACATATTACAACGCTTTTTTGTATAAGTACGGTCGTTCTTTTAATCGGTTTGTGTCTGGAAATGAAGCAGACAGGGAATCTTGACAGGGATACGATCAATACAAAAGCACAGGTCACAGATGATAACTCATCAGATAACTCATCTGACGTATCCGGGGAAGATACCATTGAAGAATCGTCGAATGAGCCGGAAAATCTAACAGAGGAAGAAAGTGTTTTTACTGACGAAAATACAGTTACAGAGTTCACTTTTTCCAGTGAAGAAATGCTTCAGCTGCAAAAGGAGCAGGAAGGATTTTATACTTTTGACTGTTTAGACGACAAAGAAAGAACGGTTTATTGTGAGATTTATGCATCCATACTTTATATGCAGGAAGTAGAGCTGTCGACAACAGATGCGGATCAGATGGAAAAGGTATTTCAATGTGTTTTAAACGACCACCCTGAGATCTTTTATGTGGACGGGTACAGCTTTACGAAATATACAAGGGGAGGCAGTGTGACTAAAATCATGTTTGAGGCTGCCTATACAATGGACAAGGCCGGAATAGAAGAAACAACGGAACAGATTGAAAGCCGTGTGCTGGAAATTTTGAAAGACGTGCCGGCGGGAACGGACGACTATGAGAAAATCAAGTATATTTATGAATTTATCATTGAAAATACGGAATACAATGTAGCGGCTGAAAATAACCAGAATATCTGCTCTGTATTTTTAAATAATCAATCGGTATGCCAGGGATATGCCAAGGCAGCCCAGTATCTGCTTTTACGGTCCGGGATTAAGGCAACATTGGTAGTTGGTTTTGTAGAAGGCGGAGAAGGACATGCATGGAATCTTGTATTTGCAGACGGGGATTATTATTATATTGACACAACATGGGGAGATGCCTCCTATCGGATGACGACAGAAGAAACTTTTGAAGTGAATCATCTTCCGGTTATCAATTATGATTACTTATGTGTGACAACGGAACAATTATGTAAGACGCACAGTATTCAAAATGTTGTGCCGCTCCCGGAGTGCAGTGCGGTAAAGGACAATTATTATGTAAGAGAGGGCGCCTATTTTGTCGATGTGGATGAAAAGCAGCTTGAGGCGGTTTTTCAAAAAAGTTATGCGGATGAAAAAGACTATATTACATTGCAGTGCGCAGATCTTGAGTGTTATCAGTCCATGCTGGATGCATTGATTACTGAACAGAAAGTTTTCCGGTATATGAACACACAGGACAGTGCAGTTGCATATGCCAAAAATGAAGAGCAGCTCAGTTTAAGTTTTTGGCTTTCGGAATAAATATTTGTCATTATATTTAATATTTGGTATAATAAGCGGTATAATGATTAGAAAGAGTTAATACGGACAGGTTTGGAGGTAATCTTATGGATAAAGAAATGGAGAGAAATTCTTATGTACTTCAGGAGGAAGAGAGCATTGGAACAGTAAAGATCGCAGATGATGTGGTAGCAATGATCGCCGGGCTTGCAGCTACGGAAGTGGAAGGCGTGTCTGCAATGGCGGGAAATATTACGAATGAACTGATGAGTAAAGCAGGAATGAAAAAACTGACGAAAGGCGTAAAAGTAGATGTCATTGAAAAGCATGTGACGGTAGATCTGGCAATTCTTATGGAATATGGATACAATATTCCGGTTACCTGCCAGAAAGTACAGGCAAAGGTGAAGGCTGCGATTGAAAACATGACCGGACTTAATGTTACAGATGTGAATATCCGAATTGCCGGGGTGAATATGCAGAAAGGGAATCAAGTTTATTAATGAGCAGAAGAGAAATAAGAGAGCAGATTTTTAAACTGTTATTCCGTATTGAATTTAATTCACCGGAAGAAATGGAAGAACAAAAGGAGTTGTTTTTTTTAGATGAAGAAAACACCGCTAAAGGAGAAGATGCAGATTATATCAGTAAAAAGTATGACAGCATCATGGAAAAGCTGTCAGAAATTGACCGCATGATTAATGAAAAGGCGGAATGCTGGACGACGGCAAGAATGGGAAAAGTAGAATTGACTGTTTTAAGACTTGCCGTCTATGAAATCACATTTGATGAGACGATTCCGACAAGTGTTGCGATTAACGAAGCTGTAGAACTCTCTAAAAAGTTTGGACAGGATGGTTCCTCTTCTTTTGTAAACGGTGTGCTTTCCCAGTTTGCTTAGAAAGTTAAGACGGGTAGTGTGTATCATGAGAAATGTTTATACGGTAGCACAGGTAAATTCTTATATCAAAAATATGTTCACGCAGGATTTTATGTTACAGTCCATTTTTGTCAGAGGGGAAGTGAGTAACTGTAAGTACCATTCCTCTGGACATATTTATTTTACGTTAAAAGATGAGAAGGGTACGATTGCCTGTGTGATGTTTGCAGGAAACAGGGATGGACTTCGTTTCCGCATGGAGGAGGGACAGCAGATTGTTGCAGGCGGCACCATTGATGTGTATGAGCGGGATGGAAAGTATCAGTTGTATGCGAAGCAGATTGTGCTGGATGGAGCAGGGGTCTTAAATGAGAGATTTGAAAGGCTCAAAAAAGAACTGGCTGAGCGGGGAATGTTTGCTTTGGAATATAAGCAGCCCATACCGAAATATATCAGGACGCTTGGTGTGGTGACAGCGCCTGCCGGCGCAGCAGTGCGGGATATTATCAACATTGCGACGAGAAGAAATCCTTATATTCAAATTATTCTTTTCCCGGCGATTGTACAGGGGGAAACAGCGGCAAAAAGTATTGTACAGGGAATACGGGCATTGGAGATGCTGCAGGTCGATACGATTATTGTGGGAAGAGGCGGCGGTTCTATTGAGGATTTATGGGCGTTCAATGAAGAGGAGGTTGCGCAGGCGGTTTTTGACTGTGCGATTCCTGTTATTTCGGCAGTGGGACATGAGACGGATACGACAATCTGTGATTATGTGGCGGATCTCAGGGCGCCTACGCCGTCGGCAGCAGCAGAACTTGCAGTGTTTGATGCGACGCTTTTGGACAGGCAGCTTTTGGATTATGCGTCCAGACTGAATGGAGGCATGGAGTTTCATTTAGAGAAAAAAAGAACGATACTGAAAAACTATAAAATGCAGTTGGCTTATTTAAGTCCTGAAAATCAGATTCGAGAAAAGCGCACCTTTGCAATTAAATTGGAAGAGAACATACAGGAGTCCATGAAAAATCTTCTGATCGGAAAGCGTCATGAACTGGAAATCTATATTGAGAAGTTAAAAGGCTTATCGCCCTTAGACAAATTGAATCAGGGATTTTCCCATACTTCTACAAAAGAAGGCAGGACGGTGACGAAGATTGCTCAGGTACAAAAAGGAGATCTGGTTCATATCTACGTCAGCGATGGAAAAATTCAGGCAAAAGTAGAGGAACTGGAAAAGAGGAAATATGGAAAATAAAGAGAAAATAGAAAGAAAAGAAGGAGAACCGTTTTCTCTGGAACAGACCTTTGAGCAGTTAGAAGGCGTAATCGAGAGGTTACAGGATAATGAGATTTCTCTGGAAGAGGCTTTCAGAGAATATGAGCAGGGAATGAAGCTGCTGAAACAATGTAACGAAGCAATTGACAGGGTAGAAAAAAGAGTATTGGAAATCAGCGAAAGCGGGGAACTTTGTGAATTTGAATAAAGAACGGTTAAAAGAACGGACAAAACAAATAGAAGAGATCATTTTCAGTTATCTTCCCAAAGAAAAAGGAGAGCAGAAGACTGTAATCGAAGCAATGAATTACAGTGTTCAGGCAGGAGGAAAAAGACTGCGTCCCATGCTCATGCAGGAAACCTATTTTATGTTTGGTGGAGACGGGGAGAGTATATATCCTTTTATGGCGGCGATAGAAATGATACATACCTATTCGCTTGTACATGATGATCTGCCTGCAATGGACAATGATGAATACCGGCGCGGCAAGAAAACAACATGGGCACAGTTTGATGAATGTACGGCAATTCTGGCAGGAGATGCCCTGCTTAATTTTGCATTTGAAACAGCGCTGAAAGCGGCGAAAGGAGATCATCCCCATATTCTCCATGCACTTTCCATCCTGGCAGCGAAAGCCGGCATCTATGGTATGATAGGCGGACAGACAGCGGATATTGAGGCGGAAAAGCAGACCGAAGTCATGGATGGGGAATCCTTACTTTTTATCCATGAGCATAAAACGGCAGCATTGATACAGGCGGCGATGATGATTGGAGCAGTTATGGCGGGAGCATCCAAAGAAGAAACGCTGCTTATTGAAAAATGTGCATATAATATCGGAATTGCCTTTCAGATTCAGGATGATATTCTGGATGTTACAAGTACTTTTGACATACTGGGCAAGCCGATTGGAAGCGACGAGAAGAATCATAAAATGACATATGTATCGATCTATGGTTTGGAAAAGTCAAAAGAAGATGTGGAGCGTCTCAGTGAAGAAGCAATTTCTATTTTATCTTCATTTGGCAGAAGAAATCTGTTTTTGGAAGAACTGGTGAAGCAGTTGATTAACAGAGAAAAGTAATAAGAGGAAGGTCTATGTTGCTGGAACAGATAACAAAAGAAAATGATATAAAAAATGTGAATCCCGCAGATTATACGGCGCTTGCAGAAGAGATCAGGCAGTTTTTAATTGAAAAGATCAGTGTAACCGGCGGTCATTTGGGTTCTAATCTGGGTGCGGTAGAACTTACGATGGCGCTGCATTTGTCGCTGACCCTTCCTCAGGATAAGATTATATGGGATGTGGGACATCAGTCTTATACGCATAAACTTCTGACCGGAAGGCGGGAAGGTTTTGAAACTTTGCGCAAATATGGAGGCATGAGCGGATTTCCGAAACGAAAAGAAAGTCCCTGCGACTGCTTTGACACAGGACACAGTTCTACTTCTATTTCGGCAGGGCTTGGTCTGGTTCGTGCAAGGGACATTCTTGGTGAAAATAATACCATTGTGTCCGTAATTGGAGACGGAGCGTTAACAGGCGGAATGGCATATGAAGCATTGAACAACGCTTCCAGAATGGAAACGAATTTCATTGTGGTGCTGAATGATAATAATATGTCTATTTCTGAAAATGTGGGAGGCATATCCAAATATTTAAATAATATTCGTATGGCGCCCAAATATTGGGATATTAAAGAAAGTATTTATTATTCCCTGCTTGGTATGCCCAAATACGGAAAACCTTTGGTGGAAGGAATCCAGCGTGCAAAAAACAGCTTTAAGCAGTTGATAGTACCGGGCATGTTTTTTGAAGATATGGGACTTACATATTTAGGACCGGTAGACGGACATAATATTGAAGAAATGATGAGGATCTTTGGGGAAGCCAAGAAGATACGAAGAGGGGTACTGGTGCATGTGATTACAGAAAAAGGAAAGGGATATGAACCAGCCAGAAGACATCCGGCAAGATTTCATGGGACAGAACCTTTTGAGGTAGAAACAGGACTTCCTGCACATCCGCGGACCGTACCTAATTACACAGATATTTTTTCAACAGTTATGACAAAACTGGGAGACCGTGATGAGAGAATTGTGGCGATTACAGCGGCAATGCCTGATGGTACAGGTCTTAAAAGATTCCGAAATCTTTATCCGGAACGTTTTTTTGATGTGGGAATTGCGGAAGAACATGCAGTAACCTTTGCTGCCGGACTTGCAGCGGGAGGAATGAAACCGATTGTAGCGGTCTATTCTTCTTTTTTGCAGCGTGCCTATGATCAGATCCTGCATGATGTCTGTATTCAGGATCTGCCGGTGGTATTTGCAATAGACCGTGCAGGGCTGGTGGGAAGCGACGGAGAGACGCATCAGGGGATTTTTGACCTGTCTTATTTATCTTCCATACCCAATATGCATATTATGGCGCCGAAAAATAAATGGGAACTGTCCGATATGTTAAAATTTGCCGTGAAATTCGGACATCCCATCGCAGTTAGATATCCAAGGGGAATGGCGTTTGACGGGTTGAAAGAGTTTCGTGCGCCAATTGCGCTTGGAAAGAGCGAAATGCTCTATAAAGAATCGGAGATTGTTCTGGTTGCAGTAGGCAGTATGGTAAAAACAGCAATAAAAGTGAGAGAAGAGTTGATAGCAAAAGGGTATTCGGCTTCTTTGGTGAATGCAAGATTTGTAAAACCGATTGACGAAGAAATGATCTGTGAACTGTGCAAAGAACACAGACTTCTTGTGACGATGGAAGAAAATGTATCCAGCGGCGGATTCGGAGAAAGAGTCAGAGAGTATATGGCAAGTTTGGAAACAAAGACAAGTATGCTTTCCATTGCGCTCCCGGACGCTTATGTAGAGCATGGAAACGTTGAGATTCTGCGCAAAGAAGTGGGAATTGACGTGGAGAGCATTTTGAAAAAAGTAATTGAAAAATACGAAACGATATAAAAGTCAGATAGATAATCTGTACAGGTCAGAATGTGAGGGGTTATGAAGGAACGCTTGGACGTATTGCTGGTAAGCAAGGGCATGGCAGAATCAAGGGAGAAAGCAAAAGCCGTTATCATGTCGGGAAACGTATTCGTGAATGGACAGAGAGAAGATAAGGCAGGATCGGTTTTTGACGAGGAAAAAATACAGATTGAAGTGAAAGGACAAGCCTTAAAATACGTAAGCCGCGGAGGGCTGAAACTGGAAAAAGCGATAGAAAGGTTTGATATTGTGCTTACAGGTAAGATTTGTATGGACATTGGCGCATCTACAGGCGGTTTTACGGATTGTATGCTTCAAAATGGTGCAAAGAAGGTTTACAGCGTAGACGTGGGGCATGGGCAGCTTGCGTGGAAACTTAGAAATGATGAAAGAGTTGTCTGTATGGAAAAAACAAATTTTCGATATCTTCTGCGGGAACAGATAGAAGATGATCTGGACTTTGCTTCCGTAGATGTTTCCTTTATTTCTCTTACGAAAATTCTGCTTCCGGCGAGAAATCTCTTAAAAGACAAAGGGCGGATTGTGTGCCTGATCAAGCCGCAGTTCGAGGCTGGAAAAGAAAAAGTCGGAAAAAAGGGAGTCGTCAGGGAGGCCGGGACGCATATGGAAGTGATCGAAAAGGTGATCGACCATGCAGACAGTCTGGGATATGATGTTCTGAATCTGGAATTTTCACCCATTAAAGGTCCGGAAGGGAATATAGAATATTTACTGTATATTGAAAAGAATTCGGATAGAGTAAAAGAAACCCGGGAGATCACAGAAGTGGAAGCACAGGATTTATTAAGACAAATCCGGGAAAAAGAAAGCGGGCTTTCTAAAAGTGATGAAATGCAGAAAATGATTTTAAATACGGTGAAATCGGCACATGAAACACTTTAAGATGAAAAGGGTACGAAGTACGGAAAGGCATGTGGAAGATGCAGCATTTTTATATTGTAACAAACAGACATAAAGATCCTGAGTTAAAGGTGACAGAACGGATCAGAAGTTATATAGAAGAAAGAGGCGGCAGCTGTATTGTGCAGGTGAAAGAACCCAGTCCGCAGACAAAGGCGGAAATCACTGATGATATAGAATGTATGCTTGTGATCGGCGGAGACGGCACCATGCTTCAGGCTGCAAGGGATACGGTGGAAAAGAGGATTCCAATGCTGGGGATCAATATGGGAACAGTAGGCTACCTTACAGAAGTGGAACTGCCGGGAATTGAAAATGCATTGGAAAAACTTTTTTTGGATGAATATGAACTGGAAGAACGTATGATGTTGATTGGCGTCATAAAAAAAGAAGGAAATGATCCGCAGGAAGATTGGGCATTAAACGATATTGCCATTACCAGGTGCGGTTCTTTGCAGGTCATTCAATATAGTATTTATGTAAATGACCTTTTTTTATATTCTTACAGTGCTGACGGTGTTTTGGTTTCAACTCCGACCGGTTCCACAGGATACAATCTTTCGGCGGGAGGACCCATTGTAGAACCCAAAGCTAAACTTTTAATGATTACGCCGATCTGTCCTCATACATTGAATACGAGAAGTATCATCCTGTCGGCGGAAGATCGTATTGAAATTAAGATTGAGGCAGGCAGGGAAGGTGAAAAACTGGAAGTAGAGGCCAATTTTGACGGCAGCCATAAGGTTACACTCAGGACGGAGGACAGGATTGAAATCCGACAGTCTGAGAAAAAAACGGACATCGTGAAATTAAGCAATGCCAGTTTTCTGGAAGTATTACATAAAAAAATGAATGAGAAATAAGAATTTGCAGGGGAACACGGATGAAAAGGTCGCGACATGCTAAGATTGTGGAACTGATTGAAAAATATGATATTGAAACACAGGAAGATCTGGCAGAGTTTTTAAAGGAAGCCGGATTTCAGGTAACCCAGGCAACCGTATCAAGAGATATTCGTGAATTGCAGTTATCCAAAATCCCTGCCGGAGACGGAAAACAGAAGTACGTCGTATTAAGACAGGATGACAGCCATCTTGTGGATAAATATATACGAGTATTAAAAGACGGTCTGCTTTCTATGGATATGGCGCAGAATATTCTTGTGATCAAAACCGTTTCCGGAATGGCAAGTGCGGTAGCAGTTGCTGTGGATGCTATGAAATTTAAAGAAATCGTAGGCAGTATTGCAGGGGATGATACGATTATGATGGCAGTAAAAACGATAGAAGATACGAAGACTGTTATGGACAAGATCCATAAAATGCTTGAAAGTTAAAGCCTTTTGTAAGAAGTCTGTTGAGAGAAGAATGGTTTGGCGGAGAGAAATCAACGGATGATGAAAAGGAGTGAAAAAATGCTGGTAAGTCTACATGTAAAAAATCTGGCACTGATTGATGAAACGGAAGTATTTTTTGGCGAAGGATTAAACATCCTTTCGGGAGAAACCGGTGCCGGTAAATCCATTATTATAGGTTCTGTCAATCTGGCGCTTGGTGCAAAAGCGGACAAAGAACTGATACGAACAGGAGCGGAATATGCTTCCGTAGAACTGGTATTTCAGGTGAAGGAGGAAAATTTTGACAAACTTTCGGATTTGGAAATCCCTGTGGAAGAAGACGGGATTCTTATTATACAAAGGAGGATTCAGCCGACAAGGAGTATTTGTAAAGTAAACGGCGAAACGGTTACGGCAAAACAGGTAAAAGAACTTGCAGAGTTTCTGATAGACATTCACGGGCAGCATGAACACCAATCGCTGCTTCATAAAAAAAAGCATTTGGAAATTTTGGATGATTATTCCGGTGAAAAAATCCATAAATTAAAAGAAGAACTGCGAAAAGACTTTAAAATTTACGAGTCGTATAAAAAGGAACTGGAGGAGTCTTCTTTAGACGAAGAGGCAAGAAGAAGAGAGTTGGCGCTTGCAGAATTTGAAGCGGAGGAAATCTCGGAGGCGTCCCTGATTCCGGGAGAAGATGAAGAACTGGAAAAAGAATATCGGAAAATGGTGAACAGTCAAAAAATTACGGAAGCGCTTTCCACAGCATATGGCTGTCTGAATTCTGAAGACGGACTGGGAGCGTCAGGACAAATAAGCAGAGCGCTGAAAGAAATAAAAGCGGTAGTATCCTATGATGAAGAAGTGGTGCCTTTACAGGATATTCTGGAAGATATTGACAGTATGCTGACCGATTTAAACCATAATTTTACAAGACTTATGGACGACAGAGAGTTCGATGAAAAGGCGTTTCGACAAACGGAAGAGAGATTGAACTTATTGAATCATTTAAAATCCAAATATGGAAAAACTTTGGAAGAAGTTATTACCTACGGCGAAGAGATACAGGCAAAGGCGGATAAACTGTCAGATTATGAGAATTATCAGAAAGATCTGGAAGAAAAGGTGAAAGGAACTCGCAAAAAGGTACTGGAGGACTGTGAAAAAGTTTCTAAAGTCCGTAAGGACTGCGCCGTCAAACTGGAAAAGCAGATGAAGAGTGCATTGATCGATTTAAATTTTCTGGAGGTTCAGTTTGAGATTCAGGTACGGCCCGATGAAAAAAATGTTCATGCGGACGGATACGATGAAGTGGAATTTATGATTAGTACCAATCCGGGTGAAAGTATAAAAGCGCTTGGCATGATAGCAAGCGGTGGTGAACTTTCCAGAATTATGCTTGCGCTTAAGACGGTTTTGGCGAAAAAAGATAAAACAGACACTCTTATTTTTGATGAAATTGATGCAGGTATCAGCGGAAAGACGGCGTGGAAAGTTTCTGAAAAGCTTGGGATTTTAGGTCAGGAACATCAGGTTATATGTATCACCCATCTTCCGCAGATTGCAGCGATGGCTGATAATCACTATTTGATCGAAAAAAGTGTGGGAAATAAAAAAACAACGACTTCGATCAGGGAAATAAAGGAAGAGGAAAGCATAAGAGAACTTGCAAGACTGTTAGGCAGTGAAGAAATCACCAATACTGCTCTGTCAAATGCAAAAGAATTGAAGGAATTGGCAGCAAAGACAAAACAATCCTAATTGAAATTATTTTTTTGTCACATAATAAAAGGGACAAACTTACGAGATATTGCTTGGGCAATATACGTCAGTTGTCCTTTTTTGTATGGATAATAAATGACCGTTTGGCGGTTTTAGTATTTAGGAAAGAGATGTGACAAAATGAGAGAAAGAGCTAAACTGCGCAGACAACTTAAAAGATGGATACTATACTGGGGAATTATTGCATCTGCACTGATGATAATTGGAATTATTTTGTATACATGGTGGGCGCAGATCCCGGGAATGATCCGCATTAAGGCAGGTGTGGATGAAACCTTTGATTTTCACGTACCTGCCTCAGGAGAAGTTTATCTGGAAGCCGTAGAAGTAGGGGAATTTGACCATTTGTCAAAGCCGGAAAAACTGAAACTGGATTTAGGAAAAAAGATTACATTAAAATCGGATACATTGCAGACTTATCAAATGAGTGTGAAACTTTTTGGAATTATGCCAATCAAACAGGTAAGCATCCAGGTAATTGAAGACAGGATGGTGATACCGGCGGGAGTGCCAATTGGGATTTATGTAGAAACGAAAGGCGTTTTAGTGGTGGGAATAGGAGAATTTAAGTCAGGTGACGGATTAGCCTGCGCCCCATCCAAATATATTTTGAAGCCCGGAGACTATATATTAAAAGTAAATGACGTCATTGTAGAAGGTAAAAAGCAATTTATGGATCTGATAGAAGAAAACGGTGAAAAGGAATTAATGCTTACTGTTGAAAGAGGAGAGGAACTGATGCGGCTGCAGGTTACGCCAAGGGAAAACCGCAATGGAGAGGCAAAGCTTGGAATATGGGTAAGAGATAATGCTCAGGGAATTGGTACGCTTACATTTATTGATGAGGCCGGTAATTTTGGGGCATTGGGTCATGGCATCAATGATGTGGATACCAGTACCCTTATGGAGTTAGAGGAAGGGCTTTTGTATAATACCAACATTATTTCAGTTAAAAAAGGAAGCAATGGTTCACCGGGAGAACTTACAGGCATGATTTCCTATTCGGAAAGAAACGTAATCGGAACGATCAGTGATAATACTTCCGCGGGGATTTTCGGTCTTTGTGATACGTCCAGGATAAACAGTCTGGAGGATATGCTGATGATACCCATTGGACTGAAACAGGATATTCATCCGGGAAATGCGCAGGTCATATGCACCGTAGGCGACTCCAGGGAATATTATGACATTGAAATAACAGAAGTAAGGCTGGATCATGACAATGTAAACAGAGGAATTGTCATAAAAATAACAGACGATGAACTGCTGTCACTTACAGGAGGGATTGTGCAGGGAATGAGCGGCAGTCCCATCATTCAGGATGGAAAACTGATCGGAGCCGTTACCCATGTACTTGTTCAGGATTCCACGAAAGGATATGGAATATTTATTGAAAATATGTTGGAACATTAAAGGAATAACAAAAAGAAAAAAGGGCTGTCCCTTTTTTCTTTTTGTTATAAAGTTGTAATAAAGAGCATAATTTCTATACATTTTCAGTAAATTGTTAATTGAAAACTAAAGACAAAGGATTATACTATATCGTTAGAAGAATTGATCTGGAGGAATTTTACATGGAGGAGAAAAAAGAAAAAGGCAGCTTTTGGCTGACCGTATCGACTTTCATTGTAAATAAGAGAAAGGCAATATTTATCTTATTTTTTATCGCTATCATTTATAGTGTAGTGTCAATCAACAAAGTTTCGGTAAATCAGGATATTACCAAATATCTTCCGGACACCAGTGAGACACATATCGGCCTTGAACTTATGGAGGAACAGTTTGTTACATATGGTACGGCAAAAGTAATGCTTTCCAATGTTACATTTGAGGAGGCAGAAAGTCTTGTAAAGGAACTGGAGGCGGTCAGAGGGGTAAAAGAAGTAGCATTTGATAATACCGAAGATCATTACAGAGGTACAGATGCGCTTTATGATGTGACTTTCTCCTGGGAAAAAGATGAAGAGCGAAGTAAAGAGGCGCTTCAGAAAGTGAAGGAAGCACTGACCGGATATGATATGTATGTTTCTACGGAAGTCGGTGCAGAGGAAGCTTCCAGTGAGTCGCTTGCAAAAGATATGAATCTTATTCTTATTTTGGCAGTGGTCATTATTGTTTCCGTATTGCTGCTGTCTACAAAAGCATATATGGAAATTCCGGTACTGCTTATTACATTTGGAGTAGCGGCAATTTTAAATAAAGGAAGCAACTATTGGCTTGGGACGATTTCCAGTGTTACAGATTCTATTTCTGTTGTATTACAGCTGGCGCTTGCCATTGATTACGCGATTATTTTATGCGACCGTTTTATGGAGGAACATGAGACAATGGATGCGGAAAGTGCGGTAAAAGTTGCTCTTTCCAAAGCAATACCGGAGATCAGCGCTTCCTCTCTTACAACAATTTCGGGTATGGTAGCCATGATGTTTATGCAGTTTCGTCTTGGTTACGACATGGGTATTGTGTTGGTAAAAGCGATTATTTTCAGCTTGATTTCCGTGTTTATGCTGATGCCCGGAGTCCTGCTTATTTTTGCAAAGGGAATTGACAATACACACCATAAATGTTACGTTCCCAATATTACTTTTGTAGGTAAATTCGCAGGAAAAACAAAATATATTGTGCCTCCTGCATTTATTATATTACTGGTACTGGCGTTTTTAGCATCCAGCAACTGCGAGTATATTTATGATACCAGCTCTGTAGAAAGCGCCAAAAAGAGCGAAGCCAAAATTGCACAGGAGAAGATAGACGCAGCATTCGGAACAACAAATCAAATGGCGGTCATGGTGCCGAAAGGAAACTATGAAGCAGAGGCAAGATGTCTGAAAGCGCTGGAAGGATTGGATTATGTGGATTCTGTCCTGGGACTTGCAAATGTGGAAATATCAGATGAGTATGTGCTTACCAGCAAAATCTCACCGAGAGATTTTTCCGAACTTGCAGATCTTGATATGGAAATTGTAAGACTGCTTTATATAGCTTATGCATATAATCAGGAGCAGTACGGTCCGGTATTTACCGGAATTGATGAGTATAAAGTACCGATTATTGATATGTTTTTGTTTTTATATGACCAGTATCAGCAGGGATATGTTGTTTTAAACGATGAAATGGACGAAATGCTAAATGAGCTGTATGACACCCTGCATGATGCCAATTTACAGCTTCAGGGCGAGGAATATTCCCGTTTTGTTCTGGAATTAAATCTGCCGGTAGAAGGGGAAGAGACTTACGCGGCGTTAGATGAAATCAGAAATATCTGCGCCAAATATTATAGTAAAAACAGTATTATCCTGGTTGGAAATTCTACCAGTGATTTTGACCTTATGTCTTCTTTTGCAGCAGATAATGTGATTATCAGTGTGCTGACGGCGCTCTTTGTTGTAATCATTCTGTTCTTTACATTTCAATCTGCCGGACTGCCGATTTTGCTTGTACTTACGATACAGGGAAGTATTTGGATTAATTTCTCCATACCGACTCTTTCCGGCGGCAATGTATTTTTCATTGCATATCTGATTGTATCGGCGATACAGATGGGTGCAACGATTGATTATGCGATTGTTATTTCAAACAGATATTTACAGCTCAAAAAAGAAATGGATATTAAAAAAGCGATTATAGAAACTTTAAACCAGTCGTTTCCGACGATTTTTACATCAGGTTCCATACTGACCTGTGCAGGATTTTTGATTGGCAAGATCGCTTCCGATGCAACGGTTGCGTCTATCGGAACAGCGCTTGGACGTGGTACTTTGATCTCCATTGTGCTTGTGTTGTTTGTTTTACCGCAGATTCTCCTTTTAGGAGACATCATTATCGAAAAGACAGCGTTGACAATCAGCCTGTCAAAATACAATACAAAAGAGGTGGATGGAAAACTGATGGTTTCCGGACATGTCAGAGGATATATCGAAGGAGAAATCGACGCGGATATCAAGGGTAATTTCCAGGGAAAGATGGAAGCGTCTTTTGATACGAGGATACCGGGAAAACAAACAGATATTACGATGATAGAGGAGGATGAAAAAGCATGAGAAAAAGACGATTCATCCAAAATGCAGCAGTGAGCTTTCTGCTTACGCTGTCACTTGTTTTATCAGATACAGGTATTGTGTTTGCAGAAAACGAACAGGAAGATACAAAAAGTGAGACAGAAAACGAGGAAGTAACTGAGACAGAGGAAATACAGATCATAGAAATAGAAATCTCCTCTGCGGAGGAATTGTTTGAATTCGCACAGGAGTGTCAGCTTGATGCATACAGTTTTGGAAAGGTATTTTCTTTAACTGCGGATATTGATCTGAGCAACAGTGAATTTAATGGAATCCCCTATTTTGAAGGTACTTTTGAGGGAAACGGACATAGTATTTCCGGATTAAATATGCAGGTAGAAGGATCAGATTATGGATTTTTCAGATATCTTGGCAGACGGGCTGCTGTAAAAAATCTGCATATTCTTGGAAATGTGAAAATGGGCGGAAGCGCCGTGAATGTGGGAGGCATTGCAGGCGTAAATATGGGCATTATTTCGGAGTGCAGTTTTGAAGGAAGTGTTTCAGGAAATACTTCAGCAGGCGGACTTGTCGGATGCAATAAAGAAGGCGGAATGATCTTTGACTCTCAGGTAAAAGGAAGAGTAACGGCAACAGATGCTACCGGAGGGATATGTGGAACAAATGAAGGCATTATAAAGGGATGTACCAATCTGGCGAAGGTGAATGATGACGATTTACAGCCTACTCTGGATTTAGAAGGGGTGGATCTGGGAAGTCTCAACATTGCCCAAAACGTAGTTACCAGAAACGATATGGGCGGCATTGCGGGCGTATCCACCGGTACGATAGACAGATGTACGAATTCAGGAAATATCGGATTCATTCATGTGGGATATAATATTGGAGGAATTGTCGGAAGACAGAGTGGTACGGTAATGAACTGTACCAATGAGGGGAACGTGTTTGGAAGAAAAGATGTAGGAGGAATTGTCGGCCAGGCAGAACCTTATATGGAGTCGGAATACTTGTCAGACCGGCTTAACAAGATTAAAGAAGACTTTAACCGTATGAACAATCTGGTGATACAAATGTCCAATGCCCTCAGTGATACTTCAACCAGTACAAAGCAGTATACACAATCTTTGCAGCAACAGTATGAAGATACGATTGCAAGCTTAAATACACAGGTGGATTCTCTAAAAGGAACAATTGCAGCGAATAATGAGCAGACAAGAATCTACATTGAAAGTCTCAGCAGTTCTTTAGAGAATATGGGAAATATCGGAAGCGATACATTGAACAGAATGGTTGAGAATGTGGGAAACGAACTAAATGATGCGATAGGAGATCTGAAAGAGGAATTTGAATCTTATACAGAAGGAAAAACAGATCTTCCATTTGAGATCCCATCATTGGAGCAGCCTCCGTCAGGATCAACTACTACAAATATGAACGCGCCTGTTGCGAAAGAGCCGATAGAACAGCCCCCGGCAGAAACACAGCCGTCTGCAGAGACGCAGCCTTCTGTAGAAACACAGACACCTTCACCGTCAACGCCGGAGGAACCGGAAGGAGCAATAGATACCAGTGGATTTGAAAATTACAGTGCGGTAAATCCGACTGCAGGGGCGGATAGTACACAGACAGACAGCAGTACCGAAGAGACAGATTTCACACTTCCAAGTCTGCCGGAAACAGAAAGTATCAAGGAAGAGATTGAAAATTTTGAATTAGATCCCGAGATACGAAATAATTTAGACCGGATGCAGGAAGAGTTATCCTCTGTCACCGGGAATATACGAAATATGCAGAACAGTCTGTCAAATACAAGCAATTCTATGGGAGAGACAGCAGGAAATATTGCAAATGAGCTGACTGACCGGAGTAAAGTATCAGGAGATACGATAGATGGAATGACCAATTCCATAGATCATGGAATTCAATCCATGACGAGCAGTCTGAACGGTATTATGAATACGCAGCAGGAAATTACAGACTATGTAAGTGAAGATATTGATATTCTGATGGGAAATGGAAATCCTATCTTTGATGCATCTTCCATTGATGTTACAGAAAGTACACTGGGCGTTATTTCAGGATGTACCAATCAGGGAGATGTGGAGGCAGATATTAACATCGGCGGTATTGCCGGCGCTATGAACATAGAGTATGATATTGATCCTGAACTTGACTTTGATCTGTCAAAGTTCACAGAGGTTGCGGTAAGAGCTACTGTCAACGATGTAGTGATACATTGTAAAAATTATGGTGCAATAAGAGCCAAAAAGAACAACTGCGGCGGGATTGTCGGAAGTGAAGAAATGGGCATTATCTATGATTGTGAAGGTTATGGCAGCGTCCGCTCAGACGGCGGAAGCAGGCTTGGAGGTATCGCCGGCATGAGCCAGAGCGGAATCAGTAAGTGTTATTCGTTCTGTAATGTGGAAGGAAAGGATTATCTTGGCGGTATCTGCGGCGACGCTTATAATATCAGCGACTGTATATCCATGAGTGCGCTGCTTGGTGAGGACGGAGAGTATCATGGAAGTATAGCGGGAAATGTAAACAGCGAAGCCGTGATTGCCAATAATTATTTCGTAACCTCAAATATGGGCGGTATTGATAATATCAATTATTTTGGAAAAGCAGAAGCGCGTGAATATGAACAGATTATGGAAATGGAGCAGATTCCGAAAGGCTTTAAGACGGTAACGGTTACTTTTGAAAAAGACGAAGAAATTATCGGTACAATGAAACTTCCGTATGGAGGAAGTTTAACGGAAGGAAGCCTGCCGGATATTGAAATCGGGGAAGACGCTTATCTGAATTGGGATCAGGAATTTCCAGTTATGAACGTATGCGATAATATTACAGTACAGGCAACAGAAGAAAGATGGACGCTTAGCGTTGCTTCCACTCAAAAGGCGGCATCCGGAAAACCGTATGTACTGGTAGAAGGAAAGTTTTATGAAAATACTCTTTTAGAGCTTATAGATTCTGAACTGCCGGAAGAAGCGGCAGATTTGGAAGCAGCTTATGCATACGGATGGGAAATAGAAAATCTGCCCGAAAACGTGACAGATTGTAAAGTGCATCTTCTGATTCCGGATGACTGTGATAAAGCTGACGTCTGGGTTCGGGATTCCGGAATCTGGAAAACGGTGGAAGCAGTAACAGATGGAAGCTATCTGGTAGTACAGATTCCGTATGGAGCCTCATTTGCAGTATACGGCACGTCGGATAACAGTATGGTTTTCCTGATCACAGCTGCTGCCATAGCAGGAGCTGTACTGATTCTTCTTTTCATTATAATAAAGAAAAAGAAAAGAAGGAAAAAAATGGTCTTGTAAAGAATGCACTTTTTGGATATAATAAGGGTAACCTGAAATGTTCGATAACTCTTGTCGTTTTGAACCTACAGTTACTTTAAACGGGATTCCTACATCGTCATATGGATGTCAGGCCTCCATTACGCAGGGGAAGGCAGAAGTATGGCTGCGGTCACCCACCTAGCATATGCTAGGAGTCAAAAGACAAGAACCGGCATTTTGGGACAGATTATATTTTGGTGGGATTACCAAGAGAATAAAAAGCAGCCTTTTATGGCTGCTTTTTACAGTGTGAATTTTTAGAAAAGAAAGTAAATATATTTAACATATAGTTATTTTAAACAGAATAATATAGACAGACAGCCGGACAAAATACAACTTGTGGAAAAGAGGTCATTCATGGATAAAAATAAAAGAATTCAGATTAAGCTTATACTTATTGTTCTGGGAGTAATGGTGCTTGTTGTATTGGCAGTATCCAATATAGGAAAAATAAAAAAGATACTGCAAAAAGAGGGAGAATATATGCCTCTTCATAAAGCCCTGCTTCTTCTGGAAACAGTGGAACCGTCTCTTGCAGGGCAGGAAGAGTTTGAGATACTTAAGAGTGCGGAAAATGAATGGATGACTTACGGGCAGTATTTGACCATATATAATCTGATCCAGAAAGAAGGGGCAGAATTTCCTTCTTTTGAAAAAGAGTATCAAGAAGAATATTTTATAACAAAAGCGGATTTTGAGACTGTGTTTGCCTTGTTTTTAGAAGTGTATGATACAGAAAATAAACTGTCCACCACGCCGGTAACAATATTGGGCTTTCAGGGGAACCTGATATTGCCGGATGGAACGGAACCGGGAGCGGGAACAGTGGTGACGTCTGGCGGCGCACTTTATGAAGCAGTGGACGAACAGCTTTACACATATCGTTTTCAGACAATAGAGGTTTATACATATGAAAACAAACTGATTACAATAAAGAATGAAATCGATACGTCTTACCATTTGGACAATATTTGGGTAATGGAGTCTGACGAAGCAGGGATTCGTTTCTATTTTGACGGTTACGAAGCTAAATTGACAAAGGAGGAAACAGACAGTGAAATAAAAGAAGGGATACTGCGGGAGCAGATAGCGGATTTTGACTTTGAGAGGGGAGTTTTGATAAAAGGTACATCCAAAACGGATAAAGTAAACGGAAAGATTCTGAATATTAAGGAAGAGAGCATTGTTCTTGAGGGAATTGGCGGTTTTGATATAGCAGAAAACTTTAAGGCTTACAGGCTGTATGGAAAACTGGAAGAGATAGAAAAGGGAGATTTGATCGTAGGATACGATTTTACGGATTTTGTAATAGAAGACGGAAAGATCTGTGCAGGTCTTGTGATGAAGGAAGAAAAAATGGAGAATATAAGGGTGTTGATTAAAGCATCTGATTATGCCGGAATCTATCATGACAGTATAGAACTTACTTCCGATACGGATTTTACGGTTACCTATGGTATTGCAGAGCAGGTTCAGACCGAAGAATACAAAGCAGGAGAAAAAGTTGTGATTGAAAAAGACAGTGACTATTTTTCCGGTCAGAGAGTTTATATTGAACCGGCAGTGCTTTCCGGAAAGATAAAACTGCTTAATGTAAACAGAAGCCAGGGGACGCCGGAATACAGAGGAAAGATAGAGCTTGCCATTGAGGAAAGGGAGATCCTTGTTGTCAATGAAGTGCTTTTGGAGGAATATTTGTATTCGGTAGTTCCCAGTGAAATGCCGTCCTCCTATCCCGAAGAGGCGTTAAAAGCGCAGGCAGTCTGCGCCCGTACTTATGCCTATGCAAAGATGCTGCATTCGCCTCTGGCCGCATATGGCGCACATGTAGACGACAGTACTTCTTATCAGGTTTATAATAATATTATGGAAAGCGCTGCCGCTACAAAGGCAGTAAAAGAAACGGCAGGCAGACTTCTTTTCTATGAAGAGGAGCTGGTGGGCGCATATTATTATTCTACATCCTGTGGATTTGGAACGACGGCGGCGGTCTGGGGGAATGGACCTGAAAACGATCTGCCTTATCTGAAGTCAAAGTCGATTGGTACCGGAGAGGGAACATACACGGCGGAAGAAATGACAGAGGAAGCGAATTTTGCAGATTTCATACAAAAAACAGAGGGAAGCGATTTTGAATGTGACGAAGGGTGGTATCGCTGGACTTATACTGTGGAGGAGATAGACAGTAAAAGAATAGAGGAGATCTTGAAAAAGCGATATGACGCCAATAATAAACGAATCCTTACTTTGAATAAAGAAGGAGTATATGAAAGTAAGGATATAAAAAATATCGGAGAAATTCTGGATATTTATGTGGAAAGAAGGCTTCCGGGAGGAAACTGTGATGAAATTATTATCGTAGCCGAAAATGCGCAGATAAAAGTTATGACAGAGTATAATATCCGAAGTGTATTAAATAACGGAACCGCTGCAATTAAAAAACAGGATGGAAGCGAGGCAAAAGCTCCTACGCTGTTACCAAGTGCATTTTTTATGATTTCCACTAGTAAAGACGGGGAGGATATGGTAGGATATACCATTATAGGCGGCGGCTTTGGCCACGGTGTGGGGATGTCACAAAACGGCGCCAAATCTATGGCAGCAAAAGAATGGAGTTACGAGGACATTCTGACTTTTTACTATGAGGGCAGCCATATTGATTCGATTTATTGAGTAAGAATGGGAGAGCATTATGGTTCGTAAACTGATCAATGATATGCAGGATTTTGCGGAAAGTATGTCAAAGAAAAATATAAGTGCGTTTTCGGCAAGCACGGCCTTCTTTTTATTTTTGTCCCTGATCCCGATGCTGATTTTAATTTGTGCAATTCTTCCTTATACATCGCTTACGGAGGAAATTCTTTTAGAAGCGATTATCAAGTATGTTCCGGAAACGGTAGAAGGTCTGGTGACAGGTATTGTTGCGGATGTGTATTCCAGATCGGCAGGCGTTGTGTCTGTTGCCGCAATTGGTACAGTCTGGTCTGCCGGAAAGGGCGTACTCGCCCTGATGAGGGGATTGAATGCTGTGAATGATGTGGAAGAGAACAGAAATTATTTTGTTGTCAGGACGGTAGCGTGCGTCTATACATTGATTATGATTGCCGCCATTATTTTGTCGCTGCTGCTAATGGTGTTTGGAAATCTTTTAGTAAATCTGCTTCTGAGGGATTTTCCAAGAGTGCGTTTAATTATAGAATTTTTTATGAATTTCCGTTTTATTTTTTCATGGGCGATTCTGACTGTTGTTTTTACCATGCTGTATACGTTTGTTCCAAACAGGAAGATGCATTTTTTTGAGCAGTTGACAGGCGGTATGTTTGCAGCTGTGGTATGGAGTATTTTTTCCTGGTGTTTTTCCATGTATGTAGACCGTTTTGAGGGGCTGAATACATACGGAAGCCTTACGACGATTGTGATTATCATGATTTATCTGTATTTTTGTATGTATATAATATTGGTCGGCGCATATATTAACAGTTATTTTATAGAAAAGGGCGGTGTGAAACGAAAACTGGAGGAATTTAGAGAAGTACGGACTTGACAAGAAGTTATTTTTTCACTACAATATATAAACAATAAGGAAAAGGCATGGAAGGTGTCAGTAGAGAAACATTTTCTTTCAGAGAGAGGGAGTCGCCGGCTGTAAGCTCGCTCAAGTTCAAATGTGGATCGAATTTCCCACCGGAGCCGCTAATATGAAAGCAAAAAAGCGAGTAGTTTTAGACGTTTACGGCACGTTACGCCGTTTAAAGAGTCTGGTAACAGGAAGTTGGGTGGTACCGCGGAAATTTTCGTCCCTTGCATTTTGCAGGGGATTTTTTTATGCACATGCCGATGCACAGGAAATTTTAAAAACAAAAAAGAGAGGAAATGACAGGAGACAATGAAAGAAAAATTAAGTCAAATTAAAGCGGAAGCATTGAAACAGATTGAAAACAGTGATGCGCTTGAAAAGCTGAATGAGATTAAAATCAATTACCTTGGAAAAAAGGGAGAACTCACTGCCGTGCTGAAAGGCATGAAGGATGTGGCGCCGGAAGAGCGTCCTAAAATCGGGCAGATGGTAAACGATACGAGGGAAGAGATTGAAAAAGTATTAGAACAGCACATTGCACAGATGGAAAAAGCGCTTCGAGATGCAAAGATGAAGAAAGAAGTGATCGACGTTACCCTTCCGGGCAAAAAAAATAACGTGGGGCATAAGCATCCGAATACCATTGCACTGGAAGAAGTGGAACGTATTTTTATCGGTATGGGATATGAGGTGGTAGAAGGTCCTGAGATAGAAAAGGATTACTATAACTTTGAAGCTTTAAATATTCCGAAAGATCATCCGGCGAGAGATGAGCAGGATACTTTCTACGTGACAGAAGATATTGTTCTGCGTACCCAGACTTCACCGGTTCAGGTGCGGGAGATGGAAAAAGGAAAGCTTCCGGTTCGTATGATTGCGCCGGGAAGAGTATTTCGGTCCGATGAAGTGGATGCGACACATTCGCCTTCTTTCCATCAGATTGAAGGTCTTGTGGTGGATAAAAATATTACCTTTGCAGATCTGAAAGGGACTCTGGCTGAATTTGCAAAAGAACTGTTCGGGGAAGAGACAAAAGTAAAATTCAGACCCCATCATTTCCCGTTTACAGAACCCAGCGCAGAGGTGGATGTGACCTGCTTTAAGTGCGGCGGAAGCGGATGCAGATTTTGTAAAGGAAGCGGATGGATCGAAATTCTGGGCTGCGGCATGGTGCATCCTGACGTGCTGAGAAGATGCAATATTGATCCCGACGAATATTCAGGATTTGCCTTTGGCGTAGGATTGGAGCGTATTGCGCTTCTGAAATATGAAATTGACGATATGCGTCTGTTATATGAAAATGACAGCCGTTTCTTAAAACAATTCTAAAGGGAGGTATACAGATGAATACAGCATTATCTTGGATCAAAGCATATGTACCGGAACTGGAATGCAGCGATCAGGAATATTTTGATAAAATGACGCTTTCAGGGACAAAAGTAGAAGGGTATGAACGCCTGGATAAGAATCTGGAGAAAATTGTAGTAGGACAGATCGAAAAAATAGAAAGACACCCGGATGCGGATAAGCTGATTATATGTCAGGTGAATATCGGAAAGGAAACCATACAGATTGTAACCGGCGCATCTAATGTAAAAGAAGGAGATAAAGTGCCGGTGGTTTTAGACGGCGGTAAAGTGGCCGGAGGACATGGCGGGGGGCCGCTGCCGGAAAACGGGATCAAAATCAAAGCAGGAAAGTTACGCGGCGTGCCTTCAGACGGCATGATGTGTTCCATTGAAGAACTGGGGTCTGGCAGGGACATGTATCCCGAAGCGCCGGAGGAAGGAATTTATATTTTCCCGGAAAATGTAACAGTGGGTGACGACGCAGTAGCATTATTGGGACTTCATGATACGATTTTTGAGTATGAAGTGACTTCCAACCGTGTAGACTGTTACAGTATCTTAGGGATTGCAAGGGAAGCGGCGGCGACGTTCAGGAAACCTTTTGTACCGCCTGTGGTAGAAGTAAAAGAGAACGACGAAGACGTAAATTCTTATGTGTCGGTAGAGGTGGAAGATAAAGAACTGTGTACAAGATACTGTGCAAGAGTGTGCAAAAACATTAAGATTGCCCCGTCGCCTGAGTGGATGCAGAGAAGACTGGCGGCAAGCGGAATCCGCCCTATTAATAATTTAGTGGATATTACGAATTACGTAATGGAGGAATACGGACAGCCTATGCATGCCTTTGACCTGGCTGCGGTCGCAGGAAATAAGATCATTGTACGCCGTGCAAAAGACGGGGAAGAATTTCAGACGCTGGATGGGCAGGTGCGCAGACTGGATTCGGATATGTTGATGATCTGCGATGCTGAGAAGGAAATTGGAATTGCCGGTATTATGGGCGGTGAAAATTCAAAAATTACAGATCAGGTAGAGACGGTACTGTTTGAAGCGGCAACCTTTAACGGAGCCAATATCCGTAAATCGGCTAAAAGATTGGGACTGCGTACAGACGCTTCCGGTAAATTTGAAAAAGGACTGGACCCCAATAATGCGAAAGCGGCAATTGACCGTGCGTGCCAGCTGATTCAGGAACTTCACTGTGGGGAAGTGGTCGGGGGAACCGTGGACGTATGCGCACCGATGAAAGAAAATCCAAGCATAAAATTTGAACCGGAAAAGATTAACAAATTTTTAGGAACAGATATTGCAAAAGAGGAGATGCTTTCCATATTTAAAATGTTGGAATTTGAATATGACGAAGCAGAAAACACGGTTAAAGCCCCGTCTTTTAGACAGGATATCGGATGCTTTGCGGATATTGCGGAAGAAGTGGCAAGATTTTATGGGTATGATAAGATTCCGGTTTCCCTGCCAAGCGGAGAAGCGACAACGGGAAAACTTTCGTTTAAACTGCGGATAGAGGAGAAAGCAAGAGAAATTGCGGAATTTTGTGGATTTTCACAGGGAATGTGCTATTCTTTTGAAAGCCCTAAAGTATTTGATAAGCTGATGCTTCCGGAGGACAGCGAATACAGAAAGGCAGTTAAGATTGCCAATCCGCTTGGCGAGGACTTTTCCATTATGAGAACGCTGCCTTTGAACGGCATGCTGACAAGCCTTGCAACCAACTATAACAGAAGAAATAAAAATGTACGTTTATATGAACTTGGGAATGTTTATCTTCCTAAACAGGTTCCGATCAAAGAACTACCCGAAGAGAGGATGCAGTTTACGCTTGGCATGTATGGAGAAGGCGATTTCTTCACAATGAAAGGGGTAGTGGAAGAATTTTTTGACAGTCTTGGTATGAACGGGAAGACGGTATATGATCCGAATGCAGGAAAGGAATATCTTCATCCGGGACGTCAGGCGGACATTATTTATAAAGATGTGACAGTAGGATATCTGGGCGAGGTACATCCTGAAGTTTTGGACCGCTATGATATTGGTACGAAGGCTTATATTGCGGTACTGGATATGCCGGAGATCGTAAAATTCGCAACCTTTGACCGTAAGTACGAAGGAATTGCCAAATATCCGGCAGTAAGCCGTGACATCAGTATGGTAGTGCCCAAAGATATTCTGGTCGGACAGATCGAAGAAATGATAGCGCAAAGAGGCGGTAAGATTCTGGAATCTTATTCTTTGTTTGATATTTATGAGGGCGCCCAGATTAAGGAAGGATTTAAATCAGTTGCGTATTCTATTTCTTTCAGGGCAAAAGACCGGACTTTGGAAGAAGCGGATGTGTCCGCTGCCATGAAGAAAATTCTAAACGGTCTGGAGAGCATGGGAATAGAGCTGCGTTCTTAAAAAACAAATTAGCGAATGGAAAGGAGAATGGAAATAGAAATGGAAAGTAAAAACACATGGGAATTGTATGATGCAAAACAATTAAAGGAGTTAGAGGTACTTTCTAAAGAGTACAGAGAATTTTTGGACAATGGAAAAACAGAACGGGAATGCGTGGATACCATTGTTAATATGATTGAAAAAGAGGGTTATAAAGAACTGGAAACCTTATTGAAAGAAGGAAAACAGTTAAAAAAAGGCGATAAGGTCTATGCGGTATGCATGAACAAAACCGTTGCCATGTTCCAGATCGGGAGCAGACCTTTTGCGGATGGTATGAATATTTTGGGAGCGCATATTGATTCTCCGCGTCTGGATGTGAAACAGAATCCGTTATTTGAGGATGGCGGTTTTGCCTATCTCGATACCCATTATTACGGCGGCGTAAAGAAATATCAATGGGTTACGATTCCTCTTGCCCTTCATGGGGTGATCGTTAAAAAAGACGGCACCTGCGTTGAGGTGAATATTGGAGAGGAAGAGGATGATCCGGTATTTTTTATCTCTGATCTTTTAATTCATTTAGCAGGAGAGCAGTTAGAAAAGAAGGCGGCAAAGGTCATTGAAGGAGAAGCCCTTGATCTGATCATTGGCAATAAGCCTGTTGTAATTGATAATACGAAAGAGGAAAAGGCTGATCAAAAAGAAGAAGATAAGGACAGCGCAGAGAAGGCGGCGGGAAAAGAAGCGGTCAAAAAAGGAGTACTGGCTGTTTTGAAGGAATTATATGATGTGGAGGAAGAGGATTTCCTTTCCGCAGAGTTAGAAGTGGTTCCGGCAGGGAAAGCGAAAGAAGCAGGCCTTGACAGAAGTATGATTCTGGCATATGGACAGGATGACAGGGTATGTGCTTTTACTTCCGTAAAAGCGATGCTGGAAACAAAGAAAAACGACAGGACAGCATGCTGCATTTTAGTGGACAAAGAGGAAATCGGCAGTGTGGGCGCTACCGGTATGGAGTCAAAATTCTTTGAAAATACAGTGGCGGAAATCATGAACCTTGCAGGAGAATACAGTGAGCTTGATCTGCGCAGATGTCTGTCCCGTTCCTGCATGCTCTCTTCTGACGTGAGCGCCGGTTTTGATCCTTCTTATGCAGCAAGTTTTGAGAAGAAAAATGCGGCATTTTTAGGAAACGGCATGGTATTTAATAAGTTTACGGGCGCAAGAGGAAAATCCGGTTCCAATGACGCCAATGCGGAATATATGGCGCATATCAGAGGCATTTTTGAAAAGGAAAAAGTAAACTTCCAGACGGCGGAACTTGGAAAGGTAGACGTGGGCGGAGGCGGAACGATCGCCTATATCCTTGCGCTTTACGGTATGAACGTGATTGACAGCGGCGTGGCAGTATTGAATATGCATGCGCCCTGGGAGGCAACAAGCAAAGCGGACGTTTACGAGACCAAGAGAGGCTATGTGGCTTTTTTAAAGCATGCGGATCTGTAGAACAGGCATTTTTCTGAAAGATTTATGTATGGAAATGAGGAACTGACGTGACCGAATTGAAAAAATCCGATTTCTATTTTGACCTGCCGGAGGAACTGATTGCACAGGACCCTTTGGAGGACAGGTCAGGTTCAAGGCTTTTAGTGCTGAATAAAGAAACGGGAGAAACACAAAACCATATTTTTAAAGAAATCATAAATTATTTAGAGCCGGGGGATTGTCTTGTATTAAACAATACCAAGGTAATTCCGGCAAGACTGCTTGGATGTAAAAAAGATACCGGGGCTGGGGTGGAAGTACTTTTACTGAAAAGACAGGATAAAGACATATGGGAAACGCTTGTGAAACCGGGGAAAAAAGCAAGACCGGGAGCAAGGCTTTCATTTGGCGGAGGACTTTTGGAGGCGGAAGTATTGGAAACGGTGGAAGAAGGCAACCGGTTGATCCGATTTTTTTATGACGGCATTTTTGAAGAGATCTTAGACCAGCTTGGAGAAATGCCTCTTCCACCTTATATTACCCATAAACTCCAGGATAAGAACCGTTATCAGACGGTGTATGCCAAACGGGAAGGGTCTGCCGCCGCGCCTACGGCAGGGCTTCATTTTACAAACGAACTGCTTAGGCAGATTGAAGAAAAGGGAGTGAAGACTGCTTATGTGACGCTGCATGTAGGCCTTGGAACATTTCGGCCTGTAAAGGCGGAGCATATTTTAGATCATCATATGCACTCGGAGTATTACGAAGTGAGCGGACAGTCGGCACAAATGATTAACGATACTAAGAAACAGGGAAAAAGAGTGATCTGTGTAGGAACGACAAGCTGCCGGACAGTGGAGAGCGCGGCGGATGAAAACGGCATTGTAAAACCGGGCTGTGATAATACAGAGATTTTTATATATCCGGGATACCGGTTTAAAGTACTGGATGCACTGATAACGAATTTTCATCTTCCGGAATCGACGCTGGTCATGCTGGTGTCGGCGCTTGCCGGAAGAGAAAATGTGCTGAAGGCGTACGAAAGGGCAATAGAGGAAAAATATAGGTTCTTTAGTTTTGGGGATGCGATGTTTATCGTATAGCATTGTTGAGATAACGATTATTTTCTATGAATGCTATATCCGTTTTCCTGTAAAATCAAAACGGCCTGTTCAATTGATTTTTCTTCATAAAATTCAATTTTTAAAGTCCCCGCTTCAAATTCTCTGTTATGAACAATACCGATATTTTTAATACTGATCCTGTTGTCTGCAAGGAGTGTGGCTACGCAGGCAAGAGAACCGGCTTTATCGATAATATCCACATTGACGGAATAGGTTTTTTTGATCGGTCCGCTGGAAGCTTCTATAAAGGATTCCCTGTAGTTTTTCGCCTTTTCAAAAAAGTCAAAAAGCGCGGAAGAGTCCTTTGCTTCCAGCTTTCCTTTTATAACGGACAGCGCGCCGATATATTCATTTAGCAAAGCAATGATATTTTCCGTATTCGTCATACAGATCTGCTGCCACATAACGGGAGAAGAGGAGGCAATGCGGGTAATATCTTTAAAGCCTCCGGCAGCAATCATTTTCATAATCCCGTTTTCAGAGTCGGAATCTTGCACCAGATTGACAAGGCTGGCGGCAATGACATGTGGAAGGTGGCTGACGGCGGCCGTTACATAGTCATGTTCCCTATAGTTTAACACGAGGGGAATTGCCCCTAAAGATTCGACCAGCCTCTTAAAGGCGTTTATTTTTTCGCTGGATACTTCTTTTGTGGGAGTTAAAATATAATAAGCGTTTTCTAAAAGGATCGCTTTTGCATTTTGATAACCAAACCGTTCACTGCCTGCCATCGGGTGTCCGCCGATAAAATTTGCGGAAAGCCCAAGCATATCTATATGGGAATGGATGTCTGTTTTTACGCTCCCCACATCAGTAAGAATACAGTCTTTGCGAATGAAACCGGCAAGCTTTTTTAAATTTTCGTCATTTTTGGTTACGGGCGCACATAAAAACAGATAGTCGCACTGCCTGAAAGAAGCGTCAATATTGGATAAAATCATATTTGCGATACCCTCTTTTTTTGCAAGAGCAAGGGTATCGCTGTTAATATCATAAACTATAATTTGGGAATCAGGAACAGCCTTTCGGAGCGCTTTGGCGATAGAGCCGCCGATCAGTCCAAGACCTGCAAAACCAACAGTAAGAGCCATAGTAACCTCAATTCTGCCGAATTTCCGGCATTGTATATTGTATTTTGTCAATAGATTTACAAATCGAAAGACCGCCCAACCACATCACAGAAGGGTTTCAATTCCTTTGTCAATTTATCAAATTTTTCAAAAGTAAGCGACTGGGGACCGTCGGAAAGCGCGTGTGCAGGATCATTATGCACTTCGATCATCAGTCCGTCCGCGCCGCAGGCAACCCCGGCTTTTGCCATAGAAGGCACATACTTGTAGGAACCTGTGGAATGAGAAGGATCTACAATAACCGGAAGGTGGGTGCGTTCTTTTAAAACAGCAACAGCGCTTAAGTCTAACGTATTTCTTGTAGAGGTTTCGTAAGTGCGGATACCCCTTTCACACAGGACAACGTCAGGATTTCCCTCTGCAATAATATATTCCGCGGCATTGAGCCATTCGTCAATGGTGGCGCAAAGTCCTCTTTTTAACAGAACCGGAAGACCGGAACGTCCGGCTTCCTTTAAAAGAATGAAGTTTTGCATGTTTCTTGCGCCGATTTGAATCATATCCACATATTTTACGGCGGCTTCAATAGCCTCATGGCTTACCACTTCACAGATAGTGGAAAGTCCGGTTTCCTGTTTGGCTGTCTGCATATAGCGGAGTCCCTCTTCTTCTAATCCCTGAAAAGAGTAGGGGGAGGTACGGGGTTTATAAGCGCCGCCCCGTAAAATGGAAGCGCCTGATTTTTTGACGGCTCTTGCAATTGTCATAAGCTGTTCTTCCGTCTCGACTGCGCAGGGACCCGCCATAATGGTCAGATTATCGGGACCAATCAGCGTATTGCCAACTTTGATCCGGGTTGGTTCCGGATGAAATTTTTTATTGGCAAGTTTGTAACTTTCCGTAACAGGAACGATACGGTCGACATCTTTATATACGGCCAGATTTTCACTGGATATCCGGCTTTTATCGCCAACTACCCCGATAATGGTGACTTCTTCCCCGTGGGAAAGATGAGGTTTCAGCCCGTTTTTTTCAATATATTGTGTAACTGCCAGAATACTGCTTTCCGCAGCGTTTGGTTTCATAATGATAATCATGATAAGCCTCTTTTCTGCATAAATGCCATGAAGTTAATTTTATTGTAGTAACATCATATTTTGTTCATTGAACGTTTAATAATATAGCACTTCAACGCGCGAAAGTCAAGCTTTCTTATGGCGGTACAAAACCACTCTTTCCTGATATTTATAAAATCTTAAATATTTTTTTGGTAAAAGTTGTAGGATATGGAGTTCATAATGTGCTATCATAAAAAAGTATGATTGATATTGAAAGAATGAAACTTATGCTTCGCCCTGATTCAGGGGGTTAGTGAGAATGGAGGATGAATGTGAAACATAAAATTTCAGCCAGATTTGTTCTGCTGCTATGTTTTTTCCTATTGGCGGCAGGCGGATGGAAAAGCGTGGCTTTTGCAGCGGATGCCGGGACGGAAGAAAAACAGTTTACAGGCAGTGTGGAAATGCTTAAGCAGGATAACAGTAATTATGTTATGCAGGTGACGGTGGAAAACAGTGGAGAGGACTTTTCAGGAACCGTACAGGTGATTTTTCAGAATTCTAATCTGGAAAACTGCGCCTATAATACGGAAATTGTTCTTCCGGCGCAGGGGAAAAAGCAGTTTACCGTTACGGTGCCGGAACGTGCAGTGGATACCCTGCATGGTTTTGGCGCCTTGAATTTTCTAAGCGAAAAAGAGAAAACGATACAGTCGATCACACTGAAAAATATGTTTGGAAATACCATGAGCAGTATTCCGGTGGGAGTTTTATCTGATAATTATGCAGGATTGTCTTATCTGGATGCCGGAGGCATGGACTATACGATTAAGGATATGAGCTATCCTTTAAAAATGATCGAGTTAAGCGAAGAAAATCTGGAAACTTATCTGGATGGAATTTATTTTTTGATTATCGATCAGTTCAATCTCTCTTCGCTTGGCGAGGAAAAAATTCTGTTGATCCAAAAATGGGTCGAGGACGGAGGCTGGCTTCTGATTGGTACCGGGGCGTATGCGGAACAGACACTTTCAGGATTTGAGGAAGATTTTCTGGATATAGATGTTCTAAGCATCAGTGAGGCGGGAGAAGAAAACGCTGCGTCGGAAAATGCTCGAAATTATGGCTATTATGACTATTATTATGATAATGCAGGAAATGATATTGATTTTACCCGGATGGCGATTGCAAAGTTAGACTATGATATCTACAGCGATACTTATGACAGTTCACAAAATCCAGCGTTATGCAGTACCGTGGGAGAGGGAGCAGTGTCTGTTTTCTTCTTTTCCTTCGGAGAAGAAGAGCTGCAAAAGATGGATGGGTACAAGATTTTGCAAATATATGATGAGACGATGTATCGTTCTGACAGTTATGCGAATTTTGGCGGATATTCAGATATGGAATATATAGGACAGAGACTTCTTTCTCATATTGACAGTAATAATACAAAAGTAAATTTTAAATGGCTCGAAGTATTGATCGGAGTTTATGTTGTGCTGGTGGGTCCCATATTGTATCTGATCCTGCGCAAATGTAAGAAGAGCGAATGGTATTGGATTGGAGCGCCGGTACTGGGACTTGCATTTATTGCGGGAGTATTTTTTTTCGGGCAGGGAGCCAGGGTCAATGAAACGAGAGCCTATTCCGTTACAGTACAGCGGACAGACAGTAATCGTGCAGATACTTATTTTCTGGCATATCATTCAGGTACTAAGAAATGGGACGTCCGATTGAACAGTAGTTTTGAAGCTGCCGGTCCCGGCTGGAACGATTATGGATACAGATATTATGGCGGAGGCGGTTCCAATCTTGATGACTATCACTATTTTGTACAGAGCGACAGTGAAGGTTTGTCTATGGGACTGAAGCCGCAGGAAAACTTTGAAAGCGGATTCTTTTATGCCACAGGCAAAGCGGAAAGCAAAGGAAATTTTTTCTGTAAGAATATTCAGGAATTTTGGTCAGGCGGCGATATGAAAGGAATAGTGGTCAATGGAACAGGATATGATCTGGCGTATATGGCGGTGTGGTATAATTCCTATGTTATGATTTTTTCAGATGTGAAAGCGGGTGAAGAAATTGACATCGGGCAGGCAGTTTTAAACGGCAGATGCATATACCAGAATGATATGCCGGATTATCTGGATAATATGATGTATGACTTGTTTGACTTATATGGGTCTGCGGCAAAAACGACATATAAGCAGGATGATATGGCAGCGCTTCTGATTGGTCTTGGAGTTGCTAAAGAGGCGAAGCCGTCGGATAATCACAATGCGGTTGTTGTAGGCATTGTGAAAGATTATGAGAAAGCAGTGGCGGACAGGTGCAATGAGACTTCTTATGGCTGTTTTTATTCCTATACAGAAATGGAGGAAAACTAGATGCTTCAAATTGATCATTTATACAAGAATTATGGTAAATTTCAAGCGGTTAATGATCTGACGCTGCATATTCCAAAAGGGGATCTTTTTGGATTTGTGGGGCCAAACGGCGCAGGAAAGACGACCACAATCCGTATGGTATGCGGATTGATGCTGCCCGCAGCGGGCGGTATCATGATCAATGGCGTAAATGCGCTGCTGCATCAGAAAGAGATCAAAAAGCAGATCGGATATGTACCGGATTTCTTTGGGGTATATGATAATCTGAAAGTAAAGGAATACATGGATTTTTACGGTTCCATGTACCGGATGAGTTCCAGGGAGATTGAACGAATTTCGGATGATCTTTTAGAACTGGTAAATCTTTCTGATAAAAAAGAGGTTTTTGTGGATACGCTTTCCAGAGGAATGAAGCAGCGCCTTTGTGTGGCAAGAGCGTTGATTCACAATCCGGCGTTATTGGTTCTGGACGAACCCAATTCAGGACTGGACCCGAGAGCAAGGGTAGAGATGAAGGAACTTTTGTTGAATCTGCAGAGTATGGGAAAGACGATTGTAATCAGTTCCCACATTCTTTCCGAACTTTCCGAAATGTGCAACAGCATCGGTATTATGGATCATGGAAACTTAATGGCGGCGGGCAGAATTGAAGAAGTCATGGAGGGAGTTTTTGGCAGCAATCAACTGATTATTACATTGGACAGCGGCAGGGAAACAGCGATCCGCGTTGCAATGGAATATCCGGGAGTAAAGATCAGTTCCGCAGGGGAACAGGAGATCCGGTTATCCCATACGATGACAAAAGAGGAAATCGCAAAAATGATCGGTGCGATGATAGCAAATGATGTGGTGGTGACCGGTTTCCATAAACAGGAGGGAAATTTGGAAACGTTGTTTATGCGTGTGACGGGAAAAGAAGAAGGAGGACAGGAACATGTGGCTGAATCCAATCGTTAAAAGGGACGTGAGAGTGCAGTCCCGCAGTATGAAGATCTGCTGGGGAGTATTTGCATATGAACTGATACTGTCGTTTGTTTTTTTTGTCGCAATGATGGTGATAGAGCAGGGGAACAGATATTCCACAAACAACATTTACAGCGCCCTGGTGTGGCTCTATCCGGTGCTTGCGGTTACACAGCTTATCATTCTTGGTATTGTGGTACCGGTCAGAACCGCATCTTCCATATCGGGGGAAAAGGAACGGCAGACTTTTGACATTATGATGACTACGGGAATGACGCCGTTCTCGATTATATTAGGCAAGGTGATGACGGCGGTCGTACAGAGTATGTTTTTTGTAGTTGCCAGCATGCCGGTTATGGCGCTTTGTTTTGTAATTGGCGGAATGTCGATCAGCTATCTGTTTTGGTTTCTGGGAGTTGCGCTTCTGGTATCGGTATTTTCGGCAAGCATTGGAATTTTATGTTCTTCTCTTTGCAAAAGAAGCATCAGCGCAGTCATTATGTCCTATGTATTTTATATCGTTTTCTTTGTCGGAACAGCGGCCCCCTTTTTTATCTATGCGATTGTCGAAGCGCGAAGAAGCTATCAGGGTATGGCTCCTTATAATCACGGGGAAAATACCGCGTTATTCTTTCTTTTAAATCCGGCAGTGTATTTAATAGAATTTTTTGTGAAAGTTATGTCGGGAGAATCTTTTGTAAGTATTTTCTCGAATCTGACAGGAACGGTACAGAAAAAAGAATTGATCAGTTATGTTGCATCTGGAAACTGGTGGATGATTATTTCCACAGTTCTGTTTTTAGCGGTTTCTTTTTCCTTTCTGCTTCTTGCAGCAAGAAGGATCAATCCTATCAAGAAACGAAAAGTGAAAGTGTGAAGGAAAACATAAATTTCAAAATGAGGTAAAGCATGGAAATAAAAAAGAAACTGCTGGAGCAGATCAGGCACTGTAAACGTAAAATGAATCTGGCAAAATGTATGGATTGCGGCGTCTGTTTTACAGCGGCAGCCGGTATCCCGGGGATTTTCTGTGAATTATTTGCTCTATGCCGGCCGTTTTATTATGCTCATCAGACTGCCTTAGTCTGCTTTTTAGCGGGAACTCTGACAGGTATTTTATACGGTATATACAAACGGGCAGATATGAAGCAGGCGGCCGGCAGACTGGATTCTTTCGGATTGCAGGAGCGCATGGTTACGGCGTGGGAGCAGATGGAGAGTGAAACAGAGTTTGCGGTCAGGCTGAGGCAGGATGCCTGTTACCGTTGTGAACAGAAGAAAGAACAGATAAAAATATCAATCCTGCCGGATAAAAAACATATTTTGGCGTTTTTCCTGTCAGTATTGGCAGTGCTCTGTATCAGCTTTATTCCTTCGCCGGTGAGGGAACTGGCAAAACTTCGTCATGAAGTGCAGGAGAAGGCAAAAGAAGAGAAAGAGGAATTGGATGAACTCATGGAGGCGCTTGAAGATGTGGATATGGATAGTCTGACAGAAGAACAGAAAGCGCAGGTCAAAGCGCTTTCGGATGCAATGCAGTTATCCAGAGAAGAACTTTCAAGAGCGGATTCATGGGAGAGCCTTGCGGCAGCGGCGGAGCGGCTTTCCTATAAATACGAACAGGCGGAGCAGAGTCTTTCCAGTCTGGCGGACCAGCTTTCCAATCCTGAAGACGCCGGCGTGGCGTCCGCAAAGGATCTGGCAAAAGCAATGGCAAATCAAAATGGACAGCAGACCGCGCAGGCGGGAACACCAAGTGTAAGCGCAGGAAACGGTGAAAATGAAAACGGGGGTTCTGAGGGCAGCACAGGAAAAGAATCGGGAGAAAGCGAAAGCTCTCAGGGAAAAGACGGGGAATCAAAAGAAGAAAGCGGAACTGGAGGCGGTGACGGAACCGGCGGTGAAAGCGGAACCGGCAATGGCAGCGGAAATGGCAATGGGAATGGCGACGGTACGGGAGACGGGGCTGGAACCGGAAACGGTACGGGAAACGGCAGAGGAGAAGGAAGCAGTAATACCGTGCATGATTATGTCAGCATTCCCAATCATGTTGGCGATGACGCTTCTTTGACCGGTAATAAGACTGAGAATCAGGATTCCGATTACTATAGAAATCAGAACGGACTTGCATGGGAAGGAGAACATGTGGATTATGATTCCGTGATCGGACAATACACAGATAATGCCTATGAAGGCATCGCAAAGGGAAGATATCCAAGCGGTATGGAACCGGTAATCCGGGATTATTTTGAGAATTTAAATCATTAGACAGGGAGGATGTTATGGCAGAGATAGAATTTTATCAGCAAAAGATCAGGGAATGTGAACAGGAAATAGAAAAAGGGATTGTTGGTCAAAAAGATATTATCCGTCAGGTCATGCTGGCGCTTCTTACCGGCGGTAACGTTCTTTTGGAAGGAATGCCGGGACTTGGTAAAACCATGCTTGTCAGAACCATTGGAAAAGTGTTTCTGCTGTCTTTTAAAAGAATCCAGTTTACGCCGGATTTGATGCCAAGCGACGTGACGGGAACCAATATTATGGTAAAGGGGGAAGGGGGCAGTTCTTTTCGGTTTCAAAAAGGACCTGTCTTTGCAAATTTAGTGTTGGCAGATGAAGTAAACCGTGCAACGCCCAAAACCCAGTCCGCTCTGTTAGAGGCAATGCAGGAACATACAGTGACAGTAGGAAATGAGAGTCACTTTTTAGAGGAACCTTTCTTAGTACTGGCAACACAAAATCCCATTGAACAGGAAGGAACTTACCCGCTGCCGGAGGCACAGTTAGACCGTTTTATGTTTAAAGTATTGGTAACTTTTCCTGATAAAGCGGATCTGCGGAGGATTGTCGAGCTTACAGAAGGGCAGGAAGCGCCGGAAATCCGCGGGATTATGGACAGAGAGGCGCTTCTGGAAACAAGAAGACTGATTACACAGATTCCCATTGCGGATGCGGTTATGGATTATATTCTGGATCTTGTCATGGCAACGCATGAAGAAGGACGGTACATTTCAGAAGGTGCAAGCCCTCGTGCTGCACAGGCGCTGATCCGTTCTTCCAGGGCAAGGGCGTTCATGGAAGGAAGGTTCAACGTTTCTTTCGAGGATGTAAAAAGCGTTGCATTTCCTGTGCTTCGGCACCGAATGATATTAAATTTTGACGCTGTTTCAGAGGGGATTAAAGAGGATGATCTGATTCGGCAGATCATAGAGTCAAAGGAAAAGAACTTATATGCTTGATGCGAAATTTTATGATACCTTATCAAGACTGCGGCTTTATATGTCCCATAAAAGCAGTTTGAATATGTCCGGCGGCCGTAAATCCATACACAAGGGAATTTCAGCAGAATTTTCGGATTTTCGGGAGTATATGCCCGGGGATGATCTGCGCCGCATGGATTGGAATGTGTATGCCAGACTGGATAAATTATATATCAGAGAATATATGGAAGAAAAGGAAGCGGTAGTTTCCGTTTTGATCGATACCAGCGCCTCTATGGATTATGGAACGGAAAGTAAGGCGGAACTTGCAAAAGATCTGGCGTCAGTGGTGGGATTTTTGGCGCTGAATAATATGGACAGACTGATTCTTTATGACATGAAGGACATGGGAAGGGGACTTTCCGTGAGCGGAGGAAGAAATGCTTTTGCCAAAGTATTGAAGTGGATCTCAAAGCTTGAATTTTCCGGTGAAATCGATATGCTTTCAGCAGCCAGAAAGATGCAGAAAAGAGCGCCGGGCATTACCGTGATTATCAGTGACTTCCTGCATGCAAATATACTGGAAAAAGAGGAAAAACTACAAAAAGGCAGCTATGAAAAGCTGCTGCAGTATTTCCATTTCTGCAAACAGTATCCGGTGATTCTGCATACGATGGCAGCGGAAGAACTTCGCATTACATTGGAGGGGACATTAAATCTAATCGATTCAGAAACGGATGCAAAGATACGCCTTACAATGGATGAAAGAACAATAACCGATTATGAAAAAGAATGGAACCGTTTGGCGGCGCGTATGAAAAAAGGATGTAAGGCCGGAAGAGGGGCTTATATATTGTGCGATGCCGGAAAGGACAGAAATCAGTTAATATTTCAGGATTTAAAGGAGATTTATGATATTTGAGAATTTGTGGCCGCTGACGCTGCTTTTGGCAGTACCTGTGGTAATTATATTATACTTATTAAAACCGAAAGGAAAGGATTATAAAATTTCCTCGATCCTTTTATGGAATCGTTTATTACAGAATCAGCAGTCTAAAACTTTTTTAGAAAAATTTATTCATAACATTCTCATGTACATCCAGATTCTGATCATACTGCTGCTTATACTTGCTCTGATGTCGCCTTATATTCACAGAAAGAAAGAAGAAAAGGCGGATGTAATTTTTGTATTTGACACCAGCGGCAGTATGCAGCATCATGCCGGAAACGGCAGGACGCGTTTGGAAGAGGCGGTAGAACAGGCAAAAAATTTGATTGCAGCTTCAGACGGGACTGCTTTTTCTGTGATTGCAAATGATTGTACAGGAACGGAACTGCTTGTGGTTGGAGTGAAGGACAAGAACAGTCTGTACCGGGCGCTGGAACAGATGGAATGTTGTGACGGCACAGGCAGACTGCAGGACGCGGAGAGCGTTGTGGAGACGTTACGGGGAGCAAGCGAAGAGGCGGACAGGGAAGCGGCAGGTACAGAAGTCATTCTGTACACAGACGGGAATGGTGCAAAAAGCGCTGAAAGCTTTTCGAAGTATTTTGATGCAAAAGTATATGTGATGGGAAATGCGGTAAGCAATGTGGCTAATAATTTTCTGTCCTATACAGAGAAAAAAGGGGAAGACGGTTCTTCGACTTCGTTTATTGTCTGCGCTGCCAGTCTTACCAATTACAGCGATACTGCAGCTTCTATGGAGGTAAGCCTGTATGAAGGAGAAACCCTGCGTGAAATCAGGCAGATAACGTTAGAACCGGAAGAGACGATATTATGTTATTTTGAACCTTTTGAATGGCAGGGACAGCCGCTTTTGAGTGAAATTTCTTCTATAAAATTTGACGGAAGCAAGGAACAGGATTCTCTTCCGGCAGACAATAAAGCTTATGTGATGCCCAAACAGTCCGGTCAGGTGGAAGCAGTACTTGTGGGGAGAGGCAATACTTATATTGAAAAGGCATATCAGGCGGCTGTGGGAAAGAGTCTGACAAAAGTAGAAAGCGAACACATCCTGCAGGATGATCAGGAAACGATACGGATATATGATGCGGGCGAGGACAGCGGCTTGTGGGAAAATGGGAGCGGAATCCTGTTTTACAGTGACAGAAATAAAACAGATACGCTGGAAAGGGTAATGTTAACTGCCGCAGACTGCGACCTGACTGCCGGATTATCTTCTTTTTCTATCGGTGTGAATGAAACGAAAGTGTATGAGGTTCCGGAATGGGGGAAGGGGTTTCTTTATGCGAACGATCAGTGCGCCGGTTATTATGGAGAGCATGATGGAGTAAGGGAAATTGTTGTAGGTTTTGATATTCGTGAATCTGATTTCCCATTAAAAGCGGAGTTTCCCATTTTTATTTCCAATGCGATTCAATTTTTAAGCGATAATTCTCTTCTTGCCAGACAGATTTATGAAGCGGGAGAAACGGTTTTGTTCCATCCACAGGCGGATTTTGATGTGGATACACTGAAAACCGATACAAAGAAAGCAGGACTTTATGAGGTGACTGCGAAAGAGAGAACAGAGCAGTATGTAGTACGTTTTGCCACAGGGAGCCAGTCGGATGGACGGTTAACGGCAGAGGATTTTGGATCTGACAGCGCCTATAACAGCAGGCTTGTAAGAAAACAGCTTCGGAATGTTCTGCTGATATTGATTTTGATCCTTATGGCGGCAGAATGGATGATTTATGTACGGCAGATGCGCTACAGGGGACGGTTTTACCTGATAGTACGCATTCTTGGCACTATGATGGTGATTTTGGCATTACTGGGCGTGTCGGTCAATCGGCGGGACGCCGTGAACACCACTATATTTTTAGTGGATGCATCCAACAGTAACGCACAGAATCTGGCCGACATGGAGGAGTATATAAAAGACTCTGTTCAAAAGATGCCTGCCCGGAATCAGTATGGTATTGTGACTTTTGGAAAAAATTCGCTGGTGGAACAGTTTTTGATGAGAGAAGATCATTTTTCACAGATTATGTCATTGCCGGATAAGACGGCAACCAACTTTGAAGATGCGCTTTCCAGGGCATTGGCGATGATTCCCCAAAATGCTGCAGGGCGGATTGTGATACTTACGGATGGAAAAGAGACAAAGGGAAGTATCGGAAATACGGCATCGGCATTGGCGTCAAGACAGACAGAACTTCTGGCTCTGCTTTTTGAAACGAAACAGGGACAGGATGCCTATATTGAAAATGTGGAATTACCAAGTTATCTTTATCATGGAGATTCTTATTCCATGACCGTAACGGTAGAAAGTAATTATGAGACGGATGCCAGTATTCAGATCTGGATGGATACCATGCAGGTAAAAAGCTACGACGTCCATTTAAACCGGGGCACAAATCAGTATAAGTTCAGTCAGGAAGTAGTCGGAGAAAATGTGGAAAGCTTTGAAGTAAAGGTGGAAGCACCGGAAGATACCTGTAAGGAGAATAACAGCTATCATGCTTATGCGGTAGTGGATTCGGCGCCCAAAATCCTTGTGGTATCCGGCATGGATGAGGACAGTACTCAGTATGGCAGTCTGCTTCAGAGTGCGAACTGCAATTATAATATGGTTTCTGCAATGAATGCGCCGGATTCTTTGGAAGAGCTTTTGGAATATAAGAGTATTGTATTGGAAAATGTATATCTGGCGGATCTTCCCAAAGGGTTTCTTGAAAATATTGAAACTTATGTGAAGGATTATGGGTGCGGTCTGGTCTGCTGCGGCGGCGATGACAGCTATGCATTAGGAGGTTACAGAGAAAGCGTGCTTGAGACAGTGCTGCCGGTGGATATGGAACTGCGTGGAGTAGATGAGATTCCGACTACGGCAATGATCATGGTGATTGACCACTCCGGAAGTATGGGGATCAATGCAGGAGACGGTTCGACGAATCTTGATCTGGCGATAACGGCGGCGGAAACAGCAGTAGATCAGATGCGGAGTACGGATTATGTGGGAGTCATCAGTTTCGATGATTCTTACAGCTGGGTGGTAGAACCGGTTACTGTTTCCGATAGGGATGAAATTAAAGAAAAAATTGAGACAATAGCAGAGGGAGGCGGTACAACCATTCAGCCGGCTTTAAGAGAGGCCTTAAAGGGTGTGGCAGAATGTGATACGGGGATACGGCATGTGATTCTGTTGACAGACGGACAGGGTGAGAGCAGCGATTACAGTACGATTATAAAAGCTTATAACGAAAAAGGAGTCACTTTGTCAACCGTTGCAGTCGGGGATGGATCGGATGCGGCGCTTTTAGAGCAGATTGCGAAAGAGTGCGGCGGACGTTATTACTACTCTGATATTGCTTCTGATATTCCAAAGATCTTTGCACAAGAGGTATTTCTCAGTGGAGACACCTATTTACAGAACGGAGAATTTGGACTTTCCGTTAACGGAAGCAATGAGATTACAAGAGGACTTTTTGCCGGAGGCTGGCCTGAAATTTATGGATATGTCAGTTCCACGCCGAAGAATAATTCCCATGTATTGATTGCTTCTGAAAAAGACGATCCGATACTTACGGTGATGCAGTACGGTTTGGGGCATACGGCCGCATGGAACAGCGATGTGACAAATGAGTGGACGGCGGGATATGCAGGAACAGATGACTATGTACAGCTTTGGAAACGTATTATCGACTATAGTGTGGGAAATACCATGATTGGTGAAGATTCCGTAGATGTGATGACAGCAGGCGGGTATACGCAGATTGTTTATCATGCGGTAGACGGTGTCCAGCAGACGAAGATAGAGGCTGTCTATACGGACCCGGACGGTAATACGAAAACAGAACCGCTGTATGCAACGGCGCCGGGAAGCTACGAGGCAAAACTGGAAACGGATATGACAGGTATTTATAACTTAAGCGTCAGAAGGGTAGATGACGGTGAGATTGTAAATGCCATAACGACTGCGGCGGCAGTACAATATTCGGATGAATATAAGTTTGATGTTAATGCCAATGCATTTATGGAATTTGTGAACCGTTATGGGACCTTATTAAACGCGGAGGATAATTTCTGGAAACAGAAAAAAAGCGAATCAAAAGAAAAATATGAACTGACAAAATGGCTGATTTTGCTGGCAGTCCTCTGGTTTGTTATGGATGTCGCATTTCGCAGGTTTCATTTTCTGCCCCAGGATACAAAGTTGTATCATATACTGAAAAACCGCATAAGATCACGGAAAGAAAAGCATTATGCGGCAGATAACAGAGGTCCGGATCTGCCCGGAGAAGGAACGCTAAGCAAAGAAGAGTCTGTGGATGCACAAGAGTCTGTACGTACAGAAGAAACAGTGGATAAAGAGAAAGCAGCGGATCGTGAAGAGAAGACACAAAAGGAGAGAAAGAACAGGGGGAAGGCAGGGAAAAAGCAGGAGGAACAGGCTTTGGACACTTCATCGCTGCTAAGGAAAAAGGAACAGAGAAAGCAGTAAAACACAGATAATGTATATAATTGATATAAATGCTTGTAAAATGAACAACTATTTAGTAAAATGTAACTATGGGGAACGGAACAGTAAGGCACAATTCCAATTCTGTCTTAGCAAAATACCCAAAAACATCAAAATTGGAGGAATAGTTTATGAACGTTTATACAACTGACAAAATTCGTAATGTTGTACTGCTTGGACACGGGGGCTGTGGAAAGACCAGTCTGGCAGAGGCAATGGCATATTTGGGCGGTATTACTTCCAGAATGGGAAAAATTGCAGATGGCAATACCTTAAGTGACTTTGGGAAAGAAGAGCAGAAGAGGCAGATTTCTATCAGTACCTCCGTGATTCCCATTGAATGGGACGGCGTTAAGATTAATTTACTCGATACGCCTGGTTTTTTTGATTTCGCAGGCGAAGTAGAAGAAGCTGCAAGCGCCGCTGACGCCGCGATTATTGTGATTTCAGGAAAGGCGGGAATCGAAGCGGGAACGAAAAAAGCGTGGGATCTGTGCGAGAAATATAAACTGCCCCGTTTTGTATTTGTAACGGATATGGACTTGGATAACGCGTCTTTTAAACAGGTGGTAGAGGCAATGACGGATCTGTATGGAAAAAAGATGGCGCCTTTCCATTTACCGATTCGTGAAAATGAGAAATTCGTAGGCTATGTAAATATTATTTCCGAAACAGCGCACAGATGGCAGGGGAAAGACGTCGTAGACTGCGAAATACCGGAATACAACAAGCCGAATTTACAGTTGTACAGAGATACTTTAATGGAAGCGGTAGCGGAGACCAGCGAAGAGATGATGGAAAGGTATTTTGGAGGAGAGGTATTTTCTGAGGCGGAAATACGTTCTGCACTCAGAACCAATGTGATGGACGGCTCCTTAGTGCCGATGTCTATGGGGTCCAGCATTTTATGCCAGGGTGTTTATACGCTGCTCGACGACATTGTAAAATATTTTCCAAGTCCTGAAAACAGGGAGTGTGCGGGAATCAATTTGAAAACCAATGAAATATTCCATGCGGATTATGATTTTTCCAAAGCAAAGTCCGCGTTTATCTTTAAAACGATTGTAGATCCTTTTATCGGAAAATATTCTTTGATTAAAGTCTGCTCAGGCGTATTGAAAAATGATGACGTTATTTACAACAACGATAAGGACGTAGAAGAAAAAATTGGAAAACTTTATATTCTTACAGGAAACAAACCGACAGAAATCGGAGAACTTCATGCGGGGGATATCGGGGCAATTGCAAAGCTGACGGCAGCCAGAACAGGAAATACCCTTTCCACAAAGGCAACTACGATTAAATACGGCAGCGCTGATATACCTGTTCCTTATACTTACATGAGATATAAACCGAAAAATAAAAATGATGTGGATAAGATTTCACAGTCTTTGCAGAAGATGACCCATGAGGATCTGACGCTGAAAGTTGTAAATGATGCGGAAAACAGGCAGACGCTCCTTTATGGAATGGGGGATCTGCATTTGGAAATCGCTGCAAGCAGACTGCTTAACGAATATAAAGTAGAGATTGAGCTGGTGAAACCGAAAGTAGCTTTTCGTGAGACAATTAAGAAAAATTCTGATGTGGAATACAAATATAAGAAACAGTCCGGCGGTCACGGACAGTACGGTCATGTCAAAATGCGTTTTTCACCATCAGGAGACATGGAAACGCCTTATGTATTTGAACAGGAAGTTGTAGGCGGTGCGGTTCCGAAAAACTTTTTCCCGGCAGTGGAAAAGGGGCTGCAGGAATCGGTATTAAAAGGCCCTTTGGCAGCATATCCGGTAGTGGGTGTGAAAGCGGTTTTGTATGACGGTTCTTATCATTCTGTAGACTCTTCCGAGATGGCCTTTAAGATGGCGACTACACAGGCCTTTAAGAAAGGATTTATGGAAGCGGGACCGATCCTGTTAGAGCCGATTGTTTCTTTGAAAGTGACAGTATTTGACGAACATACAGGAGACGTAATGGGAGATTTGAACAAGCGCAGGGGCAGAGTGCTTGGAATGAATCCGGTAACAGGCGGAAAACAGACAATTGAGGCAGATGTGCCAATGATGGAATTATATGGATACTGCACCGTACTTCGTTCCATGACGGGCGGAAGCGGAGAATTTTCTTACGAATTTTCCAGATATGAACAGGCGCCAAACGATATTCAGACAAAAGAAGTGGAGGCAAGGGCAGCGAAAGTAGCCGAAAACAGCAGTGAGGATTAGGGTAAAAGGGGATTAAATAATATAATAAAAAGCTGTCGTATCACAATCAGGATACGGCAGCTTTTTTGCTTTTTTATTCTGACAAAAAATATTAGGCTATTTTAGAAAATTGTACTATAATAATAGGAAATACTTATAACAGGAAAGATTCTATGGAACAAAAGAAAGGACAGAAAGAATGAAAAAAGGAATTAGAAACGTGATTATAGCAGTAATATTGCTGCTTGCGGCAGGCATTTATTACTACGTGACGCTGCCGGCGCTCAACATCCATTCGGCAGGATGCTGGTTTTTTGTGATGTCGCTTATTGTGATCGTGATGGTCATATACGCCCTTAGAAAAGCTGTGAAAGAGCAGGCTTTCAACGGTGCGTGGGAAGAAATGAAAAGAAAAGGTACGATTGATTTTAAATTTGATAACGTGCTAAAAGCATTGGGGATTTTGCTGATTACGGTTTTTGCCATTTATTTGATTGGAGATTTGCTTTCTTCACCGATTATCAACGCTAAAAAGTACCAACAGCTTCTGACTGTAGAAGAAAGAGTGTTTACGGAGGATGTGGCAGAAGTGGATTACACAACGATCCCGATTCTGGATAAGTCTTCGGCGGCGCTTTTAGGAGATCGTAAAATGGGAAGTATGGTGGAAATGGTATCTCAGTTTGAAGTATCCAGTGACTATGCGCAAATCAATTTTAATGGAAGACCGGTACGGGTAACACCGCTTCGTTATGCCAGTACAATAAAGTGGCTGACGAATCAGAAAGAAGGAATTCCGGCATATATTTTAATTGATATGACGACACAGGATACGGAGTGTGTGAAGCTGGAAGAAGGGATCAAGTATTCTAAATCCGAATATTTTAACAGAAATTTATACAGACATTTGAGATTTCATTATCCTACCCACATTTTTGACGAACAGGTATTTTTTGAAATTGATGAGGAAGGTACGCCGTTTTGGGTCTGCCCGGTCAAAAAGTTTAATATCGGGCTCTTTGGCGGTCAGACGATTGGAAGTGTCGTGCTTTGTAACGCGGTAACGGGAGAATGTACGGAATATGATGTAAAAGATGTACCGCAGTGGATCGATAAAGTATATTCGGCGGAACTTTTAATGGATCTGTATGATTATTACGGGACGTTGAAACGTGGCTATTTCAACAGCATTTTAGGTCAGAGGGACTGTTTGCAGTCTACAAACGGTTATAACTATATTGCGCTGGACGACGACGTATGGGTATATACAGGCGTAACTTCTGTCAGCGGCGACCAGTCCAATGTGGGATTTGTCCTGATGAATCAGAGGACAATGGAAACGAGATATTATAAAATCGAAGGCGCTATTGAGGATTCGGCAATGTCTTCCGCGGAAGGACAGGTACAAAACTTAGGATACCAGGCAACCTTTCCGTTACTTTTGAATATTGCAGGCGAACCCACTTATTTCATGGCATTAAAAGATGATGCAGGACTGGTGAAGAAGTATGCTATGGTAAATGTCCAGAAATATCAATGGGTAGCGATTGGCGATACAATCAGAGAATGTGAAAAGAATTATAATGAACTGTTAAATACCAATGGAATTGTCAGCGCTGCGGCAGACAATATGCTTTCCGTAAGCGGCAGGATAGAAGCCATTGCACCGATTGTTCTGGAAGGAACCACACATTACTATATTTGTCTGGAAAATCATGAAGATATTTTTGATATCGATATGTCTCAGGAGAATTTGATAGGAATTGTGAGATATAAAGAAGGGGATCAAATTAAATTAACTTATGTGGAAGGGTATGGATTAAATGCAGTAAGAAGTATGGAATAGCCTGTATAATGTGCTTAAGAAAAATTTAAGAATAGGTCAGAAAATACGTTTCAGGGTAAAAATGAGGTAAGGAATATGAAAAAAATAAAGGGGAAAATACTGCTGTCGGTTTTACTTTTTTCCCTTCTTTTTTCCGGCTGCGGGAAGGAAAGCCAGTCGGTTTCCGGGATCCCGGAAACCGCGGATTTACAGGAAGAAATGGCAACAGATGTGGAAAAAAGAGAGACGGAAAAAGAGGCAGAAGATACCATGACTCAGGCAGAGAAAGAGACAGAAACGGAACTTCAAAATGAAACGAAAGAGGCGGATGGAACGCAAAAGGATATGGCAAAAGAAACCTCGACGGAAGTTTTTGAGGAAGAAGGGCAGGTTGTAGAAACAGAAGAAATGGGGTATACTATTACTCAGATGGAAGAAGTAAGCATGTATGCAGCAGCCGCGGTAAATGTACGCGAGGGACCGTCTACCGATTTTGAAAGGGTAGGAGCGCTCAGAGCCGGACAAGAGGTAAGAGTGACTGGAGAAGCGTCTACCGGGTGGTATGAGATTGCATATGGAGAAACTGCAGGGTATGTGAGTGACAAATATTTACAGGCAGAACCGTTACAGACAGAATCAGCTGCTTCTTCCAATATTGCTGGAAACGTCGATACAACGAATGTGATTCTGATCGGCGATTCCAGAACGGCGGAAATGAAAAACTGCGCAGGAGAAAATTCCTGTGTCTGGATTGCAGATTTCGCAAAAGGGATCAGCTGGTTTGCAAGCGATGCAGTACCCGCGGCAGATCCGTATATTGGACAAGGAACAAAAATAATCATAAATCTTGGAGCGAATGACCCGGATAAAATCGACACATATATTTACAAGATGAACGAAGTATGTGCGGATTGGATAAACAGAGGCGCAGTCGTTTATTACGCGACGGTGGGTCCCTGTAATGAGAATCCGTACCATACGAATGACGAGGCGGTAAACTTCAATGCTTCATTGCAAAACGGAATTACGGCAGGCGTGCATTGGATTGATTTGTACAGTTATCTTGTAAACAATGGCTTCGCAACAAGAGAAGGTGACGGTTTTCATTACGATACTGCAACTTATAGCAGGATTTATTCTTATTATATGAGCTGTATCGGGTAAAGAGCGTTTATCAGTCTGTAAAGAGATAACAGACAGGACAATATATAAGATTTCTGCATTTCCGGAAAGTTTGGATATAAGCCAAAAAGGAGGAAATTGCCCTGTAAAAAAGGACGGACGTATGCAGGGCGAAAAGCAGAATATGATAAGATCAGCAGGATTACAGATGTTACGAGTAATTGCCTGTATCGGTGTGTTTTTATGCCATCTTGGCTCGCAGTTAGGGGTGGAAGGCACACTGGAAAAAGTAATGGATTTTGGTGCGAGAGGAGTATATTTATTTTTTATATTAAGCGGTTACTTTGGATTCTGTTCTAAGGAACTGGAAAATGAGGACCGAAAAATGGGGTGCTTCTGTTATTTTATTAAGAGGGCATTTAAAATTTTGCCGCTCTATTATGCGCTCATTTTGTATAATTATGTACTTTATGAGGTTATTTTAAAAAGTACGCCAGTGGATTCGAGCAGGATTGGATGGCCAAGATACTTATTTCTGATATCAACGTGGATTCCGGCGGATAAGAATTTTTGGGTAAATCTCTGTTCCACATGGACGGTAGGTATTTTTGTACTGTTTTATCTTTTAGTGCCGCTTATGAAGCGGTACGTGGTTTCCTTAAAAGGCGCGGTATATCTTTGGGGAGGACTTTATCTGCTTTCTTACTTCTGTCTTGGAAAAGTAGAATATGGAATGCCGCTTTTTTATCTTCACTATTTTGTGCTTGGCATTTTATTTTATTTTGCAAATAAAGAAGGAAAAGAAAGAGAACTTGTGATAGGGTGTATTGCTTTTGCGCTTGGCAGTATTGCGATCAATCGTACATTGACCCATAACGCATGTTCCATGCTGTTTTTGATTCTGATAATCATGGCGAAGGAGATACGGATAGAGAATGAAAAACTGCTGAGGATCGTGAATGTGATGGATTCTTATTCTTATACGATTTATCTTACGCATGCAGTAGTAATGGACGGAATTGAAATGATAAAGAACAGGTATCCCATATCTCAGAATATGATACTGCTCATTGGAGTGGGATGCACAGTGGCAGGCTGTTTTGTGGCAAGACATCTGGTAGAGATTCCAATGGAAAAGCTTGGGAAGAAGTGTCTTGTGCGGGCTAAGAGGGATAAAAAGGTGAATGCAGGATAGGGCAGGCGTTTTAAAGTGGAGGATTTATTTTGAAGAAGACAATATTGATAGTAGATGACGATAAAGATCTTTCAGCTATTGCTGCCGATATGCTAAAAACTTATAATTATGAAGTGGAACTTGTAACAGACTGTGAACAGGCATTTGACAGACTGCGGGACAGGCAGTTTCACTTAATCTTATTGGACATTAACCTGCCGGATGGAGACGGCTTCTATTTATGTAAAGAATTAAGACAGGTATCCCGGGTTCCGGTAATTTTTGCCAGCGCCAGAACCCGGGAGGACGACAAGATTACAGGACTGGATATCGGTGGAGATGATTATCTGGAAAAACCTTATTCTTTGAAGGAACTATTGGCAAGGATAAATGCGCTGATGCGGAGAACTTATCATGAGGACGATGCTGTCAGTTATAAGTTTGGTAATCTTAAGATCGATACCGGGACAAGAACAGTGTTTAGAGGAGAAAAAGAAATCAAATTAGCGTTAAAGGAATATGACGTTCTAAATTTTTTATGCACTCATCAGGGACAGGCAGTTTCCAAAGAAGAAATACTGCATGAAGTCTGGGGCGCTTTTTCAGAGGCAGAGACAGCTACTGTCGCCGTACATATCAGATGGCTGCGGGAGAAATTGGAAGAGGATCCGGCAAAACCAAGGTGGATCAAAACAGTGTGGGGCGTCGGATATAAACTGGAACGTGATGAGAAGGACTGAACCTATGAAAAAACAGTTTATAAAAACATTCTGTATTTGTATGGGAATTCTTGTTCTTCTTTTTGCAGGTTATACTTTTGCGTTAGAGAATGACAGAAGTGCAGAGGGAACAGAAAATTTGAATGTACTGATAAATGAGATCAGACAGCGTTCCATAAGTGAGGATGGGAGCAGTCCCATAGGAGCGCAGATTGATAAGCTGCAGGAAGAGGTGGGAAAGATCTCGGCAAAAGAGCATAAAGAAGAGATCAAAAAAATCAAAGCTGCTTATTTGATTTTTACACTTGTCTGTACAGCCGCCGTTTTTCTATATTTGTATTTTAAACTGATCAGACCTTTTGAAAAACTGGAGGATTATGTCGAAAAAATTGCAAAGGGAGATTTGAATACAGAGCTAAGACAGGAGCATTCCCACTTTTTCAGTGATTTTTTCTGGGCATTTGGCCATATGCGGGAAGAACTTCTTTTTGCAAAGAAAAGAGAAAAGCAGGCTATACAGGAGAATAAAACGATTATTGCAGCACTGTCGCATGATATTAAAACTCCGATTGCATCTATACGCGCTTATGCAGAAGGACTGGAGGCAAACTTAAGCGCTGATTATGAAGCAAGGGAGAGATACCTGCAGGTTATTATGAAAAAATGCGATGAAGTTACAAAACTTACAAACGATCTGGTTTTGCATTCTTTATCGGAATTAGAGCATTTGGAGATCAAAGAACAGAGAGTTAATATTGGAATAGCGCTGGATACGATTATAACGGATCTGGAAGATGCACATATCCGTCTTGAAAAGCCGGTTTTACAGGCAGAGATTACAGCGGATGAAAAGCGGGTGGCACAGGTGATAGAAAATCTGATAAATAATGCGAAAAAATATGCGCCCGGTTCTGAAATAAGAGTATGGACGAAGCGGGCGGAGACGGAGTTTGAAATTCATGTGCGGGATTATGGCGAGGGGATTTTGCCGGAAGATATGCCTTTTATATTTGACAAATTTTATCGTGGAAAAAATGTGGGAGATAAACAGGGATCGGGACTTGGTCTCTATATCGTAAAATATATTATGGAACGGATGAGCGGAAAAGTGCAGCTTTTTAATCATAAAGACGGACTGGAGGTTGTTTTGTCTTTTCCTGTTTCTCAGTAAATCGAATTTCATGCTGTCAGATAAAGCCTATTCTGACAGCATTTTTATTGTGTCACAGACAAAAATAAACCCCCTGCTATGCAGGGGGAGGGAAAAT
>CANSUS010000010.1 GCA_947650155.1 uncultured Lachnospiraceae bacterium
TCCGCCCTTGATTGCGTATTGTTCCATAACGTACCTCTATATCTATAAAATTATCGAATTTCTTTCCCTGCTTATTGCTATCTGTACATTATATCATATTCTGTTCATTTGTAAATGGTGATTCTAATTTAAGTAATCCAATGGATTTACTTGTGAACCGTTAATTAAGATTTCAAAGTGTACATGCGGCCCTGTACTGACGCCGGTATTTCCGCTGAGTGCAATCTTTTCTCCCTGTGAAACCTGCTGTCCTACCGATACGAGCACTTTACTTAAATGTCCATATCTTGTCTGCCTTCCGTCTGCATGATCAATATAAACTACGTAGCCGTAGCCTCTTCCCCATCCTGCCTTTGTAACTGTTCCGGGCGCTGACGCCATGACTGCGGTGCCGACCGGTGTAGCCCAGTCTATTCCTTTATGATAAGTGCTCGCTCCCTTTGTCGGTGCTGAACGTCTTCCAAACCTGGAAGACAATCTTCCACCTGTGATCGGTTTAATATAGGTAGGTGGTATTTTGGTCCCCCGCTCTACGATCTTGGGCACTGCCTCCATCACTATTTCTTCTTTTATAATTTCTCTCGCCACTTCTTCGTTGTTGCGATAAGAAACCATCGCAATCACCCTGCGGTGTCCCGCCGAAGGCTCCTGCAATACTTTAGTCTGGTTCGTATACCAATCGTCATTGTCTACATAAATGATCTCTGCTTCGTAATCCTCTTCATAATAATTTTCTTCCTCCCGTTCTACGGAAAGTTCAGGTTCCGGAACAGTAATGATCAGTTCATCACCCACGCGAATCATAGAATTTTCATCTGTAATCATTTCATTATTCATGGAGATCAGTTTTTCTATTGTCAGATCGTTCCTGTAGGCAATCCCGCTCAAAGTATCGCCTGACACGACTTCATATATTTTATTTTTTTCCTGGTCTTTTGTGACTTGTTCAATGGCTTCTGAAAGCGGAGTCAGCTCGTCCTCCCGCAGATAGGACTCCACTACTTCAACTTCATCTCCAAATCTCATATCTACAAGACCAAGATCATAATCTTCAAAGTCTTTCTCAACTGCCGGTTCCACGTCCTCAAACATCTCCGAAATTGCTGCATGAATCCCAACTTCTTTGAAAACCGGTTCTGCCTCTTCTTCACTGATCTTTTCTTCCATAGAATCCACGCTTGCCGTAAGCACATTTAACTCACGCGTATGATCCTGTCCAAGGGATACCTGATACATATGCTCATTATCATATCGGTCTATTGATGCCTGCAGCAGCATAAGCACTTCTTCTGTGTTTGCTACATTCACCGTATACTCATTTATTTTCACAGTATAAGATTGTTTCAAAGTCTGACGCACATTTGCAGACAGAACTGCTGCCATTCTCTCTATGATCGTTTCTTTCCTGTCTATCCTGCCAAATAATGCTTCTTCACCAAGAAATTCTATATCGCATTCTGCCAATACCAACCCGCCTTCTTTTTGGGAAAGTATTTTTCTTGCTTCCGAAAGGCATTCGTCTGCGTCTTCTTCCTGTGCCACAACACCGATCTCTTCTCCGTCCAAAAGGACTGTAAACATATTATCTCCCGCTTTTTCAAATTTAGTCCATGTCGGGAAAAATAATAACGCCGCGGCTGCTGTTGAAAATACCGCCGCTTTTACATAAGTAAAACGTAATTTTTTATATAATAAATTTTTTCTCATCTATAAATCTCTTTCCATTGCAGGAAAACTCTGATATTTGCTGTACGAATCTCTTTGTTTCCCCTTTCGCCTGTTGAAGTGTAACCTTTGTACATTTTATCAGCAAATTTTTATATTGTAAAGTTATAGTTGTACGGTGTATAATTAAAACAGAACTTACATTCGAGAGGAATAAGCATATGAGACCAGTCATTTTTCATATAGATGTCAATTCCGCTTTTTTAAGCTGGAGTGCAATTGAAAATTTAAAAAACGGTTCTACCGTGGATCTTCGTCTTATCCCCTCAATCATTGGCGGCGATATGAGCCGCAGGCATGGCGTTGTGCTTGCCAAATCCATTCCTGCAAAAGCCTATGGAATAAAGACCGGTGAACCCGTAATCAATGCCTTTCGCAAATGCCCGTCTCTGGTCACTCAGGCCCCCGATCACGCGCTCTACGAGAAGAGAAGCCATGAACTCATGCAGTATTTAAGTTCTGTATGTCCCGACATTGAACAGGTAAGCATTGACGAATGCTATATGGATTATACTCCTATTGCCTCCTGCTATTCTTCCCCGGAAGCTGCCGCTGCCCAAATAAAAGACCATGTACGGGATACTTTGGGATTTACTGTAAACATTGGCATTTCTGACAGAAAAGTACTGGCAAAAATGGCGTCTGATTTCCAGAAACCCGATCGTATACACACACTTTATTCCTTTGAAATTCAGGAAAAAATGTGGAAACTTCCTGTTTCTTCTTTATATATGTGCGGAAAGTCAAGCGTTGATACTCTTCACAAACTGGAAATTGTTACCATAGGCGATCTGGCAAAAGCCGACCCTGAGATTTTGCATTATCATTTAAAAAGTCACGGGAGACTGCTTTGGAATTATGCAAATGGTGTGGATGATTCTATAGTAGAAAAAGAAAGTCCTGATTTAAAAGGGATTGGCAATTCCATTACCCTCTCTACCGATGCCCTGACCACGTCTGACTGCCGGCGCGTTCTTCTAAATCTTGCCGATACTGTTGCAGGCAGACTGCGTGCCAATAACCAAGCTGCCGGAATGGTAAGTACGGAAATCAAATACAATACTTTTCAAAGCATTTCACACCAGCGCACTCTGAAATCTCCGGTCTGCAGCGCAGACCTGATATACCAAAATGCCTGCTCTCTTTTTGATGAAATCTGGAACGGCACTCCTGTGAGGCTTTTGGGTATCCGCACTTCCAAGCTGGTATCTAAGGATGAACCTGTACAGCTCAGCCTTTTTGACTATGAAAACGAAAAGAACGGGAATGAAAAGCGCGAAAAACTGGATGCCGCCCTTTTTAACATCCGAAAAAAGTATGGCGAAAATTCTGTAGTCCGGGGAAGTTTCCTACACGCGAAAGAGGAGTTTAAAAAGCACTAAAGGCTAAATGATTTTCTCATTTAGCCTTTTTGTGATTCTTATCATTCTTTCTGCCCCCTCTGCTCTGCTTTTTCACACTATAGCCAAAGGTTCCAAGCTGCTCCCCGCATGTAAAGTATGCGCCATGTGAATATACAATAGGATTGGCCTTCATGAAATCAAAACGGTTATTTTCATCGATATATTTTTCTTCTGCATGAACTGCTTCCACACTGGCAATATACATATCATGACTGCCAAGTCTTTTCACTTCCACTACTTTGCACTCAATGTTGACAGGACTCTCTCCTATCAAAGGGGCAGCCACAACGTCCGCTGAAAGTGGAGTAAGGTGCATTTCTTTAAATTTGTCAATTTCACGTCCGCTTTTGACCCCGCAATAATCCGTAGCAAAAGCAAGCTTCTTTGTCGTCAGATTAACCACAAATTCTCCCGTTTCTTCTATCATATGATGGGAATAGCGTTCAGGCCTTACAGAAATAGATACCATTGGCGGATCGCTGCAGACCGTTCCCACCCAAGCCACTGTAATAATATTGAATCTTCCTGTCTTGTCTGCCACGCTGACCATCACTGCCGGAAGCGGATACAACATATTACCCGGCTTAAAGCTTTGCTTTGCCATGCTCCAATCCATTCCTTTCAAAAATATTTTCCGATTTAAAAATTCCAATTAAAAAGCTGTGCCAGATTTAAGACCACATTAGCAAGAATGCCGATCATGGAAATGGCACCGATTACTACCAGCGCTTTGATCTGCTTTCCATTCTCTTTTTGTCCTTTTGTAAGGACTTCCGTCTGTTTTTCCGCTTCCTCAACTACAACTGCCTGTACGTTACGATAAACTTTCACATCCTCCGAATGTATATATTCTTCGTTCTTCTTGAATAACTCTTCTGTCTTATGAAAAACTTCTTCATTTTTTTCAGACATTTCGTCTACTTTTTGGACAATCTCCTGTGATGTCGCTTCTGTCTGCTTCGCAATCTTCTGAGTCGCTTCTTCTGTCTGTTTTACAATCTTTATAGACGCCTCTTTTGTCTGTCTGGAAATCTCCTGTGACATTTCTTCTGTCTTTTTTGAAATTTCCTGTAACATCTTTTCCGTTTTCTTTGCAATTTCCTGTGAGACCTCATTCATCTCTTTTTGATCGGTACCAAGCAGTTCCTTAAGCTCTTTCAGTCTGGCCTCCACCTGCGCAATTTTATCATCCTCAATTCTGGATGCCTCAATTTTATCAATGCCTGCTTTTGTAATCTCTTCTATTTTCTGATTGACCCCGTCTAAAAGAATATTAAACTTGTCTGCATTCTCTGCATATTTCAGTCCAAGCTTTCTCATCTCCTGAAGAGCTGCCTCGTATTCCCCTACCTGCATCTGCATTTGTCTCATCTTCTCTGCGTCCGCTGCCAAATTCGCCTTAATCATTTCCTGCGCATTTAATTTTTGTGCCAGTTTATCCATAAAACCGTCCATTTTATACCTCCCTGCCTGTTTTTATTTCTATCTTCCAGTTACGCCGCTTGCAGCGGCATAACTGGAAAAATGCACGCTTTACGTATATTTCTATCATCAAAACACATAATATGCGTTTATTCTATCATTATTGCAAATGATTTACAATATCTATTCGCTGTATGCTTTTTAACGTTCAGTCGTACTGTAATATAACCGGAAAACCATTCATTTGTGCATTTTGTACGAAATGTTTATATCTCTTCTATTTTTATTGTAAATATTAACTCTGTTTTTACACCTTGTTCATAGTTTATTCATATTTAGTTGCTATACTAATAACATCTTAAAAGAGCAGTTATCGTTAAATTGTTTCACTTACGCATATAGATAAATTTTTTCATAATAGCCTCGGTGCCGAAAGGTATCGGGGCACTCCTCATTTTATGGTAACAGATCAGCCTCTTGATCTGTCGGCAGGCGGGAGGCTGATCTGTTGCATTTTATAGGGAATGTTGTTTTGAAATAAAAAAATACGGTATCCGCACATCATTAACAGATATATACAGATACCGCGCTATTCATCCTCGTTTTTTTCTTCATGAATCACTTTATTCATGAAAGCCTCACTTTCGATTTTCACTGATTGCCCGGACTTCTTCATTTAAAGACAACATCTTGGCATCCAGATCAGAAACCATTTTAGCACATTCTATCAATTCATTCTTTATCTTTTCCGGTGCATTACCTTCAAATTTATAATGGATCTTATGCTCCAAGCTTGCCCAAAAGTCCATAGCCACTGTACGGATCTGAATTTCTACTTTTGTATCTACAGTACGATCTGATAAATAAACCGGTATCATTACAATCATGTGATAACTTTTATAACCGCTCGCTTTCGGATGCTTCAGATAATCTTTCACAGAAAGAATCTTAATATCTTTCTGATTGCTTATCATATCCGCTATCCGGTAGATATCCGAAGTAAAGGAACAGATTACCCTGATCCCCGCAATATCGTTCACATGCTGTATCATGTTTGATATGGTAGATTCATACCCGTTCTTTTTTAACTTCTTTACAATACTTTCCGAAGTCTTTATCCTTGATTTAATATGTTCTATCGGGTTATACCTATGTACATGTTGAAATTCATCATTTAAGACCTCTAACTTTGTCTCAACCTGTTTCAATGCGGAATTATAAATTAACATTACCTCTTTCCAGCTATCCACATCGCTTGTTCTGTCAATATTTATTTCCATAACTATTCCAGCCTTCTCTTCTGCCCCTTTTACCTGCAAAACTCTTTTTTCTCTTGTTGTTCTGATTATACCATAATTTTGACTAAATGTATATTTTTCACAACTATTTAATGCATTTTTAATCTTCATGAATCTCCCTGTGCTGCCTTTCCTGATTTGTGCTGTTTAAAGATAGAATTTTAAGATAAAATTTTCAAAATAAACCGACATATCTTTTATTATATGCAAAAAAGAAATTTCTATGCTATAATACCGATAAAATCATCTTAAGAAAGGATTCTGTTCATGTTTCGTCTTTGGGCAAAAATATTTAAAAATAACCGGCTTTTAAAGGACATGGTCATTCCCGACGAAAGCGCCGATACAAGAACGCATAAAATTTTTCATGCATTGGATACGATATGTTATGAATTTGATCTGAGTAAACCAATCTGGCTGGATGCAACTGTGGAAGAATTTAAGAAGCATTCCAGAGTTCGCTTTACGCAGGATAATTTTATTGATGCAATTGACTTTGACTATTTGGAAATTCATGTAATCGAAGAAGATTAAGAGTACAGGAAAATATATTTCCTGTATTTTTTTGTCCTTTTATGCCTTTTTCCTTATTTTCTTAATTTTACATAAAATGATTGACATTGGAAAAGATATGCTATAGTATTCAAATATACAGAACATAGTTTTAAATACTACTTGTTGCATTTGTTATATTTTAATTGATTTGTTTTAAAAAAGTAAGAGGAGGAATTATTATGCAGATTACAATTCGTGAACCGGGAAGCGCAATTACTCATTTTATCGGAATGATGATGGCAGTTTTTGCCGCTGTTCCACTTTTGGTCAAAGCCGGCGTGCATTCCGGCAATATATGTTTCTTTGCCATGACAATTTTTATGTTAAGTATGATCCTTCTTTATGGCGCAAGCGCCTGTTATCATTCTGTCAATGTAACCGGAAAAGTGCTCCGGGTTTTCAGGAAATTAGATCATATGATGATTTTTGTTCTGATTGCAGGATCTTATACTCCGGTATGCCTGATTGTTCTGGGCGGAAACCTGGGCTATCAGCTGCTTGCACTGGTCTGGGGAATCGCTTTGGCCGGTATGCTGATCAAAGCCTGCTGGATCACCTGTCCGAAATGGTTTTCCTCCGTAATATATATTGCAATGGGATGGGTATGCGTGCTTGTATTCGGACAACTGCTGGATACCCTGCCGAAAGCTGCCTTTTTATGGCTTTTAGCCGGCGGATTGATTTATACGGCAGGCGGAATCATTTATGCATTAAAACTTCCCATTTTCAACAGCAGACATACCAACTTTGGTTCCCACGAAATATTCCACCTTTTCGTCATGGGCGGAAGCATCTGCCACTTTATCTTTATGTATCTGTATGTGGCCTGAGCCAAAATGGCTATGATGATTACTCATCATAGCCATTTGGATTGTTACTCTGCCATCTCCAGGAATCCGCACACATATCTTTAATTCCATACTGCGCTTTCCATCCCAGTTCTCTTTCTGCCTTTTCCGCATTGGAGTAGCAGGTTGCAATATCCCCTGCACGTCTTTCTTTGATTACATACGGAATCTTTACGCCGTTTGCCTCTTCAAAATTCTTTACTATATCCAATACGCTGTAACCTGTACCGGTTCCCAAATTATAGATGCAGAGTCCTGCTTTCTCTTCAATTTTCTTTAACGCTTTTACATGACCGACTGCAAGATCCACTACATGGATATAGTCCCTGACGCCGGTGCCGTCCGGTGTATCATAATCATTTCCAAACACACCCAATTCCTTTAATTTTCCCACTGCAACCTGTGTAATGTAAGGCATTAAGTTATTCGGAATGCCGTTCGGATTTTCACCGATCGTTCCGCTTTTGTGAGCGCCGATTGGATTGAAGTAACGAAGCAATATTACGTTCCATTCCGGATCTGCTTTCTGCATATCGGAAAGAATCTGCTCCAGCATGGATTTCGTCCATCCGTAAGGATTCGTACACTGTCCCTTAGGACATTCTTCTGTAATCGGAATGATCGCCGGATCTCCGTAGACAGTCGCAGAAGAAGAGAAGATAATATTCTTTACATTATGTTTTCTCATCACGTCTACTAACGTCAGTGTACCCGCAATATTATTGTTATAATACTCCCAGGGCTTCTGAACAGACTCCCCTACCGCTTTCAATCCTGCAAAATGTATACAGGAATCAATTTTTTCCTTTGCAAAGATTTCTTCTAAAGCTGCTCTGTCAAGGATATCGGCTTTATAAAAGGTTACCGGCTTTCCTGTGATTTTTTCCACACGTTTTAGAGATTTTTCGCTTGCATTGCTTAAGTTATCCACTACGACTACGTCATAACCTGCATTTTGTAATTCCACTACTGTATGGCTGCCGATATAACCGGCGCCGCCCGTTACTAAAATTGCCATTTTTCCTCCATTCCCGCAAACAGTAAAAATAAATATCTTTTCTCTGTCAGCGTCAAACGCCAGATTGTTTTTTTGTTTCGTTCTGATTATATTCTTACTCTTTTTTTCTATATTAACAATATTTTAATGTTGCTAAAACCTGTCAAAATGTTATATCACTATTTGCAGGCAAAAGTCGGGAATTTACAGGGGAATCCCGTTTTGTTTTAAAAGTTCTCTGGCGCTTTCCACAGAATCAATACCGGTTTTATTTTTAATCGGAGCAAATTCCTTTTCCCGCACTACTTCAAATGCGAGGCTGCTGTCCAGTTTATGAATCATATCCAATACCAGATTTTCAAACTTATAGCCATTTGGTTCCTCCGGTTTGATCAGATCAGCATTCTCATCGATATAAGAAATCTTTTTCTCAACAATATGCAGCGGAAGATCTTTTTCCAAAAGTTCTTCCAGATCTTTTTCACGGAACAGATAGTTCAAAATAACGCCGAAATTATATGCCGGCTCTCCATTTTCGTCTTTGGCATTCATCAATTCTTCTGTCAGCTCGTAATATTCCACGATAGACGGTTTTCCATCTTCCAGACATACCACCCCGACCTTTTCATCAGGGGCATTTTTCTTTACTACTTTGGAGCCTACCGCACAGTCAGACAAAATAGTCGCGCCAATAAAGCAGGGATCGCAAATACGCTGCAATACGTTATCTACTGCAAACACATTTAACCATTCAATACCGCTTTTCCTGATTTTTTCCAATACGCCGCAGCTGTTCATAGAGGCAAACCATCCGCCGTTTCCATTGGGGGATGTGGAAATTTTGTTTTTTGCCTCCATATACACTTTTCCATTATAGTCTGCCGCCGGCGCCATCTCCTGCTTAAAAAAAGTTACATGATCCGCGTCATAGCCAAAAAAATGATGTTCATTAAAAAAACGGATGGTAGCGTCGTTATTTTTATCACTGGTCATAATAAAGAGCGGAATCCATGCATCGGCATGCTTCACAACTTCCATCATATTCTCGATCAGCCTCTGGAAAATAAATACCTCTCTGGTCAGACCAATATTATACATTCCTTTGGGATCGTCGGAGCCAAGTCTTGTCCCCATGCCTCCGGCAAGTAACACTGCACCAACTTTTCCTGCTTTGATTGCTTCAAGACCTGCCGCTTCAAACTGCTCTCTGTTCTTTTCGATTGTGTCAAGCTGCATGGCCGCTAAAGGTTCAATTTTCCCTTTTTTTGACATTTCATCCTTTTTAGAACAGTATTTCAATACTTCAAAATCTGTCTCTTCAATTTGCTGCAGAAGTTCTGTTCTTTCCTTCTCTGTCAGTTCATCATAATATTTCAACACATGGAGCTGCCCATATTTTTCCAATTTGTTTTTTGCTTCTTCATAATTCATTTTCTTTTACCTCTCCTTTTGTTCTTTCGTTACTCAATCTTATGCATGCAAAACGCTGCCGGTAACTATTCGATCCACAGATTTATACCAAAACAGCTTTTGACAATATTACCACATTTTTCTGCCCAATACAATTTATTTAAAAAGCCTGTTCGGCCTTCTTCCCGACAGTTATTTCATACAAAGGCTTATCTAAAAAACAGGCTGCAAGTGGTTCTCATCCTGCAGCCTGTCTCTTTCATTCTTATTATTTACTTTTCACATTGATTAAAGAACGGTATTTCTATCCATTTCGGAAAGGAACATTCCTTCGTCATTGATGGAATTTACAATTTGCTCCATCTCCTTTTTGGATTTTGCATCCCGGCTTTTGTTGATCAGTTCTTCTTTTTGTGCTTCTGTCAGTTTTGAATAACCGGTAAGCGCCTTTTCATTCATGGCAAGCGCCATTCCGAACCCTATCGGAACCCCGTCAAAAGGAATTCCGGCACTATTGAGATCCCCTAACATATGCCACACTCCTTTCATGCTGATGCAGTGATAAAAATATCCTGCATGAAATTAGTATGGATGATTTTTATATAATTATGTTTTAAAAATCCAGAGATAATGTATCAAAAAAATCTTCTTTTTTCATATTTTCTTCCCTGTAACGCATAAAATACGCCTTCATCTCCGCATATTCCTGCCCGGAATCTTCCAAAACAGCGTCAAAATTTTCCTCTGTCAAACAGCCGGTTCTGGCAAAAATTTCAAAATAATCCCTTTTTTCCCCATGCGCTTTCACAACTTCCCACGCCGCTTCCGATTCGCAGCCCTTTGTACAGCCCCTGACAAAAGCCAGCAGCTTTTCTTCTGTCTCTTTTCTTAAACGATAGGGATTACTTAACCGTACAAAAGCAAGCTGCGCCTTTTTTTGACGCTTCTCCTTTACAAATTCCTCCAGATTCACATTCAGATCCTCTTCTCCGCAGAGTACTACTTTACTGTAACCCTCTTCATCATCCGCATTAAGCAGGCTGAAAAGTCTCGCATCCCACTTTTCAATCCAATGTTCTTCTTCTGCCTCCCAGGGCGTCAGAAGATATTCCGCATCGAGGAGAACCGGCACTGCGCCGAGCAGCCGCCAGGGATGTTCCTCTTCTTTATCCCCTCTTTTACAGCAAATCTCCCGCAGAGACGTGCAGGAAAAGAAAATGCCTTTTCCAAGCGTCAGCTTTTTTTTGGGAAGAAAAACTATCTCTAAACTGCTGCAATAAGCAAATGCCCATTCCTCCAATACCTGTATTGTATCAGGAAGCACAATCTCCAAAAGATTTTTTTTGCTTAAAAATGCCTTTTTTGCTATTTTATAAACTGGTTTTCCTTCGATATTCCGCGGGACTTCAATCTCGCTTTCTTTTCCGTCATATCCGGTAATGCTTATGCCCTTTTCTTCTGTTCGGTAATAAAAATGATCCTGTATTTTTTCAAAACTCAAGTTGTGCCTCCTTGTAACTTTCCAACAACTCATGGTGAAAATATTGCAGCGTCGAATACCTGTATATACGTTCAAATTCTTTTTCATCATATTTGCTTGATTTTCCCAAAAGACGGTCTACATAGTGATCAATATATTTTTGCGCGTCATTCTTGATATACTCTATATTATCCCTTGTTTCATTAAATTCATCTTTATCTATGACCGCGTTTACTGTCCCAATATATTCACTTTTTTGGATTATCACAATTTTGCTGTAATCCAGTCCGGAATCTGTCCTTTGAGATCGAAGACTTTTTTTAAATTTAAATGCATATTTATGATTGATATGACTTCTATATGGTATACATATAAAATATTCATAATGCGACTGTATTAACAGGCAGTTATACGGTCTGTTATTCTTTCTCACAATTTCTCTATAGGGTGGGTCAGGGTAATCAACAAAGAACTTATCGGTTAGACTTAATATCTGATAATCAAAAGAATCTTCTTTAAACAAAATAGGATCTCCTTAGTAAAAACGGGAGAGTAACCACTCTCCCGCGCTTTTCATCACTCGGTCACTTTTATTTTACCGTCCTGTCAGAACCGTCACAGGACTCATCTTGTGATGAAGAAATCAATTCGATCTCTTACCTATAATATACTTCATGATACAAGAATATTCAACACATATCAGATAAAATCAGATAAAATGTCTCTAAAAATATATGTTTCCTATTTTTTTACAGTTCAAGCGCCGCTATCGCCTTCACCATATCATTCTGCCTCTCCGACAGCATCAGCTCTTTATTATATTTTTGGTAATCCTCGCTTCCAAATCTCGAAATAAACCGGGTACTATAAGTATTTACCGTAAGTTCCGTAACAAGAATCAGCATTTCATTCCCTTCCTCGAATACTTCGCTTACAAACATAAACAGATGGTGCAGTTTTCCCTGTACTTTTGTCGTTTCCTCTTTCATATGGGCGACCTGCGCATCAAATTTTTCTTTGATCTCTGAAAAGGCTTCTTCCCCGCTCTTTTTTTCTCCCATATACAGTCCTTTGGCCGCGCTTTCCAAAAAGGCGGTCACCTGTTTGAATTTCTTCCTGTCCGCAACGGAAAGTGTATTTGCCTTCTGCATGGATTTCAGCGCCGTTTCTCTGCCCTGTGCCTGTTTCTCCAGCATGGCAGTCATCTTTTCACTGCCTCCATCCGCGTTTTGTCTGACTGCTTTTAAGAGCGGCATCAGTTCGCTCAGATAATCAGAAGTCTCCGCCACTTCTCTCATACCGGAAACCACTTGATCGATCAGCATGGAAAGGAGGGAAAGCCTCTCGTCAAAGGGTGCTTTTTTCGCCCGTTCTTTGGCTGTGTCTGAAGCCTTTCCTTCCAATATATCTGTAATTTTATAGTCCCGTTTATATTTTTGAAACAAATCATAATAAGCGCCAAATTCTTTCGTAATCCGGTCGTTTCTAATATACTGCCCTATCAATGTCTCATCCGGTTTTTTATTTTCTTCTTCATAAAGCGTCAGTATTTCCGAAAGATCTTCCCAGCCTCTTGCCGTTACATAGCTTCTTCCTTTCACCGTAGTTTCCACAGCATAAAAATATTCTTTTTTCAATTCCAGAAAGTTAATCACAGCGCCGTGTACCCCTTTTTCATGGGCATATTCTTTCCATACCGTAAAATCCGGCTCTATTTCCATCACGCGGAGCCTGTCTAACGTTGCCACGTCAAATTCCCGCACCGACTTATTATATTCCGGCGGATTTCCCGCTGTTACAATCACCCATCCTTCCGGTACTGCATGTCTGCCAAATACTTTATACTGTAGAAATTGAAGCATGGAAGGGGAAAGTGTCTCTGAAACACAATTGATCTCATCTAAAAAAAGAATCCCTTCCCTGATGCCGCTTTCTTCCATTGTTTCATAAACAGAGGCTATAATCTCGCTCATGGTATATTCCGATATATCAAATTCTTCCGTGCCATACTCTTTATGACGGATAAAAGGAAGTCCCAGCGCCGACTGCCTGGTGTGATGCGTCATGGAGTAGGATACAAGCGCAATCCCCATCTCCTGTGCAATCTGTTCCATAACCGCCGTCTTTCCAATTCCGGGCGCGCCTAATAGAAAGATCGGTCTTTGCCTGACAACCGGAATCTTATATTCTCCAAATTTATCTTTTTTTAAATATAGAAATACAGAATCTTTTATATATTCTTTTGCCTGCTTAATGTTCATCTTTTTCTCCATTTCTGCCCGGCTTTTCGGCAGACTCCAAATCTTCTTCCTCCAACACGACTTTAATTGCCCAGGGTGGAACCTGCGGCTGCATCCGTTCTGCGAAATCATCCTCCAAAAAAGCAAAGATCGTATGGTATTCCGGCATCCTTTCCGGATAAATTCCAAGCCCGTCCGTAAAGTAAATCAGTCCTTTTAAATTTTCAAACTCTCCCTCATCTATAAGACTGTCCACATAAGTAAATGCCGGTCTGAAATCCGTTCCGCCAAATCCCTTTAGTTTCCCGTGTTTTAAAAATGTTTCAAAATCTGCGTCACAGGTAATTTTTGTATCGCTTTGTATTTCATTGTCACACTGTAAAATGTGTACGTTTATTTTATGAAAAAAATTTTCTTCCTCTTTCAGAATGGAATAGGTCTTTCGCAAGAATGCCTGCACTGTCTCACCCCTGCAGGAAGCGGAAGTGTCCAGCACAATCACAAACTCTCTTACCTTTTTTAACTCTTTATATTCCAACGGCTCTATCAGCGGCATGTTTCCGTATCTGGCAAGTCCATAAGTATAATAAATATAATCAAATTCATCCTCGTTTACGCAGGGTTCTTCTCCCATCACCTGAAAACGTCTCAGAATCGCACCGTAATCATACCTTTCTTTTGTCGCTTCTTCCAGATTCTTTTCCAGACTTTCCGAATTATTTTTATCTCTGGAAAAACTCTTTAAATCTGTTTTAATGCGCTCGCTGATCTTTTTCCATTGCTCCCTCGTCACTATAAGTTCTTCCCGGGGCGTCCAATAAGCGTGTTCATCCATCTTAAAAAGCGCGGTCCACTCCTTTAAGCCGTCCGCGCTTAACGGATTGATCTGAAAATATCGATATATTTTTTCTGCCGTCAGTCCCTTTACATTCTTTTTCAGAATCTGCAGCTTTTCCTTCCGCTGTCTGTCTGCCTTCATTTCCGCCGCATTCATCATCAGCTCCAAAACCGTCGCTTCCGCGGCAATATCTACGGAAAGATCCCAATACTCTTTTTCCAGCTTTCCATATTGAAAGCTATGATAAAAAATACAGTGGAATAACATATGCAGATACATATGCACAACGAACGCCGGCTCTTCCTGATACTTTTTTAAAAGAAACACCGGATCATAATAAAGATGGGAACCGTCATGATAAACACATCCTATCCGCCCTTGGGGAACAGGTAAAAGCCCTGCCAGAGCAGCATCCATAAAGCGCATGTTCACTACAATGCTGTCTCTTGCAAGGGAAAGCACCTGTTCCGCAAGCCGTCCGATCTTTTTCTGCTTTTCCGCTTCCCTTTTATCAAATGCCATCCCTTCTCTCTTCCTTTCCGTATCGAAAGCTTTCCTTTGCATCCCGGAAACTTTCCTGCATCGGAACCTTTCCATGCACTATAAATTCAGCTTTGCAAGCAAATCTCCAAGGGTTGTCGCTGCCTCTTCCCCCGAACTGTATTCAAAGCCTTCTGCATCGTCGATTTCATCCGTGGCCATTTCCTCCGCCACCGCCTTAATACTCAGACTGATTTTGTTATCCCGTGTATTTAACACCTTGACTCTTACTTTTTCCCCAACCGACAAAACCTCGGAAGGTTTGCGGATTCTTTTTGTACAGATCTCGGAAATATGCACCAGACCGGAAAGCCCGTCCTTTAATGCAACAAACGCGCCATAATTGGTCAGATTTTCTACTGTTCCTTCCAAAATACTGCCCGGAACGATCATGGAAATTTTATGGTTCTGTTCCTCTCTCGCCGCCTCTTTTTCTACCGCCTTAGCAGAAAGTACCAGCTTCTCTCTTTCCTGATCCACAGTAATGACCCGTACTTTTAAAGTTTTTCCACGATAATTTTCCAGCTCCTCTTCTTCCACATACGCAAGGGCAAGCTGGGATGCCGGAATAAATCCGCGTATTCCCTCCAGAAAAGCGGTCACACCGCCCTTCACTGCCTCTTTTACCTTTACGGTAAATACAGTTTCCTCTTCCAGCGCCGTCCGCAGTTTTTCCCATCCCAATACTTCATTGGCTTCTTTTTTAGATAGACGGATATTACCGTTTCCATCATCCATACTGATAACTGCCGCTTCTATCACATCCCCGGGAGTTACCTGTTCCAGAACGGAAAAGTCAGGATCATTACTAAAATCTTCCGCTTTCAGCACTCCCTGCGTATAATATCTTAAATCCACGATCACCTCTTCTTCGTCTACAGAAATAACCGTTCCCGTAATAATATCGCCTTCTTTTATTTTCCGAAAAGATGCTTCCAGTTCCGCAGCATAATCTGCCATAGATTCTCCTGTCTGCGATGTCTCATTTGTTAAATTTTCCATACTTACTCCTTATCTGTCTGCTTTTAGACCTGCTTTTTTACACTGCATATGCAGTCTGAAATCATTTTATCATAACTTCCCTATTATCGCTATGATTATCCTGTTGTCACTTTATCGTCTCACTGTGATTCAACACAAGCGTACTATATAAAAACAGCACGTCGCAGCCGCTAAAATCTATAAACTGTCCTAAAAGATCCGGATGAATATATCGGATATCCACTAAGGTAATTTTGGAATATCCACTGACCAGTAAGGGCGCAATACTTGATCCGAAAGAATCCCGAAACAGTACCAGTTCTTTATCCGTCCCTGCATTTTTATTTTCCACTGTAATAAGGGAAAGAGAACCGGACAAAAACATTTCATAAGGATCACGTCCCAGCGCTTTTTCCATATCATAAACCGATATTTCTACGCCATTTTGCCAGTCGTAGACCATGCAGTTTTCTATTGCTTCTCCTGTCATATACTGCAGAGTATCCGGCATAAGCGGCAGGGCTGCCTGTCCATAATATACGCCGTAAAAGTCTTCTGTCAGCGTATGGGTCTCATAATCCTGTACAAGAGCCGTGTTCATTGACTGCGCCAGCCTGTCGGCCACATCCGCAATTTTTTCCTGACGCCAATGGGTATCCGTCTTATAGTAATCCTCTTTTTCCAAGAGATCCGACACCGGAATATAGACTGCAAAGTCTGCCTTTTTTGCCATTTTTCTTTCAAACTCTGCATAATCTATCGAAAGATGACCACTCTCTTTGGCCAAAAAACAGTTTTTGTCCGGTATCACAGAAAGATATACTTTATTCTCATCTGTCAGATATTTCTCACAAATATAACGGAATCTTTCCACTGCCCGGTTCATGGAATCCTCGTTTACCGGGTATTCCATCGCCGCAATGTATCCGTCTGACACATAGATCCCATTATTATCCTGTCTGTAAAAAATGCCTCCTGCCGTCAGCGCCTTTATACTCCGAAAAGTATCCCGAAATGGAAATGCGTCCGCCGCATAATTTTCAAAATCCGACATATAACGTCCGCTCCATACAGAGTCTGCGGACAATTTCGGCATAGGGGAAAGTCCGCGCCGTTCACTGTCTGAATAGACAGGTTTTGGCAAAAACAGGCACAGCACAAACCCGCCGGAAAGAAGCAGTGCAAACAGCATGCAGACAACCGTATTTTTCTTCCTTCTGTCCATTTCCTGCTCCTCCTTAAAATCTAAAATACAGGAAGGGGTTGAATGACCCGTCTACCAGGTAAGCGGTCATAACGAAAAGCAACGCTGCCAGAGCAATCGGTTCCACCCCGTTTACTATTCTGCCGCCGACAGGCCGGTCCGAAAGATAACATACCGCGTTTCTGACTGCCGGCGTTGCGCCAATCACGCCTAAAGCCAATACTGATGCAAAACTTTTAAGGTAATAAAGCGCCTCTGCCGAAGCAAGCGGAATCCCGCCTGCACCAAAAAGTCCGCCAATATCAGTAACTGCCTGCCCCAAATCTGCCGCATTAAAAATGACAAAGCTGATCATGACTAAAAACAGGGTATAAATTCTGGAAAGCACCCGGCTTTTTTTCAGTTCTTTAAGCAGCCATAATTTTTCAATTGTCAAAAACAATGCAAAAAGCAGTCCCCAGACAATAAAATTCCACGCCGCTCCATGCCAGAATCCGGTAAGCATCCATACAATCAGAATATTCAGAACGTGCCTCCCCTTTGAAACCCTGTTTCCCCCCAGGGGAATGTACACGTAATCCCGAAACCATGATCCCAGCGAAATATGCCATCTTCTCCAAAATTCTGTGATGCTTTTAGAAATATAAGGATACTGAAAGTTCTCCTGAAAACGAAACCCGAATATTCTTCCAAGACCGATCGCCATATCGCTGTAGCCTGAGAAGTCAAAGTAAATATGCAAGGAAAATGCCAGCGCATACATCCAATAAAACAATACCGACTTTTCCTGCGCATTCCGAAACAGATTACAAAGTTCCCCAAGCTGATTCGCGATCAGAATTTTCTTTGCCAGACCGATTACAAAGCGCCTGATCCCTTCTGCCGCCATATCCCATGTATGTTTTCTGTTTTTTAACTGGTCTGCAATATCAGAATATCTTACAATAGGGCCTGCAATCAGCTGTGGAAACATCGCCACATAAGCCGCCAAATGCAGCACATTTTTCTGCGCCGCCTCTCCTCTGTATACATCCAGCGTATAGCTGATAATCTGAAAAGTATAAAAGCTGATTCCTATGGGCAGCGCAATGTGCAAAAGAGGGATCTTAAATCCTGTCACTGCATTAAAATTATAAATAAAAAAATCTGCATATTTAAAATACACCAGAAAAGAGAGGGTGGTCACCACCGATATGATGCAGAAAATCTGTCCCAGCTTTTTTTTCCTGTATTTTTCAATTAACAGTCCAAACCCGTAACCAAGCAGGATCGACAGTCCCATAAGCAGGACATACTTCGGCTCTCCCCACGCATAAAATACCAGGCTGCAAAAAAGCAGCACGGCATTTTTGAACGGTTCAGGAACGAGAAAATACATAAAAATCGTCAGGGGCAGAAAATAATATAAAAATGTAATACTGGAAAACAGCATCAGGTAAGCGGCGTTTCTGTCATCACCTGTGAGCCGTCAAGTGCAGACAATGCATGATTTTTAAAAGTTTCTATTATTTCCGCCTCTCCGTAGGCTGTTATGACATAGTTTGAATCCACATCAATAATAACCAGCGTATCCGGTTGTCCACAGATCCACTGCGTTGCCAGAATGTTGTCTTTTACAGAATCAGCAAATGTGTTTTTGTCCGTATCGCCTTTTAAATGATAAACAGCTCCGGTAAAAGTATTTGCATTCATCATATGCACCATAGATGCCGCGTCGTCAATGTCATCCGTCAGCTCGTCCGGCAGTCCCAACGTGAGTTTGAGTTCCTCCGTTTTGCTGATATCAAACTTTCCCGGTGCATCCATAACTGCATTTTCCTGATCTCCGCCATAGATCGCAAACATCTCGTCTTCACTGTACACCTTTATGACTTCATTTAATATATCAAGCGCCTGCGCATATTGAGACTCTTCACTGCCTTTGCTTTCCTCAGTTGTGTCCGCTTTTCCACATCCCGTCAGCAGGAATAGGATCATTGCCGACAAAAATAAAATGGTTACCTTTTTCATAATCCTTTCTCCTTTCCATCTATATCCATTTACTGGATTATTGGAATTATTATATACAAAATCTGTTAATTTATCAATTCTGCGTTTTGTCGTTTTCGGTGTATTTTGTAACCCTGTCGAATTTTGGGAATATGATAAAAATAAAAGGATACCTTTTTTGTTTTATGAAAGATACCATCATTGAAATCCTATTTCTTTCTGCTGCCATCTCCGTAGACGCTTTTACCGCAAGCTTTGCCTACGGCTGCCGCCGCATTAAAATACCCGCATTCTCGGTCATAATATTGAATGCAGTTTCCGTTCTGTTTTTATCCGCCGCTTTACTTGCAGGTACTTTTTTATCTTCACTGATTCCTGCCGGACTCACCGCACAGATCAGTTTTCTTATTCTGTTTGTTCTGGGTCTTGTGAAACTTTTTGAACCGCCTGCTGACGCTCAGGCTGAAAACGGCGACAAAAACCATGATAATCTGCTCTCTGCTTCCGAAGCATTTTACCTGGGTCTTGCACTTTCTCTTGACAGCCTTGCCGCCGGTATCGGCGCCGGCATTACCCCGATACAGCGCCCTTATTACATTCTCCTTACCGTTTGCATTGCAATGCTTACGGGTATTTTAGCTATTGTTTTGGGCTGTTTTTTGGGTAAAATGCTTTCAGCCCGCCTAAACGGCAACTTCTGCCGTTTAAGCGGACTGATTTTAATAGCTCTCGCTTTCATGAAGTTTTTTTGAAAATTTTTGCGGCGAAAGGAGCAGTATTTCATGAGCAAGTAATGGCATTGCTGCCAGAAAAATAAGAGAAAGCCATTCATGGAGAGACAAAGAACAGGTTCCAAACATTTTAATAAAGTATGGAATTTCTGTCACAAGCAGCTGCAGCATAATCCCAATCACAAAAGCTGCCACCATTAACTTGTTTTCAAAATGTTTCATCCGGAAAATGGATTTTTCCACATCCCGCATTCCGATTGCATGGAACAGCTGGGAAATACCAAGCACCGTAAACGCATAGGTCTGACAACGGCTTAAGATTTCCGGCCTTGCAAGAATATTTCTGATTCCTTCCAGAGTAATCTGTCCGCCTCCTGCGCGCAGGGTTGTAATCGGAATCTGCAAAAATGCCGTTGTACTGATCAATGCGATCAGGCATCCATAAAACAAGGTACAGCTAAGCCCCCCTCCTGCAAACAGACTTTCTTTCTTTGATCTTGGAGGACGTCTCATAAAATGCCTGTTTTCATTCATATCCACTCCAAGCGCCAATGCCGGCAGTGAGTCCGTAATCAGATTGATCCACAGTATATGCGCCGGTTTCAGCGGAGAAGCAAGCCCCGTCAAAATGGCTGCAAGCATGGTTATAATTTCTCCGAAATTGGAGGATAAAAGGAAAAGAACTGATTTTTTAATATTTTCATAAATACATCTTCCCTGTGCAATCGCCTTGGTAATCGTAGCAAAATTGTCATCCGTCAGAACAATATCCGCCGCATTCTTAGCCACATCCGTTCCGCCCATTCCCATTGCAATCCCAACATCCGCCATTTTCAAAGAAGGAGCGTCGTTTACCCCATCTCCCGTCATTGCCACAATTTCTCCTGCCGCCTTAAAGGCTTTGACAATGCGCACTTTATGCTCCGGTGAAACATGCGCAAATACACGCAGTCCGGGAAGTTTTTTTCTGAATTCCTCATCGGTCATCCCCTGCATTTCTTCCCCGGAAAGACATTCCTCCATCCGCTTCGCAATCCCCAACTCCCTCGCAATGGCAAATGCCGTATCGATGCGGTCCCCCGTAATCATAATGGTTTTCACGCCTGCCTGATAAAACTCTTCGACTGCACCTGCTGCTTCCGGCCGAACCGGATCAGCCATACCTGCAATCCCTACAAACGTCAGATTCTCTTCACTGATCTTTGAAGTGTCCGTCCGCATTGCCAATACCAATACCCGAAGCGCTTTTCCTGTAAATTCCTTAATTACATTATCAATATCCTTCCTGTAGGAAGCATTCATGGACAATCGCTTTCCATTTATGAGAAGATATCTGCAGTTTCTGAGCACCTCTTCCGGAGAGCCTTTTGTATAAGAAACATATCCTTCCTTTGTTTTATGAAACGTAGTCATTCGTTTTCTTTCCGAGTCAAAGGCCATTTCATCCATACGGGGATACTGCTTTTCTATTTTATGTCTTTTTATCCCGTAGAGAAAAGACATATCTAAAAGCGCAAGCTCTGTTGGATCGCCTATCCTCTCTTTTTCAGTCATCTCTCCGTCGTTACAAAGCGTAAAACCAAGCAGGAAATGCCTGTCTCTTTCTCTATCCAGATCTTTTTCACTGCATATCCTGCCGCTTGTAAAACACTGGCTTACCTTCATCCGGTTTTGTGTAAGCGTCCCGGTTTTATCAGAACATACCACACTGACGCAGCCTAGTGTTTCTACGCTTGGCAGCCTCTTTACAATCGTATTCACCCTGACCATCCTGGAAACGCTGAGTGCCAGTACCATCGTCACGATAGCAGGAAGTCCTTCAGGCACTGCCGCCACCGCAAGCGAAATAGCAGTAATAAGCATCTCCATAATATTTCGTTTTTGCAGAACGGCAATCACAAATAACAATACGCATAAAAACACGGAAATACCGCTGAGTACCTTTCCCAGATCCGCCAGCCTTTTCTGTAATGGCGTTGTCTCCTCTTTCGTACCCTGCAGCATTCCCGCTATTTTTCCAATCTCGGTCTCCATGCCGATCGCCGTAACAATTCCTTCCCCTCTGCCATATGTCACATTCGTAGACATATAGGCCATATTTTCCCCTCGTACATCCTTTTCGACCGGAACGGATTCTCCCGTCAATGCAGACTCTTCTATTTTCAGATTTACCGCCTCTGTCAGCCTTAAATCCGCCGGCACCTGTCTTCCAGCCTCTAAACAGACCACATCTCCCGGTATGAGATCAGCCGCTTCTATTTCTGTAATAACCCCGTCCTGCCGTACCAGTGCTTTCAGGCTGGTCATCTCCTTCAAAGCTTCCAACGCCCTTTCCGCTTTTCCCTCCTGAATGACGCCTATAATCGAATTAACAACAATCACCGTAAGAATAATGACCATATCGCTGATTTCTTTCAGTAAAAGGGACACTGCCGCCGCCACAAACAGAATGTAGATCAAAGGATCGTTAAGCTGCTCTCCAAAGCATTTCAATACTGATTTTTTTTCTTCTTCCTTTAAAACATTTTTTCCCCGTATTCCTGTTTCCATATACTTTTCACAACCACACCTTTCACCTTGTTCTATGACAAGATATGAGGACAGGTTGTAAAATATAACGCTATTGGTTCATTTTACTTCCACATCTTGGACAAATATTTCCCTCCTTATATACAAACCCGCAGCGGTAACAGCATTTTACATCATGCTTGTTTTTCGCCAGATAAGAAATACTTCTGGATTCAGGTTTTTCCTGAAGGTATGTTACAAACTCATTTAGTATCCCTGCAAATGCTTCCAGGCTTTCCGGTCTCACGGTATTAGGAAGTTTTTCTTTCTTTCCTGTAAAAAGCCGTAGGAATACGCCCTTTGCAAAAAGACCCTTTCCCACCTCAACTTTTTCAATATCCGTAATACTGATTGTACCGGAACTTAACAGCGTATGATAAAAAATATGATCCGGGGTAAGTACGAAACCTTCTTTCCCGTTCGCTGACCTGCTTGTGTCACAGACAAGAATCGGGTATTCATACTGACTTCTTGCCGATGCATATCCGTTTACCGCTCTCATCATGGCGATATGCTCCGGCTCTTCATTGATCTGTGTTTCTCCTCTCTCGCTTCTCTTTCGTTCTTCCCTTGCATCATAAAAATAAAAATGAACAAAGCTCGGTATGTTTTCTTCCATATCGTTCTTCAATTTACGCATAAGCTGAACGCTTTCGTCCGTCTTTAATTTTGTCAGCCTGCGCTCAATCATTTCCAGCGTATTTGTTTTCAGTTCCGGAAGATACATTCCCTGATTTATTTTTGCATATGCTTCCAGACCTTCCTCAAAAGAAAGCGATGCCACGTCAGGGCAAATCTCTTCTATTTCCTTCTCATCCATTATACGAATCTTATCATAGATCTTTTCCATGAACGGCGCTTTATTTTCCTCCTTATAATCCGCATGGCGCAGCTCTCCGTATAACTCCCATAAGGCGTTTCTGTCTTTTTTTCCACCCCGCCTTACTATCATGCTGATCTCTTCTTTTTCCGCCATATCCTTTCTCTGTTCAATCCGTTTACGATACTGCGACAGATCCACTTCTTTGTATCTGTCGAGCTGCTCCAGATATGCCGAAAGCTGCTTTCTATCCAAATGAAGCGGCATATGCATAATGAGATGCTCTACTTCTCTCTCGGCACGATCTGCTTTGAGACGCTTCAATTTTTTTAATGTCTCCTGTTTTAGTTCCTCCGATTCTATTCCTTTCTCTATTTCTTCGATAAACTGCTCCATCTGTGAATAACTTTTGTTCTTACTCAGTTCCATCTTTTGTTCCAGGGATTTTTCTTCAATCTGATAGAGACGGCTGTCTACTTTTTTAATATATTTTGCCCTTTCTTCCTCGGTCAGACTGTCTTCCTGAGCAATCTGCTTCTTCAGTTCCGAAAGCTGCTTTAATGTCAGTTTGCCCAATGTTTCCACTCTGGCGTCATACTTAGCAATCATCTTCTCCCGCAGCGCGTCTTTTATCAGATCTATATATTCTCGCCCTGCCGACCCGCTCACAGCTCTGTCTGTAATTACGCTTTCTGCTTTATTTTCCATTCCTGCCAGAATAACTTTAAGTTCTTCTGTCGTCTTCTCCATAAGACGCGCCTTATTCTGCTTCATTTCAGGAGAAAGTTCTTTCTTTCCGGCAGCTTTTCTCTCCTGTTCTGCGGCAGACTGACCGCCATTCACCTTTGCCACGCGTTCTCTCCACTCTTGATTGATCTGTTCCTGTTTTTCCTGATCCATCCATCCTGCTGCCGAAAAAGGTTCCTGTTTTATCTCCTGTGAAACGTGCTTTGCCGCTTCTTCCTTTCGCTGCGCTCTGCTTTCCAATAAAGATTCTTTTAGCTGCCTGATATCTTCTGCTGCCTGATCTTCCATTTGTCCTGTAGAGTCAAAAGCCTGTCCTTCCGCCTCTTCCTGTTCTTTTTTCTTCAGGGGCTCCTCATCATGAGTACGTGCGCCAAATGCTTTTCCAAAATATTTTCCTACTTTTTTCATGCCTCCGCGCGCAAAGATCCCCGCTTTCCCTTTTTCCTGTTTCTGTGTATTTTCTTCTTTCTCCGTTTGGAGTTGTTCTCTCGCTGTTTCCTCTGACATTCCTGCCTCTTCCTCATTGGAACTTTTTTTCTTTTTACCATTTATCCGGTCGGATTCATATTCATTAAACTTATAATTTGTTGTCCGTTCCGCCTGATTTCCCAATATTTCCAGATAGTCCTCATAAGCAGTCCTGTCCTCGTCAAACTTCAGGCTGTAAACGTCTCCTTCCTGTAACAGCCTTTCCGGCCTCGGCGTATAAAAAGTATTGCAGGTATTGCAGGCATATGTCCTTGCCATATACACGCCTGCTTCCTCCGTTTCAATCAGAATCTCCTTATCTACCGGATAAACTGCCATATACAGTTTTTCACCGCACTTCGGACACTGGTAATCCGTCATATAAAAATTATTTCCAATTCTTGATTTGACCGCATCTGTATCACTCTGCGGGCGTTTTGCGAACTCACAGTTCTCCTTTTTCCAAACCATTTTATGCCAGAGGCCCATTTCATACTCATCCTCCTGCGCATAACCTGCAGTTCCTTCCTGTTCCCCGGATTCTCCTTCTGCCTGCTCTGCCTTCATGCTGTCAGATTGTTCGTTGTCCTCTTTCCCCTGATCCTCCCGTTTTTTCTTTTCTTTACCGTTATCCTCTTTATGGTCTTCTTTCCCTCTCTCTTCCTCTTGCAGGAGTTTTATCGCTGTAAGCACCGTATCTTCAAACGTGATCTGAAGGCCCTTCCGATAAAAACGCAAATTTTCACTGCGAAGCTCCGCCTCTATATTAAGCGGACGAAAAACATTTGAAAAAAGCGTATTCAACTCCGCATAATCTTTTTCTACTTTAAGTCCGCCAATAGATCCCCACTTACCGAACGCATATAATGTCATATTCATAATATTATTAACCAGAGCTTTATTAGGAATGATTTCTATCATTTTATCTTCTGTCGAAATATCCAAAAGATTGGTATATACTTTTTTATTATCAAAGTCAAAAATCAACGACCGGCCTGTTCCCAAAAGAACCAGTTTATTATTTATAATTACAAAATGTTCTGTCCACGCGACCGGTGCGTTAACTGTTTTTATTAATCTTGCAAAAACTTTCTTTAATTCTGTATTTGTTTTTAATATCAGCACTGTGACCACCCCGAATTTGTGATTTTTATCTATTTTAGCACATTACTGTAAATATAGCAAAAACAGATGTCACGCTTGGCGAAACATCCGTTTTCTGATTATTATGATTCATTTGCCCCGACAAGATCCTCCAGCGTCTTAAAAGTATAACCCATTTCTTCCCATTTTGTTAAAAGTTCATCCAGTATTTCAGCATTTGTCTGGGAAGTACTATGTAAAAGTACGATGGCGCCGGGATGTATTCTACCGATTAGTTTATTAAAAGCCTCTTCCTTTGTAGGCTGCTTATCCTGATACCAGTCTACATAAGCAAGACTCCAGAAAAAAGTATGATAGCCAAACTCCTGTGCCATTTTCAAATTTTCTGTACTGTATTTTCCCTGCGGAGGCCGATAATACATAGATAGCTTTGTACCTGTGATTTCCTCAAACAGATTTGCCACATCATCCATTTCTTTTCTGAAAGATTCTTTACTGGAAATGGATGACATATCCAGATGGTGATAGGTATGATTTCCTACTGTATGCCCCTCCTGTACCATTCGCTTGACAATTTCCGGCGCTGATTCCAGATAGTGGCCCACTACAAAGAAGGTCGCCGATACATTATGCTTTTTCAGGGCATCTAAAATCGCCTCTGTGTTACCATTTTCATAACCTGCATCAAAAGTAAGATAGATCACTTTTTCACTGCCGTCTCCCACATAATAGGCATCGTATTTTTTCAGTTCTTCCGCTGAAACATTTCCGGTCGGTCTGCTGCCCTCCTGTCCGAAACCAAGCCCCCAGTTTTCAGAAGAAAGTGCAATACCGCTTACTTCTTGCACCGGCGGCTCGCTTTTTCCATAATTTACGTATGCCAGCCCCCTTCCAAATAAAAAAGATGCTGCTAAAACGAGTAACAACGCCGCCGGTTTCCTGACTGCCTGATAAATTCGTTTCAGTTTGAAAAGTTCCGATTTCCTGACTGATGTTTTCTTAAAAGACGTTTTCATGAAAACTCCGAATTTTTGATTAATATTACTAAAATATATTTTGGTTTTTAAAAAATAATGAATCTTTTTTATCCTGATCCGGTTAAAAATTCAAACGAATATAATGACAGATTGCCGCGAAAGTGATATTATAATTTAAGAAAAAATGGTCAAGGGGGAAAGACTGTCTTGAGTAATCAGACTAACACTGAACAAAACATAATAGAAGATATCTTATCTTCTTTAAGCATCATCAGCGAAAATGAACCTGATATTACCCTGTTAAAGCAGGAATTTCCGTTAAGCAGTCTGCCGCCTGATTCCAGAGAGAGAACTATGCATACCGCTTATCAGTTAATGAAATTCACGGAGCAGATGCCGGGCGGTTTTTTTATCTATCGTGCCGATGATACGGAACAGGTTCTTTACGCAAACGCTGCGGTCTTACGCCTCTATGGCTGTGATACAATGGATGAATTTATACAGCTTACCGGTAATTCCTTTAAAGGAATGGTGCATCCGGAAGATTTGGATGCGGTAGAAGAAAGCATCAAAAAGCAGATTAAAGAAAGCCGTTATGATTTGGACTATGTGGAATATCGAATTATTCAGAAAAACGGCGCTGTACGCTGGATCGATGATTACGGCCACTTTATTCATAACGAAGCAACCGGTGATATTTTTTATGTATTTATAGCTGATGCAACCGAAAAAAAGGAATTACTGCAAAAAGAGCGGGAGTCAATCGTAATGCAGACTCTGCATAAGGAGCAGCAATTTCAGGATCTGATCAAAGGTTATGACAAAGAAATGGATGAAATTAATCAGGAACATCTCCAGCGTCTTAAAGTCATTGAAGGCCTGGGAACGGATTATGATTCGATATACTATGTTAATCTTGATAAAAACCTGATTCAGCCATATCGTTTAAGCTATCGAATGGCTTATTTATTTGAGTCTCTGGAACCGCCCTATCAATTTGCCGGATTCGATGCCGATTACATTCAGAAATGGGTGCATCCCGAAGACCGTAATATTGTACTAAATGCCACGAACCCCGATTTTATACGCGAAAAATTATCCCACAGCCGTAATTTTCATGTAAACTATCGAATTGTCAATGGTTCGGAAACCGGTCATTTGGAACTGCATATTGTAAATGTCGGCAGTGACAGCCCTATCTCCCATATTGTTATGGGTTACAGAAGTATTGACGCCGAAATTATTCAGAAAATGGAGCAGAGGGAGATGCTTGAATATGCTTTAAATCAGGCAAAATCCGCAAATATTGCCAAGAATACTTTTCTTTCCAATATGTCCCATGACCTCCGTACTCCAATGAACGCAATCGTTGGCTTTGCCACGCTTGCAAAAAACCATATTGAAGATACGGAAAAAGTAAAAGGCTATATTAATATGATTGAAGAAGCCAGCAATCAACTGCTTCAGCTCATCAACGCGGTTTTGGAATTGTCAAGAATGGAAGCCGGAAAGATACATATTAAAAAAGAACAATGCAATCTGATTGACATTGTGCATGAAGTACAGTCTACGCTTCTTCCCCGGGCATCCGAAAAGAATATTTCACTCTCATTGGATATTTCCGGACTGAAGCACTATATCGTCTATAGCGATGCGGAAAAGCTGACACACACTTTACTGCGGATTACTAATAATGCAGTGAAATATACTAATACAGGCGGACAAATCACCCTGAATATTTCAGAACTTGGTGAACCTGCAGATAATTGTTCCAAATATCAATTTACAATTAAAGATAACGGCATCGGTATCAGCCATGAGTTTATGAAACATTTATTTGAACCTTTTGAGCGTGAAAAGAATACTACAATAAGCGGCGTTCACGGTACCGGTCTTGGTCTGACAATTGTCAAAAATACAATAGAAATGATGGGTGGAACTATTGAAGTTGACAGTGATGCCGGCAAAGGCAGCTGTTTTACCATTACGCTCACTCTTCCGATACATGAGCAGGCAACTGTATCTTTTGATAATAACATTCCTGCTGCTTCTTTACGCAAACAGCACAGAATACTTATCGTAGAAGATACCGAAATTAATCTGGAAATAGAAGCCGCTCTTTTGAAAGACGCAGGATTTTTAGTAGACAGCGCCGTTGATGGCAGAATTGCATTGGAAAAAGTTCAAAACTCGGAACATGGATATTATTCCCTGATCCTGATGGATATTCAAATGCCAGTCATGAACGGATACAATTCCGCAAAAGCAATCCGCAAAATTGAAGATCCGATCCTTGCAAATATACCAATCATTGCCTTATCCGCCAATACTTTTGACGAGGACAGGCAGATGTCAAAACAATGCGGTATGAATGCACATTTGGGTAAACCGATCAATATGCCGGAACTGTTAGAAACCATCACAAAAACAATTCAGGAAGCCCATAATAAGGTAACTATATAGGATAAAATCCCATTCCTTCCAGGTCAAGCCCGTACCGTTTGCTATATCTTTGGCATAACTGAGTCCATCAGGTACTGTACGGGCAATCCTGTAGCTTCTTGTTCCATCTTCTTTATTTTCCATAAGCGCTACAAGATTATCTATTTTTCCTTTGTTATGCGGATGTGAATTATATTCCTTTGTTTTCTGCGGTAAATCATGAATATGCGTTACAAAAATCCCCCCGCATCCAATGATACCGATTCCTGTCAACACTTCTGAAGCAATATAGCCTGCTTCCAGACCGCTCGTACTGGAAAAAGACTCATCCATAAGCAGCAGATCCGTATCCGTCAGCTTTTTCATAATCTCGCCCAGACGCGAGCATTCACTTTCCAGCCTTCCTTTTCCGTAATTATTCTCATCTGAGGACGGAAAATGGGTATAAATACCGGAAACCGGACTCATAAGCGCCGACTTCGCCGGAACAAACAGCCCAAGCTGAAAAAGCGCCTGCGCCATTCCTACCGAATAGGCAAAAATGGATTTTCCTCCATGATTCGGCCCTGTCACCAGATAAAACCGGCCCTTCTCATCAAAAGTAAAAGAATTAGATACTATCGTTTCTTCGACAGCACGTCTTGCCAAGACAGGATTATATACCTGATCCAAATCACATTTTTTCTCATCCATCGACGCCAGTTCCGGGCGGCACATGGAAAATCCCTTTTCCTTCATGGACAAAATAAAACCGACACCTGCCGTAAGAAACCTGATATCGTCTAACAATGACACAAACAAAGAAGTATTCACACTGTAATACTTTTGAATCAACGGTTCAAAACTACGTATGGATTTCATATATATTGTGTTTAAAGCACCTCTAAGCGCATAATTGAGCGCTTTCAATTCTTCTCCATGAAGCCCTTTAGAAAGAGGATAAAGCGGAGAGATAAGAGAAAAGGAATCTTTGGGATCTTTTCTCAGCAGTTTGTCCATGATGCTTCCTTCATGAAAATACTTATTTTCTATAGAAACAACGCCTGCCTCCTTTGCCCGAAGCGTTTCATCCAGATTCATTCCAATCGTTACACTTTTCATATCGCCAAAACGTGTTTCCATTTTGGAAAGTTCTTCATTCAGATTTTGATATTCACTGCTTTCCGTAATCGCAGCAATCTGTTTTTGAAACAGCTTCATCCCCTCCGAATGCAAATCCAGATTTTGTAAGCCATTTGCAAATAAATTCACGATTTCCTGATACATTTCCAGGAAACGTATAGAACTTATGGCAGATTCTAATGTAAAATCACTGCTGATAGCGCGGCGCAGATCATAAATATTATGAATGACTGTGATCGAATCGCAAAACACTTTATATAAACCCGGATTTTCCACCAGGTCTTCTACGATGGACAGCCTGTAATCTAAAACCTCCGTATCCGTTGTAAAAAAATTCTCCAGTGCAAGATCATGAAATCCCCGATAACTTTCTTTAATTAATACCACCATTTCATCAATCTGCAGCGAATGGATAAATTGAAAGTCTTTCATGGGAATTTCCGACGCCCTGTCATATCCCGGCGGATAAAGCAAATGGAAATCTTCCTTCATACCGCTCCCTCCTTCAAAAGTAAAATTATATAATACGGTTATTTTATTATAACATAGAATGACTGCATGAAGGATTTGTATTTGTAATGTAAAATGCTATAATAGGCACATAAAATTTAAAATTATTTTAAAATTGGAGGCTGTTATGAATTTACCTTTTATCTGTGGAATTACATTTGCTCCCTTTGCCGCCGCAGGACATTTTTCCAGTGACGATGCAAAGCAGAGCTTAAAGTTTATGAAAGAAAGAACCCATGCAAATTTTGTCGTTTTCGTTCCCAGTGGGTTACAGGATACCCCGCAGTCCGAAAAAATAATCTACACCTCCAGGGCAACCATGACCGATGACGAACTAAAGAAAATGATCAGTTATGCACAGGAGCTCGGTCTCTTTGTCGCCCTGAAACCAACCGTAAACTGCAAAAACGGAACCTGGAGGGCACATATCAATTTTTTTGACGAAGATGTTCCCTGTGAACCTAAATGGGGAAATTGGTTTGATTCTTATTCTGACTTTCAGACACATTATGCGAAAATTTCACGGGAAACAGGATGCATTATGCATATTGCCGGATGTGAAATGGTAATGTCTGAACGGCGGGAAAGCCAATGGCGGCAGATCATTTCTGATATCCGAACGGAATATAAGGGACTTGTATCTTATAATACAGACAAATATCAGGAGCACAATGTGACCTGGTGGGACTGCGTAGACGTGATTTCTTCAAGCGGTTATTATCCGATTCACGATTGGGAAAATCAGCTTAACCGTATCGAAGCTGTTGTAAAAAAATTTGAGAAACCGTTCTTTTTTGCTGAATCCGGTTGTATGTCCGTAGAAGGATCAAAAAATGTGCCCAACGACTGGTCTGTCCGCGGACAGGCAGATCCGTTGGGACAGGCCGCCTGGTACGAAAGTATGTTTCAGTTCTGTCTGAAACGTAACTGGGTAGGAGGTTTTGCACTTTGGTCATGGACTGACAAATTGTATCCGGAAAACAGTGCTGCACTGCGGGGTGATTATGAACTTTTTGGCAAACCTGCTGAGGAGGTAGTCCGCAGATACTATACCGGTATACAGTCCTGAATTTCATACCGGCTACATGGACGTATGAGCATACAAAAAAATTTTCAAATATTTTGTAACAAATTGATATTTTCTCCGTCTAATCTATAGAGGTCAGGAGGAGGTGAAGCTGTTCATGGACTTTGATAAGTTGTACAACACTTATTATATGGAAGTATATTCTTATGTAATGACGCTGATAAAAAATGCGCATTTGGCGGAAGAAATCACTCAGGAAGCATTTTTTAAAGCATTCAAAACCCAAAAAGGATACCGCGGCAATTCCAGTGAATTTACATGGCTTTGTGCCATTGCCAAAAATACCTGTATCGATGCGCTTAGAAAAACCTCAAAAATATGCGAAATGACAGATGATCTTCCCAGCGAAACCAATGTGGAACAGATTCTGGAGGATGAAAACTTAAAGCTGCAGATTCATCAGATCCTGCACAAAATGGAAGAACCTTATAAGGAAGTTTTTCATCTGCGGATATTCGGAGAATTATCATTTCAAAAAATCGGACAAATATTTGGAAAAACCGAAACCTGGGCGCGTGTAACATATCACCGCGCAAGATTGAAAATCCAGGAAAAAATCTCGGTATGAAAGGAGAATGTAACTATGAATACAAAATATAATTGTGAAGTAGTTCAGGATTTACTGCCGCTCTATCAGGATAATGTATGCAGTCCTTCCAGCCGCAATGTGGTAGAAGAACATCTGTCAGAATGTACAGACTGCAGAAATATTGCGCAAAAACTGAATAATACTTTTATTGACGAACAACTGATACAGGAAAAAAATCATGTGCTGGAATCCCATTATAAAAAAGAAAAAAGAAAAACTTACACGGTGGGATTATGCTTTGCCGGTATTTTTATGATTCCCGTCATCGTATGTCTGATCTGTAATATTGCCATCGGACACGCGCTGGATTGGTTTTTTATCGTACTGGCTTCTCTGCTTGTGGCGGCTTCGTTGATTATCGTCCCCCTTGTAGTTCCCAAAAACCATATTGCTCTGTCTACGCTGGGCAGCTTTACTGTTTCGCTGCTGCTTCTGTTAATGGTAACCTGCATTTATACGCATGGAAACTGGTTTTTTCTCGCTGCTGTACCTGTGATATTGGGATTATCTATTATTTTTATGCCTTATGTGGTCTATAAAATACCGTTACCCGCTCTTCTCTCCCACCAAAAAGGGCTGCTTGTTATGATCTGGGATACCCTATGGCTTTTTGCTGTCATTGCCGTATGTGGATTTCATGTAAATTCACCGTCTTATTGGAGGATTTCCATGACAATTACTTCATTTTGCGCACTTTTGCCTTGGGCGCTTTTTATCGTAATCCGTTATTTTAAAATGCATCCGGTCATAAAAACAGGTCTTTCTGTTATCCTGTGTGGAACTTTCTGGGCTTTTGTCAATGATGTGATCAGGCTTACTTTACGGGATTGGAACCATGAGTCTATTTGGGACGCTGATTTTTCAATCTGGAATTTTTCCTCCAAAGCGCTCAATGCAAATATTTATTTAATCATACTGATTCTGTCTGTTACAATCGGTATTGTGCTGATTGGCATCGGCATCCGGCTGCAGCAGAAAGAAAAAGAAATGGAGGGTTGAAAAATGGTGGAAAATACTAAAAAACTTTTGCTTTCGTTGTTGTCCGTACCTATACTCGTTCTTTCACAGGTAATTGCTCTGGGAGTTGGAAACGTAATGGTAATGGTTGGAATCCCTACGGCGGCAGGAAATGTCGCCGCAGGCATAATTTACGCTGTAACTGCATTATCCGGCCTCGTCTTTCTGTGTGAAAAAGGTCTGCTTATCTCTCCAAAAGAGCGTGGGATAAGCAGACCTTCCCTGAAACCTGTATGGGGAGTGTCCGCTTTTCTGATGCCCTTATCCGTCATTATAATACTTAATTTTGCCCCGGGAATGCCGTCAGGAACATGGATCAGTTCATGGAGAAGTACTTCCATGCCCCCTGCATCGATTGTCGCCGTTGTGACAGGCGCCGTCTGCTTTTTTGGATTTGCAGCAGGAATCGTGGAAGAAGCGGTCTTTCGAGGCATCATCATGACTGCATTAGAACGAAAGTGGAATAAAATTGTTGCCATTTTGCTCCCTTCTATGCTTTTTGGACTGCTCCATATCATTGGAAATGATCTGGATTTTTTCAGTATCCTCCAATTATTTGTTGCCGGAACTTTTGTCGGTATTCTGTTTTCTTTAGTCACCTACGAAAGCGGAAACATCTGGTGCAGCAGCTTCCTGCATGCAGTTTGGAATATTTTTATGGGCAGCGGAATTTTAAATATCGGAACAGAAGTGGATTCCTATTCCCTGTTCAACTATGTAATAGACAGTAACTCTTTCCTGATTTCAGGCGGCGATTTCGGTATCGATGCGTCCATTGTTTCCGTTTTCATCTATATTCTTTTCTCGGCATTCGCTTTTATACTTTACCGAAAAAACACAGCGCGTCCATAAATGTTTTTCAAGTAAAATAACAGCTGTTTCTTTTAGTTCTGTCTTCCTGTCGGAAAACATTACTAAAAAACAGCTGTTTTTATTACAAAATCTTATTCACATTTAAACGTCTAACAACTCTTCTAATTCCTTCACCATAGAGTTTATGTTTTCTATCTGCTCTGATATTGCAAGCACTTCTTCACTGTTACTCTGTACCATACCTGCAATATTGGAAAATTCTTCATTCTCAGATTGAATTCGTTCTGCAATATTTTCATTGATCTCTACGGTTTCCTGAATTACCTTGCTTTGCGTTACTCTGATCTGGTCTGCCTGCTCAATGGCATCTACCGACTTTTTCAGCAAATTCATCATCTTTTTGATGCCTTCTACTGTATCCACAATTACTTTATTCTGATTTAGAAGCTGTTCCGCATTCCGGTTCATAAATTCAGATACGTCGTTCGTTCCCATCTGAACGCGTACCACCACATCGTTGACACTCTGCAGTGATTCTTTCGTATTATCCGCCAGATGTCCGACTTCCTGTGCGACGACTGCAAATCCACGGCCTGCCTCACCTGCACGCGCTGCCTCGATAGAAGCGTTTAATGCAAGAAGATTGATGGATTCTACGATTTCATTGATAATATCCAGCGTTTTTCCAATCTCACCGGATTCCATCAATAGTTTGTCCGTTACTTCCCTTGTCTTATTGGTTGAATTTTCAACTTCCTCGCTAATTCCAAGAAGATGATTTAAAGCCTGCTCATTCGATACGGAAATGTCAACCAGTTCTTTGGAAAGGCGGTCTACGTCTTCCATTTTCACCTTCATGTTATAACTGCTCTCTTCCAGATTTGCAAGATTTTCCTTGCTCTGTTCGGATTTTTCCATCATTCCGCTGCTTGCCTCCAGCAAATTTTCACTGATTGCGGAAAGTTCTTCCGTAGACGCGCTCTCTGTCTGGGATGAGCTGACAAGCGCATTGCTTGCTTCTCCTAAATTATTTGCTATGTATGTCACTTTATTCAGAACATTCTGTACGCGTTCATTATTTTTTTCCACTTCATCTTTCTTGGCATCTACAAGAAAGTGCTCTACCATATATGTAACAAGAAAAATATAAAACATGGAAAATGCAACGCACACACACCGCCCTATTAAATTCGGTATAAAATTTTCATCCTTTACAGGAAGCAGGTCTGAACCTTTTACGACCCACGATACCACTAACGATGCGACAATTTCTAAAATTGTGATTACCACCATCTTCGTATCGAGAAGCAGCGCCGTAACGATCGTAAATAGAAATGCAAATGCCCAAAATTCCGTAGACGGTACCATATATGAAATAAAATTAAACTGTATCAGCATAATGATTACTAAAAAAATCTTACTTTGCTTTAACTTTGATTCCTGTACCAGTCCATCTTTTTTTCCTGTCATTATAAAGAAAATACCAATGGCCAAATAAACAAGACAGGACGAATCAAATAAAATCAATTCCGGCCAGCTGATCCTGTCAAAAAATCCCTGAATTTTATTAGCCGTATATCCCAATCCTGCCATCATACATGTTCCCGGTATCAAAAGCAAAACCATTACATATACCCTGTTAATATAAACCTCTAATGCTGTCAACGTTCTCTTTTCCATTGCACTATTCACCCCTGCTTTTAAAGTTTTATATTTAGAATTCATATAGTTGTACGATTAGCGAAAAGCCTGCTCCCATAGTGCACATAATAAGCTTATTTCCTTTCTGCGCATATAAGTCCCACATTCTGTTAAGGCACAGAATCGGACAGGTGTTTCCGGTATAACCATACTCACCTCCGACAAAATGATATTTTTCTTCAGGAACTCCAAGTATCTTCAGGATTTCCATATTATACGCATCACTCAGCTGCGAAAAAATATAATAATCAATATCTTCTGTTGTCAGGTGATTCCGCTCCAATACGGTTCTGATTTCAGCAGACATATTCTCAGGAAGATCATCCATCGAAAATGGCTGCCACTCCAGCCTTTTTTCATTAGGTTCAATTTTTTTCAAAGGCACTTTTGACATACCGCATTTCGGATAAGTTACCAAAGAATGCGCCATAGCGTTCACATAAACTTTAGTATCCAAAAATCCTCTTTGTTCTTCTGCTTCCTCTGCAGTTAAAACCACACACGCTGCCGCATCTGCAAAATTGGCATAAACGACTGTATCTCCCCATAATGCAATCGGCGAAATGCAAAAACATCCAACCACCAGGGCACGCAATATATCCGTTCCCTGCATATATTTACTTACCACATTAAGCCCCTGCAGCATACTGGTACAGTTAGAATTCATATCAAACGCAATATTTACATTTCTTAATTTATCGCCATACAATCCTGTCAGCTTAAGCGCATTGGAAGGAAGAAGATATTCCGGAGTATCGGAGCAAAAAACTAACATTTCTATTTCTTCCATATTAATATTACATTTTTTAATACAATTGTCAATTGCACTTTGACACATAGTGATTGCATTTTCATCTTCTGATATGAAATAGCGTTTCCGTCTTCCAAGGTGTTCCATTAAATGACTGGCATCCAGTCCTCTTTTTGAAAAATGTTCATTCAATTCTTCGTTATATACTTTATGTTTCGGAACATAAATTCCTGTTCCCTGAATCAGAATATTTCGCATACTAGTCCTCTTATATACCGCTTTTGGCGGATCGATATTTATTTTACAGTTCACATGTCTTTACAAAGGAACGAATCTTGTCTGTAACCAGTTTCGTATCCTCATAAATTGCTGCATGTCCTTTATAGGGAATCATAAGTAATTCGCTTCCTTCAATTCTTTTCCATGTTTCGACTGCCGCCATTGGCAGTACAATCTTATCATCATTCCCATGTACAAATAATGTCGGAACCTTAATCTCTTTACATGCTTCCAGATTCTCATATCGATTTGATGCCATTAAGTCACCGTAACCTATTACATCATCTACTCTTAAAGTCGCAAATTGCTTTGTAATTCTCTCAACTTCCGATTTAGGGGTATCCGAACCAAAAAGCTCGCCCAAAATCGCTTCCGTACTAAACTGTTCCGCCGGCATGGTTTTTAACCCGTCTATTAACGGCGTATAATTTTTCAAATCACCGCCGCTGCTTAAAACCACAATCCCCGCCAGTTCCAGATTTTTACGGATTGCAATTTCACATGATATGGCGCCGCCCATAGAATACCCAAGCAGAATCACCTTCTCTGACGCCTCGTTTCTTTGCTGAAGCTGTTTGATCGTATATTCCACATCCTCTGCAAAGACTGCCACTTCCTCCGGTTCCTCTCCTGCCGATTCTCCGTGTGCCGTCATATCAAAAGAAAAACAGTTATATTCCTGTAATTCGTTTGCAAGCGGAAGCATCGCCTCCTTAAGCATTGTAGAACCGTGTATAAAGACCAAAGTGATCTTACTTTCTTTGTTGCCAACTCTCGTATACGCTAACATATTTTCTCTCTCCATAGCATTTTATCCTCCTATTCGACTTTTTTTGCTATAATTTAATTATATCTGTTTTTTTTATTTGAAAACATGAAGTCTTCGGAAAATATGTTGACTGTCCCCTTAGGTATTACCTTACAATACTATTAAGAGCTCTTAGTGTGAAAAATACTTCTAAGGCAGCAAAAAACACTGCCTAAGAAGTATTAAGTTTCACACAGGAAAAACGCAAAAAGCGGCGTTTTTCATACTTAATTTGAGCCGCCAAAGGCGGCATGAAGGATTAAAATGAATAAAATATTAAAAAGGGAGATCACTATGTTAATCCATGAAGTCACGTCACAAACCAAACTTACCAAAAAAGCAATTGAATATTATATAGGACAGGGACTGCTTTCCCCCGTTGTTTCAGATAACGGATACCGGAACTTCAGTGAAGAGGATATAGAAATTTTAAGAAAAATTTCCATACTGCGTAAACTGGGACTTGGTATGGAAGATATCAAATTGGTTTTGCAGGACAAAACCAATACCGCTTTACAGAAGTTGTCCGTAAAGAAAGAGCTGGATATCAAAAAAGAACTGCAAAAGGAAGCGATTATGGACAAACTGCAAACCAATGCAGATTATAATAAAATCAAAGAGGAATTAGAGGCTTTAGAACAAAATACCACCATTGCCGAACGGCTTTTAGATTCCTTTCCGGGATATTACGGAAGATTCGTCTGCCTACACTTTGCAAGATTTTTAAACGAGCCTGTCACTACAGACGAACAGCAAAAAGCATACAGGAAAATTATTGATTTTCTTGACAATGTTCCCGATATGACGTTTCCCGAAGACATAGTAAAATATCTGGATGAAACCGTGAACCAGCTTACGACAGGACAAATCAGCGAACTGCTGAATCAGACGAAACAGTCCCTGGAAAATCCCGAAAAATTTTTAGAGGAAAACAAAGAAACTTTAGAGTATTATTATCAATATTTACAGTCTGAGGAGTATAAAAATTCTCCTGCCTGTAAGTTTAAGAGTTTACTGACAGAATTTAATCATTCCAGCGGATATTACGATATTTTTATTCCTGCAATGAAAGCCTTAAGTCCCGCATATGCTAAATACTATAAACAGTCTGAGCTGGCTAACGAAAAGCTTTTAAAGCAGTACCCGGATTATTTTTCACCAAATAATTCATAGTAAAATATGTACTGCTGCATAATTCCCTGCATCCCCTCATATCTACGGTTTGGAAAACCTCTTTTATAGTGGCTTTGTAATGCCTGGCTGATATGGGTGTCAACCGGAAATGCCTGAAGGTGGTGCAGGGCAAAAAGGCAGACACAGTCTGCTACCTTTTCCCCTGCTCCATACAATTTCATCAGTTCTTTTCTTGCCTCGTCATATGGCATTGTGCTGACTGCCTCCAGATTTGTTTCTCCACATGCAACACTTTTGGCAGTGCGGACCACATATTTACTGCGATAACCCAGATTGCACGCTTTCAGATCATCTTCTGCCAATTCCGCCAGTACCGCCGCCGTTGGAAAACCGTAATAAGTTTCACCATGCAGATTCATTCGTTTTTCGCCATAGTTTTCACAGATGTTTTGGACGCACTTACGGATTCGGGAAATATTGTTCTGCTGGGAGATCAAAAAAGAGACGATCATCTCCCATAACTCCTGCTTTAAAATCCTAATCCCGTCTCCAAAGGCTGCTGCCTGCATTAAGTAGGTATCCTTTGGATCAATCTGCCCGATGCAGGCATGATAGTCCCCCTCCAGATCAAAATATAATTTCCAAAAATTTTCAAATGTCTCTTCTTCACAATAAAAACGGCATTCTTTTTCCCGCTGTTCTACCTCCAGATACTCCTGTCCCGCAATGACACTGTATCTTGTGTCCGCAATCTGCTTCATCCGAAAGCATTGGCCGGATTTACAGATCTGTTCCAGATTAAAATGTTCTATCTTTTTAACGATCATTTAAATCCTCACTTTTCAACTGTTTCGTCAACATATCATGCACACCCTATCCAACGTATGATTGTTGAATAAGGTGTGCATGATTCAGGTATTTATTAACAACTTCTATTCCGTTTTACTGTAATAAACCATCTGTTCTACAATCTGTGGGAACAGGATCTGATTTTTTACTCTTCTTAAAAGGCCAAAATTCTCGCCGTCCCCGCCAAAAGCATTATTGTCCCACCAGCAGGCTGTCATGCCGTAAGATCTTGCACGCGCCACATAGTAGGCCGCAAACTCTGTACGAGCCTCCACATTATTTCCTTTTGCCCTTGCGCCAAATTCACCGATCACTACGCCTGTTCCCTTGGAAATAAATTTATCATACAGTTTTTTCATAAAAGCGTCGATATCCGCCGTTCCGTTCTTATTTTCTATCGAAAACTGATCCGTACTGTTCTGGTCGTTTTCTCCTGCAAGTGCAAAATTATAAGGGGTATAGGCATGAACGGATACTAAAATCCTGTTCTCGGCGCTGCCGCTGTCCACAGGCACTACAAATCCATCCGTTAATGCAAAATCCGGCGAAGCGCAATATCCTGGCGCCATTATGTAGCGTGACGTATTATATCCTTTTCCGTTTGCACGGATCGTATCCACTGCGGTCTGATTTAACTGATTTACAGAATCGATGCATTCTTTTCCGATCTCAGAATTTGCATCGATCCACCATTCATGATCTGTGCCTATATGTCTCGGCTCATTCAGGGTTTCAAAGATCAGTCTTTCATCATAATCTGCAAAGCGCTCCGCAATCTGCTCCCATACTGCCTGCACATACTTCTTGGATTGTTCCAGATGTTCATAGGAAGGATACATAAACCCTTCCTCATTGTCATGGTGAATGTTTATAATAACATACAAATCTTCTTCCAACGACCAGTCTACAACTTCCTGTACTCTGTCCATCCACGCTTTACTGATCTGATAATTTTCATCCACATGGTTATGCCATGAAACCGGAATGCGGATCGTTTTAAATCCGGCGTCTGCAATCGTATGGATCATTTCCTTTGTAGTCGCAATTCCTACCCATGCGGACTCATACTCCAATTCATCGCTCACTCCGCAGTTAGAAGCGTCAAAAGTATTTCCCAGGTTCCAGCCAAGCTGCAAATCCTCCACAAACGCCAACGCTTCATTATCTGGAATTTCTACCTTTTCCCATTCCGGTACTTGAATGATTTCATTTTCTCCACTCATAGAATCCTCCTTAGAATCATTATTCTCTTCACTTTCTGTCTGGCTTTCCTGCCCGCTGTCAGCTTCTGTATCCGTCTGACTTTCTCCTGTCTGCACCTCCCTTTCCTCTGGTACGGCGCCGCTTTGCGACGTGCCGTTCGTTTCCGCTTTATTTCCGCATCCTGCGGCTCCTAGTATCATAGCTGCTGCAAGCGTGACTGCACAAGCTTTTTTTAATTTCATGTCCTCTTCTCCTTACTTTCATTACTTTTTACTCTGTTGATCTAGCAGTATTTTCCACTCTTCTTCCTTAAATCCGGTCAGAATATGATCTTTCGACACAACCAGCGGACGCTTTACCAGCATCCCGTCAGTCGAAAGAAGTTCCAGCTGCTCTTCTTCGCTCATGGATGACAGTTTATCTTTCAGATTCATCTCTTTATACAGATTCCCGCTTGTATTAAAAAAACGCTTTAAAGGCAGGCCGCTTTTATGATACCAATCAGTCAGTTCCTCTTTTGTAGGATTCTGCTCTTTGATCGGACGCGTCTCATATTCCACGCCCTGCTCTTTCAGCCAGTTCAGCGCCTTTTTACAGGTGCTGCATCTTTCGTAGCATAGTACTGTTATTTTCATACACACCCTCCCTTCTATTGTATCACTTTGCTGCAGACAGCAGACTTAGTCAAGTAAATAACCCGCCGTCTGTTTTGGTCTGTTTTGGTCTGTCTTGCCGTAAATTCAATCAGGGAGCATACATAAAACAGATCATTCCTTTCTTTTTCCGTCATAAATAATCTCACTCCTGTATCATTTGTCATGTTTTCATTTTATCATACGGCACTCCGTTTTCCTACCCTCTTTTTTGGTACGCCTGCTCTTCTGTTACCGATTTTCAGTTTATCCAATGTTAAAACTATTTTTTCATAATTGTTCCGTCTAACTAATTTTTACAACTACTATCTTGAATTTTTCCTGTTGCCCTTTTTTCCGCTGCCATGTATGCTTAATAAAAATAAAGGAGGCAGCCTCAAAATGAATCAAATCCCTTATCAATACCACAATCTGCCCATTCCGGGCGGCGGTTATGTAACCGGTTTTTTATTCCATCCGAAAAAAGAAGGTATCCTGTATGCAAGAACAGATATCGGCGGCACTTACCGTTATGATTTTACGAAAGAAAAGTGGATCAGCCTGATTTCACATGTAACAATGGAAGATCTGAGCGAAACTTACCCCATTGCGCTTGCTTTAGATGAAAACCGCCCCAATATGCTTTATATTGCATGCGGCGAAAACAAACCCGGAAAAGGAGTTCTTGCAGTCTCCGAAGATTACGGCGAAACGTTCAGATATGAAAAAATTCCGGTATTGATCCACGGCAATTTAAACGGCAGGGGGACCGCGGACCGCCTCTTTGCAGACAGAGAATCCCCGGATACTCTTTATTTTGCCAGCCAGCAGGAAGGGCTTTTCACCAGTACCGATCAGGGGAAAAACTGGAAAAAGTGCGCTTCTCTGCCAGAAGATTATCTGACCTTTGTCACACAGGCAGGAGGGGCCCTGCTTGTAGGCAGCGCCGGAGTTACGACAAAAAAAAGCGATTCTCTTCGCGGACACTGTCTCTATGCAAGTTATGACAAAGGACAGACTTTTGTACCTTTGGAAGTGCCGGAAAGCCACGAGATAGAAGGATGCCGGTTGAACGGTCAGGTGGCTCAGCGTTTTAGTTTGGACAGTAAGTATCTCTATGTCACTTTTGCTTCTACAGGACGCCGTTCTTATGTGTTGGAAAACGGATACAGCTGCGATTCGGGAGATACCATTGACGGAAATATTGTCCGATACCCCTTAGACGACGATGGGCAGATCGGGAAACCGGAAAATATTACTCCCGGCAGCTTTTCAAAAGTTTCCGGCATTGGTCAGGACAATATTACATACGGTCAGATATTGGATTACGGCTTTTCCGGCATATCCGCTTCTTTGGAAATTCCGGGAATGCTGCTTGCTTCTACGATCGTGAAAGATGACGGCGACAGTATTTTTCTTTCCCACGACTATGGAACAAGCTGGCAGCAGATTTTATATGATTTAGACGAAGGTGATCTTCGTTTCCGCGCCCCCTACATGCGCCCTGAATGCAACGGCGGCCACTCTCTCCTGCACTGGATGAGCGACATTAAAATAAACCCATTTCATCCCGATGAGGCCTGGTTTAATTCCGGCACCGGCGTATTCCGTGCGGACCAGCTGACTTCAGATCATCCCGTTTTTACAGACTGGTGCGACGGTGTAGAAGAAACCGTTCATCTGAACGTTTACAGCCTGCCAAAAGGAAACACAAAGGTCCTGGATATTTTAGGCGATCTGGGCGGATTTGCATTTGAAGAATTGGACGTTCCCTGCGATAACTCCTTTGCCGATGAAAACGGAAACCGCTATATTACCTGCATCAATGCGGATTTTTCAGATGAACATCCTGAAAACATCATTGTCACTCCCCGCGGCAACTGGACGGGAAAAACAAAAGGCGGACTGATTGTTTCTCATGACTATGGAAAGACCTTTGAACGGCTCTCCATGCCTTTCGGTCTGTCCAAAGAACTTGACGAAGCGCTCCGGTTCATCGAGCAGCCCAATGTCAACTCCGGCTGGGTGGCAATGTCCCCTGACTGCCGTAATATTGTCTGGTCTGTTGCAGACATGATTTCTCTTCCGGTCAGCAGAATGATCGTCAGCACAGACGGCGGAAAGTCGTTTCTTTGCTGCAAAGTCTATGATAAAAACGGAGAAGAAAAAAAGCAGGGCAGCGTAAAAGTATATTCCGACCGTATGGACAGCAGTTTATTTTATGGGTTTGGAGAACATTCTGATTTTTACATCAGTAAAGACGGTGGAAAAACCTTCCGCGAATATTTACTGCCAAAAGATTTCCCCGAAACGGATTTTGGCCTGATCGACTGTGCAAATAAAACAGAAGTACGCGGTGAAACTGGAAAGAGCGGGATCTTTTACATGGCGCTAAACCGCGGCGGACTCTGGAAACTGATCTATCATAAAGCTTCTGACAGGGTAACCGTTAACCGGCTTACGAAAGAAGGATACGAAGTATACCGCATCGGGCTCGGTCTTGGTTCACCGGATGGAAATTATGCTCAGGATCAAAAAGCGATTTACTGCAATGCCAGACTGGACGGCGTTTACGGATTTTATCGGTCTTTAGATGAGGGGAAAATCTTTGAACGGATCAATACCCCAAAGCAAATGTACGGGGAGATCAACAGTATCGACGGCGACTGCAGAGTATTTGGAAGATTTTATCTGGCTACCGGTTCAAACGGACTTCTCTATGGAGAACCAATAGAATAAATACATCTGCGTTACGACTTTTCAGCAGAAGGAGGAGGAAAAAAATGCATATTTATGAGGAAAACAACAGACTGATTATTGCAGACGGGAAAACACAGGTCTGGATTGAGCCGTGGGGTCCCAATTCGTTACGCGTCCGTATGAGCGGGGATGCGAAAATGGATGAAAATGACTGGGCGCTCACAGAAAAATTAGAGAAAATCACGGCGGATATTTCTTTTGAAACAATCGACGTCACGGACCCCTGGTACAAAGGCGGAGAATTTGCCAAATATCACCAGACCGGAACGCAGGCAAAGCTGGTAAACGGAAAAATTACCGCAAAGGTTTCCCATGAAGGGTGGATCAGCTTCTACAATCAAAAAGGGGAACTTCTGACAGAAGAATACTGGCGAAACCGCAACCGTATTAACCGCTATTGCGTCCCCTTAAGAGTTGACGCAAGAGAATTAAAACCCATACAGGGCAGTACGGATTTTGAGCTGACTGCACGATTTGAAGCGTTTGACGGCGAAAAGATCTTTGGTATGGGACAGTACCAGGAAAAAAATCTGGATAAAAAAGGCGCATGTTTGGAACTGGCGCATCGAAACAGTCAGGCCAGCGTTCCTTTTATGATTTCCAACAGAGGTTATGGTTTCCTTTGGAATAATCCGGCAATCGGAACTGCCACATTTGGTACAAACAAAACAGAATGGCACGCCAAAAGTACAAAAAAACTGGACTACTTCATCACGGCCGGAGATACTCCCGCTGAATTGGAAGCCCAGTATTCCCTTGCCACAGGCAGAACGCCGATGATGCCCGAATACGGACTTGGATATTGGCAGTGTAAACTCCGTTACCGAAACCAGGAAGAACTTCTTGCTGTGGCAAGAGAACACAAGAAACGCGGTCTTCCTATGGATGCGATTGTAGTCGACTTTTTCCATTGGACCATGCAGGGCGAATTTAAATTTGAGCCCCGCGACTGGCCCGATCCTGAAAAGATGGTGAAGGAATTAAAAGAGCTTGGAATCGAAACCGTTGTATCCGTCTGGCCTACCATTGATGAACGCAGTGAAAATTTCGGTAAAATGAATGACATGGGCTATCTTGTCACGGCAGACAGAGGCAATTCCAACCACATGACGTGGATGGGCAATACCGTCTTTTATGACGCTACCCATCCGGGAGCGCAAAAGTTTGTCTGGGAGCGCTGCCGGGAAAATTATTATCAAAAAGGCATCCGCTGCTTCTGGCTGGACGAAGCGGAACCGGAATACGGACCTTATGATTTTGATAATTACCGTTATTATGCAGGTACTGCCCTGCAATGCACCAATACCTATCCTGTCGGCTATGCAAAGGGATTTTATGACGGACTGAAAGCGGAAGGGGAAGAGGAAATTTTAAGCCTTGTACGCTGTGCCTGGGCCGGCAGTCAGAAATATGCCGTTTTAACATGGTCGGGAGATATCTATTCTTCCTTCCGCTCCATGCGCGAACAGCTTCAGGCTGGCTTAAATATGGGAATTGCCGGTATTCCGTGGTGGACTTCTGATATAGGCGGTTTTCTTGGCGGTGATATTTCTGATCCCGCATTTCAGGAGCTTTTAGTACGCTGGTTTGAATGGGGTGCATTTTGTCCGGTATTTCGTATGCATGGCGAACGTTCTCCCTGGTATGAGAGGGAACAGGAATTTATCGACGGCGTCCGCCAGCTCACAAGCGGTCAGGACAATGAAGTATGGAGTTTCGGAGAAGAAAATTATCAGATTTTATCCAAATATCTCTTTATTCGCGAAAGACTGCGTCCATACATCAGAGAGTGCATGAAAGCGGCAAGCGAATCCGGTGCGCCTGTTATGCGCCCGCTGTTTTATGATTTCCCTGAGGATAAGACATGTTGGGAAACAGAAGATTCCTATATGTTCGGTCCCGACCTGCTGGTTTCTCCTGTTATGAGCGCAGGCGCTTTGGACAGAGAAATCTACCTTCCGGCAGGATGCAGCTGGACGGACGCTTATACAAAGAAAACTTATGACGGCGGTCAGAAAGTTACCGTTCCGGCGCCGATCGATATTATTCCGATCATGATCAGGGACGGAAAAGAATATGAAATTTATGTAAACTAAAACTGCAAAACGGCATGTCTTAAGAATATGTAATAATTTCTTTGACATGCCGTTTGCCATTCATATTATATAATTACAGATAAGCTTAAAGCATATCTGAAAGCCGCCCCTGTTTATTTCTATCTGCAAAAATCCGAACCGTAGGCCCTCCTTCGCCGTATTCAAGCACCGCCGTTAAATCCGCCTGTTCCATCCATTTCAATGCCTGACTGTCCGTTTCCACCGTGGGCTTAAAGTCTTTTCCATCCCACTGATTTACAATATGAAGCGAGCACTTTTTCCCCAAACTGTCCAGACCGATTAAAGTATATTCCGCTCTGATTTTCTCGTCTGCCCCCGGACAATGTTCCCGCACATCACATCCTTCCGGGAATACCGTTCCGTGAAAATTTTCCATATCGCAATAACCGGTAAAATAGATATGTTCCTTATGTATCTCTCCCTCCGAAACCGTCTCACTGCGGGTAATAATCACACGGATGGTCAATACTTCTTCCCGCTCCGCCAAAAACTGCCTGATCGAGGCAAATACACTCTCCAGCTGCCCGGCGTCCAGCCCATGCCCGAGATTTCTAATCAGCTGTAAACGGCATTGCCCTTTTCTGTAACTCTCTTTCGCCCGAATGGCATAAGAATAATTTACAATCTCATCTGCAAGCCCCTGTAAAATAAGAACCGGTCCCTGATATGCTGATAACTCCAAATAAGGCTCCATTCGGACCGCTTCTTCATGAAATGTTTTCCCCAAAACCGTTACGCCGCAGTCAATCGTTTCCGGGACATTTTCAGGATCATAACAGCCTCCGCCAAGACAGCCTCTTCTGGCATGGTCCGGGATACAGAGAGCCGGATAGATCATAATCAGCTTTTTAATTGCATTTCCACACTTTGCCGCTGCCATTCCCGATACAAATCCTCCCTGACTGACGCCCGCCAATATCAGATTATCCATATCCACAAAGGGACAGGACGCCGCAAAATCTTTCACAGCAAGCAGATCCGCTACCTCTGTGCTGATGCTCATGTCCGTGGTTTTGCCTTCACTTTTTACACCGACGCCCTCTGCCGTTACCCCGCCGCCGCAAAAGCTGAAACTGAATACCACATATCCCATCTTTGCAAACTCGTTACACTCATTTGCCATACATGTGTAATCGCCTGTAAATCCGTGACTTACAATCACTGCGCCATATTTTCCACTCTCGTCAAAATAATCGGGAAAATACTGCATCCCTGAAATGGTTAAGTGATCCCTCTTACAGTAAAATGGTTTCTCTTTCATATTTCCAATCATCTCCTGTTATAATTATTTTTTTCATTGGGACAATCTGTACCTTATTTTCTGATAATCAAATTAGCATGACAAATCAGAATCACAACCATTATGTCTATCCCTATGACCGCCAAAAATAAGTATCCGTACCATCCGGGAAGAAAATTCCAAAAAATGGAAGTAACTCCTAAAAGAACCGTAAGCACTGCAAAACCGCCGCCAATCGCCTTAGACAGCTTCTTTGTATCAAATTTCGGTTCCTGTAAAGTATTATGTCCTACTATAAGTGAACTGCCCTTCCCCGTTAAAAAGAGTACAGTCAGAACTAAAAAAATAATTGTCAATCCATATATCATTTCAACCGGTCCGCTTATTGTCATTCTAATCTCCATCCCGCCTGTTATAACAGGCATACCTATCAGAGTCGTGCGATTTTATATTTCACGCTGACAAAGAATAAACTACATGAATATTGTAGCAAAATCAGCCGGCCGGCACAATCTCTTTTAAAGCTTAAAGTTTAGAAAATCTTAAGTTTTCCCACACGCTCCTCTTTAGAAACCCAACATACAATAAAAACAAATCAGATCCTTCAATTGTTTTGCCAAAGGGCAGAAAGGCGGCATTAATCCATGAAAAAGAAAATTATCCTGACCGGAATCACAGTGACAGCCTTCTTAATATTAGCCATTTATTTATTCAACAGACCCCAATTATTAGGTAATATGAAAAGCAGCTGTACCGAACAAACAACAACGACCTCCGATATTACTTTTTCGGGAAAGGCAGGGGACAAAATAAAATTTTCTTTCAGATCAAATATAGAAAATGGAGATTTAAATATGATATTATATGACTCGAATAATCATGCCGTATATACATTAGACCAGGCAAAGGCATTAGAATGCTTCTTCACTCTGGATGCCTCAGACACTTATACGCTGGCAGCGGAATGTAATAACTTTATCGGGAAATATAATATTAAGGTATATAAAATAAAGAAACAGGCTCCATAAAATTATGTAGATACAAACCATTCCACGATCATTCTCTGTGCTTTCTCACAATAGTAAATATCCTCATATTCCGTTCCGTTTTTGCTCATCCGCATTCCAATCAGAATCCCTGCTGCCTCACCGGCGGCAGAAACGCTTTTCTTACGCATTCCATTCCTATATTCTTCTTTTGCATATCCTTCCGCCTGAATCCTTCTGAAAATTTCCGCACCGGAAATTTTTTTGACCGTATCCGCATCCCTGAGATCATTTAATTTTTCAGCCAGCTCTGCTGCCAGATATTTTTCTGCATAGAGAAAATTTTCAGCCTGTTCCTTTGAAAGACAAAATTCAGACTTCGGCGCCTTCCTGCCCGCCCCGGCTCCATTTCCCATTTGTATTCTTCCCATATCTGACTGAAATTCTTCCTGCTCTCCAAAATAAAATTTTTCCCTGACGCCGCTGGTAAACTCATTTATTTCCTGTAGAAATCTTTCTCCGTAACGCGCAAACTTATTTTCTCCTACACCGTTTACATGCAGCATCTCCTCTTTACTAAAGGGCGTCTTCACACACATATCCACCAGCGTCTTATCCGAAAAAATAATATAGGGCGGCACGCTTTCCTCTTTTGCAATTTGGACCCGCAGACTGCGCAGCTGTTCAAACAGTTTTAATCCTCTCGAATTCAGAATATCAGATATTCGTTTTTTGGATGAAGCTGAAACTCCATGCGCCATCCGGCTGTTACTGTCACTTTCATAAACTGGAGTTTTCATTAATTCCTTTATAAAGACACGTTCTTCCCCGCTTAAAACTGCTTCTGCCCTCCCTGTCGTTCTTAAAAGAGCATATTTATCTTTTGTTACTTCCAAACTCCCCTCAATCAGCATTTGATTAATAATCTGCTTGATTCCCGCTTCTGTCATCTCGTTTAAACTTCCATAAGAAGCGTAAGCAGCTACGCCGTATTCGCGAAGCTTTGCACGATCATCTCCTGTCAGTGTCCCGGCAACTACATTGATGCCATAGCGCCCTCGCATTTCCTGTATACAGGTAATAATTTTCTTTGCTGCATCTGTCATATCCATGCTCTCATATTCTCTTTGGCAATTGGAACAATTCCCGCAGTCTCCGTTCCCTGATTCCCCAAAATACCGAAGTACATACTCTCGCAGACAGTTTTTTGTCAAACAATAATAGTTCATGGTTCTAAGCCTCTCCTCGTCACGTTCCCGGACAGCGGCCGCCTCTTCTTCGGTAAAATCCTGATTTTCTTCTTTGCTGTCCAGCAAGAAACGATTAATCACCACATCCTGCGCTGAGTACAACAGAATACACTCCGCCGGTTCTCCATCCCTTCCCGCGCGGCCTGCCTCCTGATAATAATTTTCAAGACTCTGCGGCATATTATAATGAATGACAAAACGCACATTGGATTTATCAATCCCCATCCCAAATGCATTCGTCGCTGCCATAACAGGGCAGGTATCATAAATAAAATCTTCCTGATTCCGCCGGCGTTCTTCATTACTCAAACCGGCATGATATCTGGTTATTGCAATTTCCTGTGCCGCCAGTTTTTCATAAAGCATATCTACATTTTTCCTGGTTGCACAATAAATAATACCGCTTTCTCCCTCATGCTCTCTGATATAGCGGAGTACAAATTCGTCTTTCTTCCGCGGCGTTTCTACCGCAAAATAGAGATTTTTTCGGTCAAATCCGGTCACCAGCACTTCCGGATTATGTAACCCCAGTACACAGACAATATCTTCTTTAACATTTTCTGTGGCCGTTGCCGTAAAAGCGCTTAAGATCGGCCTTTTATCTAATTGTTTTATAAATTGCACGATCTTTAAATAACTGGGACGGAAGTCCTGTCCCCATTGGGAAATACAATGCGCTTCATCCACTGTCAGCATGGAAATGTCCGCCCCTCTGGCAAACTCTAAAAATCCGTATGTTTCCAATCTCTCCGGCGCCACATAAATAATTTTATACCGTCCCTGCGCTGCCAGCTGTAATGCCTTTGTAATTTGATTTTCTGTCAGGGAACTGTTGATGTATGCCGCATGGATTCCTGCCTGATTCAACGCCTGTACCTGATCTTTCATCAGAGAAATAAGCGGGGAAATCACAAGCGTAATTCCTGAAAGCAGCAGTGCGGGAACCTGATAACAAATGGATTTTCCCGCCCCCGTCGGCATAATCCCCAAAACATCCTTTCCGCCAAGCAGGGCGTCGATCAATATTTCCTGCCCTTCCCGAAAGCTGTCATAACCAAAAAATTTCTTCAGTACTTCATATTTATTCAATCGTCTATCCACCTGTGCGCTGCGGCGCACATAATCCTTTCCGTTACGCCACCCGCAGCAGCATAAGCACTATTTATAATTTCTGAAAATAACCAAATCCCCATTATCCGTTCTTAACATTATAATATAAAGACAAAAAAACAACAATCTTCCTTCACACATCCAAATATGCCGCCTACAGCGGCACAATAATCAATGAAGAATGCATGCTTTTCGCATTCTTCGGTGTGAAGCTTGAAATCACTTAGCGAGGTATTTCCGAGCTTAGTGATTTCCTTCACACTTCTCATACATAACAGGCTGTGATATAATAAACAGATCCTTTTCCGGCATCTGTACGAAACAACAGCTGTTTTCACAAAATCAGTAAATCTTACATGGAGGGCTTTTTCATGGTATTTCCGATAAAATATAATAAAGACATTTCCCTGTATCTCATAAAACTTTTATTTTGCACTGCATCCCAAATACTGTCCATGACCGGAATCTGGCCCGGCTCAGCTGAAGCGGGTATGGAATGCCCTGTTGAAAGGAAAGCAGATACTTCCTCTTTTGGGGAATCTATTGTCCTAAATCATATGGATTTTTTTGAAAGCATGTGTGTATGTGTCCCATACTTTGACAGTTTGGACGAATTGGACAACGCCTTTTATGCTCAGTTAATCAATTCCAGTATTTGCGGGCCGCTTGGAAGTTCTGCTGAAAACGTCACTATTTCCGAACCTCCTTATGATATGGCAAAAATTTACCAAACCGATATGGCCGGTTAGGCGGCGCTGTTATGGCCGCCCAATCCTCTCCTAATTCTATTCCTCCAGCCGGATTTCTTCACCCTCTATATGCTTTTTCTCCATCTGATGCCTCAGTTTGCGATTTTCCACACTGTCAAATAAAATAGAAAAGTCATAATCTTCAGGATATAATTCTTCTACGGCCACATGCAGTTTAATTCTTTTATGATTAATCCATATCTTTTTATCGGGAAGCTGTACTCTAAGCACCCCTTTTTCATCTGCTTTTTGACATACAATGCCGATTTTCTGATCGGGATATACCATAACGCTGTCCCCGATTTGAAATTTTTCCGCCAATTCCTGTTTCTTTTTACTGCTTTTACTCTTTGAGAGATTTTTCTTTTTTATGACCGCTGACGTTTCTTTTTGCAAGACCTGCGTCGCTGCCTTTGACAAGTCCTCCGGTATCTCCATCCCATATGCCGCTTTCGCCGCTGTCTGCAGCATATTTTCCGGCATTCCCAGCCTTCCTGCAATATATAAAGCACAGCTTTCACCCGCTTCTCCAATCACCATTTGATAAAGCGGTTTTAAACTTTCCTTATCAAAAGTCATCCTCGCATTGATAATATTCTTTTCCCGTTCCGCATACTGCTTTACTTCAGGATAATGTGTCGTCACAAGGAATAGGGCGCCGCTTTTTTTCAGTTCCTCCAATATCGCAATCGCGATACCCATTCCTTCTGTCGGATCTGTTCCCGAACCAAGTTCGTCCATAATAACAAGACTGTCTTTATTTACTTTCTTTAAAATATCCAGTACATTTGTAATATGCGCTGAAAAAGTTGACAGATTTTCAGACAGGTTTTGTCCGTCTCCGATATCGCAGAGAAAATTGCTGTTCATACAGATATCTGCTTCTTCACACGCCACATGAAGCCCGCACTGCGCCATCATGCAGTTTAACGCCACCGTCTTAATTGCTACGGTTTTTCCGCCTGTATTTGGTCCTGTTATCACGACTCCCTGCACTTCTCCTCCCATTTCAAATTGAAGAGGCACACAGACGTCTTTTGCCATCAGGGGATGCCGTCCGTTTTTAAAGACAATCTTTCTCTCCGTATTGATTCCGGGTTCTATCCCCCCGTACTCAAGGCTGAGCTTCCCCTTGGAAAAAATAAAATCCAGTTTTTCCATCATCTTCATATTCTGTTCAAAAATGTCTGCCTGTTCTGCCACCATAACGGTAAGCGTATATAAGATCCTTCTTTCTTCATTTTCCGCTTCTATTTTTAAAAGCTGCAATTCTTCAAAATATTTAGAAACAGCTGTCGGTTCAATAAATAATGTGTTTCCGGTAGCCGACTTATCGATCACACTGCCGCTTATCCTGAACTTATACTCCTTTTTCACCGGAATACACAGCCGTCCGTTCCGATAAGTACTGAATGTATCCGACATACATTCCTTATTTGACCGGATCACGGAATCCGCCTTTTCCTTCATACGATCCTCTAATCTGTCAATATCGCTCCTGAGAGACTTTAGCAGCTTTGATGCCCCATCATCCACCCGCCCGTTTCTGATCTGTAAACGAATTGTTTCCTTCACTTCTTCAAGGCAGTCCAGGTTTTCATCATAATAAGCCAGAGAAACTTCGTATTGTCTGCACCTTTTCAAATAATCCTTCAACCGCATCACTGCAACAAGGGCCTTTTCAATCTCTTCCAGCTGTGAAGGACTCAGGCAGTCTCCTTTTTTGCTGATCTCAATCCATTCCTTCCATCCTGCCAGAGAAACAAGCGGCGGATTTCCTCCCTTTTCAATCATAAGCCTTGCCTCCGAAGTTTCTCTCTGTTTTACCTGTAATTCACTTTCCGACAAACAGGGAACCGTTTCCCGGATTTTTTTCTTAGCCCGCGCTGTCAGCGCCAATTCCTCCCATATTTCTTTGATTTGATCCAATTCTAATACTTTTTCTATGTCAATCATTTCTATACTCCTCTGCGTACTTATACGTACCGCGATCATCAACTTTTATTTTCAAAACGTTCTTTCCTATCTGTCACTTACAGTCTGCTCCCTTCAAAGACCATTAAAACAAAAAACCATGCATATCTGCCTTTATATGGACGCTCAAACGAATCCCTGCACCCAAAAGACCTTTTTGCATGGCTTAAAAAACCGGAAATACCGGTTTCCATTTCCTAAAAAAGACATAAAAATTGCATGACCATACCGTCATGCAGATTCTCATAAAAATATAAAAATATATCATTTTTATGCAAAGCATTTTGTAAGGCAGATTTGCCGATATAAGTATTTTATATCGGTCATGGGCAGACTTATAGACCTGTCATCTAACATACAGCCGCCCGCAGCTATTCAGTTTGCTTCTCTCTCCATTACCACAATGCTTAACATAAATTACCTCTCTTCTCTTTTACTCTAACGCTATCATATCTCACAAAAACATCTGCGTCAATCCCCAACTTTATTTTTTCAGGTATCATACTTTACTCAAAAACTGTCAAATCGTCCTCGGACTGTCTTACCGCTTTAAAAAATCCGCCGTCCATAGTAATATACAATGTATTTTCATCCACTACATAAAACATACCTCCGAACGCAGAAGAATTTTGTATGGAAACTTCTGTAATAGAATCTGTCTGGGCATTCAGACTATCAAATGTAATCTGATTGTTATAACTGTCTGCAAATTCCTCTTTTGTTATGGCAGTTTCGTGATATACCGGGTTTTCAAGACTTACATTATCTACCGTAAAAAGTTCTTTCGTATAAGTAAACTGCACGTTGACGTACCCTTCCATTTCCTCAGTGCTGAGTGCCGTAATGCCCGGCGCAAAGCACTCCACGACTTTCCAATGCCCGTAAAACATTTTTTCCTCATTTTTCACTATCGGGGTTTCAGTCCCTTCCTGTGCGTTTGTTTCTTCCTGCACAGCCGCCCCTGATACGCTCCCTTCCTCCGGGATACTTTCCGTACCGTCCTGGTCGGCATCAGCCACACTTTCCGGTTTTTGATTTACACTCTCCGCTAATCCGTTTGTGTTCCCTGTACCACAAGCGCTTAAGCAAAAAATGGCTGCCATTATAATAAATAAGTAAACTCTTTTCATTAAATCTTTCCTCCCAATTCCGTCAATATCTTTTCTGAAGTCCTCTCAAAAAACTTATAAAACACAACCTTCCTTCTTTTCTTCTATTTTTTCAATGCACTCTAGTGAACCGGATACTCTGGATACGGTCCTGTTACTTCAAGCGCCTCACGCAGATCCGCATTATAAATAACTTCAAACCAACTGCCTTCTTCTGTCTGAATCGTCCACATATCCTCATATCGTTGTTCGATCGACTTTACTTTTCTGTTCCCTGCACCGGTAACACGTTCAAAACTCCATATCACCATTTCTTCATCCGTCATGTTCTCCCCATTCACCGGCTGTACTCTGAATAACACCGGTGAATACCAGACGCTTCTTCCTGATGCTATGTCAATAGAAGAAATACTTTTTTCATAGCCGCTCAGGTTATATGGTGTATCTGCACCATAATATCTTGAAAAAAATACTCTGGAATGCTTCATGTCTTCTTCCGATACCGAAAAAACAACCCCGCCCAGATTATTTACTTTAAAACACGCCGTGTCTATTTTTTCTCCTGTCCATTGATAAAGTTCCATAAGCGCCTGCTTTGCCATATCGATCATGGTCAGATTGAATTGATCCTCCTCCGCAATAGCAGGCAGAGTATACATACTGCCATCCTCTACATACGTTAAGTCCAATTGTTCAAATACTGCATCTTTGGATAAATCCTTTTCCACATATCGGAGCATATGCAGCTTGTTCTCCTCATCATAACGATAATAAATAACAGAATGCCGTTCCTCTTCTCTGCTTTCGCCTGACAGCCACCGATTTGTCGAATCTGTTTCTACATTGTACAACATTGTACTGTATTCAAATTTCTGCTCCTCAGGATTCCAAAGCATACAATAATAGGGAATATAGCTATTCCCCGGAATATAGCTATTCCCCGGTATATAGCTGTTCCCCGGTATATCTGCATTTTCTGTCTCCCATCCCTGAAAGCACAGATCATTCCATCCGTCAAAATTTAAATCAGTAATCAAAACGTTACCATCTTTTGCAGTTGAGCAAACCGGAGGAGGTTCTTCGCCCGTCTCCTGCCAATATTCCCTGCCCACCTGTACGGTAGAAATGGTATCCACACAAATATCGGTTTCCATATCCACCAATCGGATATCCGCAATGCTGTAAAGTCCGTCCTCTGTTACATTACCCTCGCATATCAGTCGATAGTCTTTTTCACCCAGAGAAATGGAAATACTTTCTTCGTAAAACTCCTGTACCGGTTGAATGATCCCTTCCTGTTTAGATTCTATCGTCTGATCCATACCTGACAAAGTCTCTCTTACATTTTGGGAATTCAGCCGCTCCGCCGCATAACTCATACTTTCCGGTTTTCTTCCTGTAAAAGTAACTGTCAGAAAAAGCGCCATAAAAAGGCACAAAATAATCTGTATCCCCTTCGTTTTCTTTGGTGTATGCAAAATCATAAAAAGGCGCTCTTTTAACCGTAATTTGCTTCCCCTCATTGTTGTGGAAATCTGCCATCCATTTCTACCGGAACCGCTCTTACCGCTAAGTTCCAGCAAAGCCTTTCCATAATCGATGCGCTGCTTGTCCTCCAGTCTTTTTACTACTCCTTCATCACATGCCAGTTCTCCATCCTGTCTGGACAAATACGCCGCAATCCATACAAACGGATTATACCAATGCAGACAGAAACACAACATCCGTACAAATGCCCAAAAATGATCCTTGTGTATATAGTGCGTATTTTCATGGCAGAGTACAAAGTCCAACAGTTTCTCGTCTTCCCAAACCTCGTTTGTTACATAAACTGAAGGACTAAACAGCCCGAACAGACAGGGTGTCTGCACAATTTCCGAAACATATACCGGTACTGCAGACTGCCTGGGCAGCTTTCTCTTTGTAATTTCCAGCCTGCTTCGTTTTAGACGTCCCGCATAATTCAAATTTGCCGCCAGTAATAAAAATACGCTTAATGCTGCACCGCATACCCAAACATAGAAAGCCAGTTTTCTAAAATCCTTATTGCTTATCCGGCCGCTGTTCTCCTCTCCCCGCCCCACAGGTAATTCCTTATCTATGGCTGTTCTGTCCGCTCCGGTTCCGCCCCGAGATATTTGAGAGATTTCTGAAATCCCGGAAAGATCTGTCTGCACTTCCGTCCCGTCCGCCGCCGTACTCTTTTCTTCCCATATCGGATCTGTTCTTTCTGCTTCATTCGCAACGGACGTCCTATTAGTGACAGACATCCTGATGCGACCTTCGGGCACGCCGCGGTATCCCACAGTCGTTACCGTACCTTCGGGCAGTAAGTTCAATACGCTGACCGCCGTTTCCGAAAGAGAAAATGGCAGTAACAGGCGGACCGCTACTGCCAGCCATAAAGCATACCGCAGGCAGGGGCGGATTTTTTTGCGAAAAATAAACCGAATCAAAACCACCAGTATAATAAGAACGCTGGCAGACCAAAACCACTCAATGTTCATCCTCTTCTCCATTTCTGCACTCTTTCTGCGCATGGTCTAAAATCTGTCTGAGTTCGTCAATTTCTTCAGAGGTCAGATTCCGTTTTTCTACAAATCCGTTTAGAAGCATGCTGACGCTTCCCTTGTAAACTCTGTCAAGAAAACTTTCCGTTTCTTTTTTAACTGCCTCTTCCCTGCCAATCAACGGCGTATAAGCTTTCATCTTTCCACTGTCATCACAGGCAATCAGATCCTTTTCCACCATCCTGCGGAGCATCGTTAAAGTCGTGCTCCTGCTCCATCCCCGCTTTTTAGAAAGATCAGCCACAATCTGACTTCCTATTTTGGGAGAGTCAGCCCAAAGGCTTTCCAGTACATACCACTCCGCTCCACTTAGCTCTTTCATAAATGATATTACTTCCTTTCCTATATACAAGCCTGCGTGTCTACAATGTAAACACTCTGTACATACTTATTCTAGCATTTGGTGTTTACATTGTAAACTATTTTTTTAAACTTTGTTTCTATTGAACTGTTACCTATAAAAAATATCCCGATTTTCTTTTACTCTACAATATTTTGCAGCCAGATCCCTTTCTTGACCAGAATAAATCCTATCACACATTTAATCAGATCTCCAAGCTGTACCATAGCATACACCGCAATGACTGGCAGCGCAGTAAATCTGCTCAGCGTGAAAGCAATGACAACGCTGACGCACCAAATAAATACACTGTCAAACAAAAACGTAATAATGGTCTTTCCTCCCGACCTTAAGGTAAAATAGGTCGCATGCAGAAACGCATTCTGAGGCATGAAAAATGCCGTAGCCATAATAAAGTATTTTGCAAGCATTCTCGCCTCATCATTGATCTTGTAAAGCCTCGGAAAAAGAGGCGCCATAAAGAACATAACCACTGCCACCCCAGTACAGCACATTACAGAAAAGGCAATCAACTTGTTATCCGTATCTCTTGCCTCTTTCATCTTCCCGGCGCCCAGCAGCTGTCCTACAATAATGGCAACCGAATCCCCCAGCGCAATAAAGACAATATTAAATACATTGTTAATCGTATTGGACACGTTTAGTCCGGCAACTACATTCAATCCCCTGATCGAATAACACTGTGTCAGCATTGCCATTCCCGCTGCCCACAGAGTTTCGTTAAACAAAAGCGGACTTCCTTTTTTTATGATCTTAAGCACCAGTTCTTTGGGCACTTTTAAAGTGCGGTAAAGTCCTGACACAAATGAATATCCGGCATTCTTCCTATGTACGCCGACCACCGTAATAAACATTTCCACATAACGGGAAAGCACAGTCGCAATCGCCGCGCCTTTTACGCCAAGCGCAGGCGCGCCGAACTTTCCATAAATCAAAATATAATTAAATATAAGATTCACAAATACCGCTGCAATTCCTGCTTTCATAGGCAGCACTGTCTTCCCGCATTCCCGAAGCGTGCTGGAATAAATCTGCACAATCGCAAATGCCGGCAGACCGATCAGCATAATCTTAAGATATTCTTCTCCATGAAACAGTGTCGCCGCTATACTTTCAGCCGTACCGTCCCCCTTTAAATAAGCGCTGATCAGCGTCGATCCCAAACATAAAAAAAGCGTAGAGGTTAAAGCAGTGATTATGGCAGCCATCCACAATTTAAAGCGCATCGTCTGACGCACACCCTCATGGTTTCCCTGTCCAAAATACTGTGCAGTGAAAATACCCGCACCTGATACACCGCCAAAAATACAAAGATTATATACAAAAATCAATTGGTTTACGATCGCCACTCCCGACATTTGTTCCGTACCAACCTGTCCGATCATAATATTGTCAAGCAGACTGACAAAATTAGTAATGCCGTTCTGTATCATGATAGGTACGGCAATCATCAGTACCATTTTATAAAAGTCTTTGTTCCCGATAAATTTAGCTGATTTTTTCATGATGCCTCCTTCGTTACTGCCATTTTACGGCAGACTTTGTCGTTGTTCCGGTTACTATACAATGTGATTAGCATTTTATCATATCGTACTGAAAAAGTCTCGTGAAAAAATAGTTTTTTGCAACAGGAGATTAAGGAAAATTTAATAGAATTGTATCTATATTTATGATAAGCTAATGGCAATACATAATTTTACAAACCGAATTTTAATGGTAAGCACACGCTGTATAAGATGGAGATGTAATTATGAATCATGTGAATCAAAAAATAATAAACGCCATTATAGAAAAAGCTGAGAAAGTATGCCCTGATTCGTTGGCTTTTATAGGAATATATGGTTCTGTTGCTACAGGAGATGCGTATGAAAAATCAGATTTAGATTTGCTCATACTTATTCAGGACGACGAGGGATGGCAGCTTGGTACGGGCTTTATCTTAGATGACAGTAAAATAGGATATGACATCTATTGTACAAACTGGAACGGGCTTAGATATGATGCCGCATGTCACCATGCCCAGATTTCTAAATTGATGGATTCCAAAATCGTGTATATTAAAAATCAGGAAGCTTATGACGAACTGTGTAAGTTAAGAGAACAGACAAAACAATTTCTGGCATCCGAAGAACGTTTCCAAAGAGTGAATGAATTGACAGACAAAGCAAAAATATCTTATGCCAATGCTTATTTACACGAGGAATTAGGACAGGTACGCCTGGATGCATTCGGAGTAATGTGTTACCTGATGGATGCAATGATGCTTTTTCATGGAAGATATTTTAAGCGCGGCACCAAAAGAATGCTTGAAGAACTAGCAGCATTACCTGTTGAAGAGAGTTTTGTCAATAACTTAAAGAACATAGCTTCAAGTAAAAATATTTTGGAGTTAAGAACCTTATCAAAGAGCCTGCTTTTATATGCGGAGGAATACTTGAAACAAGAAAAAGAGAAAGAAGAGCCTTCCGAAAGTCTTTCCGGCACTTATGAAGAAATGTATTCAAACTGGAGAAACAAAGTAGAAGAAGCGGCTAAACAAAATAATATTTTTGCATCTTTCATGAATATGTGCAATTTTCATTATATGTTTGAAGAGATTTCGTCTGAGGCTGCCATAGGAACTTACAATATTATGGATGAGTATAACCCTGATTGTTTAGAAGACAACGTCAGTTTATTTGATGCATGTTTACAAAAATACGAGGCAGTATATAAAGCAGCAGGAATAGCAGTTAAACGTTTTCATGATGTGGATGAATTTGCTGCAGATTATTTAGAGAAATAGACATATATCTTTCTCTTTTTTGAGGAAAGAAGGGTGTTTAGATGATAGCTATAGAAACCAATAGATTACTTTTGAGAAATTATAGATTGACGGATTTTGAGGATATTTTTAAGTATTTTTCTGATGAAGAAGTTAGCAAATTTGAAGATTTTGATCCAATGTCAGAAGAACAGGTGAGAAACATAATTACGGAATGGCAGGATATGGATAACCGCCTTGTTGCTGAATTAAAATCAAAAGAGAATGTTATAGGAAGTATTGGTTATTGGATAGATAAGGAAGGACATTATTGCATAGATTATGATTTTAATCCCCAATATTGTGGACAAGGTTATGCACAAGAAGCCGGAAATGCGCTTGTTCATTATCTGTTTGAATCGGTGGGTATTAGTGCAATTTACGGAGATTGTGATGTGCGGAATGTATCATCATGGAAACTTTTAGAAAGATTGGGATTTCAACGTATAAACAAACTTGATAATCAATCCTATAAAAATGATAAATTGGGCAATCCGATTTTAATAAGTACGTATTTATATGAATTGAATAGAACTTAATTCAATAGCAAAGGGAGCTGAAGCAAAATTTACGAGGCATAAAGAGAGAGTGCCCTTCCTTGCTTTTTCATTACTTTTTTCCTCCACTTTATGAACAAGAAATTTCCTCTTATTTCCGTGCAATAAAAAGCGCTGCCTCCGCCAACTCGTCCGAGAGCTCTACGCTTGAAAATCCTGCCGCTTTTAGTAGTTCCGTCTCGTGTTCTTCTGTGAGCGGAATATCAAAATGCACGAAGTGCCCCTCCTCGGTATGGCATCTCTTTCTTTTTTCCAGATACACGCCATATAACAGTTCCTCTTCCTCTATACAGCACGCCGTATAATCACCGAGTAGAAATACGCCGCCTTCTTTCAAGGAATCACGGATTTTTCCGTACAGCTGTTTCTTTTTTTCCCGTTCAAAATGATGCAGACTTTCAAAAGATATGACGGCATCCCACTTATTTTTCTCAAAATTATATTGAAAATAATCCATACAAACAGCGGTGAATGGTTTATCTGCATGCTTTTCCAGCAGTCGGTTCAGCATATCCTGACACAAATCTACCCCTGTCACCGACAGAGACGGATTCCTTCTCCATATTTCATCCAGTTCCAAACCTGTTCCGCACCCAAGATCCAGAATATGCCTGCATTCCTTGGGCAGTTTCTCAGAAAACAGGCGATAATCCTCTCCCCATATACTTTTCATATGAGTCTCGTAGCCTTCCAGGCGGGAAGAAAAAAAAGCGGTCATCTCTTCCAGTTCTTCCTCTTTCGTTTCCGAAAGCCAGGCTTTTAAGTCCATCAGATATTTTTCCTGTGTTTCTTTCAGCATAATCAACAGTCCTTTCACAACAGTTTTCTTATTCCCTGCTGCGATTATAGCTTTTTTTTATGTTTTATTTCAACCTTAACCATTTTTAGAATTGTCTCTGTTCTTTTTAATGCACCTGATAAGATATATGTATCAATATGTACCTGCCTATTGCTCCAAAAACAAAGATACATTTGTAAACCCCGGTGCAAAACTGCACCAATTAAGACATGCCCACGGTCTTTGGGCATCTCCTTCATAGAGAAAAATATCAGTATGTCCGCCATGCGTAATATAATATTCGTTACAGATCATTCTGCCCGATTCATCATAAACAAAAGTACAAGGTTCGGAAAAATATGCGTCAAGCATGAACTCCCCTTCCGCCCACGGCTTTTGATCCTTGGGAAATTCATGACTGCCATTATACCGGATGATCCTTCCCTCCGCATCTGTTTCCATCTGCATTTCCTCCGTATCATACAGTCGTTCCCGCGTACTATTATTTTCTTCGTCAATATTGTAAATAAGGGTTCCTGTCCAATCCGTTTCCTGTACCGTATGCGTTGTACAGTATACGGCATCCTGATACGCACTGACTCCCGTTTCATAATCGATCCAATAATTGCCCCACAGGTGAACCACAAAGCAATACTTCTTTTCCGATTCTTCTATATAATATTCCACAAAGGGTTCTCCCCGCCTGTTATAGACAATCCCGTCGGGATCTGTTTTACAGATACCCTGCTCTTCCAGATAATTTTTTATAAATTCATCAATCCGGTCGGCATCATAACTATCATCATAAGGATGATAAGCTGCCTCCGTCCCATTGCCAATAGAACCGTATGCAATCTCCCATTGATAAATGTTCTCAATAGAATCGTGTTCCTCCTGACAATCCGCGGCCGTCCCCGTCTCCACTTTCACGTCCTGCGCATGACATCCTGTACAGACACACAATAATACGATGATTACAAAAAGATTTTCACTCTTCATCGCACTGACACGCTTCCGCAATCTCACACAACGCTTTTCTATAATCCACCACATTATCTAACATCGTCAAATGCCCTGCATCCCGAATCATATACAGCTTTTTCGCCGGCGCCTCTATTTCGTCAAAATACCGCATACTGATCTCCACTGGCGTCTGCTGATCTTTTTCGCCAAGCAAATAATAAATCGGCGTCTGATAACAGGTTCCTCTCTCCTTAAGGTCAAATGACATCAATTCTTTCATAACCTGCATATTCACTATCAATCCGGTTATAAGCGGCAGCAAATCTTTCATTCCCATAATGGGCGATTTCCTGATCACTTTTAACATATTCTTATCAAAGGACGCCGCCAGATCATATTTTGCCTGTAGATCTCTTACCATTCCCATTTTCCGGTATTCTTTCATATCAAAATGATCGGACGGATATTCGCCGATCTTCGCTAATTTTTTCAGATCCTTCCGATTTTTTCCCTTGATCACTGCATCCTTTAACTTGGAAAAACCTGTCGTTTCATTTTCCACCAGATTAATTACCTGTCCGCAGCCTATGTACGCCAATACATGCTCAGGATGCTCCAGAGCAAACATACTTCCGAGTACGCTTCCCCACGAATGTCCTAAAATTCCAATTTTGTCTTTTTGATATACCCTTTCTAAATACTTCACAACCTCGAACAGATCTCGTTTTAAAATCTCTGTGTTCGGTCTTGCTTTCTTATTTTTCAGATAAGTTTTTCCACTGCCCCTTTGGTCATAATATACAATGTTATAATTCCGCCCTGCATATTCCTCCACCATATAAGCAAACGAAGCCTCCGACTGCCCGGGACCGCCATGAATAAAAAGGAAAACCGGATCTTCCGGTTTAGAACGGTAATGCAGCAGATAATGCCGGATTCCCGAAATCATTGCATATTCTTCCTCATACTTATTTTCTTTCAACACTTTCTTCCTCTCCTTCTCCAATCAAATAGTTAACAGTTTTGGCAAGCACACGCAGCTGTACGCCGGGCTGATACCATGCAATAAACGGATTTCCTTCATGCTTATAACAATTATTTACAATGCATATCTCCCGAATGCCGGAGTAGGCTGATGAAATAAACGTAAGCAGTTCTTCCACGCTCACTCTTGGATGGATGTTCCCTCTTTTTGTCTCTTCCACAAAATACTCCATTGTGCGCATAGTCAGATATTCCATATTTCCCACGCCCGGCATCCCTTTCATGATCTTATCCACCCGTCTGGGATCATTCATGGCAAGCACGGATAATTCAAAATCGATCTTTTCAATTCCCATCAGTTCCTCTGTCATAAAGTCCGCCAACATACCAAAAAGCGCATCCGTAACCCCTGAAGGCGTTAATTCATCTTTTTTTGCCAGGATTTCATCTATTTTTCCCTTCATGCTCTTTTTTTTACGCAGTTCCTGACCCATATCAGAAAAAATTTCATCAATATCTTTAAAAAACCGATAAATTCCTCCCTGACTTAAGCCTGTTTCATTAATAATATCCTGCATCGTTACTGTACTGACCGTTTTTCTTAAACATAAAGCATAGGCCGCATCTGTAATTTTCTTTTTTTTATTTATGATATATTCTTCTGTTACCTTTGGCATCTGTTCCTCCTGCTCAAAAATGAATCTTGTTTCATTTTATGTCGGAATATAAAAATTGTCAACAAAAAAGCAGGAAAATCTTTCTCAGATTCTCCCGCTTCTTTTTATCATTCACTATGATTCCATTTCATTTTTCTGATAATCCGCTGTATACTCTTCTCTGACAGGTAATACTTACATGCCAGCTCTGAAACCTTTCTTCCATCCTGATATTCCCGGAAAATTTCATAATTCCTTGCACGCAGTTCCTGTCTGATTTGCGTGTCCGTTCCCCATTCTTTTCTATGATCCGCTTTTCTTGGGATATAAATGTTCTTTCCGTCCACGTATTGTTGTATCAGCTCTATCAGTTCCACTGGCAGAATTTCTTCTGCTTTTATATAGCCCATGTCCGCCTCCCAAATATATATTCTTTCAGGAACAACACTGGCTATAACAATTCAAATTGATCTGATTGCAATAGCCGGTGCTATGCAGACATAACATATCGTTTCATATATCATAAGCCCCCTTTTTCTGTATAAAATACTGAATCTCTTTCCTGATCCATACCGTAAAAAGTATAACTATATGATATTTTACACTACCCTTCTCTATCCATCAAGACTAAAACTGTATCGGTTCCACATCATCCGTTATGGGACGGATCTCATATTCCGGCAGACGGTCCAGCAGTTCTTCCAGACAAATTCCAGTATTATATATCACATCATGAGCCAGCATTACCACTTTTTTCCGTCCCAATGTGGTCCCCACTCCGTTTGCAATCAATACCTCCGGTTCCGCTTCTCTTACTGAATCCTCCAAACTGGCATTCCAGTCAAAATAGGTGTACCCCCGCTCCGTCATTTCCTGTATAATCTCTTCTCTTACACCTGCGTTAAAGTCGTTAATACTCCCACCGGGAAATCGAAAGATCTTTACATCAATGCCTGTCAGGTCATACACCGTCTGATGTGCCGCCTCAAAGTCCTGTATGTAACTGTCTACACTTGCATAGACCGTTTTATAATCATGATTGTCACAATGAATGCCTATCGAATGTCCCTCTGCAACAATCCTCTGAACCACCTCCGGATGTTTTCGGACGTTTTCCCCTACCAGAAAAAAAGTTGCTTTCATCTCTCTTTCTTTCAAAACGTCCAATACTCTGTTTGTATTCTCCACAGAAGGCCCGTCGTCAAAAGTCAGATACATTGTCTTAGGGTGAAAATAAAGCTCTATTCCCTGTGCAATCCCTTCCGCAATCTTTTCCTGATATTCTGCCGCCGTCAGGTTTTCACGCTCTTTTGCATTGGACAAAAATCCTGTCTCAATCAGGCAGGCCGGCATGGTTGTCTTACCCGTCACATGAAAATCCGCGTCCCCGCGAAGTTCTCTTTCCCTTGCCCCCGTATTTTCTATTGTCTGCTGCTGTATAAGCTGTGCCAGCCTTTTATTATCACGGCTTCCGTCTTCTCCCTCATACCATACTTCCATACCGCTTACACTGATATCCTCGGAAGCATTTTGATGAATACTGACATAAATATCTGCACGGCTTTCATTGGCAAATTTTACCCGGTCCTCTTTTGCTATGTAAGTATCGTCCGCTCTGACCATAATAACCTGAAACCCAAGCATTTCCAATTTACCCTGTACTAATTTGGCAATGGCAAGATTAATATCTTTTTCTTTAATGCCATCTCTGGCGCACCCTTCGTCCTCTCCTCCATGTCCGGGGTCAATCATTACAACGGGAATTCCATTTTCCTCTGCCGCCAGTTCTATGATTTCCGTTTCCTGAAATAACAGCTGATCGGATATTGCTTCCGTAAAAGTATTTACCACTTCCGGCTTCATGGATTCCATTCCCTGTTTCGGAGCTGCAAGCACATTTGTAAGAAGCAGTCTCTCTGTCAGTACAATAGAACCGCTGATTAATGCCACTGTCATAATTCCGGCTAAAATCCTTCTCCCGATCTTCTTTCTTTTCTTTTTTCTGCTTTCCTCCTGGCGATATATTTGACGGGAAAATGATTCTCCTTCGTACATATTCTGATGCTCCTCTCCTGTGCCGGGCCCGCTTTCTGTCCCAAAAAAACTCTTGTATAATTCTGTTAATACCAGATTACACAAGAGCTGCATCAAAATATCATCATTTCTGCATCAAATTGCCATCATTTTTGCATCAAAGTTGCATCATTTTGAAATTTTTAAAAATAACTCGTTAATTCCTTCATAAAAGCCGATTGTCACCACAGTCTTTCCCTCTCCCATACCGGAAAAAACATACTTTTTAAAATACGGCGTGGTCTCCAAAAGCGGATTATCCGATTCATATGCTTCAGGACTGGAAAGTCCCATATAGTTTCTCCACTTTTCTATGACTGCATCCGTATCGATATCCTCCCAGAGTAAATTGGTTCTGACATAAAATTCATAGATCTTCCCGTCATCCGCATCGATATAGGCGTCGATCAGCCTGTTTTCTTTATTGGCATTCTTCTGACTGTTGGACAGGCTCATCTTCCAGACCGCCACATTGTTTCTCGGTTCCAGAACATCGATTGCAGAATACAGCGTTGCATCGTAGGAAGCCGCGTCCACCTCCTTGATCTGCTCCGGTAATATCCCCAATTCTTTCAGCATATCCAGACCTTTATTACATGTCTCATAAATCTCTTCGTCCGTAATCTCTTTTCCTGAAGGCCCCCTGTGGTTAATTACGAAAGCATAGGTCCCCTCCAGATCCTGATAACCGATACCTGCCGCATCTGTTCTTGTCATGGAATTCAATTCACTTTCCGGAAGCGTCTGACTGCTCAGGCAGCTTGATAATATATAAAGCTTTTCATTCGCATTCAGCGTATATCGATACCCTTCTCCTGCTTTTTCTACCGTTTCGGCATGAATCTCGTTCAATATATCTTTATCCTTATATTTTGCCAGCGCTTCCGGCCCCCAAACAGACAGCACCAGGACAAGTCCGGCAAATAAAAGAAACGCTGCGCTGATAAGTCCTTTATTTTTCATCCTGTGCTTCCTCCTTTGCCGGTATAAAGAAGCTGATACAGGAACCTTCTCCCGGCTCGCTTTCTATCTCCAGTTCACTGTAATGCAGCCTGAGTATCTCTGCACAGAGCGCCAGACCAAGCCCCGCTCCGTTTTTGCTTCGGGCGCGTGATTTATCTACCATGTAAAATGCCTGCGTAATCTTATGCTGTTCTTCCTTTGGTATTCCAACTCCATGATCCCTGACCGAAAACAGGTACCCTTCTTCATATGCCTCTCCTGTTACTTCGATGGCGCTGCCCTCCTCTGATGCCTTACACGCATTGTCTATCAGATTCACCAATACTGTTTTGATCAGATTCACTTCCACATATACCGTTCCCTCATCACATGCAAAATAGAATTCTCTTTTTTTATCTACTCCAAACATCCCCCGCAGATAATCAAAAATGGAATCCACCGAAACAGTTTGAAATTCTACTTCGTTCTTCTTTGTAACAATAATATCCAGCAGACGGAAAGACATTGCTTCCAGCCTCTTACCTTCCGTATAGATATAATTTGCAGACATAAAACTTTTTTCTTCATCCAGTTTATGGGAACGCAGCATATCCGCATATCCGATAATCGCCGTCAGCGGTGTTTTGAGTTCATGGGCAAAGGCCGCTACAAATTCTTCTCTTGCCTCAATCTCTCCTTCCAGTTTCCCAATGTTCTCTTCCAGTGCGCCCGCCATATGATTAAACGCTGCCGTAAGCTGCCCCAGCTCGTCAGAACTCACCTGTCTGGCACGATACTCATAGTCTCCCGCAGCCATTCTTTTTGTCGCCCTCGTTAAAAGCCTTATGGGCTTAGTTAAGAAAGAAGCGATAAAATGCATCATCAGCGTACCGATAACAAGCATAATCAGCGTCACTTTCCGATACAGGGAAAAACCGGTCTCTCTTTCGGCAAAAACTTCCGAAACATCTTTCATCGTCTCAAGATAAAGAATCCTGTCTAAAGTATTTACCGCCACGCTTGTATGAACATAGAAACCTGTATCCGTCCTAATGACACGGTACGATTTCGTTCTCTCGTCCGTTTCCATAAGCAGTCTTTCATCCGCCCCAAAACCGTCACTGGCATAAAGTATATTTTTTTCTTCACCGGAAATACGAATCAAGCGACTGGCGCTGCGCCCGCTTCTCTCCAGGTTGGAGGCAATCTCTTCCACGGTACTGTCCGGTAATACACTGTATTTTGCCGGTACATTAAGCGCCGCCGTCTCAAAAGCAAAGCTCAGAATGCTGCTTTCGTCCATCGCCTGTCCAACTTCTCTGTTAAGAGAAGATTCAAATACATAATTTACAAAATAAAACCCGCTGAATCCCAACGCCATTGCCATGACGATAATCGTCCACAGTAATAATTTTATTGAAAATTTCATTCTACACCTTCTAATCGGTAACCAACTTTATACACTGCTACCAGATTATGTTCCCATCCCAGCTTTTTTCTCAAACGCTGCACATGAAGATCAAGGGTACGGCTGTCGCCAAAATACTCATCTTCCCAGACTTTTTCATACAACGTTTCCCGGAACAACGCCACATTTTTATTTTTCATAAACAGAACAAGCAGGCCGAATTCCTTATTAGTCAGTTCTATCGGTCTTCCTGCTTTCATGACTCTGTGCGCCTCTACATCTACGACCACGTCTCCCGCCGTCAACTGCTGATCCGCCTTATTGTACCGCCTGAGAACTGCCTCTACTCTCGCCACCAGTTCTACCACGTCAAAAGGTTTTACCAGATAATCGTCTGCTCCCAGCTTCAAGCCCTTAACTCTGTCTTTTACTTCATGTTTTGCCGTAATAAAGATGACAGGGATGCCAAGCGGACGTATGTACTCCATAATGTCATAACCATCCGCACCGGGCAGCATGATATCCAGAAGTATTAAGTCAAAACTTTCTTTCTCAATTTTATCAATTGCCTCCAGTCCATCCTGTACCGCACTACAATCATATCCTGCCGACGACAGGTTCAAATCAATTAAATCACATATTGCCTTTTCATCATCCACAATTAGTACCCTGATCATTGTTCTGATTTCCACCCCCAGTAAGCACGCGCTTTTTCTACAAGCGCTTCCATCGTATCCTCATCACCGCACTGATAACTGTCCTTCATTTCCATATCGGCCGAAAAGCCGCCTGTCCGCTGATAGTAAATGGAATAATCACTTTTTACGGCCAAATGGCCTTCTTCATCTTCATAACTGTACCTTGCCAGTACCACGATATCTTTTAGTCCGTCCCCGTCTATGTCGCGGCATTGTATTCCTTTTAATGCGTAAAGATTGTCAAAATCTCCCATCGGCTGGAGACTTGATACAATATATCCCTGCTCATTTACGAGATAAATCATAAATACATCATAATCCGCTATCTTATAAGTCCCCGGTACAACTTTCAGCCTTCCCAGCTTTTCAAAAGTTCTCGTATAATACTGTTCTGTAATAATCTTCAATCCCTGCTTTTGCAATTCCTCCAGCGTTGCCGCAGTGTACATAAATTCCGTGGAAGCGCCGTCCCTTACAAAAGCTGCAATCAGTTTTGCGCTTTTATTCATTCCAAACCGGTTAATCTTATCCGATATACGGTAGTCTCTGTAAAATTCGCCTCCCTGACTGCTTTGGAATAATACCTCTCCCACTTTGTAATTCTTTCCTGCATAAAGTCCGTCCTCATTCACGCAGGACGTAATCAGAACTACATCTGTCAGCTTATCTCCATTTAAATCCTGAAAAGATACTGCCGCAATACTTTTATTTGGCTGTTCCATCCTTCCTATATTTCTGCTGTTCATATCCAGCTGATCTGTTTTAAAAAAAACTTCACCTTCCTGATCAACAAAAAATAGCACCAAACGATGATATTTCTCATCAAATGCCGGAATCAGCCAGGTGGAATCCTCATTTTCTTCCTCTTCCATGTCCATGAGTTCCTCTTCATTCTCTTCCTCTTCAGTAACAACAAGCTCAATCGGAAAAATCTGATCCTCCACAACCGAAAAACCATTGGCAGAAATATCTTCCCGGTTTTTTACTGCCTCAAAGCGGCTGCGATATTCCAGATATAATTCATTTACATTTTCTTCTTCGTCAAACTCTTTTTCAGATGTAACGTTTGCAGCATAAACCGGAACATGAAAAAGCAAAGCAGCTGATAGGAATACCAAAATAATAGACAATACTGCATAATTGACAAATTTTATATAAGGCATATGATTTACATAACTCAAACTTCCCACACCAATTGGTGTGCTGAACCTTGAAAAATCAATACTG
>CANSUS010000011.1 GCA_947650155.1 uncultured Lachnospiraceae bacterium
ATATCCAGCGGGAACTGGGCAACTTAAGCAGCCGGGCGATGCAGGAAGCTTATAAGTCATAACAAAACCTGCACGGTCTGCCCCCTCTTTTTTGCTCCAAATACAGCAAATACAAGGCCTTTCGCATTGATCCCCAACAATCTAATATGAAAGGCAGGAGACAGGTTTGACTGCTCTGCACAGGACAGATAAAGCATCACGCTTTCCCTGTCCTTTTATAATGGATTTTTTCTAAAACCTGCACGGTTTCCCCGCCGAATTTATCCCCAAATGCCGCAAATACAAGGCCTTTGGCACCTGCCTCCAACAGTCTAATGTGAAAGGCAGGAGACAGGTTTGACTGAAAACCTGTCCTTTGCTGTGTATACCAAAGCGCGCAGAAAGGTACTGCATCAGACAAAACAACTAAATACTACTATTTTATCAAAGGAGGACCAGAAAATGGTTGATGTTAACAAATTAAGTATTACACAGATCGATCAGATCACATGTTTTAACAATGCAAATGAATTAGAGTTTATCATGGATGAAATCCAGGAAGGCTCCATAAGCAACACACAGGAAAAAACAGATATTACAGGTAAAGGCGGACGCAAGATCGGTTCTTTAAAGAAGAATAAAGCCGTTACCGTAAGCGCAACAAACGGACTGCTTGTCGGCGGCGCTCTTGCCGCACAAACCGGTTCCGAAGTGGAACACGGCAGTTTCAAAGTACGTGTCACTGACATTTTAGTTGTCAATAACAATGCCTCTGCTACTACGCAGGAAGCAGTCGGTACAGCCGGTGTGGAAATCGGAGTTCTTTACCTGAAAAATGCAAACGGTTCTTTAGGAAATAAACTGATTCAGGTTGCTTCCAATCCCCAGGCTGGAGAATTTACTTATGATCCTGCCACAAAAGCACTCGCTTTTTCTGCCGGAGAACTGGCTGACGGCACGGAAGTGGCAGCTTTCTATGATGTGGAAGTAGAAGCCGCAAAAATCTCCAATGATTCCGAAACCTACAGCAAAACTCTCAAAATGTATATTGATGTAACTGCACGCGACAACTGCGACAGCCTCTATCACGGACAGTTCATTATTCAGAGAGCAGATTTCAGCGGCGAATTTGACTTAACCATCGGCGCCGACCCGACAGTTCATGCCATCCAGGCTGAATCCCTTGCCGGAGGATGCACCGGTTCTACAAACCTTTGGGATTTTATTGTGTATTAATCCTGATGAAAAAATTGCACGGTTCGGATAACTGCTTTATCCTCAAATACCGTAACTACAAGGCTTTTGCCACTTACTGTCAACAATCTAATGTGAAGGAGGATACAGGTTTGACTGCAGTCTGCTTTCAAACCTGTTGATTTTTCTATATACCAAAGCGCGCTGAAAGGTACTGCATCAAAAAGAACAACTAAATACTACTATTTTATCAAAGGAGGACCAGAAAATGGTTGATGTTAACAAATTAAGTATTACACAGATCGATCAGATCACATGTTTTAACAATGCAAATGAATTAGAGTTTATCATGGATGAAATCCAGGAAGGCTCCATAAGCAACACACAGGAAAAAACAGATATTACAGGTAAAGGCGGACGCAAGATCGGTTCTTTAAAGAAGAATAAAGCCGTTACCGTAAGCGCAACAAACGGACTGCTTGTCGGCGGCGCTCTTGCTGCACAGACCGGTTCCGAAGTGGAACGCGGCAGTTTCAAAGTACGTGTCACTGACATCTTAACAGTGAATAACGATACTTCTTCCACTACCCAGAAAGCGGTCGGCACAGTCGGAGCTGAAATTGGCGTAGTCTATTTGAAAAATGCAAACGGTTCTTTGGGCAGTAAACTGACTCAGGCCGCTTCCACCCCCAAAACTGGAGAATTTACTTATGACCCTGCCACAAAAACACTGACTTTCCCTGCCGGAGAACTGGCTGACGGAACAGAAGTGGCAGCTTTCTATGATGTGGAAGTAGAAGCCGCAAAAATCTCCAATGATTCCGAAACCTACAGCAAAACTCTCAAAATGTATATTGATGTAACTGCACGCGACAACTGCGACAGCCTCTATCACGGACAGTTCATTATTCAGAGAGCAGATTTCAGCGGCGAATTTGACTTAACCATCGGCGCCGACCCGACAGTTCATGCCATCCAGGCTGAATCCCTTGCCGGAGGATGCACCGGTTCTACAAACCTTTGGGATTTTATTGTGTACTGATCCCGATTTCCCTGTAAACTACTACTCTCTGATACAGTGCGGACAGAACATAAGTTTTGCCCGCACTACTTTTAAAAAGGATGATAAATAATGGCACAAAAAGTACAAAAACCATGTAAAGTGTGCGGCAGAATGTATACCCCATGCGCTGACTGTGAAAAAGACAAAAATGCCTTCCACTGGAGGACTGTAGCCTGTTCCCCCGCATGCGGCATGGAATATTTTAAAATGGTAGAAGCCGCACGGAAAGGAGACAAATGAATTTTTCAGAAGTATTGAATTATTGTTTATATATTATTTTAACTGTTATTTTACCCGTCATCTCCACTTATGCTGTAAATCTGATCAAATCCAAAATAAAAGAAAGCGAATTTATTTCAGAAACCGCAAAAAATGAAGCGGCAAGCCTTCTGATCAAAGATGCTCTCTCTGACGTCATGGACGCCGTATTATATGTCAATCAGGTCTACACGGAATCGTTAAAGACAAGTGGAAAATTTGACGAAAAGGCCCAGTCTGAGGCTTTTAACCGGGCTTATGTAGAAGCCATAAATATGATTTCCGAAGAAAGCAAAAAAGGGATCGAGGCATTATACGGCTCATTTGACAAATGGCTGAAGCAGAAAATTGAAGCTTCTGTAAACGCCGCCAAAAAGAAAATGGATTGATATAGTATGCATACAATATTTCGTTTTTAGATTTTTTTCTTAAAGTCCGTTTTTTAGGACAGTAAAAATGATATTCTTTTTTCAGATTATAAAGTTTATAAAAAAGATCAGCAAATACACCCTTTGACGTGGATTTGCCGTACAAACAGAAACGGGGGATTCCTATGGACATAAGAAGAAAAGAATATGAACTGCAGCCTTTTGTAAAATACGTCGTTTTAAAAATCGGCTTATTTGAATGTGAAATCATCGATGAAGCAAATTTTGCACTGGAAGATAAAACTGCGATCATGAAGTTTAAAAGACAATATGTTTATAAAGATGACTGTTTCGTAGTCAAAGTAGACATGTAACGGTACCGGATTATTTTTCTGTCAATTACTTTTTTACAAGAGTGGCTGCTCTGGCCACTCTTTTTACTTATAAATACAACATAAATCCATCAACAAAAAATTCAAAATAATAGGAGGAAGAAAAATTGAATATCAAAGAACTTTTCACCATTGACTCTGCCGTGGATCACATTACTGCTAAAGCAGAACAGGCTGCTGCCGAACTAAAGGAAATGGACGCTCTGTTAAACGAGATTCAGAAAGCAGACCGCTCCCTCTCCCGCTCCGACTTGGACCGCATTGCCCAGAACGCTTTTGACCTTGCCGCCAAATACGGCAGGAACGTTACCGACTATCTCCACACTGTCCTTGAAGCCTCCCGTGCCGGTTACAAAAATGCGGAGGAAATCGCTGCCCTCTCCTTAACCCTCCAGAGCGCCTGCGACATCAGCGAAGAACTGGCTGGCCAGTATCTCATGGCAGCTGACAATGCCTTTCAGCTAAACGGTTCCGTGGAAGAACTCTCCCGGACTCTGGACGGCGCCTGCACCCTCTCTGACCGCCATGCCGTCAGCATGACAGAACTGGCGGAAGGCCTCTCTGCTGTCAGCTCTCAGGCTGCCGCCTCAGGGCTTGACATAAAGGAAACCACTTCCGCCCTTGCCGCCCTTCTCTCCGTTACCGGACAAAGCGGTGCAGAAACCGGAAACGCCTTCGGAAATATCCTGATGTATTTACAGCAGATAACGGGGGAAGTAGACGGGAAGGAAATCCCTGCCGAAGCGCTGGAGCGGTTCCGAAATGCCTGCACAGGCTTAGGCGTTTCCCTTCAGGAAATGAAAAACGGCGCCATGCAGTTAAAGGAACCTATGCAGGTCCTGAGAGAACTGTCAGAAGCCTATGTTTCCCTTGCTGAAACTGATGCAGGACGGACAGGACTTCTGGATGTCTTTGGGACAGATTCTTCTCAGGCGGAAGCACTGGACGGACTGTTAAAGAATTTCGGACTGTATGAAGAAATGCTGCAGGATTACGCTGGCGGCACAGGAACCCTTGCTGCCGAAGCCGCAAAAGCAGCCGACACATGGGAAGGTTCATTGAACCGACTGTCAGCCATATGGAACGAAACCGTCGGGAACCTTTTGGATTCCGAAGCCGTGGCAGCCGCTGTAAACAGCCTTGGGGATCTGCTGTCCGTCATCAGCAGCATCACAGACAAAGCAGGGGTTTTAGGAACCCTTGGATTAGGAGCCGGACTTTACTCCGGCCTTACGAACACCGGTAAACGCCGTATGAGTGTACGGATTTCATAACCTGTTTTTTGTTTTGAATATGCCCTTTTTGCCTGAGAGTCCCTTTAGCGGACTGCAAAGGCAGGAATGTGCGGGACCAGTCACCCCGCGGTGTTCTTTAAAACGAACCGTAATTGGGGACTGCTGTTCCCCAGTGCTGGGAAGCTTATTTATAGTGAATAAATAGTACCGTATGGCTACAACGCGGCCGGAAACGGCGGACGTGACACGCACTCCGAAAGGATGCCAGTAATGGCAGAAAAACATGCGGCAGGCCGCAGGCGGAAACGCTAAACGGCAGGTCCCTTAAAAAGGACTAAACCACCAATCAGCAGCGGACTCTCTTATCGGAAAACTTTACGGATAAGGGAAGTGTTCACAGAGTATAAACGGTTCTGAGCCGAAAGACTTGTAAGAGGTACTCGAAACCAGGAAGGAAAACCTGCCCCTGACCGGGTAAAACCAAAAGAGTGATGCTGCTCTCCCCTTTCTTACAGCAGCCGGATAGATATCCGGGAAGGAATGGGAACATGCAGGGAGTTCTCCTGGCCTTAAGTGGATGAAACGGAGAGAAAATGAAATGAGAATGCAAGAATTATTACAAACAAACTGTATCACTTTAATTTAGTAACCGAAATGGATTAATTTTCAATATTAAGAAGTAGATTGTAATTTATCCTAGATTATTCACAGAAGTGCCTGAAAAATTATATGAAAGCCGCATAGTTACTGTATTTTAGCTATATATTGCTTTTCATTTGTCAGGTGAATGAAAAAAAGCATCTATCTGTGGTAAAATTAAAATGTCGAATCTTAAATAATACCCTCAAAGGAGCCCTTTATGAATATTTTTAAACAACTTATCACTTGAAAGCAATAGATAAAATAAATTTTGCCAATGGTATCTACCTTCCGATGCAGACTTACTTCTTATTTAAGAATTACCTGCAAACTTGGTTTTGTGAAACTTTTAAAGTTCTGTTTTTAAAACCAATGACACAGCACTCCGATATCACAAGGATGATGAGAACCTTTGGCTGACTATCTACCAGACTCTCGGTGCTTGGATTGTGTAAAATCCTTCCTACTGTTCTTCTATCTGAAAGCGTACTTCAATATTTCTTGAAATATTATCGTCAGCCATAATCAGTGTACCGTTTTTGCCATACCTAGTATAATAATCTGTTCCTAATTTATTCGATTTTAATTCAGTTTCATCGGGTTCACCATTTAATTTGGCAAGTTCTTCATATATATCTTTTAGCATCCAATGCGAAGTGTCTATGTCAAAGATACATATGCCTAATTTATTATCATAAAATACGTACTCTTTTATGCCATCAGAGCAAAAAAAGTAACATTTGTATAAATTACAATTGTCATTTTTTCATTATGTAAACTAATATCGTTTTTAGTAGTATATTCTTTGGAAAGTTCCAGTTCAAAAAGTTCCTCCAAAGTAATTGCTGTTGAAATATTATTAAGCATCAAAGTTCTTGTAGTTTTGCTATTTTCGATTCCGATTTTTAATTTCTGCTCTTTGGTATAATTTATTGTAACAATAATAATTACTGGAATCAAACTTACTGAAAAAATATGATTAAAAATAATTTAGATCTTTTATCTAATTTCATAAGTTACGTATTAACCAATCATAATAAAGAAATTTACTACAAAAGTTATTATTGCCAAAACTGCAAACAAGATCAAAATATTTTTTATAGTGTGAATGTCCCTATACATTCTATCTTCCTTTGAAACATACTTACTATTCTCTTGTTTTTGATTGTTTAGATAGTATTTATATTTTTCTTCGCTATATTGAATCAACTCACCTTTACATTTAGGACATTTTGTTAATGTATCGTCATTACAAAGCTGTTTACATTTTAAGCAAATTTTCATGATATGTTTTTCTCCTATAAATAAAATTGTACTCTTCACAAGTACAAAAGCACAACTCCGCATTACGCATTATAACATAGTATGATATTCAAAACAACAAATGGTGGAGAAAGAATTATATCATTTTTCAATGAGGCTAAAATTGAAAGTGAAAATTTTGCAAAACAGCTTGAAAAGGATAAGATATTTTTAACAGAATATTTTAATGCTACTGGTGATGTTGCAAAACAACAAAACATTTTAAATAAATCTACTAATGAAGCAAGTAAAAGCGCAATAGAATATGCAGTAAGCACAAAGGGTGCTGCTGGGTCTGTTTCTAATTTTGAACAACAGCAAATAAAGGCAAATGCTTCTGTACAAAAATCTAAAAAATATTATGATTTGTCAACTGTTAGTGCAAGTGCATACAAATTAGCAATTAAAGGTATTACTATAGTTGCAAATTTGGCTACTTCTGCTCTACTCAGCGGTGTTGTATATGCGTTCAGTAAATTATTTTCTGCACAAAACAAAGCAATAGAAAAAGCAAAGGAACTGACTTCTACTTATAAGTCAAATAATACATCTCTTGAAGATTATAAAGAACAAATCAATACGTTAGTTACAGAATTGAATACAAGTAATATATCGTATGAAGATTCAAAGACTAAACGTAAAGAATTAATGTCTATTCAAGATGAATTATTTAAAAAGTATGGTACAGAAGAAAATGTTATAAAGTCAATTACAGCCGCTATAAACGGAGAAATTGATGCTTTAGATACACTTTCTCAAAAATCATATTATGAATGGCTAGCTTCGGTTGATAGTTTGACTGGTGGGCAAAAATTTGGTAACGGATTCTTTAAATTATTCACAGGTATATCAGATCAATATAAGAGCGTATTAGATTCTGCTGTTGATTATATGGAAGATAAAACACAATTTTTTTATATAAAAACGACAGGTAATGAAGAATTAGACCATTTAATTCAAAAGAAATTTGGTCTTTATAAGAATGCTTTTAATGAATTTGTTATTAAAGATGTAGTTCCAGAAGAAGCATATGAATTGTTAGGTCAAATTCGTACTGCTTATAGAGACAATGCAAGTGAATATTTGGGGACTGAAACAGATAATATTTTAGCAGCCGTGGATGATAGTATTCAATCTGCAATGACCACGATTGATACTGAATTAGGTAAACATCAAGAAACTTATCATACATATCTTGAGGGCATGATTAAATATGATTCAGAATATTCTGATGAATATGCGGATTTATTATCTAAACGTGCGTTACTAGAAGAAGCGGAACTAAGTACAAATGATGAAGGAAAACAGCAACGAATTTTAGAGGCGAAGAAAGCATTTTATGATAGTTTAAATAATGCTATCACTTCTGCTAAAAATAATGACAATGTAAAAAGATATTTTGAGAATTTATATCCTGATTTATATTCAGAAATTTCCTCTTGGAATTTTGAATATAGTATTTCTACAAATACAGACGGAATTACTGATACTGCCAAAGAAATCGGTGAAAAGTACACTGCTACTGCCCTACTTAACATGGTAAATACAGAAGGTGTTCAAGAAGGAGAAGAATCTTTCAATTCTCTAATTGATAAAGCCATTGAGTATGGTGTTTGTACGAATAAGTCAGCAGAAGAAGTTCAAAAACTTATTGACCTTTTGGTTGAATTGGGAATTGTACAAGATAATGTTAAAGGTGACACTTATAACATTGAACCCCCCATTTCATTGGGAATTTTACAGACTGTAGACCAGTTAAACACACGCCTTAAACCCGCATTCGATTCACTCAAATCAGCATATCAGAACATCTTCACGGATGATGAATTTGCATTAAACAGCATTGATATTCTGTCTACTTGTGACTCAATTAAATCAAAATTAGATGAATTAAACAAAATAGAAGGTATCACAGTAGACTACACTGCATTTGAAGATTTTGTTACAGTATTAAGAAATACAGAATCAACAGAACAGGACGTAGAGACTGCATTTGATTCCCTTGCCACTTCCGTCACCCAGGCAGCATTGTCAGGCGCAGAAGATTTTGAGACGATGAAAGCCGCACTGGAAGATCTAGGTGTTGCCAACAGCGAAATGGCTGCATTCAATGCATTAATAAAAAATACAAAAGCATTAAAAGAGGCTGGACTTGATTTGGCAGATGCAGAGGATGAAGATATACAAGCATTTACTGATGCTATTGTTTCTACTGAAAATTACGATAAGGCACTCAATCTTTTAAGGATACAGAAAATATTATGTGCAGAAAATCCGTTAAGCACTACTGATGACATACAAAATTTATATATGCTTGCACAGGCATCAGGCATCGCAGCAAATGCAATACAAACATTAATGACATTAAATACGGCTTATACAAAAGCATCGGCAGAAGGAAATACTTTAGCAACTGCCGCTGTAAAAGGTCAAATGGAACTTGTCAAAAAACAAGTCATGGATCAGTTTGCAAATCTTGGCAGTAACGTTGACTTTAGCAATATAGGCGGTGGTACAAAATCAGCAGGTGATGCCTATGCAGACGCATTTGAAGAAGAATTAAAAGCACTTGAAGATTTACGAAATAACGGACTTATTTCAGAGAAAGAATACTTAGATCGTTTAAGGATATTATACGAACGTCATTTCAAAAACAAGCTCGGATACGAAAAAGAATACGCCAAATACCAGAGGCAGTACCTGGACGGCTATAAGTCCCTCTACGAATCCATCTTCTCCCACGCCGCCGGACTCATCGACGATAAAATAGACGGCATGCAGGAGGAAAGGGACGCCGCCGTCGCTTCCCTGGAAGCACAGAAAAAAGCGGCGGAGGATTCCTACAACGCACAGATCAAACTGCTGGAAGACAAAAAAGACGCCATACAGGAAGAAATCGACAAGATCAGGGAGGCCAACGAAGACCGGAAAGAAGCCATCACTTTACAGGAAAAAGAGCGCAACCTTGCCCGGGCGGAAAACCAGAAAACCATTTTACAGTATACAGAAGGCAGGGGGTTCTTCTACACCGCGGATGCGGAGGCCGTACAGACCGCCAGAAAAGAACTGGATGACGCCAGAACGGAAGCCCAAATCCGCGTGCTGGAAAAACAGCAGGACGCACTGGATAAGCAGATTGACACTATTAAAGACCTGTTAGAAGCTTCCAACGCTTACTGGGACGCACAGATCGGACAGACTAATCACTACTATGACGCCCTGATCAAAGGCATGGAAGGATACCGGGACCGCTTCAGCAGCTTGTCCGGCTTACAGGAACATGCCCGGATGATTGCCCTCTTACAGGAACTGGGCTATACGGAGGCGGATCTGCTGGATCAGAACTCCGGTGCGCTGGAACGCCTGATGCATTCCTATCTCGGTATCTTAAAGGACATGAGCGGCAACGACTCTGGCATCCTCGGGGGACTTTCCGGGCTGACCGGCATAGACATGAACACCGTCCCCGGCTTTTTGGAGCAGATGGAACAGCAGGTACACGGCATCACGGATGCCTTTGACGGGAAAGAGGAAGGAACCGGCATGACCGGTGCCATCCAGAAAGCGATCAACAAGATCGGCGCTGCCGGATCGGAAGAAGAAGATCCGGAAAGCCTGCTGTCCGCCCTAAGCGCACAGACAGACGCCGCACTGGATGAGGAAACGGGCATCCCGGCACAGACCGCCGCATGGGAAAACATGAACGGACCGCTGGATCATTCTCTGGACACCGTTTCCGCCTTAAAATCCACTTTAGAGGAGATGGACGGGAAAGTATACAGCGTGGCATTAAATATCACGGGAGCCGGGGCGGCGCTGGGCATAGCAGGGGCCGGGACAACGCTGGGGAAACAGCTTGTGAGCCAGTATAAAACGGACGGCAAAGCATCCAAATCCGATACATCCGGGGACAAGAACATCCCCATACCGCTCCAGAAGGGCGACCCCTTTTATGACATCATGGAAAAAGCTAAAAATCTGGTGCCTGAACTGTCCTATGACGCGTCGGCTGACTATGTGAAAAATCTGGTCAGCCACAGCACGGAAACCATACGATCCCATATCAACTATATCAATAACAACACAAACCGGGCAGTCACACAGAATATTAGAAGTGTCAACCTGTCCTGCCCTAATGTAACGAACTCTTCCGGTGTGGAATATATCCAGCGGGAACTGGGCAACTTAAGCAGCCGGGCGATGCAGGAAGCTTATAAATCATAGCAACACAGGCAGCCGCTATCTTAAAAAAGAGCGGCTGCCATCAGAAAGGAGGAACTTCCATTGGATGTTGCAACAGAAATTTTAAATTCCATCCAAATATTAATGGAACGTAAGATCACAAATCAGACTGCAGACAGAACCTTTGCTTCTGTCATTAAAGAAGTACACACAGACAACACATATACGATTCTGGCGCAGGACGGAAGCGAGCGGAAACTCTACTCCAGCCTCCCTTCCCTCCCCCTTAACGCCGGAACAAAAGTATGGGTAAAGCTTCCGTCAGGAAGCTTAGACAACATGCACATATGCGGCATAAGACAATAGGAGGTGATATTTTGTCAGTACCCATTATCAAAAAAATCATTCCGTTTGACGCGGATCAAGATTCTGTCATTTTTATTTCCTGGAAGGGAAATCGTGCCTATGCCAACCGAATTATCATTAAAGACGGCCACACGCTCGAAACCGTATTTGACGATACGGTTTCTTCTTTTTCCCTTACCCACACCATTCCGGCGCATACACTGATAAACGGAAACGAATATCTGATTCAGGCACAGATCTATGACAGAGAGAACAATGCTTCTCCCCTCTGTGCCGGAATCAATTTCTATACGCTTAAGACTCCGGATTTTCACTTTTACAATCTTCCGGATAACCATGTGCTGACGAATGCATCTTTTGATACATCCATGTACTATTTCTCTCCCGATTGGGAGAGCATCGACAATTACCGATTCTATTTATATGATTCAGCCAAAAAGGAGCTGATGTGCAGCGAAATTCTTTATGACGATATGTATTTAAATTATACCTATCGCGGTCTGGAAAGCGACCGTATTTATTATCTGCGCTGCATAGGAACTACAATTCATGGAATGGAACTGGATACGGGCTACGTTGAAGTCACGGTAAAATACGAAACTCCGGATACCTATTCCCGGATTTATGCGGTAAATGATCCAAAGCAGGGCTGTATTTCCGTCTCTACCAATTTAATCATTCTGCAATACAACGGAGACGAAGAATTTGAATACCAAAACAGCCTGATTCATCTGATCGATAAAACGCTCTATTATGAGGAAGGCTTTCTTGTAGAAGGCGACTTTACTCTGATAATCAGAGGAATGCATTTATGGCAGAATGCAGAAATTTTTAAAATGAGTAACGGTATGGACGGGCTGTGCATCAGTTCCAGAATATACACGGACGGAACTCTTCGGTTTAAACTGACTGTGCCAAACGGCACAGGACATTACATTTTATATTCGGAACCACAGAAATTTTCCAATGAAGATATGATCACTGTCTGCTTAAGAAGAATCAACCATATCTATCAACTTGCATGTTTTACCAAACTGAACTTTTCGCCTGCAGGCGATATGTGGTATGGGTTTAACAAACCAACAAGGGATGTCCATAAATACGATGCCTGGTTTTATGAAGACAGCATAATACACAAAATTAAAAAAGAAGAAATCACAATTCATACAGAACACGAACCGCCGGTAAGCGCTGAAAAATACGACCTGTGGTTTGGAAAATGGAAGGAGGAATAAGAAAATTATGTTTCTATGCGGAAGTAATTTTTGCGGTGGGAGTCTGGCATGTGCGCTGACTCCCACCGCCGTCAAAAACTGTAATTACATAGAGCTGAAAAACGGGATCTATGACGATCTGTATCTTACAAAGGCAACAGACTTTGCATTCAGTCACGAAATTACGCAAGGCTGGACATTTGATACGATTCTTTGGGCAAAATTTAACGGAAACACCCATGCGGGAAATGTGGACTGGAGTGTCGACACCGTATCTCATCTTTTACTGAAAAGAAGAACGGACGACCAATTCAAGTGGAATACTCTGGTTGTAAAAGAAATTGCCTCTATCAGCGATTTTGCCATCTATTATAATGATTATACAAATGCAGCCGGTGCGGCTTATGAATATGCCATTGTTCCGGTACTTTATGGTACGGAAGGAATTTACTCTGCCTGTATGGCGGAATCCAACTTTGACAATCTGTTTATTATCGAAAACAATCTTGTTTACAGCACCGACATCACGGACGGATTCTGTGATACGACAAGAAATATTCCTTCTTCTACCGTGGAATTATTAAACGGCAAATATCCGATATTCATCAGAAATTCGATTGCCAATTATGACAGCGGTTCCTGCAGGGGATCTTTTGTTCCCTTCGAGGAAGATGAATGTACTATGGATTTAAGCACCGACGGAGATTACAGAAGGATAACCTACCAGAAAAATACAATGGATATCCTTGCAGATGGAGTCCCAAAAATCTTAAAACTGCCGGATGGAAGAATCTGGCTGATTCAGACAACGCCGAATCCGACCGATACTGCCGAAGATTCCTACAATAACAGATATATTACCTTTTCATGGGTAGAGATCGGGGACATAAACTCGGAGGAGGATCTATACTATCTCGGTCTGTCCGAGGTTACGGAAGAGTGGTGGAATAAATAATGTATGAAATAACAAATGAAGATTTAACTCTTGTACTACAGCAGTCCGCTTCTATACAGACGCCCAGACTGGTACTGGAAGTACTGGATTCCAATCAAAAAGTAATCGGAGTCATTACCACACTGTTAAACGGCAGCATGAGCATCAGCTCAGAGTCAGATATCCGTAGAAACGGTAATTTTACGATTGTACCGACTTTAAAGGAAAAAATCAGGCTGCATCCCGACAATCTGATCTGGATGAATAAAGATCTTAGACTGAAACTCGGATTATACAACATCCGTGAAAAGAAATACAAGTATTACACACTGGCCTATTTTGTCTATGAAAGTACTTCTTTTTCCTACGACGCCGCAACGAGTCAGATTTCCCTTCGCTGTTCCGATTTCATCCGCAAACTGGATGGAACCAAAAACGGACAGTTGGGGGCGCTCCTTATCAACTTTGACGCTTATGAAAAAGATACGGACGGAAACCCATTACTGGATGAAAACGGCAATATTTTAAAATATAACACAATCCGGGAAGCGGTAGTTACCGTTTTAGAAAAGTTAGGGCAGATCTCTCATTATAGAGTTGAAGATATTGGCGAATACAAAGGAATGCCGGATTACAATGAAAATTATGAACAATACCGGGCCGAACATGAAACTTGGAACGCTCTGCCATATGACGAAAAGTTTTCCTGTGGCTGCAGTGTTCTTTCTATTTTAACGACTTTTCGGGATCTCTATCCTAATTATGAAATGTTTTTTGATCCCTCTGACGGAAACAGATTTATCTGTCAAATGATACCGTTTTGTTATGAAGATGATATCACACTCGACAACGCATTTTTACAAAAAGTACTGATTTCTGAAGATACCACCGTAGACATGTCCACCGTCAGAAACATCTGTGAAGTCTGGGGCAAAACCATTGACACCAAATTTTATACAGAAGACTGTACCTGTTCCAATAATGTCTATTCCTGCACTGTATCCGGTTTTGACACAAAATACTATAACAACGATACCATTTCCGTCAAAATCCCAGCAGTAAATCAGGATTCACCCAAATTGGATGTAAATCACCTTGGTGCAATTGACATTTATGCAGAAAATACGGATTTACCCCTTACTGCTAATGTCTTAACTCCTGCCGTCTATTCTTTTAAAATGAAAAAAGTGAAAAAAGATGATGCATACATTTTCCGCGCATACCTGTTAGGACAGTGGCAGGCGCATGCCATAGATATTCTTTCCGACGGTGCTGCCTCCAAGACAGAAACCTATACGACATCGGATGGTAAAACCGTTGCAAAGTATTCCAAAGAATATTTTCAAGACAAATATAATTGTGAGAATATCCATATCACGACCATCAGGAACTCTCCTTTTACGGTACAAAGTCTTGGCGAAATACTGGATGTAAAAACAGGCGGAGAATATGAAAAAATCTCATCAGATTCTCTGGCATTAGACCGCGCCGTTTACGAAAACTGGAAAAATTGCAGACTGACAGACCAAATCACGATTACCACTGTCCTGCTGCCGTTTTTGGACGTAAACAAAAAGGTTTCTTACAAGCCTGCAAATTCTGATGAGGAACGTCAGTATATTATAAAATCGATCAACCATGATTTTACAGGTTATGCCACAACCATTTCCATGTACCGCTTCTACCCGTCTTATCGTTCTTTATTAAAAGACGCAGGCACACACACCGCTTTATCCGGGTATTCTCATGAATTACTCGGTAATTATACAAATGAGGAATTAATCACTCTATTGAGTAAGGAGGATTTATAACATGAACTATACAACTTATCACAAACTGCAAAAACCGTTGGGCACGGAAAAATATAATATTGAGGTCCAAAATGCAAATGCTGATATAATTGATTCGGCATTGAACCGGTTAACGCAAAAGGCTACATCAGAGGCAGACGGGTTACTGTCGAAAGAAGATAAAGTACGATATGATGATGCAAAACTTCATGCCGAATCTGTACACGCACCAAGTGATGCTGAACGAAATACAATTGTAAAAATCAAGCAGAATGACATTGTTCTTGATCCTGACAATTCCCGCACTATAAACCTCCACATACCTACTAAAGTAAGCGAGCTTCTCAATGATTCTAACTATATTACCAGTACAGAAAATACTGGTGGAATATTTTATTCAGATTCCGAACCTACTACACTTATTGATGATCTGACATGGATAGGTGACTAAATAAAATGAAAACAATAACCACATAAATATACAACATATGGAAAGGACATTATTATGAGTAAAATTATATTTTTAAATTCTCCCCAAATATATAACGGAGAATTTTCCCAAATAGGCAGTCATCAGGTCCGATTAGTTTTCGAGTCAGAGCTGCCTTCTGCTGCTGCCCTTTTATCTGGTTTCTACTTAATTAATGAACATAATGGTTTCATTCAAACCAAACGTGAAGATTACAGATATATTTATAGGATGTATGAGGAATATCCATCCACAATTGAATTATGTAACGATAATATTAGTTATGAAGAAATAAAATCAGAACTTCTCACCGACTCAATATCCAAAACAGCTGCTTATGAAGAAATTCTTGAAGATAAGATTAAGGAACTTTCTTCCTCATGCAAATCGGTTATTGAAGCCGGTCTGAGTATTCATGGATTACATTATTCCTTTTCCTTAGAAGATCAGATAAACCTAAAAGAAATCTTTGATATTGTCAAAGCTACCGGTTCATCATTCATATACCATGCAGATGGAGAAAAAAGCAGCGAATATTCTGCAAAAGAATTAATTGAAATTTATTGCGAGCTTATATTACATAAATACCGCCAGGTAATATACTTTAATTTGTCTCGCGAATATTTGAAGTCTTTAGATAAAACAGACGAAAATAAAGAACTTATTTCTTCTTATCATTATGGCATCCCATTAACTGATTCTTATCTTAAAATTTATGATACCCTGAGCACATTAGCCGAAACTTACAATGAATCTTTCTTTAACATAAGTAATTAATATTTTAAATAGTATTCCGATAGAGGAGGAAAATAAAATGGAAGTAAACGAATTGGTTATAACCGGTAAAAAATTTAGAAAACTGACGGATACAGTTCATAAACAATGGCAACGAATATCATTTTGGCATAAAGCAAGTGATTGTGAATTTGATGATGGAAAAACAGCTGAAACCAAAGTCGGCGCTATCAATGGAATTACATCCGATTTTACCTGTGAAAACGAGTCTATTGCTGCAAGTATGGTTGCCGTATCTCAGCTTTTTCAATCTGCCAGTGAGGGAAAAAAATTATTGGCCGCTACTCTCACTGGCTTAGGTGTCAATACTGCGGCAGACGCTACATTTTCTCAGATTAAAACAAATATATCTACACTAAATACAAATCGATATAACGCTGGATACAATGCTGGCTATAACGCTGGAAGAATACAAGGACAGAATGATGTAAAAAATAATCCTGCCGCTTATGGTATTAGTGTCGGTACACCCAATGGAACTGTCGTAGGTATTACTGTACAAATGTTTGCGAACGGAGAAGTCGGTCGTGGTACAACTGCCGGCTGGCGATTTACTTTACAAAATGGCGCCCTTGTTGGTGCCCAAGAAAATTCTGTTTCTATTACAGCCGGGGGTGTCGGCGTAATATGCAGACCAATATAACTTAATACGATAGTATTCAAATATGTGTAAATGGTATGCTTGTACAAATTTAAAATTATAGTATAGCAGTTAAGTAAGCAGCCAACACAGCATATATGAATTATATCAGGAGGACAAAAAATGAATTACACGGCATATCATAAACTTCAAAAGCCGCTAAATACAGAAAAATATAATATAGACATCCATAACACAAACGCCGATATCATTGATTCTGCATTAAATCTCTTAAGACAAAATGATATTTCTCAGAATAATGCACTCAATAGTGAAATCGAACGGGCAATTAAACGGGAAAATGAGATTGATCATAAAATTTCTTCTTTCGACCCGGATACGGATTGGAAAGAATCTATTCAAACTCCCGTTTTTGATGACAGTATCAGCACATTTTCCACTCTTTCTGCTGCAAACACTGCTGCTGAAACTGCAAGCAACGATATTCAAAGTAACAAAAATCTATTTGCAACTCTGTCAAACATTAAAAAAAGCTTCTCTGCTATGATACAAAGTTTAAAATTTTTAGCCTCTAATGTCGGTGCTATTCACGGTATTACGAGTGATATAAGTGAAAACAGCGAAAATATTGCTGCTTCTATTAAAGCTGTACATCAGCTAAACTGCAATTTAGGAAATATTGAATTTAATGGTGTCGAGCAAAAGCTAAAAATATGTGCAAATACTGTACTAAAAACTGTTAATTCCGACGGAACAGTTTATATTGACTTACCAACTACATTTTCAGTTCCACCGCATCCGATCGTCAATGTGCTTGGAATTACTGCCTCGAATACCGGAACAAATAAGAATCAATTATCCGTATATTTACCTACTATTCCGAATCAGGCAGTTTATATAAAATACATTGTGATCGGTTATTAATTTTTCCATTTTCGGTTTTGAATAATCGATAAATGTAGGCGGATATACAAATAACACTATGCAGCTGCTGTATATAGTAACGCTATATCAACAATCAGATTGAAACAGCTAAAAAATAAGAAACTACAAAATACGAAAGGAGTCCATTATGCCATTTGAAACTGAATACAGTAACTTTCCAACAAAAAAAATCAAACGACACAACTTCAAAAATGTAGACGACGCCATCGCCCCTGTGATAAACGAAATCAACACTCTCCGTTCACAGGGTCTTTTTGATCAGGCGGATCAACTTATAAAAAACAATTCCGATATTCTGTCCGCATATATTGCAGATGCCGTCACTTTCAGGACTTGGGAAGAAGAAATCTATAACACGCAAATATATGCCAAACAGAAACAACAATTCGTATATTTTGACAGAGAAGAGCCTGACGCTCTCTACAGCGACGTATGGATAGGCGGTGATTGGCATGTTATGTAATGAAACCAGTTCCTATCCTGATAAGATTGACGAAATGACCTTTTTTCAGGATGTCAGTTTAAATACAATTGAATATAGAAACGAGTATGAACGGCTGCTTTTCAGCGGAAAATATTCCGAAGCGGCCCAGTATATCAACAGGCAAAACGGCATATACGGCTATTTTGCCTGTTTTTTTAATATGCTTGAAAACCGCATTTATGCATTACAGGACTATCTCCAAAGATCCGCCAGTACGCACGAATTTCTATCCAGATATTCACATGAAGGTCTCGGCCAATATACCCATGAAGAATTAACAAAAATTTCAGGCGGTAAGACAAAATTCAATCCCATTATCCACCAAGAAGGGGTACCAGGATTTGCCATTTCCGGTATCAGCATTTGGACCGGTGGAAGCTACACAGATCACAAGGAGGGTTAAATGAATTTTACAACTTATCATAATCTTCAAAAACCGCTGGATACAGAAAAATATAATATTGGCATACACAATACAAACGCCGATATCATCGATTCTGTACTGAACCGGTTAGAACAAAAAAATAATTCTCAGGATAGCGTAATCAATAATGAAATAAAACGTGCCATTGAAAGAGAAAATGAAATTGATAATAAACTATCTGCTTTTCCAAAAGCGTCTGCTGATCTTGACGGTTTCATGTCAGCTGAAGATAAAAGAACACTGGATGCCGTTGCACAAAGTTTGAAACTGTTAACAGCCAATGTCGGTTCCATTCATGGTATTACGAGTGATATAAGTGAAACCAATGAGAATATTGCCGCTTCTGTTCAGACAGTTAATCAGCTAAATCATAATCTTATTTCTACAAAAACGATAATCATAGACACAAATACCATAAACAGTATAGCTGCCGGACAATATTTTAGCTCTGGCGGCGTTTGGGTAACATACAACAAATATTTTTTTCAAATCAGCATTCGTCTGTATTTTTCAATGCCGCTTGGCGTTAACCATACATATGCGTTTGGTGTCCCTGTATCTACCCCCTGGACTGGCGGCTATCACGAAAAAATAACCGTTTCAGGCAGTGGAAAACGAATCATTTTAGTACTTAATAATCAAAATGTCTTTTCCATTCTTTCCGGTGAAACCATTCCCACAGGTGACCATATTCGGGAAGATTTTTTCTGCTTCAGAAAGCAGATATAAGGATTGTTTGTAAAATAAGAAGGATTGACAGGGCAATTACTATGCCAAAATATAAAACGCTATCTTATGAGGACTATCAGCTTACCTACAATTAAATATAGAAAACCAATTACAAGGAGGACTAAAAAATGAAAGCAATAAACGAAACAATTCAAAAAGGAAACGCATACAGAACCTGCATCGACGACAGTGATGCGGCAAATTTACAATGGGCGAGACAGTCTTTTTGGACTGCCGCAAGCGATGTGGAATTTGAGGACGGCAAAACCGTCGAACAAAAATTGGGGTCTTTGAAAGGTCTTGCAGGCTCCGGCGATAATACAGATGGTTATATTGTAGATACCAATTATTTAAACCAGCAATTATCCGGCTGTGTTAAAGTCGCGTCTTTTGACAGCAGCACTGCAACGCTGAATCTGACTTCGGTACAATAAGAGGAGGGATAAACTATGGCTGCACTGCCTAAAATAATTTACAATGGAATCCGGGTCCAAAATTTATGTTATAACGGACAGGAAATTTTTAACTTAACAGTCGACGGACAGGTCCGATACCATAAGCACAGAGGAAACAGCAGTACATATGGCGGATGCTATACGGTTGAAAAAACAAAAACCGAGTCCATAGACGAAACGCATCACTGGCGGGTAACCGGGCGCGGCGAAACCGTTAACTGGTCCGGCGAAATTGTGCAGGGTGAGGGAGAAACTCATTATATCATGACAACTTATCCGGTAGAAGATGAACACGGACACCAGGCTGAAATCACCTGGTGTTCCCATGCTGACGGTGCAAGAGAAACTATGAAGCACGAATGGAATTTTGTAAACGGCGAAGAATATGGTAATGCCGGCGGAAAGCTTACAGAAGAACCTCTCGGTTTCACTTTTACCACCGCAAAAACAACAGTTGTAACTACAACCTATTACGACCTTGGGTGCGGATTCAGCGAAAGCTGATACGCACAGACACCGGCGTTCCTTATGCGGACGCCGGCTTTCAAAAGTAACGGAATCAGGACTCCATCCGCTTTCTCAACCCTTTCGGATAATGATTCTTCATCATTCCTCCGGCAAGTTTTCCCCAGCCAAGGCTGTACCCCTCTACCGTGATGAGATACCATCCCTTTTCACCGTCTGCCGGAAAAGTCTGCCCTTCCACAAATTGCAGCGCTCTCTCATCTTGTGCAAAAAGTGCAAGTTGATTCACTGCCTGTACAGGATGACAGGCAAGCGCAAGCGCATGAGCCGGTTCAAAACGATTCTTTTTTATCGTACCCAAATGCAGTCCCGGACGAAGCACCTTTAAACGTTTCAAAGACGGCGTTCCTTTCGGCGCTGCATAAAGCTGTTCACCAAATCGTAAATAGATCCCTTCGGGTATTTCTTTTAAATTCTGATCCGCAAACTCTGTAAATTCTTTATATTCCGCTGGTGGAATCCCCTTTTGTTCCCCGTTTTTACAATATCCTTTATAGACGCCCGTACCCTCTCCTTCTTTTTCAAGCACTGCGGCAAAATGTCCTTCTCCCCGTACTTTATGCGGGAACAGGCGGAGTGTTTTTTCTATTCCTTCTGCCGGGTCTGGAACCCACTCTTTTCTGCCGCTTTCCATACCCTCATACATCGTTGTTTCCACAATATGAAACGAAGGATTTCTTTTGATAAACCGGCTGACGCTGCCTTCATTTTCTTCCGGTGCAAAAGTACAGGTAGAATATACGATCCGGCCTCCGGGACGCAGCATTTTAGCCGCGCAGTCTAAAATCTCATCCTGCCTTTCTGCGCAAAGCGCCACATTTTCCAGACTCCACTGCATAGAAGCTTCTTCCTTTTTACGAAACATCCCTTCTCCCGAGCAGGGCGCATCCACCATAATTTTATCAAAATATTCCACAAAAATATCCGCCAGAGTTCCCGGCGATTCATTGGTAACAATCGCATTTCTGATTCCCATTCTTTCCATATTTTCAGAAAGAATTTTCGCTCTCTCAGGGTGGATCTCATTACAAATAAGAAGCCCTTCTCCTTTCATTGCCGCCGCAATCTGCGTACTTTTCCCTCCCGGAGCTGCACACAAATCCAAAATCTTCTCTCCGGGCGCCGCCTGTAAGCAGGCTGCCGGTATCATAGCGCTTGCTTCCTGGATATAATAGACTCCTGCCTCATGAAAAAGATGCCTGCCCGGCCTGTCCTGCTCTCCATAATAAAATCCGTTCTTTTCCCATAAAACAGGCTGCAAAGTAAACGGACAGACTGCCTGAAAATGTTCCGCGCTGTCCTTTAGCGTATTGATCCTGAGAGACCGGTTTTCTTTCCCTTCATAGCTTTTCAAAAAATCCGCATATTCTTCCTTTAGCAGCATTTGCATTCTATCTGTAAATTCTTCCGGAAACATCCTAATCCTCCATTCCTGCCTCAGCGGTCTTCGCCGGTTTCTCCAAGCGTTTTTTTAATCAGTTTTTCTATCTGCCCGGTCTTATCTACCGTCGGTTTCTCCAAATATTCCTCCCGCAAAGTCTGCCTTGTATACGCTACCTCTGCCTGGAATTCTCTTGCAGAAAGCAGGCGGCAGCCCTGCCCCCTGATAATGATCTGTTCCAACCCGTCGGAAGTCGCCACCGTAATATTATATTTCCGCCCATTGTCATGCGCAAATTTTTCAATGTACTGATCTGCGGTCTGTGCTTCCTTCGTATAAACTACATGAATATTGTGATAATCGGAACTCTCTGCATCCCGTCCTTTTACTTTGTAGGCGTCAAATACTACGATCAGTTCGCAGCCCTTTACTCCCTGATAATCACATAAAATATCTAAAAGCCTGCCTCTTGCACTGTCAATATTTCTCTCAGAAAGTTCTCTTAATTCTTCCCATGCAAAGATAATATTGTAGCCGTCCACCAGCAAGTATTCTGCCTTACTCTGTACCAGACTTATCTTCCTTTTCTTTTCTCCCGCTCCTTCGGCTGTATCCTCCGCCTTTGTTCTTTTCCACGGCGTTTTTGACCTGACCCCGGACTTATCCTTGCTGTTTGCATAAAAGGTCTGTTCTAAAATCCGATCTATTTCATCTGTCCCTATACTTTCCCACCTGCGTGCTTCCTCCCTCTCCTGTCCTGACAAGCGTTTTTCTTCCATGTATTGCAGATCATTTTCCCTGGTCAGATCCGCTTTTTCTATCACAACCCCTTGACTGTCTGTCAAAAGCCCGCTCTCCACATGCATGTATTCCCGTACCTTGTCCCACTCCACCACAAATCCGGCGCCATGTGCGCAAAAAACCGATCCGGTAGGATTTTCCAGATCCTTTTCCGAATCATAGCCGGTCTGCTCTATGACTTCTTTTGCATTATGACAGGGAGCATAGCCTTTAAAAAAAGTAAATACTCTGCCCTGTCCTTTTGTATATGCATTCACCTCTTTTGGATAGTCCTGCATGCAAACCACAGGGGCAGTTCCCGTTAAAACTGCCGTTTCGCCCTCTATACCGACAAGTTCAAATTCCGTGCACCTTTTTTCCATGTCGGCCATAGCCCTTCCCGTCATTTCCTCCGGCACCTCCAGCCGAACTTCATAAAAAGGCTCTAACAATACGCTTTGTGCCTGTTTCAATCCCTGCCTCAGCGCCCGGTAAGTCGCCTGCCTGAAATCTCCGCCCTCTGTATGCTTTTTATGGGCACGTCCTGCAGCCAGCGTAATTTTCATATCCGTAATTGCAGAACCGGTCAATACTCCTTTATGCTCCTTCTCCGCCAGATGTGTCAGTATCAGCCGCTGCCAGTTTCTGTCCAGTTCATCCTCACTGCAGGATGTGTCAAACTCCAGACCGCTGCCCGTTTTTGCCGGTTCTAACAGAAGATGTACTTCCGCATAGTGCTTCAGCGGCTCAAAATGTCCAACCCCTTCCACTGCATTTTGAATCGTTTCTTTATACAGGATATGACCGGCGCCGAACTCCACTTCCGTTTGAAATCTCTTTGCAATCAGACTCTTTAAGATCTCAATCTGAACCTCTCCCATAATCTGTGCCTGAATTTCCTGTAAACTTTCGTTCCACACGATATGAAGCTGCGGTTCCTCTTCTTCCAGCTGACGCAGTTTTGCAAGCATGACTGTCGCGTCGCAGCCTTCCGGGAGCAGAATCTGATAAGTCATTACCGGTTCCAGTACAGGAAACGCCGAAGCTTTTTCTATTCCCATTCCCTGTCCCGGATAAGTCTTTATCAACCCTGTAGCAGCGCAGATACTTCCGGCTTCTGCTTCGCTTACTGTCTCATATTTTTCACCGGAATAGATGCGCAGCTGGTTTACCTTTTCTTCCGTTTCCAGAAACGCTCTTACTTTCAGGCTTCCGCCGGTGATCTTCATAAAAGTCAGCCGGTTTCCCTGATCGTCCCTTGTAATCTTAAATACCTTCGCCCCAAATTCCTCAGGATACGAAAATGTTTTTGTATACTTTTTCATTCCCTGAAGGAAATCTTCCACTCCTGTTACCTTAAGGGCCGAACCAAAAAAACAGGGGAAAATCTTTCGCTCCCAAATAAGTTCCCGTATCATCTCCTCAGTCAGTTTCCCGGTTTCCAGAAACTGTTCCAGGGCAGATTCTTTCGTCATTGCCGCCTGTTCATAAAAATTTTCCTCATTTTCGCCGGAAACGGCTTCTCTCGAAAAATCCATGCAATTTTCACTCAGACGCTTTTGCAGTTCCTGTAATATATCGTCTTGATCAGTTCCATCCCTGTCCATCTTATTGACAAACAAAAAGACCGGTATCCGATATCTTTTCAAGAGGCTCCACAAAGTAAGCGTATGCCCCTGTACGCCGGCCGTTTTGTCTATCACAAGTATCGCATAATCAAGCACCTGCAGCGTCCGTTCCATCTCTGCCGAAAAGTCCACATGCCCGGGCGTATCCAAAAGCGCAATGGATAGATCTTCAAACTGCATTTGAGCCTGCTTGGAAAAGATTGTGATCCCACGCGCTCTTTCCAGTTCATAAGTGTCAAGAAAAGCATCTCCCTTATCCACTCTTCCAAGCTTTCTGATACTGCCGCTTACATAAAGCATTGCCTCTGATAAAGTTGTTTTTCCTGCATCCACATGGGCCAGAATACCGATCGTTAATTTTTTCATACTGCTTTTCTGCCTTCATCCCAATCCGATTTCTTATTTTGCCACATCTTTTTTTCTGAGTTTCTTTACTTCATACAGCTTTTCATCGGCCTGCATCAGCGCTTCTTTTAATGTGATGCCGTCCTTTGACCGTAAAAAACATGCGCCCGCCGAAACGGTAACATTGTATGGCTTATCGCTTGTCTCATTATAAGTCTCAAATTTATGATACAATGTGGACAGAAAAGTATTTTCCGCTTCCGTCTCTGAGTCCGTATTCTTCTCATCATATTCCATAATGCATGCAAACTCGTCTCCTCCGATCCGCCCTGCAACTCCATTATTCCCAACTAACTCTTTTAAAAACTGTCCGATCAGAATAAGAGAATGATCTCCCTCTTTATGCCCGTATCTGTCATTAATAATCTTCAGATTATTCATATCAACATAAACCGCCATAATCATTTTCCCGTTCTCACGGCTCTTTTTCACTCTTTCTTCTGCCTCCCCATAAAATCCTCTGCGATTCAATATTCCTGTCATCACATCTGACTTGGAAATCGTATCCAGCTCAATATTATGCTCTTTCAAAGCCGCAAGATTTTCTTCTAACTGCTGCTGAATCTTTTCGTTTGCCCGAAGCAGGCTGATCATCTTTATCGCGGAGCTTACCTGATTAATCAAAAATTCTCCATTCGTATGTATTTCCTCTGTCATGTCACAACATAGTATTCCATATATCGATTCTTTAAAGAACAACGGGAGCAGAACACATTCAAAACGTTCCTCCTTGTAGATGTCAGAAAAAATATCTGCAATCGTTCTTTTCTGCTTACTTACAGGGATCGTTTCTACCTGATTATTTTGCAGCGCCGCCTTCATGTACAACTCCTTTGGCGTATCAAACCCTTCCATAAACAAATGAAAAATCGGTTTTTGCAGAATATAAATTCCGGCATTTTTTATATTCAGCCAGTCCAGTCTTTCCAAAAGCGTACCGTAGCTTTGATCCCTGCCCTTTTCAAATTGCAGCATCTCCTGTACAAAAAGCTTAATGGAATAATTCTCTGCTTCTTTTGAAGCGTCTATTCTCCCCAGCTGCCCGTCCATTGCACGTATAATCTTTCTGTAAATACTGGAAAAAACATTTCTCAGTTCAAATTTTTCAAAATCTCCCGGCTGCACATTTCTCAGGCTTTTATACAACTGCTCCAAGGTAAAAAGCAGATTATCCACATCTGCATATTCCACTCCGCCAAGCTTTAAAAATTCTTCCACGCAGAGCATGACCGCTTTATCTTCTCCGCAGTACTCTCCGGTAAACCGTCTTGTAATCGTATCCATAAGATTACGATAGCTGACTTTCAATTTTGCCATCCGCTCTTCCATTACGTCATGACAATAACGATAAAAAATTTCTTCAAAGCTGTTGTTCCACTCTTTTATATTATAAATAATCCCGTTTTCTTCTGTCTTTCCCTCTGCGACGGAATCTCTTTTTACAAACCTTGTCGGGATCACCCGGCTTTCCACTTTTTCTCCCTTTGCCATGCAAACCGCCATTTTTAAGGACTCTTCACCCAATTTTGTCGAATCTGCCCGCACAGAAGCCAGCGTAGGGGTTGTCTTTGTTGCTGCCAGCGTATCGTCATAACCAAAAACAGAAATATCTTTCCCAGCCTGCAGGCCTCTTCTTTTCAATTCTTCATATAAGCCCAGAGCCGTATCGTCGTTTACGCAGAATATCGCTTCCAAATCCGGATTTTCATCTAAGAGTTTCCGGCAAACTGTCTCACTCCTTTTTGTAAAATCCCCCTGCACATACATTTTTTCCGTAAATGGAATCCCATGCTCCGACAAAACTTTTATGAAAGTCTGTTTTCTTTCACAGGCATCGGAATTTTCCAGACTTCCGCCGACCATCCCAAAACGCCTGCAGCCGCAGTTCTTAATCAGGTATTCCATCCCTTCCCTGATTCCCAAATAATTATCAAATCCTACGTCTGTATATCCTTCTATTTTGGATGCAATGAGCACACAGGGAATATCCTTAAACTGTTTCAGCATATCTTCCATACCTTTTTTTGAGGTAAAGCAGCCTATACTTCCCGCAGATATGATAAGTGCATCTACATTTTCTTTCCTGGCATAAGAAAAAACGGTACTATATTGATACTCATACATCAATTCCCTGTTATCAGACAGATCCCGTTCCCAATACTTTCCTGGAAATACAACAACATTTACGTCAGCCGTCCTTGCCTCCTGCATCACTCCACGGCACACATATCTGGTGATATCGTCCATAATTCCGCCCACTAAGACTCCTATCGTAAATCGTTTTTTATTCTTTGCCATGCATATCTACCTGCTTTCCGACTTTGCTTATTATCTATCATTCTATCACAGATTCAAAGCTACTTCTATAATAAAAAAGGCAATTTGTGTATTGACTTTTTTACACAAATCTGCCCTTTTTATCACTATTTATTTTATCGTTTCCGTTGGATCAAAATAATCGTCCACACTTTCTTCGTCAAACCATTCCAAATCTTCTTCGATGATTTCATCCTGTATTTCTTCCACATCCAAAAAGTCATCTGCTTCAGAAACTTCTCCTGTACTCCCTGCTTCCGAAGTTTCTCCTGCAAATAATATTCCCCTCCTGTATGTATAAAAGATGCAGACACCACCAATCACGGCAGCCATAACAATGATCCCTGAAATCAGAACCTTCTGCCATGTAAAAGAGGAAAGTGACACCTCATTTCCAAAAGATTTAACTGCAACTGTACTTAAATTCGCCGGAGACTGATTTGTGGGCAGATCCATTGCATTATGCTCCACATCTCCGTCCCGCATGGAAGTTGTAGAAATTACTATCACATACTCCGATGCATGCTCGAAAGCAAATGTTACCATTCCTTCTTCATCAATTTCTGCGTCTGCGATAAATGCAAGCTGTTCCGATACCGGATCATAATAGAAAAGGTTCGCAATCATTCCGTTATACTTTTTATCCAATGAAAGTATCAGATCTGCTTCAAATCCAAACTCCCCTTCATGCATCAGAGACAGACCGATTGTATCATGTTCTCCGGCCGTTTCTTTCAGAATCTCTTCCGGAACTGCATTGGTATCTTTCTCCACACCCATATCAATTCCGTTCTCCGGAAGCTGCTTCATTGTATTTCCATGTATCATCCATGTGACGCCGTTTCCCATATCCAGTTCCAGATCTAATTCATCTTCCTGCATGATGCTGAAAAGATTTACCGGTACAACAGACGTTAACGACATATCCACTTTACGGATCTTGTCCTCTTCAGCGGATTCCTCCTCCGGCTTCTGCTCTGCCGTCCGGTCAGAACTGCCCGTCTTATTACTGTTTGATATACTGCCTCCTGCCACACTGCTGCCTGTTGTATTGTTATTGCCTGCAGCATTATCAACGGCCTGCGACGTGTTACTGTTAACTTCACTATTGCCGGATGCCGGCACATTACTATTTCCTGTACCGTTATCGGATGCCTGACCCGCATGATTATTTCCTGTACCGTTATCAGGCGCTGGCGCCGCATTATTATTTTCTATATTGTTATCAGGCGCTGGCGTCGCATTATTATTTGGTGTACTACTATTATTTGCGGCATTATTACCGGGTGTTGAATTACTGCTGCCTGCAGGTGTACTGGTATTTCCGGCAGCAGTATGATCGGATGATGTATTATTATTTGTCGTGCCGGTATTCACTGTAGTATTGTTATTGGATGCCGCACTGTTACCGGAGTCCCCATTGTTACCTGCATTTCCGGTACTGCCTGTGTTCCCGGTATTACCCGTATCTCCGGTGTTTCCTGCATTCCCGGCATCTCCGGTATTGCCCGTATTTCCGGCTTCTCCGGTACTTCCTGCATTTCCGGCTTCTCCGGTATTACCTGTATTTCCGGCTTCTCCGGTATTACCTGTATTTCCGGCTTCTCCGGTATTACCTGTATTTCCAGCATCTCCGGTATTACCTGTATTTCCGGCTTCTCCGGTACTGCCTGTATCTCCAGCATTGCCTGAATTACCTGTACCTCCCGGGTTTTCCGGATTACCAGTATTTCCAGTGTCAGGATCAGTTCCTGTTATACCCGAATTATCGCTGCCGTTTTCCGGTTCCGAAGCACCACATCTGTCACAAACTCCATCTGCCATATGATGTTCAAGTGCCGGAATCTCTCCCGATTCTTTATATCCGCATATGGAACAGATTCTTTCCCTCATACCTGCTTCTGTACAGGTTGCGGATTTTACCTCATTCCAGTCCCCACAGCTGTGATTGGAACAGACTATATTTACGGAAATACTGATTCCTGCCGATGTATTATAATTAAATACATCCGGATTATAAGCTGCCTTATAGACAGCCGCTCCAAGCGTATCTAAAACCGCCTCGGGATTTTCCCATACAAATCCTGACGGCAGGGCAACCGATGACAGATCCATACCATATACTCCCTGCAGTCCTGACGGTATTGTATAGGATGGTTCTGCTTTATTTACCTGCAGCGGAATTGTTAACATCACTTCATTATATTTCGTACTGTCCGGTGTGTACCATGCGTTATATCCATTGTTTTCCACTGTTGGCACAACTTTTTCATCTGCCCATCGATAACCTGCAGGTAAAACAATACTTCCAAGCGTAACTGCCGGATCATAAACAACTGCGTTTAATGCTGGTACAGTATAGGAAACGGTATCTGCTTTAATAACTGTAACCGTACAAAGTGCTGTAGTCGCATTCTCCTTCGTACAGCTTATCGTCGCTGTTCCCGGTAAAAGTCCCGTTACAACGCCATTTCCATCCACCGCTGCCACTGTTTCATTTGAACTGGTAAAAGTCATAGCCGTTCCAACTGCCTGACTTCCATTGATATAAGCGGTCAAAACTGCCGATCCGCCCACCGGTAAATTAGAAATTGCAGTGGTATCCAATGTCACAGAATCACTTGCCGAAGGCTTGATACATGCTGACTGCGGCATATTGTAATATACCGGAATCCGAAATACAAATGCCTGGTTGATCACTCCACAGTTCTGATACGCTTTATAAGTACTCTGTGCTTCGGAAGCCGGCGCCTGTACATTCTGCATATACTGATGCCAGTAAAGACCGTTAAATCTATTGTCCACATCAAACTTCTGTAAATACAGCGTATCCTGTCCCTGAAATACATAGGAACTTACCAGAAACTTAGAGCCGCCTGTTAAAGACTCCGTTCTCAATACCCATCCCTCTTTTCTTGCTTTTTCCAAACCGGTCTTTATAACCTGCTCATCTGTTGTTCCCGATGCCCCAATATTGTAATAATTATACAATCCCTCATATCCGGGATAAGTTCCTGAAATCAACGGGGAAGTTCCTGCCGCTCCCTGTTCCTGTCTGACTCTGCTCGCCAGCAGAAAGGGACTCACTTTATTCGTCTGCCCTATCCATAAAAAAGTATTGGCATAAGTTGCATTCGTACCTTCGATCAAACCGCTCATAAAAGTACCGTTTAAAATAGACTGAATTGCTGCCAGCGTATGATAGGATTCATTATATGTCAGCTGTTCAAACTGAAAGATTCCGGTTTCTGTCAAGAAATTCCTTGGGTCCATATAATACTTGATAATACCGGGCGACGCGTTTGCCCATGTGGTACTGTACATCCCGTTTTTCCATGCATCGATGGCAGTGGAAGCATGAATAAGATTTCTGCCAAATACACTTTCTTCTGCAATGACTGTATTCCAGTCAAGCCCCGTATCCATTTTTACAAAGATCCAGTTCGGGTGAAGACGCTTTAATTCTGACAACGCCGCCTGATAAGATTCCGGAAAAGCTGCAACATCAGGATAAGAAGCAGCCCTTGCTCCATAAGCTCTCGCCATTCTGCGGGCTCTGGAACAAATATATTGTGATTCCCACTCCAATACACGCTCATCGGAATATGCCAGATAATCTCTTCTTATATATCCCTCTATCTGTTCATTATCACTGCCATACAGCACTTTAAACCATACATTCTGTTCACCGTCTTCTTCTACCTCCAGAAGCTGAACTGACTGACCGCTCATTACTGTATATAAAACAGGACTTTGTGAATCTGCCTGTTCCCTTATTTCATATGTATCACAAAGATAGACCAAAGCTGTTACGCTCCGTTCCTGTATAATGGCGCTGAAAGCCTCCTTTGCAGGCTCCAGATCCTCTATATATTCCAAGGCAGGCGCGTTCCCACTTCCTGCATCTGCATTTTCCTGTATGACACTTATGTCATTCTGAAGACTTTCTCCCGTTTCCGCCGCAAAGACAGATAATCCTCCCTGAAACAACAGACTTCCGCTTAGCAATATTCCTAATATTCTGTATTTTTTCTTTCTTCTCATATGTCCGTCTCCATTTTCAATTAAATACCAGTTTGTATTTTTAACCTACACTAAAATGTCACCTATGTCAACTTGTATATTTTTATGTCAAAGTCTATGTGACATTTATGTCATTTTTTATCTTTTTTATTTCGATTTTGTATTTTGATCGCTGATACTATATCATGTGTGCAGTTTATATTTTTTTACTAAATATTCTATTTTTAATAGTTGATATTCACTTCGTTTTTTTGACTAAGCAGGTCATTTTTTACTTTCTATAATTCTGCTAAATAAAAAAATTTTTTAAGAAAACAAAAAAGAAGGCTGGATCTATTATCCAAACCTTCTTCACATCTGTGTACTTTGCAGACTCAGAAATTCTCTTCACACTTCCACTATAATATAATCACATTTGCGCATCCCATATCCGTTGCAAGTTCATAAACCCTGCCGGTAGTAAGTCCGACTACTTTTGGGCGGAGCACATACTGAGGACTGTTCTCAATCACTCTTGCTTTCTCACCTGTACTAAGATCCACATCACTGCCAACAGGATATAAAATCACACTTTCCAAAAAACTCTTCATTACATTGATATCCAGTTCATCTGTCATTGCCATAATCATTTCTACGGCGTCTCTTGGCGAAAAAGCTTTTTTATAGGGACGTTCTGTTACAAGCGCATCATAAATATCCGCAACGGAGATGATCTTCGCATACAGGTCGATCTGCTCTTCTTTCACACCTAATGGATATCCCCGTCCATTATTCTTTTCATGATGCTGTAATACTCCAAGTTTTATAGAATTGGACAGATTATCCTTTACCTTTAAAATATCATATCCAAGCAGCGAATGCCTTTTCATCAGTGTAAATTCTTCATCCGTCAGCTTTCCTGCCTTATTTAATACTTCATTGGGAATTTTGGATTTTCCGATATCATGAAGCAGTCCTGATATCCCTATCTCGTATACGCGTTCATTTGCAAGTCCATACTGCCTCGCAACAATCATCGCCATTGTTGCCACATCCACACTGTGTTTAAATGTATATTCATCACTGACCTTTAACGCGCTGATATCAACTGCAATCGCATCATTATCAGAAATCGCTCTCATCAAATCATCTGTAATACTCTTGGTCGCATCCGTAAAATTCTCCGAATCTGTATCACTGTACAAATACTGTACGCCCTCTGCCACTCTCTTTTTTACACTTTCCTGAAGTTTCACCTTTGCCCGGTCTTCTACTTTGAGCTGCTCGATCTTTTTCTGTACAGCAGGCGCTACCACAGGTTCTGTAGTATCCGGCTTCTTTTCTTTTACTTCATCCTCTTCGCCTTCTCTGATATAGATACCGGGTACGCCCATTTTTTTCAAAGAAGCAATCAGATATTCATCCATTAGAGTACCACGGGCAATCAATATTCTGCCTGCCCTGTCCATAATAGACTGATCTATAATCATATCCGGTTGTACGATTCTCGTTGCAACGTATTTTCTCTTGATCAAATGCTTATCCACCTTTGGTTTTTGTATTTTATCATACTACAATTTCCGCCATCAGCCTGCCTACTATTTTAATCAATCCCAGATCTGTAGTTCCAAGCTTTGGCGCACGGTTAAAGAAATCAAATGCAGCTACTGACAGCGGTCTGCCGTCAGAAATAACTGCACACTGAATGAATCTGCCAATTTCCTGTCGTATATACAGCTGATAGGCTAAAGGAGATTTATTTTCGAGGCGGATGATCTGGCTCTCCTCATATACGCCTTCTGCACTAAAAAATTCCTGATAGGATTTTTCATACATACAGCTTAAATTCTGTATAGGATTTACATAATTTCCTACCGACTCAATACGTTTCAGATCCGATCCGCTGTAAAGCGCAACTCCATCTATGCCAAAATAATTTTGCATTTGCTCCATAACAGGCTTCAACGCCTGCCTTCCTTCCTGATAGAGCTGCAGCACAAATTCAGATACGGCAGTATGCTTCTTTTCATCACTGATCGTAACCATAAGCCCGATCCCCTTATCTGACGTATTTTCATTTACAATGACCCCATGCTTCTTTTCATCATAAATAATATATCTGTTTTTTCCTTTTGCCTTTGCTATGTAAAGACTCTTGTCCGCCTTTTGAAATAACTCGTCAAACTTAAGACCATCCTCCGGATATTTCACAATACCGATTGAAGTAGTAAGCGTCAGGTTCTCCACCTCTTGAAATGCCCACTGAATCCTTCTGTTCATGACTCCAAGGATCTGTCTGAGCGCTTTTTCCGATTCAATTCCTTCAAATACGATCATAAATTCATCGCCGCCGAATCTTCCAACCGCTCCCCTGAAATCCAGAACACTCTTCATAATCTCAGATACTTTGGATAATACCTCATCCCCGAAAAGATGCCCAAAATTATCGTTGATACGTTTAAAATCATCTATATCTATAATCGCAAGATAAAGCCCCCTCGTACGATTCTGTATTTTCTCGACTGCATATTCATTAATGGCACGTTTGTTTAGCAGTCCCGTACCAGGGTCATAAGCGCTCTCTGATAAATAATATGTTTTTGCAGCCTGCTTTTCTCCCGTTATAAAAATCAACCCTACTACTTTATGACGCTTGTCTTCCTTAAACATAGTACAACAGCTGCACTTGTAAATTCCCTCTGCTTTGTTTCCGTCAAAAATCACAGCGTTCATGTCCGCTTTAAAATGATCCCTGCCACTCTTTACCGCTTCATAAAATTTTTGGAATTCCGCTTTTTCTTCTGGAGTGATCTCTGTGCTTTTCTGTACATTGAGATAGGTTTCCTCCAAGGTAGAATAGTATAACAGAGAATATTTAATATTACAATATTCATAGATCTGAAGTGCATCAGAGTCATAATCGTATTCCAGAAACATTCCCGGGAACAAGGTCATAAACTCCCTGTATTTGTGAAGAAAATCTTCATTTCTTACGAACCTTTCCTTCATTGACATGATCTCACAAAATTCCATGTCAAAAGAGCGAAAATTGTGAAACACCTTTCCATTATGCTTAAGCACTGCATAAAGGCATCTATATTCATCATTATAGCATCTTAATCGGACAATCAGACACTGCGGCTGTTCGTCAAGCTTTTTCACTGCCTCAAAAAAAGCTTCCGTATCTTCCGGATGAAGCAGTTCCGGTATGGAATAGCACGCATTATTTCCCATCAGCTGGTAAAACTTTTCATCGCCGCTTGCAAGGTAATACCCCTCTTTCACCGCTGCTTTGCCATAATACATCTGAAATTCGCCGTCACTGTTTCCATATGCCGTAATATTCGATAAACTCATCTTCCGTTTTCACCATTTCCCTTATCGTCCACAATACTGCTCTTCTATGCTTATCATAGCGTTTCTTTACAACTTATGCAAGTACATCACATAAGAAATAACGTAAAATATTATTTGTCCTTTTCAGATACCATACATTGTTAAGTTTTCAAAAATATGTTAAACTCTTTACATGCAACAGAATTATTCATCAATATACTCAAATAAAATCAGGAGAGGAATCGTGTATGTTAAGTAAAATCAAATGGAATGACAGGTATAACACCAACGTCGGCGTCATCGACGAGGCACATCAGAAACTATTTTCAATTGTAGGCAAACTGATCGCTCTCAACGAGGATGAAACCAAACAGCAGCAGGCCTGCAGAGAAGGGATCAAATATTTCAAAAATTATACTTTCAAGCACTTTTCGGAGGAAGAAGCCTATATGCAGGCCATCGACTACAGCGGCTATGAAATGCATAAAACCCTTCATGACAACATGCGGGACAAAACCCTCCCTGCACTTGAAAGAGAAATGGAAGAACAGGGCTACTCCAAAGAATCTGTCAGCCACTTTCTTGGAATCTGTGTCGGCTGGTTAAACGGGCATATCATTATCGAGGATCAGGCAATTACAGGACGTACCATCAATAAATGGGTGTACCAGCCTTCGGAGGACAAGCTGCTTTCTTTAGAAAAAGCCGCCATTCAGGTACTCGAAAGTTTCTTTAAAGTTCAGGCCGACCTGATCAGCAAGCACTACAGCGGCGAGCATTTTTCTTCAGAAAATGTAATTTGTTACCGCATTAATTATCATAACCATACAGGGGAAAGACTGCAGGTCTGCCTGGCCTATGAAGAACGCCTTGCTCTCCATCTCGTAAGCGGAGTGGTAAACAAGCAGATCTCCAAAATGGACCAGAACGTATCCCAGGCGGTCAAAATGCTTTCACAGCAGTTCATGACCTGTATCAGCAAATATTTTGCGCCAAAGTATCCCTATCAGCTCGATAAAAGCGAAGTGTTAACTTTCGACCAGTTTATCAGAACCTTTGACAGAGAATATCCCCCGTACAGTTTGTTGTTCAGTACAGGCGATAAAGGCTATATGGCTCTTTGCATCAAAGATTTTCCAAAATGATTACATAAGCCGGCATTATAAAATGCCGGCTCTTCTTATTAAATGCGCTTCTAAATATTCTTCTTTTAAAAACATTTCTCATGAACTCTTCTGCGCTTTTTCTTTCTTCATCAGCTTTTTATGTTCATACATACGGTCGTCTGCCGTCTGATATACTTTTTCGATGTCTGCGCCGTCTTCCCTTCCCGATGAAAAGCCACAGGCAATGGACAGATCCAAACCGCTTATCTGCTGATTCTTTTTGTTAATATTTAATTGAAACTGTTTCATATAAGCCGCCGCTTTTTTCTCGTCCGCCGTATCTATAATGGCGATAAATTCATCTCCGCCCATCCGCGCTGCAATCCCGTGACTTCCAAAAGTTTCTGCAATGACTTCCGCGGCGCTTTTTATCAAAATATCGCCCTGCGCATGCCCATAAGTATCATTTACCGTCTTCAGATTATTCAGATCAAAACATACTACTGTATAATCACAGGTTCCCTCTTCCCTGATCTTATTCATATACTCCATACAGTAACGACGGTTGTGAAGCTGTGTCAGTTCATCCGTATAGGCGCTCTTGATTAACGAATTTCTTTCCGCTTCCAGCATCATCTTTTGGGTTATCTCAAAATAAAAAGAAAGCAGCAGAATAAAAATAAGTGTCATGACGCCAATAGAAGAAACTCCCTTAATATTCATAAAAGTACTGTCACCATAATATCTTTCACTGCCATAACCGATAAGATCATAAGCAGCGCAGCAGATAATCATCAGTATTCCTGCCAGATAAAGCCTGTCCACTGCCCTGCTGATCCTGAAATTTATCATAACCACAATAAAAAAATAGATCAGCCAGGAAACAATCATACCAACCGTGTAAGGCAGCATCGCCGCCAGATGAACAATATCAAAGGAATGAAGCGCCATCATCACTGCAAGAGAAAAAATATGATACCCTAAAAATATCCAATACAATTTTTTAAAAATCTTTTGCTTTAGTTTCTTTACATCATCATACATATAGATGACAAGCGGCACCGGCGCCAGATAAAAAGATATATATTCTAAAAGCGACACCGCATAAATGGGAATCGCATATACAGAAATAACCCGGTAATAGCACAATGTCCACAACCCCATGCAGATAGAAAAGACAGAAACACACAACAGCCTGATATATTTTGAGGAGTAGACCACTGCGATCGACGTCATAATGCAGACTGCGATCCCAAAAATAACAAGAAAACTTCCAAAAAATAACGGCAGCCTGTTTTCTGTCATAAGCACCCGATAGGCATTCTCCCACGGATAAATCCGAATAGAATCAAATTTTGTAAAAACTTTGTCTTCCGATACACTCAGGCGGATGATTAACGTTTTTCCCTGATATTCCTCCGGGAAATTGATAAACTGAAAGCCGCTGCCAACCGTTTTATTGTCTTTTATTCTGTCATAACCATATTCCCAGACCGCTTCTCCGTCAACAAATACCGTTACCGCACAATGTCTGATCGACAGCCGGAGCGCTCCCTCTATGATCTCCCAGCTTTCAGGCAGCACTCTTTCCATAACGATCCGATCGCCTTTCCTTACAGCCGGAAATCGAAATTCTTCTAAAGACACTCCGGTATAAGCATTGTCATTGATACGGATATCCCATGCATCGTCTAAGGAAACATATTCCTTTGTTATGATTTCATAATCTTTTACGAGCATTTGATCAACTTTAGGCAGCCAAAAGGCAGTGCTTAATAGTGCGTATACAATCCATACTGCTTTTAACAGATTTTTAACCGTAAGCTTTTTCTTCATAAGCGCTTTTCCTTCCCCCGTTACTGCCCTGCCTGTTTTCATTATATTGGCATCCCTCTTAAATTGCAAGCACTTCCACCATGCAAAACAGCACAATCTTGTTACTTTTTTTCTGATATTGTCCATCCCCTCAAAGTGCCTTGCACGGCCTTTTTCCGGTTGTTATACTAAACTTGAAGCAACCGGAAACACTGGAAAAAAAGAAGCACAGCATCGTAACAATAAAACCACAAACTAGACATGCGCAAAAAGCCGCGCAGAAATGGAGTGAATGATGAAGATCATAAAAACAGAAAATTATGACCACATGAGCCGTATTGCGGCTAATTACATTGCAGCACAGATCACCTTAAAGCCAGACAGCGTCCTCGGACTCGCTACAGGCTCTTCCCCGATTGGTATTTACAAAGAACTGATTCGCAGATATCAGGCGAAAGATCTGGATTTTTCAAACGTTACCAGTATCAATCTGGATGAATACAGGGGGCTTTCACCAGAAAATGAACAAAGTTACCGCTATTTTATGGATACAAACCTTTTTTCACATATTAACATTCAAAAAAACCGTACTTTTATTCCAAACGGTCTTGAACCGGATCCTCAAAAAGCCTGCGCCGACTATGATCAGATTCTGGAAGACTGCGGCGGCATTGACTTGCAGCTTTTAGGACTCGGCAATAACGGTCATATCGGTTTTAACGAACCTGCCGATTATTATGAAAAGGGGACTCATTGTGTAAACTTAACGCAAAGCACCATTGACGCCAACTCCCGTTTCTTTGACTCTATGGATCAGGTTCCCAGACAAGCATATACTATGGGCATTCAATCCATCATGAAGGCCCGAAAGATTTTACTCATTATAAGCGGCGGCAAAAAAGCCGAAATTGTAAAAGAAGCTTTCTTTGGACCGATTACCCCAAAAGTTCCCGCTTCCGTACTTCAGCTTCATAATGATGTAACTATTGTTGCAGACAGTGACGCGCTGTCGCTTTTATCATAACCTGAAACTCTACAGAAGTAGAATAAATTCGTACCTGTGTCCAATCCGCGGGGCGAAAAAGAATGGAGGATTATTATGCTTATACAAAACGGACTGGTCTTCACCCAGGATGAACAATTTTTACCCCTTACCATACGGACGGACGGTGAGTGGATCACAACGGTATCCGAAAGCATCCCTGTCCCCGCTGAAGAAAAAAGCGAATCTGTCATTGACGCTTCCGGCTGTTACGTGATCCCGGGACTTACGGATATCCACTTTCATGGCTGCGACGGTTACGACTTTTGTGACAACAGCCTGGAAGCATATGAAAAAATAGCTTCCTTCTGTCTGCGGCATGGGGTAACGTCTATTTGTCCCGCTACAATGACTTTGCAAATGGAGATTTTAAATGATATTTGTAAGACAGCGGCTGTTTTCCATTCCCTGCAGGCGGAAAAAAATAACTTTCAAAACTGTGCAGAACTGATTGGCATCCATATGGAAGGCCCCTTTATCAGCCAGGCTAAAAAAGGCGCACAGAACGCCGCCTATATCTGTCCCCCTGATGATGACAGTATAGAACGTTTCCTGTCTCTTTCCAAAGGACTGGTAAAGCTCATTTCCCTTGCGCCGGAACTTCCGAATGCTCTGTCCGTCATAAAAAAATATAAAGAGAAAACCGCCTTTTCGATTGCCCATACGGAAGCAGACTATGCCACTGCAAAAGAGGCTATGGCAGCAGGCGCGCTTCATGTTACCCATCTGTATAATGCCATGCCGCCCTTCCATCACAGAGACAGCGGCGTAATCGGCGCTGCTGCAGATACCGAAAACTGTTATGTGGAGCTGATCTGTGACGGACTGCATGTTTCCCCGCCTGCAGTCCGCGCTGCATTCCGGCTGTTTCCTGACAGAGTCATCCTGATCAGCGACAGCATGCGCGCCGCCGGCAGGCCGGATGGCGCCTACACGTTGGGCGGGCAGGAAGTAAATGTACATGGAAACAAAGCAGTACTTGCTGACGGAACGATCGCAGGCAGCGTAACGCCACTCCATCAATGTATGCTGACCGCCGTTTCTATGGGGATTCCACTTGAAAAAGCCATTGCAGCGGCTACCATCCATCCCTGCCGCTCGATCGGCGCGGACAGTTTATATGGCAGTATTTCTCCCGGGAAAAAGGCGCATATGCTTCTTCTTAACAAGGAAACGCTGCAAATAGAACAAATCATAAAAGGAGAGGAAGTACTAAAATAGTGCTTCCTCTCTCCTTCTGTTCCAATCATGAAAAGATTCTTCCTGTTATGAATACGCTTCCCTGCTATTTCATATGATTTCTATATTCATTTGCCGAAAATCCCGTCTGCTTCTTAAATACCCTTGAAAAATGTGCAATATCCAAAAAGCCTACTTTTTCCGCAATATCCCCGATCCGCAGGGAAGGCTCTTTTAGCAGTTCCTTCGCTTTTTCTATTCTGACATAGTTCAGAATATCGGAAAAGCTCTTCTCCACATGCCGGTTTAAGATCTTGCTTAAATGCCACTGGCTCACATAGACCTGCTCTGCCACATCCGAAAGTTTCAGCTTGTTCATATAGTTTTCTTCAATGTATTTTACCGCATTCTGCGCAATAAAGCTTCCGGCGGCAATTTCCTCCGGTCCTTCCTCCGTTTCTTTCTCTTCCCCTGTTTTTTCTGCCATTCCTTCTTTCTGTTCCTTCTTTTGGGAAAGCTTCTCTGTCATAACCTGAATGGCTTCCTCCAGTTCATCCATTTTGGAAGGCTTTAATAAAAATCTGGTCACTCCCAGCCTGATTGCCTCTCTTGCATATTCAAAATCACGAAATCCTGTCAGAATCGTGATCTGCATATCGGGATATTCGGATTTCAATGCGGCGATCATGGAAAGCCCATCCATCCCCGGCATTCTGATATCCGTAAACAGAATATCAGGGCATTCCCTTCTTATAACTTCTATTCCGTCCTGCCCATTCTCCGCCGCTGCCGCCACCCGGCAGCCCCATTTTTCCCATTTAATTCCCCGTGAAAGCCCTTCGGCAATCACGGGTTCATCATCAATAATTACTACTTTGTACATGTACTATCCTTTCACTGCTCCTGCCGTCATACCCTTTATAATATATTTCTGTAAAAATACATACACGATCAAAACGGGGATTACCACCAGCGAAACTGCAGCCGCCATCAAGCCATAATCCGTTCCCTCATTGGACGAGAGCTCATTCAAAAGTCTTGTAATCGCCCTTGTCTCCGGTCTTCTTAAGAAAAACATCTGGGTAAACAAATCATTGTAACTCCAAAGAAACGAAAAGATCGCCACCGTTGCAAAAGACGGTTTGGTAAGCGGCACAATTACTTTAAAGAAGATCTGTACCGGACCGCAGCCTTCCAGAAAAGCGGATTCTTCCAACTCGATCGGCAGTCCCCTGATATATCCTGTCAGTACAATAATTGCAAAGGAAAGATTGCCCGCTACCTGGGGTAATATGATAGACAGCATAGAAAGCCACCAGTTTTTCGTACCTGCAATGCCCCATGAAGTTTCCATCGCATATACCGGAATAATCGTTGCAAACACCGGAAACATCATACCTGCCACTACCAGCGCATAAAGCGTATCCCGTAATTTAAAATGATACCTTACCAGTGCGAAAGATGCAAGACCCGCCAATAAAATTACGATAGCGCACACCATTCCCGAAATAAAAATACTGTTTTTATATGCGGAAAAAATATCCAGATTCTCAAACGCCTTTCGGTAATTTGCCAGGGTAAACAGTTCTCCGAGAGGGAGGGAAAAAGAATCCTCTAATATTTTATTTTTCGCTTTAAAAGAATTCTGCACTACCCATACAATCGGATAAACGGTAGTTAACGCCCACAATATCAGACAAAGATATACGGCTGATGCAGAAAGTGAAAATTTATGTTTTTTCATATACACTGCCTCCCATCAATAATCTTTTTCTTTGAAAATGGTATTTACTGCTTTTGACAAAATTACACCCAGTATTACGATCATAACTGCAATGGCCGCGCCATAATCTATATCCTTCACAATCATCGTCTGATAGTACATATAAGTTCCTGTTAAAAATGTGGATTTTAACGGCATTCCTTTCGGAAACATCGTCCAGGGAAGGTCAAATACCTTCAGCGCCCCGGTCACTGCCAGTACCACACAGGTACATAGCACATTATGTAAGAGTGGAACCGTCAAATACCGGATTCGTTTTAGCTTCGTAGCGCCGTCAATGGCTGCCGCTTCATATAATTCCTCTGAAATATTATTAAGCCCTGTAACGATAATGACAAAATAAAATCCTACATACTGCCACATAACCGGAAGCATCATCGTAAACAACGCCAGTTTTTCCTCCTTCCAGTCTGTCAGGCCCTCTTTTCCAAGTGCGGACAAGATCTGATTTAACATTCCTTTGTCATATAAAAAAATCAGGTTAAATAATAATCCCAGTGCGGTTGCCGATACTACGATCGGAAAAAAATACATGGTGCGGAATATTTTGGCGCCGCGTCTGATGTTGTCTACCATAAGCGCTAACACAAGCGCAATTCCGACCTGACCTACAATTGTGACCAATGTCATGATGACGGTATTTTTTAACGAAGTCCAGATATTTTTATCCTGCACCAATTTCACATAATTGGAGTACCACGGATCGTTCCATACTTCGCCCGATATTCCAAGTTCCTTCACCTGCATAAAGCTGTCAAATATATTTTTAAAAAACGGATAATATAAATAAACAATCATAAAGGCAAATGCCGGAAGTAAAAACAGTAATAATGGTTTTTTGTTTTTATATATGTTTGCTCCCATATGTACACCCTCTTTTTCAGGAATGCCGGAGGCGTCGCCTCCGGCATTTTCATTTTTACAGTTCTTATTGTGCGCTCCAGTAAATATCCAAACCTTCCTGTACTGCATCCGCTGCATTTACAGCGCCTGTCACGATTTCCGGCATACCGTCAAAGGTAGGCACCCTTGCTTCGCCCTGGAAAAGATCCTGTACTACGCCTGTAATGGAAGTACATCCCGCCATCATTTCCAAAGATTTGATCTGCAGTTCGTTAAATGCCGATTCGTCCACTTCCGGTACATTATTTAACGCGCTTGATCCATGCTGTGCAAAAACAGGCACTGCTTCGTTAGAAGTCATAAAAGATACAAAGTCAACTGCTGCCGCTCTTTTTGCCGGATCGTCCCATGCTTTTTTGGTAATATAATATCCTGATGTCAAACCGCCTAACAAATCCGTCGCTTTTCTTGCCTCTTTAGCAGGTACATAAGTTACGTCAAACTTTGCCAGTTTTTCCGTATCCAGCGTTGTAATGTCATCAGGATCTGACTGACATGCTGACACGATACCATTTACTTTCCAGGAACCGTCTAATAAGAACGCTGCTTTCCCTTCTGTAAACATTGCAAACGTCTCGTCATCTGTTGCGGAAAGGGTATTTTCCGGAAAATATCCGGCTTCATAAAGCTCTTTAATATCTTCCATTCCTTCCACCCATTCCTGACCGATCTCGTCTGTAACACTTTCAGGAATAGTCAAATGATTTTCAGGCGACGTATGATTAAAAATGGCAAATTCCCACCAATAATGAGGTATGTGTCCAAGTGCAGCCGCAATCGGCGTGTAGCCTGCATCTTTAATTTTCTGACAGTCCGCTAAAAACTGTTCCCATGTATAATCCGCACCCGGCATTGCAACCCCTGCCGCCTCTAAGATTTCTGTATTTACGAATAATGCCTCCCAGATTCCGTTAACCGGCACTGCATAGGCTTTTTGATCTACCAAAGATACCGGGATACGCCCGTCGTCCATATTGGATGCATAATCGGGATATTCCGCTCTGATCTCTTCAATGGAGATCACCTTTCCCGCCTCTATAAAACTGTTTGCATCTGCGCCGTTAAAGAAGAAAAGCACATCCGGCTCGGAACCGGTCTCGAAATCCGTTACCACCCTTGTTTTGAAAGTATCGCTGGAGGTTGACGACATATCGATTACTTTATTTCCCGTTGTCTTTTCCCATTCCTGATACCATTGTTTGTAATTTTGCGCATTTCCGTCATTTCCGGCAAATGTCGTTACTACTTCCAGTTCCACGCCGCCTGTTTCCTCTTCCGCTCCCTTGTCCGCTTCTTTCTCTCCTTCTGTCTTTGTACTGCTCCCGCCCGTATTTTGTTCTTTGTTTCCACACGCTGCAAGTGAAAATACCATAGTGCATGCCAGAATCATTGCTATTATTTTCTTTTTCATAAGAATACCTCCCTGTCTCTTCCTGTTTGTGTTTTTCCGATGTATGTTTTCCATCTGTCTATATCTTACAAAACTTGAGAAAAAATAGTAATTGTCAGACTTGCCATTTATTGACTGGAATTGTTCTCTTGTGACAATTTCACAATAAGCGTGCTGACCGTCCGGTTTTCTTCGTCACTTTCAATAGTAAGTCCGCACTCTTCCCCATAAATAATCTTTAATCTCCTGTTCACATTACGGATTCCCAGACTGACATGGGGTTCGTCCGTTTTGTCCTCACTGTCCCCCAACAGCCTTTGTATTTTCTCCCTGTCTTCCTGCGTTAATACACCGTCATTGCTGACTTTAATATAAAGCTTTCCCCTGTCGCTGTATATTTTTATGCTCACACTGCCCCGTTTGTTTTCTTCTACTCCATGTTCCACCGCGTTTTCTACAATGGGCTGAATAATCAGCATGGGAACCGGTACTTCCAAAAGAGACTCGTCAATTTGTCGGTCAACCTGAAATCTTGCCCCGAATCGGTTTGCAATAATATATAAATAGGCATCCACATAAGACAATTCCTCCGAAAGCGCAACAAAACGGCGCTGTTTTCTGTTCATCGTCGCATTCAGCATCGTAGCCAGCGCCTCGATCATACCGCTCACTTTATCATTACCGTTCATCCTCGCTTCCCAGTTGATAATCTCTAAAGTATTATTTAAAAAATGCGGATTAATCTGTGACTGCAGCGCCTTAATATTGGCATCCTTTAACGCCAGTTCCTCTTTATAAATGGTTTCAAACTGATATTTCAGCTCCGCCGACATGGTGTTGAACGCTCTTCCCAAATAAGCAAACTCATCACTGCTTTCCAGCGCTTCGACCTGATGTCCATAATTTCCAAGCGCAATCTGCCTTGCCCCTTCAATCAGTACGGAAATCGGGCCAGTCACACTGACATGGGTAAACCGAAAGACTACTCCGATCAAAAGCAGCATAAAAAACAGGGCCAGAATAAATACGGTCTCCAGCAGTACGGTTTCATCAATCAGACTTCTGGAATCCAATTCCACCACAAAAGCAAGTTTCTGATTCTCAAATCGAATCGTCCTATATACAAACGCTTCTTTGTGATCATTGTAGTAAACGCTGCTTCCCATCAGTTTTTCTATCCGGTTTTTGTCAAACTTTTCCTCTATTCCGTTTCCAATCAGCGTTTCTCCATCAATATAAATTTCATATCCTGTCACTCCCCAGATACTTTCCAGACTGCCAAATATATCCTGTGTCTTCAATTCCATTACGATCATGGCATACGGCGTAAAAGAACTGTCTACCAGATTTCTGACAAGATAAAGGTGCTGATTCTCCTCCAGCAGCAGGATTCCCGTGTCCAGATCTTTTCCCACTTCCAATACCTTCTTCATGATATGATCCTTAAAATATTCTTTCCTTTCATACCCCTGATTTCCAGTATTATTATCCTGATAAGTATTGAAAGTATAATAAATTTCTTCCGGTTCCTCTAAAAAGAACAACATCGTTCCCAAAATACGAGTATCATATTTATACTGCTGTGATAAAAAATCGTCGATTGCTTTTTTATACTGTACGCTCTTTCCATCGTTATTCTTCATATTCCTGTAAACAGTTCTGATCGTAGGATTGTAAGAGGCATTTTTAGAAGCCACCACCATCTCGCGAAGCTGCATATCACAGATCTCCACCGCTTTATCAGAAGAAACCTGTATGGTTCTTTCTATCTGACTGCTTACCATAGAAGACACAAGAAAAATCATGCCCAGCGTAAGCGCTAACAGCGGAAGCAGCCATCCAAATAAAAGCATGCGTACCATCTTCCATTTTAAAGTTCTGATTTTCCCATGTTTCTTCATGCCTCTCTGCTCCTTTCTTCACAAACAACAAACGGCTTTATGGCTTATCATACCATAAAACCGTTTGTACGGGCATCTATTTTAAGCCCAAAAATTCTTCATATATTGTACTGACTGTTTCCGCCTCTTCTTTTTCTGGCATCTCACAGAAAATTCTTAAAAGGGGTTCTGTGCCCGAAAACCTTGCAACCACCCAGCCTCCGTTCTTAAAATACACCTTGCAGCCATCCATATAGGAAATATGGTCCACTTCAAAGGGAAGCTCCGGCACTTGTTTCTCTTCCATCAGAATTTTGTGCATTTTTGCTTTTTTCTCATGGCTGAATTTATAGTCCCTTTCTTCCATGTGGATTGCGCCGCACTCCTCCTCGATCATTTTGTAAATTTCAGACAGTCTCTTTCCTGTCACCGCTATCATTTCCACTAAAAGGGCTGCAGCATACACGCCGTCTTTTCCGTTAATATGCCCTCTGACCGTAAGTCCTCCCGAAGATTCACCGCCGATAACAGCATCTGTTTCCGTCATCTTAGCCGAAATGTATTTAAACCCTACCGGAACTTCATAACATGTTTCTCCAAAGCTTTCCGCCACCTTGTCCAGCATATGGGTGGTGGAGAGATTTCTTACTACAGCGCCGTGCCATCCTTTATATTTCACCAGATAATAGTACAGCAGCACCAGAATATCGTTGGGATGTAAAAATCTCCCTGTATCGTCGATCACCCCGATCCGGTCCGCATCTCCATCCGTCGCCAGACCAATATCGCACTTTTCATCAATGACAAAGGTCTGCAGTCTTCTGAGCGTTGCTGCGGAAGGCGAAGGCAGTTTCCCTCCAAATAACGTATCGTGCCTGTCATGGATCATGGATACCTCGCATCTTGCCGTCAGCAGAATCGTCTTTAAGGAGATTTCGCTCACCCCGTACATAGGATCTAACGCCACCTTTAATCCCGCTTTTCTAACCGCCTCCATGTCCACTGCCTCAATGATATTATCCAGATATTCATTTAAGGGATAAATTTCCTGAATCAGTCCTTTCTCCAGACCTTTTTCATATTCCATGCATTCTATACTGTCCGTCCCCTCTTTTTCTCCGCCGTCTGTTTTCTTTCTCTCTTCCTCAATTTCCCGGATATACTGTTCGATTTCCCCTGTCTGAGTTTCATCCGCATCACGGCCTCCCTTCGTAAAGACCTTGATCCCGTTATAAATGGCCGGATTGTGGCTTGCCGTTACCATCATGCCATAAGGCAGGTCATGCTTCATTGTGTAAAACATGATAAGGGGGGTGGGTGATGATTTATTGACAAGAAGAGCGGTGATTCCTTCTGCCGCAAATACTTCTGCGGCCCACTGCATTGCTTCTTTTGCCAGAAAACGTCTGTCATAGCCAATTACAATTTTCTCTTCCACTCCCTCTGCTTTCATTTTTCTGCACATCGCCTTTGCCAGAAGCTGAATATTGGCTTTTGTAAATTCATCCCCTATTATTGCTCTCCAGCCGCCTGTTCCGAATTTGATCATACCTCTTCCTCCCTCTTTCCCATAATGATTATCACTTTATGTACGCTGCCGCGTTCCTGCTGCCTTATTCTGTCTGTTTCTTTTCCGTCAAGCAGTATCTTTTTTACTCCCTTCATGACGCCGTCCGGATTTTCCACCCAGATTTCAAAGGAAGCGCCTCTCCATTTTCTTGTAACCTCAAAACCGTTCCATTCCGCCGGAATACAGGGATCGATTTCCAGAAAATCCATCTGCGGCCTGATACCCAAAATATACCTGGTAGCGCTGAAATAAGACCAGCCGCCGGAACCTGTCATAAACGGATGCCTCGCCCTGCCATAGCCGGTGTGATCCCGTCCCATGATAAACTGACAGTAAGAATAAGGTTCTGCTTCACGAATTTCTATCTTGTCGTTTTGATAATAAGGACAGAGCGCATTATAAAATTTCATTGCCCTGTCTCCTCTTCCCAGCTTACACTCCGCCGCCCATGCCCACGGATTGGGATGGGAAAAGACTGCTCCATTTTCTTTCAGTCCCGGATATACCCTTGTTACAAAGCCAATATCGTCATCCGGTACGGTATAGGAAGGTGCATTTAATAAAAGCCCGTAGGGTGTGTATAAATATTCATCCACACTGTCCATAGCCTGTACCGCTTTGTCTTCTTTTGCCGCGCCGGATAATACCGCCCAGACATTGGACTCTAAATGTACTTTACCCTCTTTGTCGTTCCGGGTTCCTATTTTCCGTCCGTTTTTGGTAATTCCTCTTATGTACCACCTGCCGTCCCACAACATTTTGTCGCAGACCGCTTTTACATGTTCCGCACATTCCCTGTACTTTGCGGCGTCTTCTTCCCTTCCCAGATAAACTGCCATTTCTATGAAATTTTCCAATGCCCAGTAATGGAGGAAAGATACCATAGCGCTTTCACCGCCGCCCAGATTCAGACAGTCGTTCCAGTCCGCTCTCAGTCCCTTGCAGATACCGCTTGCTCCTACCTGTCTTGCCGAAAAGTCAAGAATGGTTTTCAAATGTTCATATACGGTATCTTCGCCTTTGTCGGCATAGGTGATTTTTTCGTTTAGAAACTCCGTTTCTCCGGTCTCTTTTACATATTCCGTTACTGCACTGACGAGCCAGAGCGCGTCATCGGAGCAGGCGTCCTCTATACCGTGGATTCTGCTGTCCTTATCCGGTTGGGGTATAACTGTCGGCGATTGAAAAGGCTTGCTCTCATTCGTTTCCTCGAACCACTCCGGGGAGAACAAATGCAGTCCATATCCTTCCGAAACCAGACCTTTCAATAACTGCACAATCCTTTTTCTGCACATTTCAGGATTGGAATGGGGAATGGTCATGGCATCCTGCGCCGTATCTCTGTAGCCCAGTCCCGTCCTTCCCCCTACTTCTATAAAAGAAGCAAACCGGGAAAACATCACGTTGATCTCCGACTGATACAGCGTCCATGTATTAATCATCGTGTTCATTCCTTCATTTGGCGTACGGATCTGCAATTGATCGAATTTCTCCTGCCAAAAGTCTTTCAGCTGGATATAGGCTTCGTCTGCCGCCTTATGATCACGGTATTTCTCCCGCATCCGTTTTCCGGCCTCTCTGTCTCCTTCTCCCAACAAAAAGAGAATACGCCGTTTTTCTCCCGGCTTAAGAATGATATTTTTCTGTAAGGAAGCGCAATGATTGTTGCCAAGCTCTGACGAACCAAAACACTGTCCTGCCTCCACTGCCGCCGGATTATCCTCTGTACGATACAGTCCGATAAAAGTGTCTCTCAGACAGTCGTACCCGTCCGGCTCAAAATCCGCTGTGAAATACTGATAACCGAATTCTTCATAAAACAGATCATGTTCAATAATGCCGTCCTCATAAGAAGAACCCGCGCAATACATACTCATTTGAAAATTCTGGTTATCAATCATGATATGATGAAAAGAAAATTCCGCGTAGCTGAATACACTTAAATCCCTGATCTGACCGCTCCGGTTTTCCAGGGTTACGTCCCAAAGCTCCACTGCATCCCCGATTGGAACCGACAGTTTCTGGCTTGCTTTTATTCCACTGTATTCACACTCATATACGGTATAAGACATCCCATGCCTGCAGATATATTTTGCCTGGTCAAGCGGCTTTCCCACCGGCTGCCAGGATATACTGAAATAATCCCCCGATTCATTGTCCCGGATATACACATAATGTCCCGGTCTGTCTGCGGGGATACTGTTTGCACGGAATCTTGTGACTCTGTGATACTCGGGTGTTTTGTAAAACATATAGCCGCCCGCCGTATGATTTACCACAACACAAGTATCCTCTACTCCAAGATAATTTGTCCATGAGGTCGGCAGATCCACTTTCTCGATCACATATTCCCTCTGCTCATTATCAAAATATCCATAACGCATCCCAAACACCTCCCTGTTGCTTTTATGCCTTTCTTTTTATGTTTCTATTATAAGCAGCAGGGTATTTGGTTTGTATTGTTATCTATGTCATCTTTTGCCTTATTTTGTTAGCTTAAAATATCAGGATTTTTCTTGCGCCTTTCCGAGCCACTTTATCAGTACACGCTGTATCACTTCCGGCTCAAGGGGCTTTGTAATATGCTCGCTCATACCGGCATCCATTGCCGCCTTCACGTCTTCTGCAAAGGCATTCGCAGTCATGGCGACAATTGGAATTTCTCCCGCATCCGGCCTGTTCAGACTCCGAATCGCTCTTGTTGCCTCATAACCGTTCATAAGGGGCATCATTACATCCATAAAAATAATATCATAAGTGCCGTAAGCCGTTTCTTTGAATTTCTCTACCCCTTCCTGACCGTTTTCGGCAATCGTTACTTCCAGTCCGCATTCTTCTAATATATAATGTGCAATCTCCTGATTCAGTTCATTATCTTCCACAAGCAGCGCCCGTTTTCCTGCAATCTCCACCTTCTCTTTTTTTTCTTTTTCCTGATTTTGTTTTACAGGTGAAGCTGCAATTTCCAAAGGTAATATAACGGTAAATACGCTTCCCTTGTTCAACTCGCTTTCTATCCGGATCGTACCGCCCATTTTATCCACCAGACTTTTGGTGATGGTCATGCCCAGACCGCTTCCTTTATAAGTCGTCCTGGCGCCGCCTTCTTCCTGGGTAAAAGGTTCAAAAATATGTTTTAAATATTCTTTTCCCATACCAATACCGGTATCGGAAATCTCAAAACAAATTCTTGCTGTTCCGTTTTCTTCCGAATCCTGAAAACATTTGAAGTGAATGCTTCCCATTGGTTTATTATATTTCACGGCGTTGCCCGCTATATTAATCAGGATCTGCTTAATATGCAGAGGGCTTCCCACAAAATATTCATGCGGCAGCAGTCCCGGTTCGGTATAATCCATCGTCAGTTCTACTTTTCGTTCTGCTGCCTGTCCCCCTACGATCACAGCACAATTATGCAGAAGCTCACTTAAGTTGAAAACCTCTCTGCCGAATTCCACATTCCCGCTCTCTAATTTACTGATATCCAGAACATCATTGATCAGCGACAGCAGATGCTCCGCAGAAGTCTTGATTTTTGACCGGCAGTCCTCCTGCTTCTCCAAATCCTCCGGGTGATTCTGCGCAATATTTAACATCCCCATAATCCCGTTTATGGGGGTGCGGATGTCATGGGACATATGAGACAGAAATTCCGTCTTTGCCTGATTGGCCCGCTCCGCCTCCTGTATGGCGCTCTCCAGCTCTCCATTCTTTTTTTCAAGCAATGCATAAGATTTCCTGCGTATATGCGACAAAGAGAATCCAAATATCAGAAGAAAAGCCAAAATCACACAGGAAATAATAATCACGTCTTTACTCTGGTGCAGATAATCCCATAACTCATAATCATCATAGGGAAGATTCATATATTGATTAATGATATCCTCTTTTTCATCCTCAGATACCATTCTTAATGCTTTTTCCATCACCCCAAACAGCGCCGGATCTGCATTTTCGGCTGCCGCCAGTGTAGTTCCCGTCTGGAATCTGTAATGGTCCCATTCAATCATATTAGAAAACCGCTCATTTTTGGACAGATAATTATACTCTATTGTATTTAATAGCGTAATATCTGCCCTGCCGCTTTCCAACTCTTTCAGACAGTCTTTTGCACTGTCACAATATATGATCTTTCCTGCCATTTCCATACTGTCTGCCCAATAGGCACGCCCGTTTGTCAGCACCAAAGTGGCTTCGCCATAAGAAAGGGCATAATCATTTCTGGATACAATTACGGCATTGTATGACATAAACTCATTTGTGAGCCTGATCTTCTCATCCTGCGCAAGTTTCGTGTTATTTGCGCCCACATAAAAATCTATCTTTCCTGCAAGAAGGAGATCTTTCCAATATTCGTTTCTCTCAAGCGGACAGAACTCTATGTTAATGCCGCTCCTTTCAGAAACCTTCTTTAATATCTGGATATAAATACCGTCACATTCCCCATTTCCATTCACAAAGGCCAAAGGTCTCGTATCTTTATAAAATCCAATTTTAACCGCTTCTCCGCTTTGAATGAACTGCAGCTCTCCGGCGGCAAAGTTCTCACGATACTCTCCAAAATACTGCGCCATAAGTTCCTGATCCAATGCCGGATTATCCATCTTCATTCTCTCAATACCCAGATTCAGTTCCCCTAACAGAGCGTCATTTCCATTCCATGTGATATAATAGAAAGGAGCGAAAGAAAATTTTCCTACCAAAGGCTGTTCTTTACCGACTTCCGTTAAAGTATGCACCGCCACGTCAATTTCTTTTGAATGAAGCGCCTGCTGCAGTTTTTGTGTGGAATCATATACCCGGATATCCGGTTCTTCCACTCCATGCAGCAACAGATATTGCAGAAATTCTTCTCTGCGGACATAGCTTTCCACCATGCCAAATTTCATGTCTTTCATTTGCTCAAAATCTTCAAATGCAAGATCACTGCCTTCCTCCACAAACAGACAGCCGTATGTATATCCGCTCGGCAAAGATGCATAGTCAAAAACTTCAGCACGCTCCTCCGAATACTGTGCGGAACCTACCAGATCCACTTCTTTTTCTGAAAGCTTTTCGAGCGCATCATCCCAGCTTTCACACACTACAAATTCTATCTTCCACCCTGTATATCTGCAAAGTTCTTCCAAATAGGCCGCATCCATGCCGCCATAACCGTTTTCCTCCGAATAGGAATGAAATCCATCCATTGGAAAAAATGCTACTTTGACTGTACGGGAATTTTCAGCATGCACCATCATGGGAAACAATGTGATACAAAGTGCCGCAGCCTGCAGTAAAATAAGGCTGCTTCGTATCAGCGCTTTCAAATATGTAACTGCCGTCTTCACAGGTTCTTTTTTCAACATGCTCTTCATTGGATATCACGGTCACCCTTCTATACTAATCTTCATTCTATCGAAAGAAAAAACATTTACTGCTATTATACTATGTTAAATTTAGGTTGTAAATCTTTGCGTTTTTTACGGAATATACCAACGTATAACAAAACCGGCGACATATTTTACAGTCACCGGTTAAAATCACCATATTCTTTGTAATAGCCTTTTGTATCTTTCTTCACTTCATAAAGAGCCTCGTCCGCATGACTTAAAAGTTCGGATAGATCAGTTTGGGCATCACTGGTCCATGCAAAACCGGCGGAAGCGCTTATCATTTTTGATTGTGTATCGGAAAGTATAATTTCACTCTGTTCCAGTTTTTCATAAAAAAGATCCAGATACCGGAGAATTTCAGATTTATCCTCGCAGTCAAAAATGAACATGCAGAATTCATCCCCAGAACGTCTTGCCGTCAGGACGCGCTCCTTCGGCATTGCCTGCAGAACGCCGGAAAAACCCTGAAGATACTTATCGCCGGCGTCATGACCAAACGTATCGTTAATCAGTTTAAAATAATCCAAGTCCAGCATAACAGCGGCACATATTTTTCCCTTCGGCAGCTTTTGCAAGTACTTTTCCGCAAGCTGTTTAAAATATCCCATTTTGTATAACCCGGTAAGGGGGTCGTGGGTATTTTCATAATGCATCTGTTTCTTTTCCAAAACATCTTTTGTCACATCTGTTATAATGCCTAAATACCCTTCCGCCGACTCCGACATATGAATGCGGATATATTTTTTGTCATGCAGCTTAAAAATGTCCTGCTCTCCCTCTATAGGGTTCTCCACAATCTTTCTGATGTACCAGTCAAAAAGATCTGAATTTTTATAAAGTTCGGCAGCTTTTGACGCAGGTAACTCTAATAAATCACTAAGACCTGAGGTGGTAAAAACATGATTAATGCCCCGCTCGTACTCAAAAACTGCCAGAGGAATCCCACTGATTTCTATAATCGCGGAAATACGGTCGGAAAGATTGAGAATGCTCTTTACCATTGTATTGATGCCGGTACTCAGTTTCTCAAATTCACGGTTTCCGCCTACTGCCACTATAGTATCCAGATTTCCTTTCGTGATAGCAGTCAGATTTTCAATAATATCATGAATACCGTTGATTACTTTCCGTTTTACAAGATAATTTAAAAGAAGAATCACTGCCGCTTCAATAAACAGCAGATAGAACAGGGCCGCTAATACATTTTTCCATAGTTTCTGAAGCATATTGCTTTGTGGAAGCGCTGCACACAGCAGTACGTCATCATACTGTCTGCTTACAACATACATGGTCACTCCGTCCCTGCCTTTTTGCCAGCCGCCTTCCTTACATTCCAAAAGCTCTGACAACTGATAACATTCCGCTTCAAAAGCACTTTCCACGCCGTCGGAATGTCCCAGTACCGTTCCGCCAGCCATATCAAGCACAAATAATTCCTCTCCAATGTCCGTGGGAAATCTGGAAAAAATGTAATCATATGTATTTCTTGACATCGCATCCAGATATCTGGTCGGTTTAAATCCTACCTGTACGATTCCCTTCTGTCCCTTTCTTGCAACGCCCACATATTTCATGATCTTTCCTTCCGCTGCATTAGGCTGTTCCTCCTGAATCAGATAAGCGTCTTCCCCCTCACTCTCCAGAAGCGCTAAAAAGGCTCTTGTCTGCTCGTGTTCCTTCATATCAAACCCAACATACTGAGGAACGGAAGCCGACACAATTATTCCGTTTTCATCTATCACATGCAGTTCATCCACATTAAGAAGGTCCGCCAGATACTGCATCTGTTCCACATCTATGGAAATCTCTTTCTGTGTATCCATAACATAGGCTGCCGCCTTGGCCCTTGTAAGATAGTCTTCATCCAGACTTTCACTGAGCTGCTGCAGTTCCATCCGGTTATTTTCCAAAGTATGTATCATCTGTTCTGTTTTCGCATAAAAAGTATCGTACTGCTGTTGTTCGAGCATATTCATGTTAAATAAAAAATGAACGAAAAGAATAAGCAGGATCGCTGAAGTTACGATAAAAAAAGTATATCTTATAAAGGTTTTCTGCATCATACATTACCTGTATCCCAACATAATATACTGTTTATTATACTGCCATCTTTCGCCCCGATGACTCCCGTTTTTTCGCAAAACAGCCTAAAATTTCGCAAAGACAATAATAGAAAACACTCCTTTTTCGCAAAAACAGCCTAAATTTCCTCCTATTTTATCCGAAAAAGCGGAAACACTCTGCATTCCCAGACCATGATCCCTTCCGTTTTTACTTTTGGGAAGTCCTGTACGCGGGTCAAATATGACCTCTTTTTCACATGCATTTTTTATTTGAATCAAAAGATGCTCCCCTGTACAATGCAGTTTTGCATCCACGGATCTCTTTTCTTTCTCTTTGAATTCTTTTACGCCAATCAATGCATTTTCAAGCAGATTCGCAAGAACTGCTGCCAGTTCAAATTCATTCACCGGAAGCTCCTTTTGTATCTCCGCATCTAAATGAACTGTAATCTCAAGGGAACGGGCCTTTTCCATGATCTCATACAAAACGGACTGCATCAGAAGATTCTCACAATATCTGACCACTTTATTCTCATCTGTCACACCATTTATGTACTCTGTTATTTTCTTAATCTCAGCATATTCTCCCTGCATAAGAAGTGAATCAATCATGCTGGAATAGTGCCGCATATCATGCCGTAATATTTTGAGGTTTTTTTCCGATTGTTCTACCAGAGAATACTGCCCTTCCAATCCTTTAATATAGGCCTCAAACAATACGTTTTTCCAATAGATTCCCGTCCTGTTCGATTCGCTCTCCACATACCGGAACACGACAACATAAGATACAAACATCGTAATCACAAAAATAATAACGCCGAGACTGATATCGGGATACTCATACAATGTATGAGGAAAAAATGCAAGAAAAGAAAAACCGCAGTAAAAAAAGACCGGGATCAGACAAAGCTCCCACCATTCTTTCATAGCCTCCTTTTCATAGCATTGCAGCCATATCTCCCTGATCCTGAAATGCAAAAATAATAAAATACTCAGATGAACTACTGCTCCTCCGATAAGGGAAAAAAGCGCATTGCCTGTAGAAACATAAAAAACCGCCGACACAACGCTTCCGGCTATCACATAATTAGACGCTGTAAGCCCCATGAACAACACCTTACTGTCTCTCGTTTTGGAAATAAAAATTCCCGTAAACTGGGTCACAAAAATCTGGAAAATGGTTACAAAAAGATAACATACCTCACTGTCGGGAAACACATTCAGCTTCAGACAGTCCGTTATGCTCAATGCAAAAAAAGAAGAAAAACAGATTCCCACTGTCTTTCTTTTTGTATAACGATGTGTAACAAATAAATAGATAAACAACATTAAAAACAAATGGCTTATCATATAGGAAATATTTCTGAAATAGTCCATACAAGTCCCCTATCTGTACTGTTCGGAAACAAATAAAAGATATTCCTTCTTCACGCCCGCGCTTCTCGCTTTACTGACAGGCACACTTTTACCGCTTTCCATTATGATGTTATTTTGTGTCAGCTTTTTCACATACTTCATATTGACCACAAAGGACTTATGAACCTGAAGAAAATTTTTATCCCGCAGGAGTTCTTCTAATTCCAGGTCGAAAGACTGCCTGATAAAAATACTTTTCACGTCTTCTCCGTCTGTCATATGGATATCCAGAATTCTGGATGCATTTTCAATATATTCTATTCGGGAATAGGGTACGGATACGAAACCATCTTTTGTTTTTACAAGATAAACAGGTCCTTTTTTCACTTCTGTACAGGACAGGGCATAGTCCATTGCTTCAAAAAATTCTTCCTCCCTGACCGGCTTCAGTAAATACCTCGCTGCATGGACACGGTAAGCCTCCAGTGCAAAATCATCTGAAGAGGTAATATAGATAATCACGCTTTTATTTGCGGATCTTCCAAGCAGGCTGCCGATATCAATTCCTGTTTTCTCAGACATAATCATATCCAATATATAAATATCCGCCAGTTCCTTATGGCATATCTTTTCATACAGCCTCGACGGATCAGAAAATTTTTCCGTTTCCATGTTTATCTCGGTATAAAGCTGTAAATATTTTTGCAAAAATTTTTCTATCTTTATAAGATCTTCAATACTATCATCACAAATCACTATTTTCATGGGTTCAAGCATAGCATAAGACTTCGCGGATGTCAAAATATTTCACATTATGTCTTTTTACAGTCTGTCTGTGCCGGACCGTCAATCAAACGCCCGTTTCTGTCAAAGCGGGAACCATGACAGGGACAGTCGAATGTCTGCGTCTGCGGGTTCCATTCCAGTCTGCATCCCATGTGCGGACAATTTGGCGCCGTTTTGCCGTTTCCTGATGGCACCAGATGTTTTGCCAGACCTTTTACGGTATATGCCCCATGCGAAAACAGTTCCTTCACTGCACCTGCAGTGATGCGTCTGCCGGGAGAAAAAATATCTGCTTCGGGACAATCTTTTCCGGTAATCAACGCGCTCAAAATATGGGCGCTTACCATTGCACTGGTCATTCCCCATTTCCCAAATCCGGCTGCCACATACCACTCCGGCTTTCTTGCTGAAAACCGCCCAATATAGGGTACACCGTCCAACGTAATACAATCCTGAGCAGAAAAATGTGCGGTCTCATGGCATTCCGGATAAAATGTCTGCGCTTTTTTGCGAAGTCTGTCATACTGTCCGCCCTGTTTATCGGTTCCTGTCCGATGATTTCCTCCTCCAATTAAAAGCACCTTCCCATAAGGCCGAAAAGACAATCCATTTTTGTCGATTCCCCGGTACATTCCTTCCATCGTTCCAGCGCCTTCTACTGCCACCACATAGCTCCGCTCCTGATACATCCGCGCAAAATAATACCCTGGTATATTCATAAACGGAAAATGTGACGCAAATATAATATGCTTTGCCGTAACCATACCTCTGGCAGTTTTTACCTGCATCCCGTCCACTCTGAGCACTTTAGTCTTTTCATATACCGTTATTTCTTCCGCCAGGCCCGAAAGAAACTTAAGAGGCTGAAACCTTGCCTGACCCCCAAACCTTACCGTCCCTGCCACCGGAAAAGGAAGTTCACTTGTCCTTTCAAAAGAAGCCGCTATGCCAAGCGTCTCTGCCGCCTCCGCTTCCCGTCTTAAACGCGTCTCTTCTTTTTCAGAATACAGATATGCCGGGCATCTGACAAAGTCGCATGCAATCTTTTTTTCCAGAATCAGATTTTCATATTCTGAAACAGCGTTTTCATTTGCCTGTGCATAATGCTGTGCCATCCGCTTTCCGAAAGTCTGAATCAGATTATCATAAATCAGTCCATGCTGCGATGTGATCTTTGCCGTTGTATTTTTCGTCTGTCCGCTTCCAATCCTGTCCGCTTCCAAAACAATCGTATCTATTCCCGCCTGCTTTAAGTAATATGCCGTCAATATTCCTGCGATCCCTGCCCCAATCACCACTGCCTGTACATCCCTGTCCCCCGGAAGAGACTCTCTCTTTCGGATTTTTGTTTCTGCCGTCCAAATCGACTCCATTGTAACCTCCATTCCTTTGAGCAGTCAGAAGTACTTCTCACACTGATATTGGAGATAGTATGTGTCAAATAGCAGTGATTATGCAGTTTTCGGTATCAGCGTTTATTTGTATTTCGGATGATATACTCAACTGCCGCTTCAGCATGTACAGGCAAAGACTTTGAAGTTCCGTTTTCCGATCCTTCCACACCCTCGTAAAAAGTATGCAGGGCATATCTGGAAAGCAGTCCCGATACCCTTCCCCTTTCTATGGAATCCTCCGTCCCCAAAACAACAACGACCAGATCATGCGCTCCGGCGCCATCCCCTACAGTCAGAGAAGTAACCAGACATGCGCCGGCTTTATTGGTAGTCCCTGTTTTTAAGCCTGTAACCCCTTCCAGATTATACAAAAGCGGATTGCTGTTGCGCACTTCAAAGTCAATCGACTGCAAAACCGCTTCTTTTTGAGAAGTGATGTCCGTAATCTGAGGATAAACCTTCAAAAGATAGGATGTCAGCCGGAACATATCCTCTGCGCTCATACGATTCTGACGTTTGGAAGGGATCGCCTCTTCCGTATAGGAAGGCAGACCATTGCTATTGAAAAAAACGGCCTGAGAAAGTCCAAGTTCCCGTGCTTTTTCATTCATCATTTGAACAAAAGCTTCTTCCGATCCGGCAATCCTCTCAGCCAGGCACAGCGCACACTCATTACTGGATGGTAAAAGAAGACCAAGCAGCAGATCCTGTACCGTAATCTGCCCTCCTGCCTCTAAAGGAATTACCCCGTCATTGGAAACCGCCAGCAGTTCAACGGCATCGGATATTGTCACGGATTCTTCCAGGCTGATTTGTCCTGCCGCAATGGCATCCATCGTCAAAAGACAGGTCATCAGTTTGGAAGTACTGGCTATAGGATAGGAAACATCTGACTGATATTGGTAATAGATTTCTCCGGTAGTGGCATCCCCTGCCAGCACACTGTTGACTCCGTAAAAATATCCCGTCTGTTCCAGCATGGAAGGAGAAACGCTAAAAGGTTCCTGTGTATGGATTTGCAGAGTGCCTGTGTCAGAAACAGAGATGTTCATATCCATGAGCATGGCCAGATCTGCAGCCATCATAAAACAATCATAATCGTCGGAAGGCAGCTTCATAAGCATAGTATAATAAAGTACCTTCTGCCCGTTTACTTCAAATTCATTTCTTCTCAGAGAAACATCCGGATTTTCCTCTTCTTCCCAGAGAATGTTTTCTGTCCCCACAGGCGTATAAACGCCTCCCGGAGTCAGAAAAACAGAATTTTTTGTGATTTCCAGAGAAAATGATTTGTCCGTATCTTTCAAAACCATAGCTATGTCCCTCAAAGAAAGATAAGAATTGTGGGCATAGTCATAATCCAACATTTTAACGGTGCCTGCGGCGCCGGCATCCGCCTGTACCTGACAGGTTCCGGGAATTCCAAATCCCGCAGACACCTTGATTGGCAAAACGAAACATATGAGAAGGACAGACAACATAATAGGAACGATTTTCTGTAAAATTGCTTTCATTGTACCTCCTGCTTCTCCGACTCCAAATGGTAATTGGCGGGGGAGGATGTCAAAGTATATATTAAGGGATAATGATTGAAAGAAAGACCGGAAGATACAGAATCGGCTTCTCCTAATAAAATAAGGCTGGCATCCTTTCTGATATAGTTTTCCTCCTTTATATCAGCCGCTGCAAACTGTCTGATGAGAATGCCGTCGGCATTCTCATAAACGCCGCTGCCATCAAATTGTGCCTGCAGTTCTTCCAAAGGAGGAAGCAGAACCGGTCCACAGGTCATCAGATAGGAAACGGATGACATTCCGAAAGTCTCAAGCACAAGAGCCTCCACTGCTTCCTGATCTGTATCGCCCGCATACCCCGCCATACGAAGCCGTTCTCCCAAAAGTTCCCGAAAACTCGCGGCAAATGCTTCATAGGCGGCCTGATTGCAGGCATCATAACTTTCCGGGAGGATCTGACATTGAAAAGTTCCCCTGCCACGTTCTGTCTGCTCCATCATCATATAAACCCGAATGTTTAAATCCTGCATACAGGACTCCATATCTTCCAGCGAAACAGATACGGCTTCTATGTCCTGCAGCCAGTCAAGAGCAGTGACTGCCGCCTGCTTTGACATATCCAGTTTTGCCGTCCACTCGCCGGAAAGATCATTGTCACCTGCTGCAAAAAAGTGCACATATACTAATAGCGCCGTGGAAATTCCTAATATGAGAAATGAAAAGATAACTATAGCGTTTTTAATGATTTTTTTCATAGAGATAATCCTTAATCCTTTTGTCCATATTATGCCACGGTATGAACAATTTAGCAAGTGTTCCGGCGGGACGACAACTGTTCCTGCAATAACTATATGATCTCCGATCCCCCTGTTTCCAGCAACCCCTTAATTTATATACTTACCATCTATACACGAAATGATGCGGAAGGAAGCGTTACTTTTATGGACAAGCAGTTCCTGTCAATTTCTGCGCTGATACTTCCTCCCATAGCTTCTATAAATTGTCTGCATAGATAAAGTCCAATACCGCTTCCTTTACTTCTTGATTTATCCTGTGTATAAAATCTGTCAAATATCCGGGCAGCATTAACATAAGTGTTTATCGGATTAGACACGATTATGGTTACCCGCCCGTTTTCCTGAAAAATACGAAAGAATATATCTTTGCTTGTATATTTTATACCGTTTGAAATCAAATTCTGGATTACCCTGTTCAACAGGGCAGCGTCTGCGGAAACGATAACCGGCTGATCTGAATCTTCAAAATGCGGCGTTATGCTTTTACCTTCAAAAACAGGATAATTGGCAAGTATCTGCTCGCAAATCATTCCTGCCACGTCTACATTTTCCAGCTTTGGAACACAGCCCTGCGATTCAAGTACAGACAGCTCAAAAAAATCATTAATTAATGAATTGCAATAATGCGCCCGCTCCAGACATATCTTTATGAGTTCTTTTGTTTTTTCATCGTTACATTCTCTTTGGGCCAGCTGCAAATATCCAATGACTGCCGTTAACGGCGTTTTCATATCGTGGGATATATCCGCTATGGAAGATTTTAATGCCGCAGATGATGCATTGCTTTTGATAATTGTCTGACGTATTTTTTCAAGCAGCCTATTCATTTCTAATGCGACTGCCTCCACATCGCTGTCTATAAACGCAACCGTCACAAGAGAATTTGTTTCCTCCCTCAGCTGTGCGGAAACAGCCTTTAACTGTTTCTTCAACCCGTAATATTTTCCCGCCCAAAAAACGACAGCGGCAAAAAGTATTAAGATAATCAAATATTCCACCGCTGTATCATCTCCTTATTTTATTTCGGCTTTTCTGAAAACAAAGTGTGCTGCCGTCAGTGAAATAACGATCACCGCTGCTGCAAACACCGCCGATAGTGCAAGTGTTCTGTTGTCGTTCGTTTGTGCAAGACTAAAACAAGTCAGCCTGAAAATGCTTTTGCTGAAGAAGTTTCTAAGAATATTGCAGGACACAAAGCTGAAAACAACCGTTACTGCTATTCCCGTCGTCACTTTTCTGAAGGCAAAAACAATAAACATAACGATACAGATATTGGCACATATCTGCAGCATGACTACCAGCAGCCAGACAAAATCTGTAACAGAAAATATACTGCTGTCAAACCTGTATTTAATAGAAAATCCGAGAACAGTTGCGAAGACATAGGTCAAATGAAGCAGTACTGCCATGATAACGGTTGTAATAGTTCTTGCAATGAGTACTGAAAAACGACTGTATCCAATTTTTATTTCATTATGTATCGTTCGGTTTAGAAAATCATTTCCTGCAAACCAGGCTGCAACAAGTGAAACGATAAACATAAAAGAGGTATCGCAAATCGATAAAGAAAACACCGCTGCCGTATCCAGCTTTTCCGGAAGTTTAAGAAATCCGAGGAAAAATCCTGCTGCTGCAAGAACTGCCGCCGCAAGATACATGATAATAAATCTTTTCGCTTTATATTCTTCAACTATTAACTGATTTATGCATTGCTGTCACCTCCCGTGATACCAAGAAAGTATTCTTCAAGGCTTTGCTCCGTAACTGAAAATTCCTTAGTGACAATATGATTTTCCATAAGAAGCTTTGCTATGCTCTCCACCCTGTCAGTATACGAGAACAGGTGCAGGGTTTCATCATCAATGACTGAATACTGCGCATCATGAACCCCCTTTTCGATGACGGTGATACATTTCGGCAGCTCGGATGTCTTTATCTTTATGTACTGTCGGCATTTTTCATCAAGTTCATCCTGGGTGAGCGACTCGATTATCTTCCCCTTGTGAATCATAAAATAATCAGTGGCCAACAGATAAAGCTCATTCAGGATATGACTTGACAGAAACAGCGTTACATCATTTTCCTCATTCAGCCTTTTGAGCAAACTGCGCAGTTTTGATATGTTTTTAGGATCAAGACCATTTATCGGCTCATCCAGTATAAGCAGTCTCGGTCTTCCTACAAGGGCCATTGCTATGCTGAGTCTCTGTTTCATGCCCATTGAGAACTTTCTTACCTTCTGATCCTTAAACTCGGTCAGCTCCACCATTCCGAGCAGCTCATCGCATATTTCCTTGTCGGGATTACCGATCAGGATACGCTGTAATTCCAAATTACGGTAAGCGGAGTATTCCGGATAAAGGGCAGGCGCTTCAATGGTGCTGCCGATCTGCCTGCGCATTTTCAGAATGTCACGCGGTCTGTTCTTCCCATACAGCGAAAAGTCACCGCTTGTCGGATAAGACAGCCCCGCCAGCACTCTCATCAGTGTGGTCTTGCCCGCGCCGTTCTCCCCAATAAATCCATAAATATGCCCTGTTTTCAAAGTAATGGAAATATCGTCCAGAGCTTTGAAATGACGATAGGACTTCACAATATTTCTTGTCTGCAAAATTTCATTTTCCATTTTTAATCTTATCACCTCCAAAAACAATCATACAGGGCAATATTAAGAGGATTCTTCACAAAACTTAAAGAAAATCTAAAGTTTATGCCTTTTACCTGATCAGCCGGTACCCCATGCCGTATACCGTTTCAATATATTTTTGATTCGTGTGCTTTGCTATTTTCCGGCGAAGATTGCTTATGTGTACATTCATTGTATTATCTTCCTGTAAATAGTCCTCTCCCATCACAGTCTCGTACAGGGTACGCTTTGAAAATATTCTGTCCGGATTTTTCATCAACAGCTCCAATATGACATATTCCGTCGCAGTACAGGCAAGTTCCATATCATTTATAAAGACACGTTTGGAATCCGGCTTTATGATAAGCTCATGGAAAACAATTTCGTTATTGTCCTGATATGCAGTCCTGCGGAGCACCGCCTGAATCCGCAAAAGGACTTCATCAATATCAAATGGTTTTGTTATATAATCGTCTGCCCCAAGCCGAAGCAGTTTTATCCTGTCATGTATTTCGCCTTTAGCCGACAGTATGATAATCGGGGTTGTACGGGCTTTGCGAAGCTCTCTAATGATTTCCTCACCAGCTTTTCCCGGCAGCATCAAATCTAACAATATAAGGTTATAATCTTCATGTAAGCCCATCGCAAGCCCGTCTGTACCATTATAGGCACTATCAGCAATGTATCCTGTTTTTTCAATTATGTTTCGTAAAAGCCCGTTAATCGTCATATCATCTTCAATAATTAAAATTCCGCTCATTTTACAGCACCTGCCATACGATTTTTTCAAACATAGTCAATTCCGCCGGCTAACCGGCTGACATTATTATAATGCGACTGACAAGATAAAACAACAATCCGGTTTTCTATTGGAATCCGCCGTTCCCAAAATAAGAACCAAAATCTTTATGAAATCTTCAAAAATAGCAGTTATCCTTTTCTCATAGTCAAAAGAAAGGAAGGACAGTACAAATATGGCAATGATTTTAAAAACAACAAACCTCTGCAAATCTTTCAGCGGGCAGACGGCTGTAAACAACATATCGCTGAACATTGAAAAAAATTCCGTCTATGGACTATTGGGACCGAACGGAGCCGGAAAATCCACAACGCTTAAAATGATTACAGGCATTTTAAAGCCGACTTCCGGAAGCATTGAATTTAACGGTCACACATGGAAGCGCAGCGACTTAAACCATATCGGGGCATTGATTGAAATGCCGCCGCTTTATGAAAATTTGACCGCCTATGAAAATCTGAAAGTAAGGACTACTATTTTAGGATTGACAGATAAGCGGATTGGCGAAGTGCTGCAAATCGTCCGGCTGACGGAAACAGGCAGGAAAAGAGCCGGACAGTTTTCTCTTGGGATGAAACAGCGTCTTGGAATTGCGATTGCATTACTGAACAATCCGGAGCTGCTCATACTTGATGAACCAACCAACGGGCTTGATCCGGTTGGGATTGAAGAACTTAGAGAGCTTATCCGTTCTTTTCCGGCAAAAGGGATTACGGTTATTCTGTCCAGTCACATTCTATCCGAAGTACAGCAGATAGCTGACCATATTGGTATTATTGCGGGCGGTGTTCTGGGTTATGAAGGGAAACTGAACGCAAACGAGAATTTGGAACAACTTTTTATGGACGTTGTTAAAAACAACCACCGGGAGGGTTAAGGCATGAACTATTTGAAAGCAGAACATTTAAAATTTAAAAGGACAATATCAAATAAATTGATTTTTATCATTCCGTCAATTACGGCTATCCTTGCATGGCTTATAGGGGGATTTACCGGTTTCCAGTACATGACCCTTTACTGGTGGTATTCGTTTTTGCTTCCAGGCGCAATTGCAGTTTTTTGTTTACTATCACACCGTAAAGAGGAAAGCGCAGGAAAATATTATTCTGTATTTTCTATGCCTATAAATCTTTCAAAATTTGAAGCAGCGAAAAGTATCATCCTAATTGAAAAGCTGCTTATCACAGCATTATTTTTAGCAATGTTAATCTCTATCAGTAATATCATTTCTCCGGCAATAGCAGTATACTCCGTCTGGCGAAGCATAACAGGCAGTATAGGGATTATCCTTGTATCTATCTGGCAGATTCCATTGTGCCTGTATCTCACACGCAAAATGGGAATATTTGTGCCGGTTGTGCTAAATACAATACTTGGGATTGTTCTATCTACTGCTGCCGCACTAGGAAATACAATAGCATGGTGGTTCGTACCATATTGTTGGGCGGCAAAATTGGCAGAGCCGCTTATGGGGATTCAATTAAATGGGACTTATTCGGGAAATTGTGGTTTTTCGGTCAATATTCCTATTTCCATTTTATTGTCTATGATTTTATTTGTTGTTTTATCTTTTATTAACGCAAAAGATTTTTCAAGATGGGAGGTAAAATAAATGAGCGTTATTGGCGCAGTTCATTCTGAATTAGTGAAAATTAAACATACGCCATTTGCGGCAATTCATTTTTGTCTGCCGGTTATAGGCGCATTGCTATTTGTTTCTTACTATTCCATGTATAGCAATACAGCGGGTGATAAAAAGCTCAAACTTATATTAGAGATTACGGCAACTTTTTTTCCTTTACTGATAAGCGTTGTCGTTGGTATAAATATTCTGTTGGAAGAAAAAGCCTCCCACTTTCAGATATTGCTTGCAGCGCCTAACCGGCCGGGGATTGTACTTGCAAAATTAATTGTTTTATATAGTATGGGAATATTGGCATTGCTTGGCCTGTTTGTATTCTTTATGTTAGGAATTTATTTTTTGGGGATAGTTGATACAGTACAGCTTGGAACGTTAGCACAGGCGGCCGCTGGAATGGCGTTTTACAATTTGATTATTTATATCTTTCACTTGTTCCTCAGTTTTAAATTTGGTCTGGGTATCTCTCTGTTTTGTGGCGTATTTGAAAGCTTGCAGAGTATTCTGTATAGCAATATTGAATTAAACGGCATATGGCGGTATATTCCGTTTGCCTGGTCAATGGATTGGGTAGAAGATATTATGAACAACAGGATTTTAACCCATAGGACAGAATGGATATTGATTGCTTTATTGACAATAGGCTGCTTATTACTTGTCCTGACATGGTTTTCTCATTGGGAGGGACGGAAAAATTATGAGTAAACGGAGGGTATCACAAAGCTGTTAGAAAAGAAAATATCAAAGACACCAATACGGTCTTTGACTTCAAGGATACAGAGCAGAAACGACCGCTTTTCTACCCTTGCGGACTATGCTATACTACGAAAAGAGCAGCGAAAGGAGGCGATATTATGGCAGCAATCCTTATGATTGATGATGAGAGGTCTATTTTAGAGCTTGTGAAAAATGGGCTGCAAAAAGACGGACATTTCGTTACTGTCTATACGTCTGCCACACAGGTTCCGCTGGATAAGCTGAACAGATACGATTTGATTATACTGGATATTATGATGCCGGATATGGACGGATTTTCTTATTGCAATAAAATCCGTTCATTGGTGGACTGTCCTATTCTCTTTTTGACAGCTAAGACAATGGAAAATGATATTACATTCGGGCTTGGCTTGGGAGCAGACGACTATCTGACAAAACCATTCCGCATTGCGGAGCTGCGGGCAAGGGTAAATGCCCACTTACGCCGGGAACACAGGGAACGGCATACCGCCCTTACCTTTGAACGGATAAAAATTGATTTGTCCGCAAAGGAGCTGCGGGTAGATGATACACCCATTCCCCTAACAAAAAGTGAATATCTGATTTGTGAATACCTTGCAAGAAATAAAGGACAGGTATTTTCAAAAGAACAGATTTATGAAGCTGTTTTCAGCTTGGAGGGCGACAGCGATAATTCTACTATTTCCACTCATATCAAAAATATCCGGGCGAAATTAAGCAAATTGGATATTCAGCCGATAGCGACAGTTTGGGGGATAGGGTACAAATGGGAATAAAAAAGCCAACATCATTGAAAGCGTCTTTTTGGAAATTTTTATGTATGCTGCTGATTGGGCTAATGGTTTCGGTAGCTATTCCATTTAGTCTTATCCTTGCCGGAACCAGAATGGGCTTTATTACTTATGCGGATTATTCAGAACGCAGCGCAAAAAATCTTGTTCCCATTATTGCCGCAACGCCGGATTTAACAGATGTACAGCTTCCTATGGGGTGCAAATACCTCGTACTGGATAAGAATTATCAAATGCGGGAAACGTCTTTAGAGGGCGAAGATTTAGACAGGGCTATGGAGTATGCCCTATCTGGAAAGATAAACGAAAACCTCAACAAGCAGTATCTATTTGTTACCCGCGAAAATGAATATGTGGTGCTTCAATATTACATTGGCTCACAGTTTATAAATGAATGGTTCTATCATCATTTTCCCTCACCGGAAATTCTGCTATATATCCTCATGGGGATAAACTGTATCGCGGTCTGCGTGATATTAACAGCGAAGTTTGCAAAAAATATGCGGGCGCAGCTCTCCCCACTTTTTGAAGCAACAGAAAAAGTGGCAGAACAAAATCTTGATTTTGAGGTGGGACACTCAAAAATCAAAGAATTTGAAGATGTGTTATGTTCTTTCTCTGATATGAAAAATAACTTGAAATTATCTTTAGAGAAACAATGGAGTGCGGAACAATTACAAAAGGAGCAGATAGCGGCACTTGCTCACGATTTGAAAACGCCTTTAACTGTCATTCAAGGAAATATCGACTTGATAAGCGAAACAGAGCTTGATGACGAACAGCGGTTATATGCGGGGTATATTACGGAAAGCTCCGGGCAAATGGGCGTTTATATTAGGACGCTGATTGATATATCCCGGACAGTAGCCGGGTATCAGCTCAATTTGGAAGAATTTGATATAGCTGATTATATGGAACAGATTGAAGCGCAGGCAAATTCATTATGCCTTACAAAAGAAATTTGTTTATGCATGGAAACAGGGGCAAATTTAGGAACTTTCAAAGCGGATAAATTACTACTGGAACGGGCAATTATGAATGTGATAGGCAATGCGATAGATTACTCTCCACCAAAAGGGACAGTCTATGTAGAGGTGCAAAAGTCGGACCACTTTCTACAAATCTCTATAATAGATGAGGGAAGCGGCTTCACGCCGGAAGCCCTACATCATGCACAGGAACAATTCTTCATGGGGAATAAGAGCCGAACCTCAAATATGCACTTCGGTATGGGACTATATATTACGAGCAGCATTATTAAGCAGCATAACGGACAGCTCATATTGAAAAATTCTGATAAGACAAAGGGCGCACAGGTCATTATAAAAATTCCATGAATGATGCAAAACAAAATCTGGCTTCCGCAGTGCATGAAGCCCGTACAGCCCTGTTCTACATGAAGATTACGATTTTCACCCCAAAGCAAGCAGCTGTCACTTTACGCCAATTTTACAACAAGCGTTATATAGAAGCATTCATCACGAATATCAGCATATACCTCTCCATTCATAATCCCCATCAGCCTGCGGCAGATAAAAAGTCCAAGCCCATTGCCCTGCACCTTGTCCGCATTATTTCCACGATGAAAGCTCTCGAATATCTGTGGCAGTTCTTTCGCTTCAAGCGTACAGCCTGTATTGGATACCGTGATAAGCTCACAGCCATCCATTTTATCAAAGCTGATTTCAATTCGTCTGCCGTCACCGTATTTGATCGCATTTTCAATCAGATTTTGCAAACACTCTGCAAGGCGGTCGGGGTCGCAGGAAAGAATGCAGTCATCATATTTCTGAATCGCAAACTCCGTTCCCGACATGGCGAGCTGGGGAGCGTATCTCGCCTCTATTCTTGTGATGATAACGCTTAAAAAAGCCTCTCCCCGTGTGACCTCAAAGCTCATAAAGTCCTCGCTTGCCGCCTTTGTGATCTCGCTGACAAAACGCTCTATCTCATCTGCACGGGTATTAATGCTCTCAGCAGCAGCACGTCGTTTTCCTTCGTCCTTGTATAATCCTCTGGCAAGTGCCCTTGCATTGAGCTTGATCGCCGACAAAGGAGTTTTGATGTCGTGGGAAAGGGCGAGCAGCAAAAGTTTTTTGTCCCTCTGCATCGTGATTTCTTTTTTGCGGCTGTCCTCGATACTCTCACGCAAAAGATTTACGCCCCATGTGAATTTACCGAAGAAACGGCTTTTTTCCTCCGGTATCGGAACAGCAAGATTGCCTCTTGCAAGTTCCTGCGGAACATCGTTCAGTCTGCCGAACGGCACGATGATATGCCCCCGGATATAATACAAAAGGCCAATTATCAACAAAAACAGCACACCCAATACACAGTTTACCGCCATAATGCTGTGCCGTCCGTTTCCGACAGTATACTCCACACGATACAGCGTACCGCCCGCTTCTATGATCAGATAATGCTCATCGGAGGTGTACAGCTTGCCGTCATCGGCCCCAATCACGCCCGTAATGTGGGGATATTTTTCAAGATCATAATTGCCTGTTTCCGCTATCTCATCTGCAAGCCGTTTGGCTTCCACACGATAAATGCCTTCATTTCTGTCTTTTGCTCCCACAAGAAACAAATTCAATACCGCCGTCAGCAAAAAAAATACAATTATCACTACAATGCACAGTCTACTGAAAGCCTTCATACAAACTTATACCCCACACCCCAGACAGTAAGCAAACGCTTTGCATTCTTAGGATCATCGCCGAGCTTCTGGCGTAGGCGGTTGATATGCACATGGAGCGTTTGCAGCTCCGAATCGCTGTCGCTGCCCCAGACAGTGTCAAACAGGTACTCTTTTTTCAGAGATTTGCCCTGATTCTCAATCAGAAGCGCCAACAGGTCAAATTCCTTTGCAGGCAGTTCTACAGGCTTTCCGTCGATGACCGCCGTTTTATCTGCAAGATTGAGTGTCACACCGTCCGCCGACAATGTATCACGCTGATACCGCCGTTTGAATATCCCCTTGATCTTAGCGATAAGAATATCAATGTCATAGGGCTTTTCAATATAATCATCAGCACCGAGTCCAAAGCCGTTCAGCTTATCCTCCTTACCCGTCCTTGAACTTACGATCAGTATAGGAGTATCCGCATTTTCCCGTAGCTTGGAGCAGACCGCAAAGCCATTCACATCGGGAAGATTGATGTCAAGCACCACAAGCCTTGCGCCATATCGTTCAAAAAGCTGTATGGCACGCTCTCCGCCAGCCACGCTTGACACAGTATAGCCCTCGTCACGCAGGAAGTCCGTCAGCAAGTCAGCCAGTTCCTTGTCGTCTTCTACTATCAGAATATCGGTCATAAGATTACCTCCTACAAGTCTTGTACCATATCAGCATAGATTTAGCAAGTATCACCAGCCCTGTTCCATAAGCCAGTTGTTCAGTTCTCTTTCACGGTCACGAAGCTCCTTATCACCGCCGTCAAAATGTCCCATTTCTTTTTCCCCGACGATACTGCCGTCCACAATGTAAAGCACCCTGCTGCACTTAGCGGCAACCTTCGCATCGTGTGTCACGCACATGAGAGTCGTACCGTCACGGTTTAAGGAGAGCAGCTCGTTCATAACCTCATCAGAGCTTGCGCGGTTGAGAGCGCCTGTGGGCTCATCGGCAAAGATCATCTTGGGATTGTTTATCATACTGCGGCAGATGCAGGCCCTCTGAAGCTGTCCGCCTGACACCTCGTTGATGTCGTTGCCGCCCACGCTGTCGATGCCGAGCCTGCGCATGAGCGCTCTGCCACGCTCCTCGGTCTGCCTGCGGCTCTCTGTATTCTTTTTTGATTTTACCGCAGGGAAAATGATATTATCAAGTACCGAAAGAT